>NZ_JACFSF010000038.1:0-285 GCF_016100565.1 Gilliamella sp. M0364 | reverse complement strand
CATATAAATACAATAAGTTGCGTTTAACCTTTAACAAATCAGGCATCGAATGTAGATTGCCTGCATAGCATATCTTTGAAGAGCGCACTTTTTAAACCCAAAAATTTACGGAAAGGAGTTTTAAAAAGGTTAAAATAGTGCGTTAACGGCTTATCTGGCTAATAATATTTACAAAAGTTAACAATTTAGACTTTAAAAGAAGTTGCATAGATTATTTTCAATCACTATACTTTTAGATGATTTTTAGCGCAATAATAGGCTGTTATTTAGTCAAATTAACTTAAA
>NZ_JACFSF010000037.1:0-291 GCF_016100565.1 Gilliamella sp. M0364 | reverse complement strand
ACTCGTTTCTTTCAGCTTGTTCCTAATTGTTAAAGAGCTTTATCTTTCTATTCATTCGAATATCAAATAAATACAAACATAATTTTTTTTCGAAAAATAGCTTCATCACATTTTATGGCGTCCCCTAGGGGATTCGAACCCCTGTTACCGCCGTGAAAGGGCGATGTCCTAGGCCTCTAGACGAAGGGGACTTAACTATTTTTCGATAAACAAACAATCTGTGTGAACACTTACGAGCACTTCGTAAGGAGGTGATCCAACCGCAGGTTCCCCTACGGTTACCTTGTTACG
>NZ_JACFSF010000036.1:0-301 GCF_016100565.1 Gilliamella sp. M0364 | reverse complement strand
TTATTTTTCGATTCCGAAAATGAAAATTAGACACTAGGAAGTGGTACATAAATCCAAACGTCTATTGAGTATGTCAATTGATAGCGCCATAAAACAGGTTTATAAAGAGCTTTTCGTTTTTGGAACAAACGGAAGCCCAATAATAGTAAACACTGTTAAAGTCAGCATTAATCTAATTGTACATACCCCCCTCATTTTGATAAGAGTCCATCGCTATTATCTATACCATTAACCGATATTTATTGATTAAAATATTTACTGAAAGTCTCTATTCCTCAACAATAACTCCGCCCCAATTGGG
>NZ_JACFSF010000035.1:0-322 GCF_016100565.1 Gilliamella sp. M0364 | reverse complement strand
CGTGACCACTTGCGTAGTCGCCGCGGGAGATTGTAAAGAGGGTTCGCGCCAACCCTCTTAACTCGGACGTAATCACCGTATAGAACTAGTCACCAAACAACAAAACGTCCGAAACTCAAAGAACTAAAAAATAAAGAACCAAAAAATTTGAGGAACGGGGTTTTTAAAACCAAAATCCCGCCCAAGTTTCTCCGAAATTGGTTTTAAAACTAAAATTAGCTTGCTATAAACATAAACGTTTATTTTGGCAAATAAGTTTGGTGTATTTAATTTAGCGACATTCGCAATGTGCTGACAACTGAGTGAGGTTAGCATGGCAAAC
>NZ_JACFSF010000034.1:0-337 GCF_016100565.1 Gilliamella sp. M0364 | reverse complement strand
TTGAAGCCGAAAATCAATCACCTCAAGAAAAATACAGTGATTTAATAAAAGTTGAAATAGATAATAATTATCAATATAAGAAAATTGATAAAACCAAATGGCAACAAGCAGCTATCTTTTTACCTTCAGCGCAACTTAAATCTCTTGAAAATGGTATTCACTTTTTTGTGATTAATAACAAAGGTCAGTTAACACCGTTAAACGGTGCTGAAGAGGCTATAGCGCAACCTACTTATGTTCGAGTGGAAAAAGTCATGGGTAAAATTGTCTCAACATTACAAAAAAACCGTGTGCAATGGTTAACAACCGAGTTTGATTACAAAAAGAATTCCCCTAT
>NZ_JACFSF010000033.1:0-354 GCF_016100565.1 Gilliamella sp. M0364 | reverse complement strand
TACTGGCTCTTAGGGATGTTAGTGCATAACTACTTGATGAAAAGAATAAAACTAAAGTAACGGCGAAAACGCTAAAAAGCGGCGAAAATAAAAATAACCTTAAAAATCGAGGAAAAAATAAATTATTAGAAAAGACTAAACGTTGATTGTAATAACAAGATGATTTTAAAGTATAAGTTGGGCAGGTTTGGTGTTTGGTGTTTGGTGTTTGGTGTTTAAAATTATAGTTCATAATAACAGCCTTGTCAAGTAATTCCATGTTTTATTTCGCTTTTTTAAGTTAATTTGACTAAATAACAGCCTATTATTGCGCTAAAAATCATCTAAAAGTATAGTGATTGAAAATAATCTATG
>NZ_JACFSF010000003.1:0-257283 GCF_016100565.1 Gilliamella sp. M0364 | reverse complement strand
CCGAACTCAGAAGTGAAACGCCGTAGTGCCGATGGTAGTGTGGGTATTACCCATGTGAGAGTAGGGTGCCGCCAGACTTTTAAATATACGAGCCCAGCAGCAATGCTGGGCTTTTTTGCATTCTAAGAATAGTTAAAAATTCTTCTGAGGGTGAGATGAGTTCATTAATCGCTTTTAATAAACCGTTTAATGTTGTGACACAATTTTCTGCACATGAAAAATATCAAACATTAAAAGATTATATAGCTTTACCTGGTTTTTACCCTGCTGGTCGTTTAGACACCGATAGTGAAGGTTTATTGCTGCTTACTAATGACGGTAAGCTACAAGCAAAAATTAGCTCACCAAAATTTAAATTACCTAAAACTTATTGGGTGCAGGTAGAAGGATTAATAAATCGACAAGCCATAGATAAATTAACTAGTGGTGTGCAATTGAAAGAGTTTTATACTGCTCCAGCAATCGTGACATCACTTGCAGAGCCGACTAATTTATGGCAACGAATACCCCCTATTAGAGAACGCAAAACTATTCCTACTTCATGGATAAGTATTACCATAACAGAAGGAAAAAATCGACAGGTTAGAAGAATGTGTGCTGCGGTTGGATTCCCTTGTTTACGCTTAATTCGTGTTCAGATTGGCAAATATAATTTATTCACTCATCAGTTACCTTTAGGCGAATGGCGATCGGTTGCTACTGGTGATCTTTATCTCCGCTAACCACATTTAACAGACAATTCTAAAGAATTATATTTTTTGAAAGATCAAAAGGATCAATTATATGATTCTCTTTGATCGAATCCTTTGGGCTTTATTGTAAAATAAGATAAAATGATCATTAATATTGATCGTAGGATAGATTATTTATGGTTGAACAAAAGAAAGAAGGTTTTTTTACTCGTTTAAAGAAAGGTCTTTTTAAAACTAAACAAAATATTGGATCTGGTTTTCTAAGCTTATTTAAAGGCAAAAAGATCGATGATGAGTTGTTTGAAGAATTAGAAGAACAGTTGATCATTGCTGATGTCGGTTTCGATACCACACAAAGATTGATTAGCTCGTTAACACAACAAGCGTCAAGAAAAGAATTAAAAGATGCGGATGCATTACATGATCTATTAAAAAATGAAATGAAATCTATTTTAGATGGTGCTCAGCAACCACTTAATATAGAAAGTCATAAACCTTTTGTTATCTTAATGGTTGGTGTCAATGGTGTTGGGAAAACGACAACCATTGGTAAATTAGCCCGTCAATTTCAACAACAAGGCAAATCAGTGATGCTTGCCGCTGGCGATACCTTTCGTGCTGCCGCGGTTGAACAATTGCAAGTCTGGGGTGAACGTAATAACATCCCTGTCATTGCTCAGCATATTAATGCTGACTCAGCATCGGTAATCTTCGATGCTATTCAGGCTGCAAAAGCAAAAAATATCGATGTTTTAATTGCCGATACTGCTGGCCGTTTACAAAATAAATCTCATTTAATGGACGAATTGAAAAAAATAGTCAGAGTAATTAAAAAGCAAGATGAAACAGCACCGCATGAAATTATGTTAACTATAGATGCTGGGACAGGACAAAATGCAATTAGCCAAACAAAGCTGTTTAATGAAGCGGTTGGCGTAACAGGGATGACATTAACCAAGTTAGATGGTACCGCAAAAGGTGGCATTATATTTAGCATAGCTGATCAATTTAATATTCCAATCCGCTATATTGGCGTAGGTGAAAAAATTGAAGATTTAAGACCTTTTGTTGCTGATGATTTTATTAATGCCCTATTTGACGAAACGGAAGAATAGAGATAAATCATGATCCAATTTCAACGCGTTAGTAAAGTTTATTCGGGTGGTAAACCAGCTTTACAAAATATAACATTTACTTTAGCGCAAGGAGAAATGGCCTTTTTAACCGGTCACTCCGGCGCGGGTAAAAGTACATTAATGCGTTTGATTTGTGGATTAGAAAAAGCTAATGACGGCAAGGTATTACTGAATGGTGTTGATGTTTCCAGTTTGAAAAAAAATCAAATGCCTTTTCTGCGCCGTACCATTGGTATGATTTTCCAAGATCATCAACTATTACTCGATCATACTGTTTATGATAATGTTGCTTTTCCATTAATTATCTTAGGTAAACCTGTTGAAGAAATTAAAAGACGAGTTTCTGCGGCATTAGATAAAGTTGGTTTGATTGATAAAATGAAATTTTACCCAATACAGCTATCTGGCGGTGAACAGCAACGAGTGGGGATAGCTCGAGCAATCGTCAATCGACCTACGGTTTTACTTGCTGATGAACCAACTGGTAATTTAGATGACAAACTTTCAAAAGATATTTTGAAATTATTTGAAGAGTTTAATCAAGCCGGTGTAACTGTGTTAATGGCAACCCATAACATGGGGTTGATACGTCGAAAACATCATCGAATACTAAATTTGAATCAAGGACGTTTAGAGGTTAAAAGTTGATGATAAATGCGAAGGTTAAACCATCTAAACAAAAAAACAAAACCAACAATAATAGCTTTTTGGGCCGCTGGCAAAGGCAGATCAGCTACGCATGGCATAATGTGTTTAACTATTTTTATCAAAATATATTTGCTTCTTTGCTGACAATTTTGGTTATTGCTATATCAATTACTTTGCCGACGATAGGCTATTTATTATTGAAAAACGCCAATCAAGCGGCGGAACAGTGGTATCCGACGCCCAATTTAACAGTTTATATTAATAAAACTTTAGATTCGGAACAAACTAATGATTTAATTGATAAATTTAAGACTATTGCTGAAGTTGAAAATGTGACTTATCTTTCTCGTGAAGATACACGAGAAGAGTTTAAAACTTGGTCTGGATTTGATGATGCTCTTGACCTACTCGATGAAAATCCATTACCAGCTGTTGCTATTGTTTTTCCAATAGAAGAAGCCAAATCTACCGATAAATTACATGATCTGCAAACACAGTTAAAAACAATAGCGGGTGTTGATGATGTGCAACTTGATGATAGCTGGTTTACTCGATTAACCGCATTGACCAATATGGTAAAATCGATAGTGTGGACAATCTCAATTTTTATGGTTATTGCCGTATCATTGGTTATTGGTAATAGTATTCGGTTAAATATATTTGCCCGTAGGCAAACAATTATTGTTATGCAATTGATTGGTGCGACTGAAGGCTTTATTTTACGACCATTTTTATATAATGGTATTTTTACTGGATTGATTAGTGCGATTTTGGCATTGATTCTATCGAAAGTATTTATTCTTCAAATAGATTCAACCATGTTGCATGTATCAGATGTTTTTGGAACAATTATTAATATAAATGGACTTTCATGGGAAGAAAGTTTGTTAATTGTTTTATTTTCGATGATTATTGGCTGGTTTTCAGCATTTATTGCTACTAAAAAGTATTTGAATAAAACGGTAATAGCTTCATAATTGTAGATTAATTATTTACGATTTTTATAAGCAGCTTTACTGCAAATATAATGATAAAAATGTGAACTAAATCACATTTTGGTGGTCTAAGTTTATAGAAAGATTTTAAATTGTTACTAATGTAAAATGTAGCAAAATTAGTTTAATTTAAGGGGGAATTAAATGAGTACTGATTTAAAAATGCAAGCAGGTGCTTTAATCCCACAAGGAAATATTGAATCATATCTTCGTATGATAAATACTTATCCGATGCTAACTGCAGAGGAAGAGAAGTCTTTAGGTGAACGCCTTTATTATCATGATGATGTGGATGCAGCAAGACAATTGATTTTGTCTCATTTGCGTTTTGTTGCGCATATTGCGCGTGGTTATTCTGGTTATGGTCTACCACAAGCCGATTTGATTCAAGAAGGAAATATTGGTTTAATGAAAGCCGTACGTCGTTTCAATCCTGAAATGGGTGTACGTTTAGTATCATTTGCAGTACATTGGATAAAAGCTGAAATTCATGAATATGTACTAAAAAATTGGCGTATTGTTAAAGTTGCTACAACCAAAGCACAAAGAAAATTATTCTTTAATTTAAGAAAGAATAAACAACGTTTAGGTTGGTTTAATAGCGCTGAAGTCGATATGGTTGCTGATGAACTAGGTGTAAGTCGTAAAGACGTCTTAGAGATGGAATCACGTATGTCAGCGCAAGATATGTCATTTGATATTGATAATGATGACGATGATAATTCAATTGTCGCACCAGCGCTTTATTTAGAAGATGGTAATTCTGATTTTTCAAAATCAATCGAAAACGATAATTGGGAAAATGAGGCAACTGACAAGTTACATGATGCCTTGTCTCAATTAGACGAACGTAGCCAAGATATTATCAAAGCACGGTGGTTAGATGCCGATGACAGTAAATCAACATTGCAAGTGTTGGCCGATAAATATAGCGTTTCTGCTGAACGTATTCGTCAACTTGAAAAAAATGCCATGAAAAAATTACGTGTAGCGATTGAAGCATAATTGCTTTTATTAATAACATATAAGCCCTACTTTAGTTAAAGTGGGGCTTTTTTATATGCTGAATTTAAATTAGTTTATAGATAAGTTAAGAATTAAAATAACTAATTGAATAAAATAGTTATATTTAAACTCTTTTTATACACTATAATTTAAGATTAAATAGATAATCACCAAGAAGTTAGCTTTTATAAGAGGGATAAAAATGTTAAATGATTTGCTGAGAGTTATTTTACTTAGTCTAATTGCTGTTAGTTTAGTTGCTTGTAATGATAATGCTAAAAATACACCTTCTGATGTATCCATTGATACTGGTGTTATTGAATGTGATCGCTATCTAAAATTAGTTCACGAATTACAATTATCATCTAAACTCCCAGCTGATCCTGAAGAATCATTGGAAAATACTATAAATCATTTCAAACAATTGATAGAAAAAAATCCCGAATCAACTAAGAGAGAGTGTAATTCTGCCTATACTGCTTTGCGATCAATGAATCGCTAACCATGCAGCTTCTTGAGCATGTAATAGGGCTGTATCAAAGAAAGGAATGGCGTAATCTTGTTGGGATATTAATAAACCAATTTCAGTACAGCCTAAAATTACCCCTTCAGCGCCTTGCTTAACGAGTTTATCTATAATATTGAGATAAGCTTGCTTAGATTCTGGTTTAATTTGCCCAAAACAAAGTTCATCATAAATAATATCGTTGATGATGATTCTATCTTGTTCATCAGGAATTAAAATATTTAAACCTTTTTCAATTAGTTTTGATTTGTAAAAGTCTTGCTCCATGGTGTATTTGGTACCAAGTAATGCAACTGATTTTATTTTATCTTTAATCAAATGTTTGGCGGTCACGTCAGCAATATGAATGATAGGAATTGTAATTGCTTTTTGAATTTGGTCTGCAACCTTATGCATCGTATTAGTACAAATAATAACAAAGTCAGCACCGGCTAATTCTAATCTTTTAGCTGCATCAGTTAAAATAATTGCGCTTTTATCCCATTCATTATTTGCTTGGCAGCTTTCTATTTCTTGAAAATCGACACTATATAACAGAGTTTTAGCTGAATGTAATCCACCAAGGGATTTGCCAATAAATTGATTAATTACTTGATAATAAGTAACGGTACTTTCCCAACTCATGCCACCAATTAATCCAATTGTTTTCATTTCTAATACTCCATAATATTGTCTCGTTACTAGTAATAATTGATTATTAATTATAATTATTAGTATGTAAAGATAGTGAATTAGAATAAAATATCATTAACTATCAAAATATTGTTGTGAATAAGTTATAAAAAACGCATTGTAGCCGTTGGTTGATAAATGGATGATCACTATCAATGAAAAAATATAAAAAGTATTTTGCATTTCTCTCATTTGGATTGCTAATGTTATCATTTTCATGTTTGGCTGAACCCAAAGTGATCCATGTGCTGGTGGCATTATGTGATAATAAATATCAGGCTATCGCTCCAGTACCCGCAGCAATTGGTAATGGCCAAGATCCTAGCAATAATCTTTATTGGGGTGCTGCTTTTGGTTTTAAAACGTATTTTGCTAAACAAAAAGAGTGGCAAGTTATTCAAGTTAATAAACCTAATAATGGCAAGATATTAGAGGAGATAATTTATAAACATCAAAACAAGGATGTCTACCTTATTGCTCAGGCATATGATGGTAAATATATCAATGATACAGTAGATGATTTTATTAGTTACTCAGCAGGAAAACAGTCAGCATCATTTTTAATCAATAAAACCAAAATTGAGGCTGGAGCTAAAGCCAATTTAGTGGTTTATGTTGGTCATGATGCATTAATGGAGTGGTCATGGCGTAATTATTTACCCGATAGTTGGCGTTGGTATACCTTGTCAAAAGCAGAACAAGAAAAACAAAAATCACGCTATGCAGCCGTATTTGCTTGTAAAAGTCAGAAATATTTTACTCCGCCATTATCTCGATTAGGTATTACTCCTCTTATTTTAACTTTGCACCGTATGGCTCCTGAAGCTTATAGTATTCATGCTATGATTAGTAGTTGGTTGGATGGTGAAGCAAAAGATGTAATAAGGCTTAAAGTAGCAACAGCTTACAGTCAATATCAAAAATTAACTAAGCCAGCGTTACATATATTTACGACAGAATATAGTCAATAATCGTGTTTAACGACAGTAGATAATTCAACTTATTAATAAAAGGCCAATAAATATGTTGCAAATACCGAAAATAGTCATTTTAACTGGTGCAGGTATCTCTGCTGAATCAGGATTATCAACATTCCGTGCTCAAAATGGATTATGGGAAGGTCATAATGTAGATGATGTTGCTACTTACGAAGGTTATTTGCGTGATCCGATTGCCGTACATAGTTTTTATAATATGTTACGTAGTAAGTTACAAAATCCTGAGGTGAAACCCAATGCGGCTCATTTTGCCTTAGCACAATTAGAACAGAAATTAGGCGCGGATAATGTACTAATTGTTACACAAAATGTGGATAACCTTCATGAAAAAGCCGGTTCCAAAAATATCATCCACATGCATGGCGAATTATTAAAAGTGCGTAATGAAAAAACCGGGCAAGTTTTTGCTTGTTATGATGATGTAATTTATCAAGATAACCACTTAATTCGTCCACACATTGTTTGGTTTGGTGAAATGCCACTACAAATGGATGAAATCTATGATGCGCTGTCGAAAGCTGATTATTTTATTTCAATTGGTACTTCAGGAAATGTTTATCCAGCCGCTGGTTTTGTGCAAATGGCTAATCAATTTGGCGTTAAAACGGTAGAACTTAACTTAGAGCCTAGTTTAGGTGAAAACTTATTTAAGACTAAAATTTATGGTCCTGCCAGTCAAGTAGTTCCTGAATATATTAAAAATTTTATGTAAGGAAATATATTAGTTAAGCTGTTTTAGATAATTTTTGCCACCTAAATTATTCATTTGCCCGCGGATCCATTCGGCCTTTTTTTGTATCTTATCATCAGGATTGGCCGGACTCCATTTTCTTGGATTTGGTAGTGTAGCCGCTAATAAACTAGCTTGATACGGTGTTAATTGACTAGCACTGACGTTAAAATAGTGTCGAGAAGCAGCTTCAATACCAAAAATACCTTCACCCCATTCCACACTATTTAAATAAATTTCGAGTGTACGTTGTTTTGACCAGATAAGCTCAATCCAAACGGTAAACCATGATTCAATACCTTTACGGATCCAACTTCGCGATGACCATAGAAAAATATTTTTTGCTACTTGCTGCGTTATGGTACTAGCACCACGGATTTTTCTATTTTTTTGATTATAAATTAGTGCCCGATTAATGGCTTTAAAATCAAAGCCCCAATGATCGGCAAAATTTTGATCTTCGGCGGCAATAACTGCAATCTTAATATTATCAGAAATCTGATCCCAATCTTTCCAAGTTCGCTGTTGGCTGATATTCCAGTGAGCGATTTTTCTTTCAACCATTAACATCGAACCAAACGGATTAACCCAGCGCATTAATAAAATAATAAAAACCGAAACTAGTATAAATCCAATCACGATTTTTGTTATTATGCTTAACGTTTTCCTTAATGTGAGTTTCATATTAGTCCAGATATCACTAATTAAAAATGGTTGAGTAAACAGTATTCTAATACAAAAGTCGTCAAGTAAGATAGGTTATATTAACCGTTAAATAAATAATTATTTATAAAGTTAACTATTTGTTCTGGCTCATTAATATCTAATACAGGTACAGATGTATTTAATTGCTCATCACTGGCAACGGCGATGGTAAAATCATCAATAAATAGTGGTTTTGCGATTGTATTACGATGGCACATGATTTTGGGAATTTGCTCATCTTTGAATCCTTCAACTAATATGATATCAACATCGCTAAAATGGTTAATAAGTGTTTTTAAGTCAACGGGGTTATTGGGTGTTTCCTCAATCAATGCATAACGTTTATCACAAGCAATAATCGTTTGCTGCGCCCCAGCTTTGCGTAGCTCATAGCTATCTTTACCTGGGATATCTAATTCAATATCATGATGGGCATGTTTTAATGAACCTACCTTAATATTTTGTGAAACCATTAACTGAATAATCTTTTTTAGCAATGTGGTTTTACCACACCCACTATATCCAGATATGCCAATAATTTTTTTACTATTCATAGACTCTTGCCACTAACATGTTATATTTAAAAGTAGATATTACATTATTTTATACAAGATTAAAGGCAATGGTATGTATGATTTTTTAAATGATTATAATCAAACAGTGCACCCTGATTTATTAAAAGAATTTATCGATATTAATAATAAAAAGTTGAGTGGTTATGGTTTAGATGATTGTTGTAATGATGCCATCAATCACATAAGAGAAATATTAAAATCACCGAATGCTGATATCCATTTTATGGCCGGTGGAACCATGACCAATTTGACGGTAATTTCGCATATTTTAAAACCTTATCAAGCGGTGATCGCTGCTGAAACAGGGCATATCAATGTGCATGAAACTGGCGCAATTGAGGCAACCGGGCATAAAGTGGTGACGGTTAAAACCAAAGATGGAAAATTAACGCCAGAATTAATCAAACCAGTGTTAGATTATCATTGTGATGAACATATGGTACAACCAAAACTGGTGTATATTTCTAATACTACCGAATTAGGGACTATATATAGCAAGCAAGAGTTACAAAATCTGTATCAATTTTGTCAAAAAAATCATCTTTACCTTTATTTAGATGGTGCGCGTTTAGCAATGGCATTGGCTGCTAAAGATAATGACATTACTTTTCCTGACTTAGCCCAATATACCGATGCATTTTATATTGGTGGTACCAAAGTTGGTGCTTTTGCCGGTGAAGCGTTAGTATTTAATAATCATAACATTAATCATGACTTCCGCTTTAATATGAAACAGAAAGGGGCAATTTTAGCGAAAAGTTGGATTATAGCCGTACAATTTAAAGCATTGATGCAAAATAACCTCTATCTTTCCTTAGGTAAACATAGTAATAGTATGGCTGAAAAACTCACAACCCTATTTGAAAAAGCTGGATTTACTTTTGCTGCTAAACCACAAACTAACCAACTATTTGTTCAGTTACCTAATCAATTAGCGCAAAAAATTCTTTCTGTTTATGCGGTGGATAATTTAGGGCAAAGTGATCCAGAACATATTTGCTTACGTTTTTGTACCTCATGGTCAACTCAAGAAGTTGAAATAGAAAACTTTGCTAAACAGCTAAAGAAATTGCTTAACAAATAATGGCGCGTTTTTATTTATCAATTTATTTATGAGCTAAATAATTGAGGAATGGGGTTTTTGAAGCATAAAATCACTGAAAATCCCAATTACATCTGCTTAGTTTTGCAATGATCTAATCTAAAAAAACTAAACAGTAATATAAAAAAGTTGAGGAACAGGGTTTTTAATTCTCAAAATCATCGATTTATTACTACTTTAGATGGTTTTTTAAGGCTTAAGTATTGGCTTTAATTGCAAAACTGGCACTTTCGAGAATTTCAATGGTATTAATATTGGTAAAACTAGCTGGTTTGTCACTAAAATCTACGGCAACGGCATTAATTTGCTGTAAAAATAACATCAGTTTGCGATCACCTTCTTCTAAATACTTTTTTAATTGAGGGGCGATGGATTTATTGATTAATAAAATGGTTGGGTGGTCATTTTTGCCATCAAAAGGATAGATAGCTTGATGGGTTGTAGTGAGTTTTGCTAAACGAGTGATGAGATCATTGGGTAAAAAAGGGGTATCACAACTGACAAATAAATTCCAAGTAGTGGGACTGCGTAATAAGCCACTATAAATTCCGGAAAGAGGTCCTAAGAATCCCTGCAAATCATCACAAAATACCGGATAACCTAGCGAACGATATTGCTCAACATGACGGTTACAATTAATCATTAACAAATCGACTTGTGGCTTAATTCGATCAATAACATATTGGTAAAGCGGTTTACCGGCTAATAACATCAAGCCTTTATCCTTACCATTCATGCGGTTACTTTGGCCACCAGCTAAAATAATGCCAGTAATTGGCGGTTTTTCCATAAATTCTTTCTCTTTTACATTGCTAAAAAACAAAATAGCATTACTATATAGCAAAGTTATTTTTTAGTCGCAAATAACATATATCACTAGGTTATGAATCTTTGTAAATGCACTATTTAAATTTAAAGTCGAGTATATAATAGATACTTTTTAATATATAGATAGTAACGAAGAAGATTAACATAAAGGTTTATATCATCGTCTTCAACTTAGTTGAATATTAAATAAGGTATTTATTATGAAATGTCATCGTATTGATGAGTTAATAGAATTATTACAACCAGCTTGGGAAAACGATTCAGATCTTAATTTATTGCAACTTTTAGATAAATTAGGAAAGGAAGCTGGTTTTGATGGTGATCTTAAAGATCTCAGTGATGAAGTTTTAATTTATCATTTAAAAATGCGTAATTCAGATAAAAACGAAGCTATACCTGGATTAAAAAAAGATTATGAAGATGATTTTAAAACCGCATTATTAAAGGCACGCGGAATTATTGAAGAATAAGGAGAATCAATTAAATGAAAAAAACGCTTATTGCAATTGGAGTATTACTAACCTCTATGACCAGTTTTGCTGATGAAGCACCAGCAACTAGTAAAAATGATACTCAGCCAGCTACGGCAAGTGCTGCTACACAGCCAGCACCGATTGAAAGTGGCAAACAATATGGTGTTTTGCCATTTCAGCCATCTCCGGATAAAGAAGTTGTTGAATTCTTTTCATTCAATTGCCCTAGCTGTTTCAAGTTTGAAAGTGAATATCATACGCCAGAAATGATTGCTAAGGCTTTGCCTAAAGATGCAAAATTTAGACGTTACCATTTGGAAAACTTTGGTCCTTTAGCTAAAGAGCTTGCTGAGGCATGGGCTATTGCTAATGTTTTAGGTATTGAAGATAAAGCCTCTGATGCGCTATATAAAGCAGTGCAAACCGATCGTAGTATAAAAACTGTCGATGATATTAAAGCTGTTTTTGCCAGTTTAGGTGTTGATGCTGAAAAGTTTGAGAAAACCCAAAAAAGTTTTTTAGTTAAAGCTTTTATGGCACAACAAACTGATTCAATTAAACAATTAAGCCCAGAATCAATTCCAATGGTAGTGGTTAATCGCAAGTTTTTTGTCAACTCACGTGGTCTTAATGCCAGTAATAGTACTGATTATATCAAAGACTATGTAAGAGTAACTGCTTATTTAGTTGATTTAGATCCGAATGTAGACGTAGAAAAAGATAAGGCTGAAAGTCAAGAGCAAGCCAAATAATTATCACTTAATGTTTTTACGGTTTTCTAAAAATATCAAAATCCCTTTGTTGGTATTACGACAAAGGGATTTTATTTTAGCAAAAAGTTTCTATTCTCTTTCTAAAGCATAAATTGGATCAAGTTTTGCAGCTCGTTTTGCCGGAACATAGCCAAAAATAATACCTATCATGGTTGAGCAACTAAACGCTGCGATAATCGAAATGATAGAAAAACTCATGGCAAATGAGGTCACTAAATAATTAAAAACAAAACCGATAATAAATGATAGAACGATACCTAAGGTACCACCAATTAAACACACTAACACAGCTTCAATTAGGAATTGTTGCAAAATATCACTAGAACGTGCCCCAACTGCCATACGGACACCAATTTCCCGAGTTCTTTCGGTTACAGATACCAGCATAATATTCATTACTCCAATACCACCAACAATCAAAGAAATTAATGCGATAGTTGAGATTAGCAAAGTTAATACCCAAGCAGAAGAATTAACGGTTTCTCTTACACTGTCTGAATTAAAGATAAAGAAATCTTTACTACCATGACGCTGCAACATAATTTTATTAATCGCTTGCTCGGCAACATTTAAATCTACATTATCATATATTCGAACAGTAATACTTTTTAATGATGTTTGTCCAACCATACGATTAATTACCGTCGTGTAAGGTAACCATATATTAAGGCTTTCATTATTACCAAATCCTTGTTGTTGTTTGGTCGCAACCCCAATGATTCTAACTGGTAATTGGCCAACCATGAGAATTTTACCTATTGGATCTTGATCGCTAAATAATCTTTTAACGGTATTTTCATCAATTACCGCCTCTTGTGCAGAAGTGCTTACCGCTGTTTGATCGAAAGCAATACCTTTACTGATTGTATAGCCACGTACAGCAAAAAATTGCTCGCCGACACCATTAACTGTTCCAGTAACCGCTAAATTATCAATACGGAAATAGACGCTAGTAGAAAGATTTGGAGTGGTGCTATGAACAAAACTTTGTTGCGCTAGAAAATCAGCATCCGATGATCTGAGTGTGGTAATTTTATCGGCATTACGATCACCAAAACCACTACCGGCGTAAATTTCTAAAGTACTGGTACCTAATGAATTAATATTGGAAAGTATTTTCTGCTTCGTTCCTTCTCCTAAAGCAACCATAGATACGACAGAAGCAATACCAATGATAATACCCAACATAGTCAAGAAAGTTCGTAATCGTTGTGACAACATAGATAATATTGCCATTTTAAACGCATCGCGAAAACGGTAATATTTAGCTGAAAAATTATCTTGAGTTTTGGTTATTTCGATTTGCTTAACTTGTCGATTATTAGCTTGTTCAGAGCAATAATTAGGATTAATTGAATCGGAAATAATATTGCCATCACTAATTTCAATAATTCTTTCGGCACTTTGGGCAATATTGGGGTCATGAGTAACGATAATGACAGTGTGCCCTTGTTGATGTAACTCCCGTAAAATAGCCATGACTTCTAAACCACTTTTACGATCAAGTGCACCTGTTGGTTCATCGGCTAATATAATTTGTCCGCCATTGATTAATGCCCGTCCAATACTCACTCTTTGTTGCTGACCACCAGATAATTGATTGGGTTTATTATTTATTTTATCGGCAAGGCCTAAACGGGATAAAATATTGGTGGCTCGACTTTGCCGTTGTTCATTGGTCACTCCCGCATAAATTGCCGGTATTTCCACATTACCTTGTGCGGTTAAGGCATTTAATAAATGATAACGTTGAAAGATAAAACCAAAATGTTCACGGCGTAATTCAGCTAATTCATCCGGCGATAATTGACTCGTCGTTCGCCCCCCAATTGAATAAATTCCCTCGGTTGGCTTATCAAGACAACCAAGAATATTCATTAACGTCGATTTACCAGAACCAGAGGCACCTATAATGGCAACCATTTCTCCGGCATTAATGGTTAAGTTGATGCTTTTTAGGACTTGTATCGTAGAATCTCCAGCCGGAAATTCACGAATAATATTCTCAAGTTTTATTAATGGAGTATTATTGTTGGTCATCTTAGAATCTTATCCTTGGTCCTTTGTTATTTAGATTAAATGTTGCACCGTTTGCACTACTGACAACGACAACTTCTCCTTCTTTAAGACCTGATTTGATTTCAACATTAATATTATTATTAATCCCTAAATTAACTTCTCGCTCTTCGATACTATTTTGATTATTCAGAACATAAACAATCGCTTTATTTTTACCAGTATTTTTTTGGATAGCCTGAGATGGAATGGCAAGGACATCTTTTGCTTCTGCTAGCACAATATAAACTTGAGCAGTCATAGAAATACGTAAAATATGATCAGGATTATCGACATCTAATAAGCCGTTATAATAAATTGCACTTTTGGTGGTCGATGACGTACTTGAATTTGCTGAGCTTTCAGTATTAATTGAGTCAGGGGCTGGTTCAATTGCCCGCAATGTTAGTCCATCAAAACGTTTGTTTGGTTGTCCCAATATAGTGAAATAAACCGGCATTCCTTTTTTAACACCGATAACATCAGCTTCTGAAATTTGTGCTTCAATAGTCATTTTGTCCAGTTGGGCAACTTTAACAATAGTAGGTGCACTTTGTACCGAGTTTACGGTTTGTCCTTGATCAACTGGAATAGCAACAATAACACCATCAATTGGTGCGCGTATTTTAGTGTAGCCTAAATTGACTTTTGCAGTATCAACTGCAACTTGAGCACTAACAATATCTGCATCAAGGGCAGCAATATCGGCTTTAATTGCATCAAGATCTGCTTTGGCAGAATCTAAATCAGATTGGACGCCAACCCCTTTTTTAACCAACTTTAATTGACGTTCATAGGTTAATTGATAATTGACTAATTTTGCTTGCTTGGAGGTTCGTTGGGCTTCTAAGCTGTTAAGAGATGCCTCGGATTGTTTAAGATCATTGCTTTGCTTAAGATCATCAATCTCAGCAATCATATCACCTTGTTTAACCTCATCTCCGAGCTCAACATACAATTTTTTAATTTGCCCAGAAACTTGTGCACCAACACTAACTTGTTTGAAAGCACTTATAGTGCCATCAGCAAGTACCGTTTTCTCAATATTCGCTTTAGTGACCGTTGACGTTATATAATTAATGTTCGGTTCAGCTGGAAACAAAATTAATTTTGCTATGTATAGCAGAACAAAACCAATAACCGTAATAACGATGGATTTAAATGTTAAGAATTTTGCCAATCTTTTCATCCTTTTATTTTTTTGTTATTTTTTTGAGCATTGTAACGTATTAATTTAATTTGCAATGATAACTAAAGATAATAAATTGTAAGTTTTATGAAAATTAATTGGTGTTAGCGCTAAATTCTATTTTTAAAAACCCCTTTCCTCAAAATTTTTTTGCAAAAATTTTGCTAATCATGTAATTGCAATATAGATCCATATTAGGAATTATTTGGTATTGCGTTATAATGACGCCAATTTTTTTACTGGTTAAAGATATTATAGCAATGGCATTAAAAATAACCGAAAAGTGTATTAATTGTGATATGTGTGAACCCGAGTGTCCAAATGAGGCTATTTCAATGGGGTTTGATACTTATGAAATTGATCCAAATAAATGTACTGAATGTGTTGGTTATTATGATCATTCGACTTGCCAGAGAGTTTGTCCGATTCAAAATGCGATTATTGCCGATCCGGATTGTGTCGAAAGCCAAGAGCAATTATTAGAAAAATTCAAGCAACTAACCCATTCTTCTTAGTTAGTCGATTTAATCTCTATGCGTAATTCTTTTGGAATTTCAAAGGTGATATTCTCTGAAATTCCTTCGGTTTCAACCAATGATGTACAACCTAGACTTTTTAGATGATCGATAACTTGCTTGACCAAAATATCTGGTGCTGATGCTCCAGCTGTTACGCCGATAGTTCGAGCATTAACTAGCCACTCAAGATTAATATCGGATGCGAAATCAATCAAATAAGCATGTTTACTGTTTCGCCTTGCCAGTTCAGCTAATCGGTTTGAGTTTGACGAGTTTTTCGAACCAACCACTAAAACCACATCGGCTTGAGATGATAACTGTTTAACCGCTTGTTGCCGATTGGTAGTCGCATAGCAGATATCGTTTTTACGAGGGCTGCGAATATTCGGAAAGCGATTTTTTAAAGCTGAGATTATCTCAGCAGTATCATCAACGGATAACGTTGTTTGGGTTGTAAAACAGAGGTGCTGGTCGTTTTTTACTTGCAGGTTCTGCACATCTTCAATGGATTCGACTAAATAAATACCACCTTCAGGATTGCTATACTGCCCCATAGTACCATCGACCTCAATATGGCCAGCGTGACCAATAAGAATAACTTCTTCTCCTCGATAGCTTGCTCTAGCAACTTCCATATGAACTTTGGTAACTAAAGGACATGTTGCATCAAATATCCGTAGTTGACGACGTTTAGCTTCATCTCGAACCGCTTTAGATACGCCATGAGCGGAAAAAATGAGGATACTATCGTCAGGTACTTCATTGATTTCTTCAATAAATATTGCGCCTAACTCTTTAAGACGATTAACCACATAGCGATTATGAACAACTTCATGGCGCACATAAACCGGTGCGCCAAACAGTTCGATTGCTCGTTCAACGATGGTTATCGCGCGATCTACACCAGCACAAAAACCACGTGGATTAGCAAGGATAATCTGCATGTTAATCCGTCTTTTTCGGTTTTACATAATTGCTTAGGATAAAGACTCCAATACCTAAACAGATAGCACAGTCGGCAATATTAAACGTTGGGTAATGCCAATCACCAAAATTAACATCTAAGAAATCAACAACAAAACCATGATATAGGCGATCGAATAGGTTGCCTAACGCACCGCCTAAAATTAATGCTAATGAGAAGTTTTCTAATTTTTGTTTATGCTTATTGCGATATAGCATATAAACAATTACTGTGCTGACAATAAAGGCAATTGCTGCCAGTATCCAGCGTTGGCCTTCAAATATACTGAATGCGGCACCAATATTGCGGACATATGTTATTGAGAAGAAGGGAAGTAGATTTACTGATTCAAAAAGGAAAAAATTCTTCACAATCCAAAATTTACTTGCGATATCTATAACAAAAACCACTACCGCCAATAATAACCAGTAAAGTCCGTTATCTTTTTTCATATAGTCTATGCTCATTATTATAATACCGCCGACAATCGTCGGCGGTAAATGTACTTAGTTAATTGCTATAAGATTATTTTTATAGCTCTTTTCTATACCTAACACTAACTGTTAGTGGTTAAGCAAAATGTCTTACTTCACCATTGCCATGAATATTTTCTTCACAGCGTTTACATAAGTGAGTGGTTGGATTGTTATCAACGGTATAATGCCAGCAGCGAGGGCATTTATCGCCTTGTGCTTTAGCAAGCTCAATTTTAAGACCTTGAATATCACTTTGTACTGCTTGTTGTGATGCACTGTCTAAAGGTTTAACACTTGCTTGTGATGTTAGTAATACAAAACGTAATTCGTTTTCTAATTTCGCAAGTGCCGTAGCAATTTCGCTATTGGCATAAAGTGTAACAGCAGCTTCAAGCGATCCACCAATAACTTTATCATTACGACCTTGCTCTAACACTTTGTTCACTTCACTACGAATAGTTAAAATTTGTGCCCAGTAAGCGCTATTTAGTGTTTCACTCTCAGACAGGCTAAATAGTGATGTGTACCATTCATCTTCAAACACAAATTCTGATTTTTCTGTTGCTGGTAGATATTGCCAAATTTCATCTGCAGTAAATGATAAAACAGGTGCAATCCAACGAACCATTGCTTGCGCAATATGATATAACGCCGTTTGACAGCTATGACGCGCAATACTATCGCTTTTCGCCGTATATTGTCGATCTTTGATAATATCTAAATAGAATGACCCCATCTCAATTGAACAAAATTGCATAATACGTTGTACAACTTTGTGGAAATCATAGTTTTCATAAGCCTGAATGATCTGTTCTTGAGCCTCTTTTGCCACACTGACTGCCCAGCGATCAAGTACTACCATATCTTCTGGTTTAACCATATCTTTAGCTGGATCAAAACCATTTAAGTTAGCCAATAAGAAACGCGCAGTATTACGGATACGACGATAGCTATCAGCTGCACGTTTGATGATTTCATCTGAATAGCTCATTTCGCCTGAATAGTCAGTCGAGGCAATCCATAAACGTAAAATATCTGCCCCAAGTTTGTTCATTACTTCTTGTGGCGTCACAATATTACCAAGTGATTTAGACATTTTACGACCTTGTCCATCGACCACAAAGCCATGCGTTAATACTTGTTTATATGGTGCTTTGTTATCAATTGCAGTTGATAACATTAACGAAGACATAAACCAACCACGATGTTGATCTGAACCTTCTAAATACATATCCGCTTCATGTCCTTCAAACTCAGGACGTACGCCAACAACTGAGTAGAATGTTGAACCTGAATCAAACCATACATCAAGCGTGTCTGGTACTTTGCGATAATCATCGGCATCGGGACCTAATAGATCTTTAATATCGGCATCCCACCATGCTTGAATACCATTTTGCTCAACTAATTTAGCGACTTTTTCGACTAACTGTAGTGTGTCTGGATGTAACTCTTCAGTCTCTTTGTGTACAAATAACGTCATTGGTACGCCCCATGTACGTTGACGTGAAATACACCAATCAGGACGATTTGCCACCATTGTTTCAATTCGAGCTTGACCCCAATCAGGGATCCAACGAACTTGTTTAATCTCTTTTAGCGATTGAGTACGCAAACCTTGTTTATCCATGCTGATAAACCATTGTGGTGTTGCACGATAAATTACCGGTGTTTTATGTCGCCAACAGCACGGGTAACTATGTTCAATATTTTCAAAATGTAATAGTGCATTGTGTTCTTTTAATAGCTCAATGACTACTTTATTGGCTTTAAAAACGAATAAACCATCTAAACCTGCGCCTGTTCCTGGTAAATAACAACCATTACCTCCAACTGGGTTGGCGACTTCAAGGCCATATTTTTGGCCAACGATAAAGTCTTCAGCACCGTGACCTGGAGCGGTATGAACAGCACCAGTACCCGCATCAACAGTAACGTGTTCACCAAGTACAATTGGCTCATCAAAATCGAGGAACGGATGTTTGAAACGTAATAATTCAAGCGCATCACCTTGGCAAGAACCTAAGATTTTCCAATCAGTGATATCAGCACGTTTCATAACTGATTCAACTAAATCAGCAGCTAAAATTAAGCACTCTTTATCATTGATTTGGACTAATTGATATTCTACCGTTGCATTAAGCGCAATTCCTCGGCTAGCAGGTAATGTCCATGGTGTGGTGGTCCAGATAACCGCATAAATAGTTAAGTCAGTATTAATCCCGAATTTGTTTGCTACTGCTTGATTGTCAGTTGCTTTAAATTTGACATCAATTGCCGGTGATGATTTATCATAATATTCAACTTCGGCTTCCGCTAAGGCTGACATACAGTCGGTACACCAATAAACCGGTTTAGCCCCTTTGACTAAATGACCATTTTCGATCACTCTACCTAAAGCCCGAATAATATTCGCCTCAGTATCATAATTCATTGTACGATATGGATTTTGCCAATCGCCAAGTACACCCATACGAATAAAATCAGCTTTTTGTAGTTCAACTTGTGAAGCCGCATAATCACGACAAATTTGGCGAAATTCAGCTGGTGTTACTTTTACGCCTGGTTTACCAACCTGCTCTTCAACTTTTTGTTCTATCGGTAATCCATGACAATCCCATCCTGGAATATACGGGGAGTCATAACCACTTAAACCTTTAGATTTGATGATAATATCTTTAATTATTTTATTAACGGCATGACCGATATGAAGTTTTCCGTTTGCATAAGGAGGGCCATCATGCAAAATAAAAGATTTTTTGCCTTTTTTTACTTGACGGATTTTGCGATAAAGTTCTTTATCATACCAATTTTGCAACATAGCTGGTTCACGTTTAGCAAGATCGCCTCGCATAGGGAATCCAGTTTCCGGTAAATTCAATGTATTTTTATAGTCTGTCATGCTGATTTATTCCAGTTATTTTTGTTGATACTACTTTTTAATTGGTTAATTTTGCACTGATCTGTTTCGCAGTGCAAACATCTTGTGAAATTTGTTGTTTTAAATCTGCTAAAGAGTCAAATTTTTTCTCATCGCGTAATTTACAGACAAAGGTAACGTCTAAATATTGTCCATAAATATCACCTGAAAAGTCAAATATATTCACCTCTAAAATTGCTTTTTTACCTTCAATGGTTGGTCTAATACCGATATTGGCAATGCCATGATAATATTGATTGCTACAACAGTTTTTGACTTTGACAAAATAGACCCCTTGTAAAGCAGGTTTTTTTCGATTCAAATGAATATTGGCGGTTGGAAATCCTAATTGTCTTGCTAACGCTTTACCATGCACCACTCTGCCTTGAATGGCGTAATCACGACCTAAAAGGCAACGAGCTAATTCAAAATCACTATTAAACAGTGCTTCACGAACAGCTGTACTGCTGATTCTTAAATTATTCCAAACGAAGGTTGGCATACTTTCAACCGAAAATTGGTTATTTTGAGTATATTGTTGTAACAGATTGATATCGCCTTTGCGGTCTCGGCCAAATTGGAAATCATCACCAATAACTATATATTTAGCGTTCAATTTATTAATCAACCAATCTTGAATAAATGCATTAGCTGACATATTGGCAAAGGTTTGGGTAAAGGGAACCGCGATAATATAGTCGATACCGAGTTTTTCAATTAACTGCACTTTTTCTTTAAATGACGTTAATCTTGCCGGAGCATTTTGTTTGCTAAAAAACTCTAAAGGTTGAGGTTCAAATAACATAACCACTGTTGGCAAGTTTAATTTTTTACCTTGTTCTATTAAATGATTTATTAATTGTTGGTGTCCTAAGTGCACACCATCAAAGTTGCCCAATGTAACTACACATTGAGTAAATTCATTGTTTAAATTCTCAATACCGCGGATTATCTTCATTAAAGCGTGTTAGTTAATTATTATGTTTTCACTAAAATAGCTGCCAATTATACCAATCTTTCTTGAAGATGCACGTAATAACAATTAGCCTTTTTATGGCGGTATCAGCAATATTGTGATTGATTAATAGTGTTTTAATGCTCTTAGAAACTCTTGTCGAGTACTTGGATTAGTTTTAAATCCGCCACCTAACGCAGTAGTGGTGGTTAAACTATTTGAATCTTTAATGCCTCGGGCTTTTACACAAAAGTGTGTTGCATCAATTGATACTGCAACATTGACCGTACCGAGTAGTGTTTGCAAGGCAACCAAAATTTGTTGGGTTAATCTTTCTTGTACTTGTGGGCGTTGTGAAAAAAACTGAACAATTCGGTTGATTTTTGATAGACCGATCACTTTATCTTTCGGGATATAAGAAACGGTCGCTTTACCATCGATGGTGACAAAATGGTGTTCACAAACACTGGTTAAAGTAATATCACGAACAGTGATCATTTCATCAACCTGCATTTTATTTTCAATCAGGGTGATTTTGGGAAAGTTATGGTAGTTAAGTCCGGAAAAGATCTCATCAACATACATTTTGGCAACGCGGTGTGGCGTTTCGCTAAGGCTATCATCATGCAAATCAAGTTCCATGAGTTTCATGATTTCTCGGAAGTGCGCTTCTATTTTAGCTTTCCGTTGGCTATTTTCCATAGCTAAACGACATGATGGGGTTTCAAGATTTTTAGCTGCTAATGCTTCTTTGACTTTTTGTGCAGCGGGACTTAATTCTGTCATTTATTTAGTACTCAGGCGAAAATAGATGTCACATTATATATTACTCATATTGTGATATACAGTAATTTTCATTAATTGGATTGAATAAAAGATTGTTATTATCTGGATTATTTTTACACTATATTATCGGAGCCAACGAGAATATTGTTGTTAATTAGGTTATACTTATGGTTATTAAATTGAATAACATTTGGGTAACTATTTATGCCAAATAATGCGCCAATTATTTTAATTGATGGATCTTCTTATCTTTATCGGGCTTTTTTTGCATGTCCGCCTTTAACCAATGCCAATGGTGAACCGACTGGGGCAATTTTTGGTGTTGTTAATATGATTCGTAGCTTGATGAATCAATATAATCCTACCCATGTTGCGGTAGTTTTTGATGCTAAAGGTGGATCGTTTCGTAATGAAATTTATAGTGAATATAAAGCAACACGTGACGAGATGCCGGAAGATTTACAGCCACAAGTTGAACCAATTCACACCATTTTAAAAGCGATGGGTTTACCATTACTTTGCATTGAAGGTGTTGAAGCTGATGATGTGATCGGGACTTTAGCCAGACAAGCAGAAAAAGAAAATCTTCAGGTACTCATTAGTACTGGCGATAAAGATATAGCGCAATTAGTGAGTGATAAAGTTACACTGATTAATACCATGAATAATACGGTGCTTGATCCGCAAGGAGTCATGGATAAATTTGGTGTGCCACCAGGAAAAATTATAGATTATTTAGCATTAAGAGGCGACAATTCCGATAATATACCTGGTGTAGTTGGGATTGGAGAAAAAACAGCACAAGCTTTATTAACGGCTTTTGATAGTGTACAAGATATTTATAACCATTTAGACGATATTGAAAATTTATCGATTCGCGGTGCTAAATCATTAAAGCAAAAATTAATAGACAATCAAAAGGATGCTGAGCTTTCTTATCTATTAGCTACCATTAAAACTGATGTAGCATTAGATTTTACCAATGAACAACTACTTGTTTCAGATATTGATGTAAATAAATTAGTCGAATTATTTGCTTATTATGGTTTTCATCGTTGGCAAAAAGAATTAATCGCGGGTAATTTTTTAAAACAACAAAAACTAACCGCTAATGATATTGATAATATGTCATTATTTTCACAGGAAAACGATACTGTTAAAGATAAGATTGATACAGATTATCAATGTATATTAACCCATGAGCAATTAGATGATTGGATCAGTAAATTAGCTAACAGTCAGCAGTTTGCTTTTGATACAGAAACGGATAATGTTGATCATATTCATGCTAAATTGGTTGGTATATCGCTAAGTGTTACACCTCATCAAGCTGCTTATATTCCAATTAATCACCAATATCTCGGTGTGCCGGAACAATTACCGTTAGATGATGTATTATCTAAATTAAAACCAATATTAGAAAACCCTAAAATTAAAAAAATCGCCCAAAATGCCAAATTTGATTATAGTGTGTTAGCTAATTATGGTATCCATGTGCAAGGTATTGCTTATGACACCATGTTAGAGTCTTACGTGCTAAACAGTACTGAACGACACGATATGGATAGTATGGCAAATCGTTATTTGCATCTTAAAACTATTACTTATAATGAATTAACCAAGGTTGATAAAAAACAAGTCACTATCGATGCTATTGATGTTGAAAAAACTACGCAATATGCCGCTGAAGATGCCGATGTTACTCTGCAAATTCATCAGAAACTATGGCCGGAACTGGAAAAAGACCAAAAGCTCAGCAAGTTATTTACCGATATTGAAATGCCATTGGCGATTGTGTTGGCCGATATGGAAAGGACTGGAGTGTTAATTGACACTAAACAGTTAAATGACTATTCCATTGAATTAAATAAAAAAATGCTAGAATTAGAGGCCGAATTACATTTCCTAGCAGGTGAAAAATTTAATCCTTCGTCACCAAAACAGATTCAAGCTATTTTATTTGATAAACACCAGTTACCTGTTTTAAAAAAGACACCAAAAGGTGATCCATCAACTAGTGAAGATGTTTTGAGTGAACTTGCTGAGCAGTATGTTTTACCGCGTAAAATTTTGTTTTATCGTAGCTTGGCAAAACTGAAAAATACCTATACTGATAAATTACCACTGATGGTAAGTCCAATAGACCATCGAATTCATACAAATTACAACCAAATAGGTACGGTAACAGGGCGGTTGTCATCAAATGATCCGAATTTGCAAAATATCCCAGTACGTAATGAAGAAGGGCGGCGAATTCGGCAAGCATTTATTGCACCAAATGGTTATAAGATTATTTCAGCCGATTATTCGCAAATAGAGTTGCGCATTATGGCGCATTTATCACAAGATCAAAGTCTACTTAGCGCCTTTGCTAATGATAAAGATATTCATAGGGTCACCGCGAGTGAAGTATTAACTAAACCAGAGGCAGATATTACAGCCGAAGAGAGACGACGTGCAAAAGCAGTCAATTTCGGTTTGATTTATGGTATGAGTGCATTTGGATTATCGAAACAAATTAATCTTCCTCGTAAAGAAGCACAATCCTATATTGATCGCTATTTTGAACGTTATCCTGGCGTACAAACTTATATGGAAGAAACACGCCAATTGGCAATGCAACAAGGCTATGTGGAAACTCTATCCGGAAGACGATTATATTTACCAAAAATCATTTCTGGCAATGGTATTGAAAAACGCGGTGCTGAACGTGCGGCAATTAACGCACCTATGCAAGGTACTGCTGCAGATATCATCAAAACCGCTATGATTAAAATGAGTGAGTGGATAAAAAACCAACCGACAGGTAATATCAGAATGGTGATGCAAGTACACGATGAGCTGGTGTTTGAGGTTAAAGAAGAGTTGGTGAGTGAATATAGTGCGTTGATTAAATCAATTATGGAGAATTGTTACCAACTTTCAGTACCGTTAAAAGTTGATGTTGGTATTGGTAATAATTGGGATGAAGCGCATTAATCTTTTTATTAAAATTAACTTATACGTTATAGTTTGATTTTCATACTAAAATATATAGTTAATTATTCAATACTTTTATAAAATAGTTGTTAATTTTATGCTATTAGCGGTGGCTTGCCGAAACCTTTTGGCATGTTAGAATAATCAATTAAATTGAATTTATTACAAAATGTTAGTGCTTTTCTCATTTATGAGAAGAGTTTAAATAAAGAAGAGCGCGAGCAACGAATTGACGTTTGAGTGTTCTTTTTTGTTATTAATAGGATTATTTCATGAAAATTAAAACCCGTTTTGCACCGAGCCCAACCGGTTACTTACATGTGGGTGGTGCCCGTACAGCACTTTATTCTTGGCTATATACTCGCCATGCACAAGGTGCATTCGTATTACGTATTGAAGATACCGATCTTGAGCGTTCAACGCCAGAAGCGATTGAAGCGATTATGGAAGGAATGAATTGGTTGAAATTATCATGGGATGAAGGCCCATATTTTCAAACTAAACGCTTTGATCGTTACAATCAAGTGATTGACGAAATGTTGGCGAATGGAACGGCTTATCGTTGTTATTGTTCAAAAGAGCGCCTAGAAAAATTGCGTGAAGAGCAAATGGCTAAAGGCGAAAAAGCGCGTTATGATGGTCATTGCCGCTGTGATGAAGTGCAAAAACAACATTCCCATAGCGAACCGCATGTTGTTCGTTTTGCTAATCCGGTTGATGGCGTTGTGATATTCAATGATTTAATTCGTGGACCGATCGAAATTGCCAATAAAGAGCTTGATGATCTCATAATTCGTCGTACTGATGGATCACCAACTTATAATTTTTGTGTCGTGGTAGACGATTGGGATATGGAAATTACTCATGTTATTCGTGGTGAAGATCATATTAATAATACCCCTCGACAAATTAATATACTTAAAGCGCTTGGTGCACCATTACCTGAATATGGTCACGTATCGATGATTTTAGGTGATGATGGGCAAAAATTATCTAAACGTCATGGTGCGGTAAGTGTTATGCAATATCGTGATGATGGTTATTTGCCAGAAGCATTATTAAATTATCTAGTTAGACTAGGTTGGTCTCATGGTGATCAAGAGATATTCTCGGTGCCAGAAATGGTGAGTTACTTTTCTTTAGATGCAGTCAGTAAGTCGGCAAGTGCATTTAATACTGAAAAATTACTTTGGTTAAATCATCATTATATTAATCATTTAGATGCTGATTATGTCGCGCAACATTTAGTTTGGCATATGAATCAACAAGGTTATGATTTAACTCAAGGCCCAGATTTGATTACTATCGTCAAATTATTTGGCGAACGTTGTAAAACATTGAAAGAAATGGCTGAATCAAGTTGCTATTGTTATCAAGATTTTGCTGAGTTTGATGCTGATGCGGCTAAAAAGCATTTGCGCCCTGTTGCCAAAGAGCCATTAGAAGTGGTTAAGGCTAAAATTGAAGCAATTTCTGATTTTGATTGGCAAATAGATAAAATTCATCATGCCATTGAAGCAACAGCAGCAGAGCTTGAGGTTGGTATGGGTAAAGTTGGTATGCCTCTTCGGGTTGCTGTAACCGGAATTGGTCAATCACCTTCAGTTGATGCTACTGTTTATGCGGTTGGAAAAAAACGCACCTTAGCCCGTATAGATAAAGCATTGGCTTATATTGCTAACAGAGAACAAACTCAAGCATAATCTCATTTAATCGCCGATAATAACTCGGCGATTCACTTTATCTTGTTGAGAGTTTATTATGGCTCGCTTAAAGAAACGTTATTGGATTCCGTCGTTTATACTGTTGATTATAATCATAGTAGGTTTATCTGGATGGCGTTATTGGTTAGCATTTAAGGATGAATATAATCTTTCGATAGACTGGCAAGGTATTAACATCAGCTGGGATGGTTTATTTTTTGCTGAACTAAATATTGCTCAGCCATCACAATTATCAGTAACAGCCAGCGATGTGAAAATATCATGGTCACAGCTAAGCGCTAAAAATATCGATATCTATTGGCAAAAAGCCGATTTAACCAATACACAAGCTGTAGCGAAGGTTGCTGATGATCAATTACAACAACTTGATCAATCTACTTTTGAACCTTCATTGATCTCAACTATTATTGCCTGGTTACCAACAAATATTAACATTGAACATTTAACATTACACCAGCAAGATAGTGAGTTATTTAATCTGAAAGTTGCAGTAGTTAAAAATCAAAATACTTTGCAACTCAATTTAGCCAGTAACACTCAGGATATGGCAACGCTTGCTGCTGATATCTCATTTAATCAATTAAATTCATCAATTGAAATTGAAAATGGTGTTTTGACCACATCCTTATCGTATTTTGGTATTGAAAAAGGTAGTTTAACTTTACCATTCAGCGGTGTTTTAACCGATAAGCTATTTACTTTAAAGAGTACCGATAAAGCACAAGTTAATATTGAAAAAGCGAACTTCTTCGATGATTTAATTATTAAACCATTAATCGGAAAATTAACACTTGATGCAGTATTGCCTATTCCATTTAAAGCTAATCAAGTTAGCGTCAAATCAACATTAACAATTAATAAATTTGACGGCATATATAAAGCTAGCGAATTTAAATCCGCCTTGGGGGATATAAATCTTTTATTTAACAATAATCAATTTACTGTTACAACTTCAGCATTAACCATTCAACAAGTGAATATTGGTGTTATTTTTGAAAAAATAAAATTAGCTGGAAGTTATTCAGCATCTTTAGCTGCACCAAATAAAGGAGTTGTAAAATGGCAATTAGCACAAGCAGCTATTTTTTCTGGCTCTGTTTCTCTTGATAAAGGGCAATTGAATTTAGCAAAATTACCCCAAAAATTTACTTTAAGGTTAAAAAAGATACAGTTAAAAGATATTTTTACAAAATATCCCGCCGAAGGCTTAGCTGGAGAAGGGGCGATAGATGGTGTTTTACCGATTACTTTATTACCTTCTACTAAAAAAGGCACTGCTTTGACCGAAGTTATTATCAAAAATGGTCAATTAGTAACGGTTAATGAGGGCTTTTTACGGTTTGAAAATTCAGCATTGCAAAATTATGCACAAGCCAATCCTAATATGAAAATTCTCACTGATATTATTAAAAATTTTCATTATACTAAATTGTCAGGTACGGTTAATTATGCTAATGAGATTGCTAAGTTAGGATTAAATATCCAAGGCAATAACCGAGATGTTGAGAATGGTAAAGCAGTAAATTTAAATATTAATCTTGAAGAAAATATTGCAAAATTGTTGATAAGTTTACAACTTTCCGATCAGATTAACGAACCCATACGAAAACGTATTGAAGCGTATTTGAAAAGGAAATCTTGATAGATAAGAGGCTATATTATGCTAAAAAATATGATTACTATTATCGTGTGTAGCGCAGTATTAATTGGCTGTACACCAACGGTCAAGGTACAAGCGCCAAATGAACCAATTAATATCAATTTGAATGTTAAGATTGATCATGAAATTAATATTAAAGTTGATAAAGCCTTAGATAACATTATCAATAAATCAGGTTTATACTAAATTAATATTATTATCGGTCGTTATTTACAAATAATGTCATGAATCTAAAAAATTACTCTTGCGGAACATAAGATGATTTTTTAATAAATTTTACACATATTTAATACAATTTAATATGATGTATTTAATAAGGGGGTTATTATGAATATCTATAAAAAAGCAACGATAGCATTATTATCAATAATATTAGCTTTACCAGTTTTTGCTTTAAATTTAGATCAGGCAATTAATGAATTAAGTCAAGCCAAAGCTAATGGGTTGGTTGGTGAACAAGCTGATGGTTACCTAGGCGTGGTCAAAAATGAAGGTAATGCTAGTGAAATTGCTCAATTAATTAATCAGGCTCGTAAACAAGAGTATCAAAAAGTATCAGCTCAAAGTAATGTGCCATTAGTGGAAGTTCAAAATAGAGCAGGAACTAAAGCACAAGAAAAAACACCAGCTGGTCAATATATTAAACAACAAGGGCAGTGGTTAAAAAAATAATAGCAAACTTTATTACAACAATAGAAAAAGTATAATGATATTGTACTTTAATTGTTAACCAATAATGTGTATGCTGTTATTTTTATGCTTTGCTTGTAATAATATTTAAAATAAGTTTTATTTGTAAATAGTATCGCTTTGGCGATTTTAAATGGAGAAAATCAATGTGTTCGATTTTAGGTATTCTTGATATTAAATCAGATCCAGAACAACTACGAACAAAAGCATTAGAACTATCAAGTCTACAACGTCATCGTGGACCTGACTGGTCTGGTATTTTTGCTTCTGATAAAGCTATTTTAGCTCATGAACGTTTATCAATTGTAGATGTTAATACAGGATCTCAACCGCTTTATAATAAAGACAAAACCCTAGTTTTAGCGGTAAATGGCGAAATTTATAATCATCAAGAACTCCGAAATCAGTACAAAGATCGTTATGAATTTCAGACAGGATCTGACTGTGAAGTTATCCTAGCCTTATATCAAGAAAAAGGTATTAACTGTCTTGATGATTTACAAGGTATGTTTGCGTTTATTCTTTATGATATTAATAAAGGTACCTATTTTATTGGTCGTGATCATATCGGTATAATCCCAATGTATATGGGATATGATGAAAACGGCACATTTTATGTTGCCTCTGAAATGAAAGCATTGGTCCCAGTTTGTAAAACTATTGAGGCTTTCCCTCCTGGTTGTTATTTATCTAGCACTGAAGGTGAAATTAAAACCTACTACAAACGAGATTGGATGGAATATGATAATGTCAAAGATAATAAGACAGATATCAATGAGCTTCGTATAGCATTAGAAGAGTCAGTAAAAAGCCATCTTATGTCTGATGTTCCTTATGGTGTTTTACTATCTGGTGGACTTGATTCTTCAGTTATCTCTGCGATTACTAAAAAGTTTTCTGCGCGTCGAGTTGAGGATCATGAAAAATCAGAAGCATGGTGGCCACAATTACACTCATTTGCGGTTGGTTTAAAAGGTGCACCTGATCTTAAAGCTGCTCAAGCCGTTGCTGATCATTTAGGTACTGTTCACCACGAAATTAACTTCACAATACAAGAAGGAATTGATGCAATTCGTGATGTAATTTATTACATTGAAACTTATGATGTAACAACGATTCGTGCCTCAACACCGATGTACTTAATGGCAAGAAAAATTAAAGCTATGGGCATTAAAATGGTTTTATCAGGTGAAGGTGCTGATGAAGTATTTGGTGGTTATCTCTATTTCCATAAAGCGCCAAATGCTCAAGAATTCCATGAAGAAACTGTGCGTAAATTAGCGGCACTGCATATGTATGACTGTGCGCGAGCTAATAAAGCAATGGCTGCTTGGGGCGTTGAAGCTCGGGTACCATTCTTAGATAAAAAATTCTTAGATGTTGCTATGCGTATTAACCCACAAGATAAAATGTGTGGTAGTAACGGTAAGATGGAAAAACACATTGTTCGTGAAGCATTTGAATCTTATTTACCAGCATCAGTGGTTTGGCGTCAAAAAGAGCAATTCTCTGACGGTGTAGGTTATAGTTGGATCGATACCTTAAAAGAGATTGCCGAAAGCAAAATTACCGATCAACAGTTGGAAAATGCAAAATTCCGTTTCCCGTACAATACACCAGCTTCAAAAGAAGCTTATATGTATCGTGAAATTTTTGATGAATTATTCCCAGTTGAAAGTGCTGCACATTGCGTACCTGGTGGTCCAACAGTAGCTTGTTCAACAGCTAAAGCGATCGAATGGGATGAGTCATTTAAAAATCTAAATGATCCATCAGGTCGTGCAGCGGTTGGTGTACATAATGATGCTTATAAAAAATAGTATTAACTAATTAAATCTGAAAAAAGGGCATTATGCCCTTTTTTTATATCTAAATAATTTGTTAAAAATTTTCATATCTAGATTATATAATTATGAAAATGGTTAATATAATAAACAGATTATTTTCCAATTCTATTCTTTTTATTCATTCAGTTTGCTATCTAATAATCATAGAAAATAATTTTTTATTAAATATGTGATCTAAATTCACTTTTTTAAAAAGTTTATAAACTATACTAAATGTTACCAGTCACATTGAGGCTGAATGGAAATAAAATAATATTTATATTCCTATAAATAACTTTATATAAGTATATAAATCATGAATTAGGAGCATTGAGTGAAAAATTATAAAATCGCTATAATCAACTCAAGTAGTTTTGGAAAATATTTTCCTAATCATTTAGAAAGATTAGAAAAAATAGGTGAAGTAAAACATTTTACTTTTGAAAATAATATTCCAGGGAAGGAATTAGCTGAAGCATTGCAAGATTTTAATATTGTTATTGCCAGTGTCCGTCCTTTTTTTAGCAAAGAGTTTTTTGATAATAAAAAACAACCGCTACTATTACTTTCCCGTCATGGCATCGGATTTAATAATGTTGATGTTGTTGCTGCCAAAGAGCATGGCACAATAGTTACTATCGTACCTCCTTTGGTTGAACGTGATGCTGTTGCTGAAAATGCAGTGACTAATTTACTTGCATTAATTAGACAAACAGTTCAATCACAAGAAGCGGTTAAGTCAAATGAATGGAAGAAAAGAGCCTCTTTTTTAGGTATCAATGTTACGGGTAAAGTAATTGGTATTATTGGCTGTGGCAACATTGGTAGTCGCGTGGCAGAAATTTTCAAACATGGATTTAATGCTCGCCTATTGGTGGTTGACCCAAAAGTTAATGTCGATTGGGCTAACAAAAATAATATTGAAATTGTTGAGTTAGATTATTTACTGCAAAATGCAGATATCATCTCGTTAAATGCCTCATTAAATGAAACTAGTTATCATATTTTAAAAGCGCCACAATTTTCTTTGATGAAAAAAGGCGTTTATATAACTAACACTGCTCGAGCCGAATTAATTGATGAAACTGCACTTTTAAATGCGCTCGATAATGGCACTGTAGCTGGTCACGCAACAGATGTCATGTATGTTGAACCTTCATACAGTGATCATCCTTTAGTTAAACATCCTAAAGTTCTTGTTACGCCGCATACTTCTGCTTATGCAATTGAATGTCTGCAAGGTATGGGGGAAAAATGTGTACAAGATGTAGAAAATTTTGTTAATAACTTAGAGCTACAATCGGTGGTTTCTTAATCATTTAACTGAAACTAACTAATTAATTATAAAAATAGTAAGGAGTTTATATATGCAAGAAATGCATGTAACGTTTCTTCAAGCAGCTATTATATCAATATGGGTTGCAATGGTAATGTCTCGGGGTCTAGGTGGTGCTACTTTAACGTTGCGATTTACACCAATGATGACCGGTTTAATCGTTGGGATTGTGTTTAATGACATTCCTAATGCAATGATAACAACAGCAGCTATTCAGTTGATTTATATGGGTGTTTTTTCGCCTGGTGGGCAAATGCCATCAGAACCAGCTATAGCAACAGCAGTTGCTGTCACCGTCGCACTGTTGGGTAAAATGGAACCAAAAGCTGCTGTTGCTGTGGCAGTACCGGTAGGATTATTAGGATCTTACTTGTATCAATTAAGATTTTTCTTTAATACCATGATTATGAAATTAACAGAAAAATATGCCGAAGAAGCTAATAGTAAAGGATTAACCTTTTCTATCATCGTGTTACCAATAATTTGTAGCTTTGCATTGTTCATACCGTTTATGTTTGTTGCGTTATATTTTGGGGCACCAATTATTGCTGATGTAATTAAATCGAATGCCGGAGGACTAGTTTTCCATATTCTTAATGTAATTGGTGACGGTCTTGCTGCTGTGGGTATTGCGTTAACCATTTATGTTATTGGTAAAAAAAGCTACATCATTTTCTTCTTACTTGCCTATTTTATGGCGGTTATTGCCAAACCACTAAATGTTACCATGGTAACTTACGCAATAGTTGGTGCAATAGTTGCGTTTATTTTTGTTCTTGCAAAAAATGAAGCAGTAAATTCTGCGGTAGATCAACCTAGAAATAATTCAAATAATAACAATCAAGTTGATGACGATGATTATTAATCATTAGTTATTTGATTAATAAATTAGAAAGAGGAATTTTATAATGACAGAAATAGTACAAGAAAGTATTGATCTAAAGCCAGAAACGATTACTAAAAAAGATATCACATTTGCATGGTTACGTTGGTATTATGCCAATGAAATTCCACACTCATTTGACCGTTATCTTGCGGCATCATTAATGTGGGGATTAATGCCAATTCTTAAAAAGTTATATAAATCAAAAAGTGAATTAGCTGCTGCTTATCAACGGCATTTGTTATTTTTTAATACTCAAATTACGTGGGGGGGTGGAACAATTTCAGGAATTATGGCTTCACTAGAAGCGGTGCGTGCTGATGAAGTTTATCAAAACAAACCGATTAGTATCGACAATGATGTGCTTTATAACACTAAAGCCGGTTTAATGGGAGCCTTGGCTGGTATCGGGGATGCGATTGACTCGGGTACTATACAATATATTTTTATTGCCATCGCATTACCTTGGGCGCAAGAAGGTTTAGCGATAGGTGCATTGTTCCCATTTGTTGCATTTGTTTTATATCAACTATTTGTTGGTTACTATTTTGCCCAATTAGGATTTAAATTAGGTAGAAATGCGGCAACAGAAGTCGTTGGTAATAAGATGCAGATGATCATAGAAGCCTTATCTATTTTAGGTCTATTTATGATGGGTATTTTAGCTGCAAGCTATATTAAAGTTTCCTCTAGTTTAAAATTTACCTTATCTGGTAAAGATTTCATTATACAAGATACATTGGATAAGATTCTACCTGGAGTATTACCGCTTGTTGTTGTAATGGGACTGTACTTTTATTTTTCTAAGAAAGGTTTGAAAGTAACTAGAGCATTAATTGGGCTAACTGTTATTCTTGGTGTTTTAGCAGCAATTGGTATTTTATAAAAATAATTAAATATAAATAATAATAGAGGTTTTAAATTATGGGAAAAGTTGTTTTAGCTCGAGTAGATAGTCGTCTGATTCATGGACAAGTCGCAACAAATGTTTCAAAAGCAGCCGGCGCTAATGCTTTATTTGTTGCAGATGATTATTCGGCAAATGATGAATTCACCAAAAATATTATTCTTGGCGCAGGTGCCAGCACTGGTCATAAAATTAGAGTATTAAAAGAAGATGGTGCGGTTAGGTATTGGAACGATCGTCAATATGATGATTTTAACGTTATTTTAATTACTAAAAATATTGAAGTAATGTATAAAATTATTAAATCTGGCGTACCTGTAACTAATCTTAATATTGGCGGTTTACCACTGGTACCAGGGGCAACCTCAATCATTAAAGAAGTATCGATTAATAAAGAGCAACTCGATTTATTAATTGATTTACAAAATAGTTTTCCGAATATGGATATTTATTGCCAAGCAACGCCTTCATTAAAGAAAGTACCTTTAAGTGAAGTAATTAAAATGTTTGAATAATATAGGATTAATAATATGATCGGTGTTTTATTAGTTAGCCATGGAAGTATGGCGGCTGGAATAAAAGACAGTGTGAAAATGATTGTTGGAGAACAAAGCCAATTTGAATCATTATCACTTAATCCTGGACAAGATATAAATCAGTTAAAAACTGATTTATTCAATTGTTCAAAATCTTTAGATTCTGGCGATGGTGTTCTTATATTTGTCGACCTTTATGGCGCATCTCCATATAATGCTTCGATGCAATGCGTTCCACAATGGAATGAGCTTGGTATGAATGTTCGAGTCATTACTGGTATGAGTCTGCCTATGGTAATTAATGCAGTATGTAATAGAGATTCTGTGTCATTGAATGATCTTACTGCCGAATGTATCGAGGCTGGGCATGAAAATATTCAAGATGCCATTGCCAACATATCTCAATCAAACAACAATGAAAATGATGATGACTATTAATGTAATAACTAATTTAATGTTATTAAGTTAATTTTTATCTTAATCTATTTATAGTTAATATGATTTTAAAAATCATATTAACTATATTGTCTAACTTTATTTAAAAATAGTTTATTAATAATGGAAATATTGAAAGATCTGATTTTACGATATGGCATCATATTTGGTAAAAGGTTTAATCCAAAAGAGAAAATCTCTTTTTTAAGGGTAATATCTAAGGAATTAGCGCCATTAGGTTATCAAGTGGATGCGAAACTATCTAAATTAAAATTAGCAACTAGACGTTATCAAAATTATTATAATGCTTATATCGGCGATCTTAATAAAGCAGAGGTCGTTATTTGTACTAATTACGATACAGGCATCAATAATTTTAATTTGCAGAAAACGTATGCTTTTCAATCACAATTTAGTAAGCTAACTTACTTTATTAGTGTTGCCCCGTTTATATTTTTATTCATTGCATCATTAATATTAAATTACCTCGTTTTTTTACCTGATATCCGTATTAATGGCTTTTTTAGTGTTTCTGGCATTTCAGCTATAGTTTCAACAGTGCTATTGTTTTTCTTAATTGCCAAATTTAAAAGTGGCATTCCAAACACTAAAAATTTCGTTTGTAATTCATCAAGTATTATTACTATTATTAATCTTATTAATAAGTTAGATAAAAAAGAAAAGAAAAAAATTGCTTTTGTTCTTTATGATGGCGGCAATAGTGGCCAATATGGTTTAAAAATGTTAGAAAGCTATGCTAAACAAATCAAAGATAAAAAATTTATTTTCTTGGATAGTATTGCCAATGGTGATGATTTAGTTTTTTTTAAACCACAAGGATCTGATCTAAATATAGCGGATGTTCATTTTCATGATGGGAGTATTGAAACTCAATTACCTAATTACATTATGATCACATCAGGTCATATAAATGAAGATAATAAAATTCTTATAAAAAATGCTCACTCGTCTAAAGATAATTATTTATCTGATGAAAGATTAGAAAAACATACACAATCGCTACGAGATGTATGCCGAGCATTGATGAATGAAAAATGATAATGGATTGTTGCGGAAAAGAACTTGATACCTACCGATAGAATTGGGTAGGTATCAAAATTGAGATGAACTAATGTGTAGCGCCTTTTGCTGCACCAATAGGTAGAATTGTACGACCAAATTGTTCATTTAGAACTTCAGCCATCGCAAGATAAATTGCACTCGCACCACAAATTATGCCTTCAAAACCAGCAATATGAATAATGTCATGGTTACCAGAAATATTACCAATTGCTAATAGAGCGAATAAAATGGTTAAGCTGGCAAAAACAAATTGTAATGCTCGATTAGCTTTTAATGTACCAATAAACATAAATGCGGTAAAAATACCCCACAGTGCTAGAAAAATCCCTAAAAAAGTTGCATCGGTAGGTGCAGTTGCTGGTGAAGTAGGTAAATACCAAATACCAACTAAAGCAATCCAAAAGAAACCGTATGAAGTAAACGCGGTTGTTCCGAAGGTATTTCCTTTACGGAATTCTAAAATTCCTGCGATTACTTGGGCTAATCCACCATAAAAAATACCCATAGAAACGATTGCCGTCATAACTGGAAAAAATCCTGCATTATGAATATTTAATAAAATTGTAGTCATACCAAAACCCATTAGTCCAAGTGGACCTGGATTTGCAAGTTTTATTTGTTCCATAAGGATCCTATAAATTAATCTTAGTAAAAAAGAGCGGCAATAATAAGTGTTGAAAAGCTGATAATCAAGATTTTGTAAAAAATAATTTTGTATCACCCCTTGATATTAATAATATTGTTCCCATTTATGTGAAAACAAAAACATTTCTTTATCTAAAATGGGACTTGAAAACGATGTTGTCAGTCTTATATATAAGAAATAAAATACAGGTTTGAGGAGAAAAGATTATGGGTAAAATTATTGGTATCGATTTAGGTACAACAAATTCATGTGTTGCAGTAATGGATAATGGTCAAGCAAAAGTATTAGAAAATGCCGAGGGTGATCGCACAACCCCTTCCATCATTGCTTACACTCAAGATGGTGAAATCTTAGTTGGTCAACCAGCTAAACGCCAAGCCGTAACCAATCCACAAAATACATTATTTGCAATTAAACGTTTAATCGGTCGTCGTTATGAAGATGCTGAAGTACAACGTGATGTTGGTATTATGCCATATAAAATTGTTAAAGCTGATAATGGTGATGCTTGGGTTGATGTTAAAGGTCAAAAAATTGCTCCACCGCAAATTTCTGCTGAAGTATTAAAGAAAATGAAGAAAACTGCAGAAGATTATCTTGGTGAGCCTGTGACAGAAGCAGTTATTACTGTTCCTGCTTATTTTAATGATGCACAACGTCAAGCAACCAAAGATGCTGGTCGTATTGCCGGTTTAGATGTAAAACGTATTATCAACGAGCCAACCGCAGCAGCGTTAGCTTATGGTTTAGATAAAGATGTTGGTAACCGTACTATTGCTGTATATGACCTTGGTGGTGGTACTTTTGATATCTCAATTATCGAAATTGATGAAGTTGATGGTGAAAAAACATTTGAAGTATTAGCAACAAATGGTGATACTCACTTAGGTGGTGAAGACTTTGACTCACGTTTAATTAACTATTTAGTTGACGAATTCAAACGTGAACAAGGATTTGATCTTAAAAATGATCCATTAGCAATGCAACGTTTAAAAGAAGCTGCTGAAAAAGCGAAAATTGAATTATCATCAGCTCAACAAACTGATATTAACTTACCGTATATTACTGCTGATGCAAGTGGGCCAAAACACTTAAATATCAAAGTGACTCGCGCTAAACTTGAATCATTAGTTGAAGATTTAGTTAAACGTTCAATGGAACCTGTTAAAACAGCATTAAAAGATGCCGGTCTTAGTGTCTCTGATATTAAAGATGTCATCTTAGTTGGTGGTCAAACACGTATGCCAATGGTTCAAAAAGCTGTTGCAGATTTCTTTGGTAAAGAACCACGTAAAGACGTTAACCCTGATGAAGCAGTAGCTGTTGGTGCCGCAGTACAAGGTGGTGTATTAGGTGGTGATGTTAAAGATGTATTATTACTTGACGTAACACCATTATCATTAGGTATTGAAACAATGGGTGGTGTAATGACTACCTTAATTGAGAAAAACACGACTATCCCAACAAAACATAGTCAAGTATTCTCAACTGCTGAAGATAATCAATCAGCCGTAACTATCCATGTATTACAAGGTGAACGTAAACGTGCAAGTGACAATAAATCATTAGGTCAATTTAACCTTGATGGTATTCAAGCTGCACCACGTGGTATGCCACAAATCGAAGTAACCTTTGATATCGATGCTGATGGTATTTTGCATGTATCAGCAAAAGATAAAAATACTGGTCGTGAGCAAAACATTACCATTAAGGCTTCTTCAGGATTAAGCGAAGAAGAGATCCAAAAAATGGTAAATGATGCTGAAGCAAATGCTGATGCAGACCGTAAATTTGAAGAATTAGCTCAAATTCGTAACCAAGCTGATCATCTTGTTCACTCAACTCGTAAACAAGTGACTGAAGCTGGTGATCAATTATCAGCTGATGATAAAACAGCTATTGAAAGTGCTGTGAGTGATTTAGAAAATGCCGCTCGCGGTGAAGACAAAGCAGAGATCGAAGCTAAAATTAATGCATTAATGGAAGCTTCAAAAAAATTACTTGAGTTAGCTCAACAACAAGCTCAAGCAGATCAATCTGCAGGTCAAGCAAATAGCGGAAGTGCTGCAGGACAAGATGATGTTGTTGATGCAGACTTCAAAGAAGTTGATGATGAAAAAAAATAAGCATTAACTGATATGTTTTTTAATGAGTTATTGCAACGAGTTTTAAACATGTAAAACATTAAACGGGCGCGAGGTAACTCAAGCCCGTTTAGTTGTTTATATAATGATTAAATTTAAAGGTTAATTATGGCGAAGAAAGATTATTATGAAACATTAGGCGTGAGTAAAAATGCCAGTGAAACTGAGATAAAAAAAGCCTACAAACGCCTAGCCATGAAATATCATCCGGATAAAAATCAGGATAACAAAGCTGAAGCTGAAGCAAAATTCAAAGAAGTTAAAGAAGCTTATGAAATCTTAACCGATCCACAAAAGAAAGCTGCTTATGATCAGTATGGCCATGCTGCTTTTGAACAAGGGCAAGGTGGCGCTGGTGGTTTCGGCGGATTTGGTGGTTTTGGAGGCGGTTCTGCATTTGATGATATCTTCAGTGATTTCTTCGGTGGTGGCCGAGGACGAGGTCAAGCAGCATCGCGTGGTAATGACTTACAATATAATATTTCATTAACATTAGAAGAAGCTGCTAGCGGTGTAAGCAAAGAGATTAAAGTACCAACTTGGGTTAATTGTGATGTTTGCCATGGTCAAGGAACTGAAAAAGCTTCAGATGTTGTAACTTGTAATACCTGTCACGGTGCTGGTGTTGTGCAAATGCGACAAGGCTTTTTTGCCGTACAGCAAGAGTGTCCGACTTGTCATGGGCGTGGAAAAGTGGTTAAAAATCCATGTAAGAAATGTCATGGTGAAGGACGTGTTCAAAAAACTAAAACACTTTCTGTTACTATTCCTGCTGGGGTTGATACAGGAAACCGTATTCGACTTTCAGGTGAAGGTGAAGCTGGATTAAACGGTGCACCTGCTGGTGACTTATATGTACAAGTACAAGTAAAACCGCATGCAATCTTTGAGCGAGATGGCACTAATTTACATTGTGAAATTCCAATTAATATTGTGTTAGCATCACTTGGTGGTGAGGTTGAAGTACCGACCCTGAACGGTAAAGTTAGCCTAACCATACCGGCCGAAACACAAACCGGTAAAATGTTTAGATTACGTGGAAAAGGCATTAAATCATTACGAGGCAGTGCTGTAGGTGATCTCTATTGCCATGTTGCAGTTGAAACACCAGTTAATCTAACTAGCAAACAAAAAGAGTTATTAAAAGAGTTAGGCGAAAGTTTTAAATCGGATAAAAACTCAAAACACAGTCCAAAAGAAAAAAGCTTTCTTGATAAAGTGAAGAAATTTTTTGGATAACATTCGTTATTGATTATACAATCGAGCCTTATGATTAAGGCTCGATTTTTTTATTCTATTGATATCTTAATATTTTTCATTTCAGTTAACTTTAATTTTTCCTTTATTATTAAATATTCATAATTTGACATTAAGTCATATAGTATTTAATATATCTAATTAGTAAGGGGGCTAACTAATTTGGAGGATAATACATGCAACTCGAAAATCGCTATTTATCTTTTTGCAATATTTTGAAAAAACAAAATACGGTTGATTTAGAAAAGATTAGAACATGTTTTACATTATTATCTGTTGCTAATCTGATCGATATAGAGTGTGCTAAACGTCTTGATAAATATCATCTTTCAGAAAGTCGACTAATTATTTTAGTTTTACTGAAAGAATACCAAGAATTATCTTTGCAAGAAATTGCCAAATTATTAGGAATAACTAAAGCTTCAACAACAACACTTGTCAGCTCTTTAATTAATGATGGGTTAGTGTCAAAGAGAAATGATGAAAATGACAAAAGAATTTCAATCATTTGTTTAACCTCAGCAGGAATGGATTTATTAACGGAAACGTTAAACGAACACAGTGTTTGGATCGAAAAAATCACTAATAACTTATCTGATAATGATGTTGCTATATTCAGAAAAGTACTAAGCCAAATTCATGAAAATGTATCAAAAAAGGAAATTATTAAATGAAAGTAATCGAAGACTTAAAAATATTAAGACAAGATCTATTAACACAATTACCCCCAGATGTTCTAAATATGTTAAATAACTCATTAACTGATATGTTAAATGAAAAACTAGATAGTCATGCTTTACAATGTGGCGATATTGCACCAGACTTTTCACTAATATCAACTGATAATGAAGAAATCAATTTATATAAATTACTGGAAACCAAACCCGTAATTATTAGTTTCTTTCGAGGTAGTTGGTGCCCGTTCTGTGTAAAAGAATTAGAACATTTTCAAAATAACTTAGAATTGATGCAAAAAAATGCACATTTCATTGCTATTTCACCGCAGAAAGCTGCAATTAGTGGACAGTTAAAAAAAGAAAAATCGATGTCGATAACGATACTATCAGATATTAAAAACAACATAGCTAACCAATTTGGTTTAGTATTCACATTACCTGAAAAAATGCGAGAATTATATAAGAGTTTAGGTGCTAATTTATTGGATTTTAATGATGATGATAGTTATACATTACCAATACCAGCAACTTATTTAATTGGGCAAGATAAAAAGGTTTATTTTGCTTATGTTAATGCTAATTATATGGAACGAGCTGATATATCTGAATTAATAAATGTATTAAAGTAATAAAAATTTAAATTTATCTAGCAATATGAAATGTTACTAATCTGATATAAAAAGGGATAATATTTATATTATCCCTTTTTATATTAAATTTAATTAAAACTATAAAGTTACATTTTAGTTGTGAGAACATACGCAATAACATAACGCTATTGTTCTGATGTGAGTGAGTTATAAGGTAACAGCTTGTGAAGATAAAGAAAAAAGCCTATATTGGCCTATACTTTATCTTCGCAATATTGGGGATTTTAATATTAATTTGCTCATCTTTTTGTTGGCAAAAAACAGGCCTAATTTTTAAATAACCTCATAACCGCCCGTGATATTACGGGCTTTATCGATCAGGTCATATCAGGAGTATGGCTTCATATTGCCATTTTTTCTAAAGGTGGTTAAAGAATTTTAATATATAGCAGATCTCCTCTTCAGGAATGGTAATTTTATATTTTTCTTCGAAGACAACTAATTCATCTTTAATAATTGAATATTCATTCCTATACTTACGAATATAATTTTGTTTATCAATAAATTTAACCTTGCTCTGCTCGCCATTAATTATCTGTTCAAGCATACAAGCGATATGCATAACCAGTCCAATCAAAGTATTATTTGATACTCTAATATTAAATTTACGGGTTATATTTTCATTAAAATGCTTAATATCGGTTAGTAAATCGCGTGGTTCAATATTGGATAAAATATTCGAAAGTGTTTTTTCGATTAAAGAGTAAATGGTTTCAATATCAATTAATTGCTGTAATTTCTTAATATTGTCCGGATAAATTAATGATGTTAAATCGAATTGGCTTATTGAAGTATTAAAATTAAATGGGCTCACTATAGCAACAATCGTATGGCTTTGCTGAATTTCTTCGATTTCTTTAAATAATTTATCATCTTCGTGAGATAAACTAAGTGCAATAATGTCTAAGATATTTTGTCGATATGAAAGTACATTATTTAATAAATCTATGGTGATATTGGTACTTTTATTCGGCACATTAATAATTAAAATGGCTAATTTTTTATTAACTAAACTCTCTTCTTGCGGTGCTGATACTAATGGTGCTTGATTAAGCATATGAATTTGTAAGACATTCTCATATACTTCTTCTAAGCAATATCCATTCATTGCATTTTGAATTGCCTCAATCACATGTAAAGTACTAACCAGTTGAATTGTTTTGGTTTTAATATTACATTTTGCCTCTATCTCTTCACCAAAATTTTTCAAAGATCCCATATCAACCAGTAATAGCATGTCTGATTTATTTTTAGTTAATTGAATATGGTTAATAATTTTTTCGAGAATTTTTTGTGGCAATTCATCAAGTGGCACATCAAAAGCAAGTGCATATTCAATGTTAAGTAAGTCATGTGCTGTTTTCGTGATTGACGTTGCGGTTTTATCTCCGTGAGCAATAACGACAATTTGCACATTATTTGAAGGTAAAATAGGATTATTAGTACCATATATAAAAAACATGGCCAGATAAGCAGCTTCATCAATGGGCAGTGTCGTATCCATAATGTGTTCAATCATTGTGAGACAATCAAGTGCAGCATTAAATTGATTTGGATAATTCGTTCGGATTTTATTTAATTGCGGATGACTAATCTTTTGATTGCTATTTATTCGCTTTAATGTCTGTTCGATATGGTTAGCTAAACTATAATAAATACGATTATTAAAGCTGCACTGTAAACTGTTTTCAGCCTGTTCAATTAAGGCTTCAGTTAAACGTAATACTTTAGTTGAAATTATATTTTTCAACTTATTCTTATCATATTTTTTAGTATTATTATAAATATAGGTATAAAAATAATCCTGAATCTCTTGTTCAATTTCTTCTTCGAGTTCGAAATTTCCCCTACCTTGTGTTTTTAATTCAGCGATTTTTCGATTTACGATATCGTAGATATCATTAGATTTATTATTTTCATATAGGATCTTATTATCTTCTCCCTGAAATATAATATTTTTTCGATTAATACCAATGATTTTATTCCACGTTTGGCGATGTTGTGTTTCAATCAATAATGCTTCACTGATATGATTTGGTAATAGAGCACTATTAATATAAATATACTCTGAATTACTGTAGGAAATATGTTTGGCATAGGCGGCTGCACAAATAAAACGAATATCAGCTTCAAGTTGCCCTATATTATTAGGGCAGTTATAGCCTAACAAAGCGCGAAGGGCATTACTTGATACGACAATTTTTTCTTTTAATTGTGCCGATTCGGTATTAAAGAAATTTTGAATTAGATTAAATCTTTCCTCAAAAGTTCTTGCTCTTAAAGGCGGAATGGTTAAATTCATAGGAAAGCGACGAGTAAATGTACGCAATAATGCTGAATTCGGATCTTCTGTCGTTGCGGCAATAATGCGAACTTGTGCTGTTCGTTCTACGGTATCACCTAGTCGTCTAAAAAGGCCTTTATCAATAAAAGTAAAAAATATTTCTTGTCCTTCTGGTGGTAAACGGTGAACTTCATCTAAAAATAACAGTCCGGTGTGCGCCTTTTCAACTAAACCTTCACGATCATCGATTGCACCACTATAGGCACCTTTTTTACAGCCGAATAATTGGGTTAAAAGTAATTGTGGATTTGAAGCGTAATCAGCACAATTAAAGTGGATAAATGGCGCATCAGGACTAATTTTATTGACACTTTTAGCATAGTTATAAATCAGTTCGGCAAACAGTGATTTTCCAACTCCTGTCTCACCAGTAATTAAAATATTCATACCATGAGGAGGATAAAATATAGCTGCTTTAGCTTGTTCAATCAAGGTATGCAAACTGGTGCTAGATTCGATAAAATTTTTGAATTCACCAAATTTGAAATTTGGTTTGTTTTCGGTTTTTATCGAAGATTTAGCAATAGAATATTTGACAGGTTTTCCTTTATCTTTAACCACTTTTCCTTGCTTAATAAGCTGATTTAATTCGTGGCTAACATTTGCCCGAGAATAATTCAGTAATGTGGCAAGTTCAGAAGTAGTAACTCCTTCACTGTTTTTTAGCGTTAATTCCTGTAATTTTTGGAAAATAATCTCAATTCTTAACATTTCACATCCTAATGTGTTTTAGCAAATCTATTCCTTAATGTGTATTAAAACACATAAAAACACATTAGTAACTTAAAAAATTAATTATTGATTATTTTTAATTTATTTTGTTTTGGCACGGTTATTGCTGTTATTTATTACATGAAATATATCAAACTGAGGAAAAATTAATGAATGAGTATGAAGAGATTGTAATGCAACTAATTACCAATAGCGGTGATGCAAGAAGTCGCTGCCTAAAAGCAATTAGAGCTGCTCGTAAAGGTAATTTTGAACAAGCCGATAGTTTAATTGAAGAAGTAAAAAAATTTTTAGCTATTGCACATAAAACACAGACTGAATTAATTCAAAACGAGATTCAGGGTAATCATATTCCAGTTTCGTTACTGATTATTCATGCTCAAGATCACTTAATGAATGCAATTTCAATGCGAGATTTAGCCATTGAAATTATAGAAATATTAAAAGATAAATAATTAAAGGGGTAATTAATATGACTTATAACATTATGCTAGCTTGTATGGGTGGATTCTCTACCAGTATGTTAGTCAAAAAAATGAAAGAGTCTGCGGAAAAGATCGGTATTGATGTCAATATTAATGCAGTAAGCGAAACTGAATTAGATCAATATGATGATCTGGACATTATTATGTTAGGACCGCAAATAGAGTATATCTATGAAAACTTAAAAAAACAGTATGACATCCCGATAGTGGTTATTGATTCTCTAGACTATGGAACGATGAATGGTGAAAAGGTATTAAAAACAGCCTTAGAAATTTTAGAGAATGGAATCAGCTAATAAGAGAGATTTTATTATGATAAATAATAAAGAAACATTAATGAGTTTTAGAGCAAAATTGCAAAAAGTTATTGGCTCTATTCAATCAAGCTATTCTGTGCAAGCTGTTTCAAGTGGCATGATGATGCTATTACCGGTCATGATGGTAGGCTCGATTGTTGCGGTTTTAAATAGTTTAAATATAGAATCTTATCAGGCAGTATTAGTGGCAACAGGATTGAAATCCGCTTTTAAAGTTGCTTCAGTAGTCACCATGAACGTGATTTCACTCTATGTCGTAGTGGCTATTTCGTATAAGATGGCAGAATTACATAAAAAAGATGGTATTTTAGCTGCATTAATGGGGCTAATGGCTTTCCTTTTTATCACTCCAATGAAAACCAACGGTATTGCAGCCATTGATCTCTTGTATGTTGGTTCAAGAGGAATGATTGTTGCGATGTTAGTAGGATTATTTGCTACACGTTTTTATATTTTCTTACTTAATCGTAAACTAACGATAAAAATGCCTGAGTCAGTACCTGATTTTGTCTCAAAATCTTTTTCCAGTCTTATTCCCGCATTTATTATTGCCGTAGTCTTTGCTCTAATTAATGCGTTAGTTGGTCTTACAGAATTTGATAATGTACATAATTTAATTTATTCCATAATTCAAGTACCGCTTCAAGGCTTAGGTGCAAGTTTAGCAGCAGCGTTATTAATTGTATTTTTAGCGGAATTTTTATGGTTCTTTGGTATTCATGGTTCAATGGCGACTTCGGCTATCTTATATGCCTTATTCTATCCTTTTGATATCGCTAATTTAGAAGCATTTCAAGCAGGTCAGGCATTACCATTTATTGTCACAATGACATTTATTAATGCACAAAAAGGACCGCGTTATTTGGCATTATCTATTTTATTAGTACGCTGTAAGAGCCAACAAATGAAAAGTTTAGGTAAGATTGGTTTTATACCTGGTTGCTTTGGTATTAGTGAGCCTTATAAATTTGGTTTACCTATGGTATTAAATCCAATTTTATTTTTACCGTTGATTTTTGCTGGAACAATTAATGTCGGCTTATCTTATTTTGCTACATTGATTGGTATTATTCCTCGTGTTAATGGTATGCCTCTACCAACGGCTGGAACACCAGAAATTATTAAAGGATTTATGATTGGTGGTTGGCAAATGGCAATATGGCATGTGGTATTATTGGTTGTTGCTATGTTGGTTTACTTTCCTTTTGTTCGTTACATGGATAAACAAAAACTCAGTATTGAACAAGCGGCAACGGAGAAATAATAGATGCACAATAATATTATAGTTAATGCAGTTGAACGATTATCACCAAACCGTGTGCGTCTAAGTTGGCAATCACCACCAAAGTCGCATGAGGTAAAAATTTATTTGAGTGATAGTGCTGATATAAAAAATGCAGAAAAAACTATCCTTACCCAAACAACACAATCAAGCATTGATTTAGATATTCTTGATGATAGGCGTTGCTATTTTATCCTTGATATTAATGGTCAAAATTATGTGACTGCTGAACGTGTTCTACCATTGGAAGGTGCAAATAATTTTCGTGATATTGGTGGCTATAGAACTGGTGATGGTAAAACTGTTAGATGGGGTAATCTTTATCGTTCAGATCATTTACATAATTTGACAGATAAGGATATCGCATATTTAAATACAGCAAATTTTCATACTATTATTGATTATCGTAATGAAAAGGAATACAGCAAACAGCCCAATCGCTTGTGGAATAATCAGCTAAATACACTTCGTTTAATTCCCGATGCATCTTCAGCAGAATTAGCTGCTAAGGCTAGTAATGATCATGAAAAAATACAGGAACTCATTAGTTTAAGCCAAAGCAAAAATGGCAAAATGGTTATTGATGGTTCTGGGCTAATTATGCAAGAACAAAATCGTGATTTTATCCGTAATCCTGAAACCGCCAAAATATATAGAGAACTTGTTGATATTATTTTAGATAGCCGAAACTTAGCTATAGTACAACATTGTCGAGGAGGTAAAGATAGAACCGGTTTCGGTATAGCTATTATATTAGCTATTTTAGGTGTTGATGAACAAACTATATTATTAGATTATGCAATGACAAGTGAATTAAGGTATTCGCGTAATATGCGTAGAATGGAGAAATATAAAAAAGAGACCGATAATGCTGAAATATTAGCTTTTTTGTATTCTATGATGGAAGCGCGTAGTAGTTACCTTGAAGCTGCATTTGATGAAATGCGTACAAGATTCGGCTCAATTGCGGAATATTTAACTAAAGCGTTAAAAATAACAGAAAGCGAGAGAGAAAAGATAAAACAAAATTATCTCTATTAAAAAAATTAACCCAGTATTAAACTGGGTTAATCTAATTTACACTATTTTATACTCTGTAAATTACATTTTAGTAGTAAATGTACGAGCAATAACGTCACGTTGTTGTTCAGCAGTTAGTGAGTTAAAACGAACTGCATAACCAGAAACACGAATTGTTAATTGTGGGTATTTTTCTGGATGTTGTACTGCATCTTCTAATGTTTCACGACGAAGTACGTTTACATTTAAATGTTGACCACCTTCAACTTTAATTGTTGGTGCTACATCTAATGGAACTTCACGATATTCGAATTGACCAAGTTCCGCAGTTGGGACGATTTGATCTTCTTTGTAAACTGATTTAGCAGCAACACAACGAGCTTCTTTGGTTAAATCATCTAATAACCAGAAAGAGTTAAGTAGTGCTTGATTGTCTGCTTTAGTAATTTGGATACCTGTAATCATTTTTTAATCCTCCTAATGGATCTGGACCTTATTGTCCTAAACTATTTATAAGTAATATAGCACTTTCAAAATTTGATTAAAATCAAAAAAAGCTATTAATCTGATAAGTTTTCCCGTTGATTGTGTAGGTTTACCCAATTTTTGCAAATAACTTTATATTTATTAATAGGTAATCTTTTATTGTCACTTGCAATTTAAGTAATATTTTGATGATCTTAAACTAAACAATTTATTTTTATTCATCTTTTTATTAGTTGAACACTGATTTACTGTTGAATGAAGAGTACTTTTCTCATCATTGATTATCAGTAGGTTTATTGGTATTTTTAGGTATAATTGATATCATCAATAAATCCAGTGTTGAACTAGATAAAACAATTGTAAAGGTCAAATATGAGTAATCAATTAACATGGAATGATGTTATTGGCTCTGAAAAAGAGAAGCCCTATTTTCAACATATAATGCAGTTTGTGGCAACGCAGCGTGCACAAGGTAAAATTATTTACCCACCCCAGCACGATGTATTTAATGCTTTTCGCTTTACTGCATTTAGTGATATTAAAGTAGTGATCCTAGGGCAGGATCCTTATCATGGCCCAAATCAAGCTCATGGCTTATCCTTTTCTGTATTACCCGGAATCAAACCGCCTCCCTCGTTATTAAATATCTATAAAGAGTTAGCAACTGATATTGAAGGATTCACGATACCTAATCATGGCTATTTAGGCTATTGGGCTACTCAAGGTGTCTTATTACTCAATAACGTATTAACGGTTGAAGCAGGTCAAGCTCACTCTCATGCCAAAATAGGTTGGGAAACCTTTACTGATCATGTTATTGAAGCGATCGATAAGCATTTACAAGGTGTCGTGTTTTTACTTTGGGGCTCTCCGGCGCAAAAAAAAGGTCAATTTATCGATCGTCAAAAACACCATGTGTTAACGGCGGTACACCCATCACCATTATCGGCTCATCGTGGATTTTTTGGTTGTAAACACTTTTCAAAAGCCAATAATTTTATTTTACAGCATGGTAAAACGCCTATCGATTGGCAACCACGATTACCGGAAAAAAGTTAATGAGTAGTAATAAGAAACGCCGTCCAGGTTTACAGGAAATTGCTAATTTAGTTGGGATCAGCAAAATGACAGTAAGTCGCTTTTTGCGAGATCCTAAGCTTGTATCTGAATCACTTCAATTACAAATATCATCAGCTATTGATAAGCTCGGGTATATTCCTAACAAAGCTCCTGATATGTTATCAAATGCCAAAAGTCATGCTATTGGAGTTGTATTTCCCTCGTTAACTAACCAAGTTTTTGCTGATATTTTAAAAGGTATTGAGATGGTTTCCGATGTGCAAGGTTATCAAACCATGATCACTCACACCGGATATAACGCTGATAAAGAAGAGTTACGAGTCCGTTCTTTGCTGTCTTATAATATTGATGGATTAATTTTGACTGAAAGGATACATAATCCAGCTACCTTAAAGATGATTGAAATTTCAGGTGTCCCAGTAGTGGAAATTATGGACAGCGTGTCGCCTTGCATTGATATGGCGGTTGGATTTGATAATTTTACGGCTACAAAAAATATGATTCATCGCATGATAAATAAAGGACGACGTCACATTGTCTATTTTAGTGCAAGACAAGATCAACGTAGTATCATTCGGCAACAAGGATATGAAAAAGCCATGCAAGAGGCAGGATTAATGCCTAAAACATTAGCCACTAAAGAAGCCTCATCTTATGATTTAGGGGCGAGATTTTTACATCAGATATTAAAGGAATATCCATGTGTTGATGGTATTTTTAGTACCAATGATGATTTGGCTTTAGGTGTATTACTTGAATGTCAGCGTATTGGTATTGAAATACCTAAACAAATAGCGATTGTTGGTTTTCATGGCCATAAAATTGGCCAGTATATGAATCCTAAATTAGCTTCCATTCATACGCCAAGAATTGAAATGGGAAAAATTGCTACGGAATTACTCTTGAAACGTATAAATGGTGAAAATATTGCTAAAAAGGTCATCGATTTACCTGTTGAATATCTTGATGGTGAAAGTTTGTAATTAATTTTAAAATATTTTCTAAAATTTATATCATTATCACATTATTGGTTAGGTTGGGATGGATTTCAGGTTTTCATGATTTGATATCTATGCTAAAATCGCCTCTCAGTGGTTATTTACACCTACTAATTAGATCATCAAAGAATAACACTGAGGCCCCCATGAAAATTGTTGAAGTAAAACACCCTCTAGTTCGCCATAAAATTGGCTTAATGCGTGAACACGATATTAGCACAAAAGATTTCCGAAACCTTGCCAGTGAAGTTGGTAGTTTATTAACTTATGAAGCAACCGCTAACTTACCAACAGAAACCGTAACCATTGAAGGTTGGTGTGGCCCTGTGCAAGTAGAACGTATTAAAGGTAAAAAAATTACTGTTGTTCCTATTCTACGTGCTGGTTTAGGTATGATGGATGGCGTATTAGAACACATACCTAGTGCAAGAATCAGTGTTGTTGGTTTTTATCGTAACGAAGAAACACTTGAACCGGTTCCTTATTTCCAAAAACTCACTTCAGATATCGAAGAACGAATGGCGTTAGTTGTTGATCCAATGCTAGCAACCGGTGGTTCAATGGTGGCAACTATTGATCTACTTAAGAAAGCAGGCTGTAAAAATATCAAAGTGTTAGTTTTAGTTGCTGCGCCAGAAGGTATCAAAGTATTAGAACAAGCTCATCCTGATGTTGAACTTTATACGGCATCAATTGATGAACGTCTAAATGATAAAGGCTATATTTTACCTGGGCTAGGTGATGCCGGAGACAAAATATTTGGTACTAAATAAAATCTCAATTTTTAGACCGGTTTATCCGGTTTTTTTATGTCTGCTATTTAATAATTAATTTGCTATTAGCAAAAAGAAGTTTAAGAAGAGAGGAAAACGTGGTTAAAATCAATAATGATGAAATTAAAAAGGATACTTCACCATTAAAACCAGCCTGGCAAGATATTTTTACTGGTGCTCAAATGCTGTTTGTCGCTTTTGGTGCTTTAGTCTTAGTGCCACTGTTAACTGGTTTAAATCCAAATGTAGCATTATTTACAGCCGGTGTTGGTACATTGTTATTTCAACTTGCAACCAAAAATAAAGTACCGGTGTTTCTAGCTTCTTCTTTTGCTTTTATTGCACCAATTTCTTTTGGCGTAACTAAATGGGGAATACCGGCAACTTTAGGTGGATTGGTTGCTGCTGGTTTGGTATTTATGTTTTTTGCATTTCTGGTCAAAATTAATGGTAATAAAGTTATCGATCGGATTTTACCACCGGTGGTGACTGGGCCAATTATTATGGTGATTGGTTTATCATTAGCTCCCGTTGCAGTTAATATGGCTATGGGTAAAGATAGTGGACTTCAAGCCGAAAATTATCAACTTATCATTATTTCCATGGCTTCTTTGTTAACGACTTTAATTGTTGCTATCTGGGCAAAAGGCTTTTTTAGATTGGTTCCGATTATTGCCGGTATTGTGGTTGGATATGCACTTTCATGTGCTTTTGGTATTGTCAATTTTCAACCAGTTATTGATGCCCCATGGTTTAAAGTGCCTGATTTCACATTTCCTGAGTTTCAGTGGCAAGCTATTTTATATATGATACCTATTGTGATTGCTCCAACTATTGAGCATGTGGGGGATATTATGGCAATTGGTGCTGTAACAGGTAAAGATTATACTCGTGAACCTGGTTTACAGCGGACATTGTTGGGTGATGGATTGGCTACTACAACAGCAGGATTTTTTGGTGGGCCACCATGTATTACTTATGCTGAAGTTATTGGTGCGGTAACATTAACCCGCAATTTTAAAACTCAGGTAATGACTTGGGCGGCGTTATGGGCAATCTTAATGTCTTTCATTGGTAAAATAGGGGCATTTTTAAGCTCAATTCCAACTGTCGTAATGGGTGGAATCATGGTGCTGTTATTTGGTTCAATTGCTTCGGTTGGTATTAATATTTTAGTTAAACATAAAGTTGATCTTTCTGTATCACGGAATATGTGTATCGTCTCGTTAGTACTAGTATTTGGTATTGGTGGCATGATCTTCGATTTTGGTTCTTATGCATTACAAGGTATTAGTTTATGTGGGATTTTAGCCATTGTGTTAAATTTAATCTTACCGCAACAAACTAAAACCAATAACTAAGATAAACATTCTCGCCGTTAATCATAAAATCGATTAACGGCTAATCATATTTCCTTTTTTTACTACTCTATAAGATCTCTACGTTTTACTTAATAAATAATTATTTTAGTCAGCAAGTACTAACTTTTATAAAAAATATTAAGAGTACATTGATCAAATTCTAATTTTAAGCGTTAGGATTAACTTAATAACTATTATTTTTGCATAATAAAATAGATTTGATTTACCGTATGTTGTTTACAAACGTAAGTGAGTAATAACTTCCAAATAGTAAAGCTATTTTAAAAAAATTGAGGAAAGGGGTTTTTGAAATATAAAAAACTCACTTATTTCTCAATAAGTGAGTTTGGTTTAATAGTAAGTAACAACCGTTATTTAATTGGACGCATTGTTGGGAATAAAATGACATCACGAATAGTATGACTATTGGTAAATAACATTACAGTTCTGTCAATACCGATCCCTAGGCCTGCAGTTGGTGGTAAACCATGTTCTAATGCAGTAATGTAATCTTCATCATAGAACATTGCTTCGTCATCACCAGCATCTTTTTGTGATACTTGATCGGCAAAACGTTGCGCCTGATCTTCTGCATCATTAAGTTCTGAGAAACCATTACCAATTTCTCGTCCACCGATGAAAAATTCAAAGCGGTCAGTGACAAATGGGTTTTCATCATTACGACGAGCCAGTGGTGATACTTCAGCTGGATATTCGGTGATAAAAGTTGGTTGTATTAAGTTAGCTTCAGCAACTTCTTCGAAAATTTCAGTTACAACTCGACCTAATCCCCAGCCTTTTTCTACTTTGATTCCCACATCTTTGGCAATCGCACATGCTTTATCAAAATCATCTAAATCGGCATTATTCGTTTCTGGGCGATAATGACAAATTGCTTCACGCATCGTCATTTTGATAAATGGTTTTCCAAAATCAAAAGAATGTTCGCCATACTGTACAACTGCATCACCCGTTACTGCGATAGCTAAACGGCGGAATAATGCTTCGGTTAATACAATCAGGTCTTTATAATCGGCATAAGCCATATACATTTCCATCATTGTAAATTCTGGATTATGTCGTGGTGATACCCCTTCATTACGGAAGTTACGATTGATTTCAAATACTCGTTCAAATCCACCAACAACTAAACGTTTTAAGTAAAGTTCTGGCGCAATCCGTAAATACATATCTAGATCAAGCGCATTGTGATGAGTGATAAATGGTTTAGCTGATGCCCCACCAGGGATAACTTGCATCATTGGTGTTTCGACTTCCATAAAGTGGTTTTCAAGCATAAAGTTGCGAATTTCAGTTACCACTTTTGAGCGAGCAATAAAGGTATCGCGTGATTGTTGATTAGTAATTAAATCAAGATAACGTTGACGATAACGCATTTCTTGATCGGCTAAGCCATGGAACTTATCTGGTAATGGACGTAGTGCTTTTGTTAATAAGCGAATTTCTTGACAATGAATTGAAAGCTCACCTGTTTTGGTTTTGAATAAATAACCTTTAGCACCAACAATATCACCAAGATCCCATTTTTTAAACTGTTCGTTATAGTAATTTTCTGGTAGATCATCACGAGTGACATAAAGTTGGATTTGTCCAGTTACATCTTGTAGTGATACAAATGATGCTTTTCCCATAATACGGCGCATCATCATGCGACCAGCAACAGTAACGATAATTTTATTTTCGATTAGCTCTTCGTTAGTTTTATCATCATACAATTTATGAAGTTCGCTTGAGATTGCGTCACGACGAAAATCGTTTGGGAAAGCAATACCTTGTTCGCGAATTGCAGCTAGCTTTTCACGACGTATTGTAAGCTCGTTGTTTAACTCTTCAATATGGTTTTGTTGCTCTTGCTGTGTTGACATAATATTACCTTTTATTTATCACCAAACAGGGTTATAAACCTGCTTTTAAGCTTTCTTCAATAAATTGATCTAAATCACCGTCTAAAACGGCTTGAGTATTACGGGTTTCGACGCCGGTACGTAAATCTTTAATTCTTGAGTCGTCAAGTACATATGAACGGATTTGACTACCCCAACCAATATCGGATTTATTTTCTTCCATTTGCTGTTTTTCGGCATTCTTTTTCTGCATTTCCAGCTCATAAAGTTTCGCTTTGAGCTGCTTCATCGCTTGATCTTTATTACTATGTTGAGAGCGATTGTTTTGACATTGAGTCACAATCCCTGTTGGCACATGGGTAATACGAACAGCAGATTCAGTTTTATTAACATGCTGACCACCGGCACCAGATGCGCGATAAACATCAATACGTAGATCGGCAGGGTTGATATCAATATCAATATTATCATCAATTTCTGGATAGACAAATACTGATGCAAATGATGTATGACGTCGGTTACCTGAATCAAATGGACTTTTACGAACTAAGCGATGAACGCCAGTTTCGGTACGTAACCAACCATAAGCATAATCACCAGATACCTTAATGGTGGCCGATTTTATGCCGGCTACATCACCATCTGATACTTCCATCACTTCGGTACTAAAGCCTTTTGATTCAGCCCAACGGAGATACATTCTAAGTAGCATTTCCGCCCAATCTTGTGCTTCAGTGCCACCAGATCCAGATTGGATATCTAAATAACAATCAGCACTATCATAATCACCTGAGAACATTCGACGGAACTCTAGACCAGCTAGTTTTTTTTCTAATTGTTCTAATTCTAGACTTGCTTCATCGAAAGTATCTTGATCTTCAGCTTCAACAGCAAGTTCAAGCAAGCCTTCAACATCATCAAGTCCTTGATCTAATGAATTAATGGTATTGATGATCTCTTCAAGCATTACTCGTTCTTTACCTAATGCTTGTGCTTTTTCTGGATCAGCCCAAACTTCCGATTGTTCTAATTCAGCATTGACTTCCTCAAGACGTTCTTTCTTGAGATCGTAGTCAAAGATACCCCCGAATCACATCTGTTCGCTCGGTTAATTCGGCTATTTTCGATTTGATAGGATTAATTTCAAACATATTATGCTGTTTTGTTGATTTTTAAGTTTTTGAAATAATCTTACATTGTAACGGATTTAAGTATAACTTAGCAAATACCAATTTACTTACATCATGGATAACAATGTAAATGAATAATAAATAAAAAATGACGCATATTGCGTCATTTTTATAATGTGATATTTTTAAATGAGCTTATTTTTTCGCTTCTGCGTATAATTCAGCTACTTTATCCCAGTTAATAACATTCCAAAATGCACCGATGTAATCAGCACGGCGGTTTTGATATTTTAAATAATAAGCGTGTTCCCAAACGTCAAGCGCTAAAATTGGTGTGCCAGAAACGCCTGAGAATTTTTCACCCATAACTGGGGAATCTTGATTAGCAGTTGAAACCACTTCTAGCTTATCATTTTTCAATACTAACCATGCCCAACCAGAACCAAAACGAGTTGCCGCAGCAGCTGAGAATTTTTCTTTAAACGCATCAACTGAACCAAAATCTTTTTCAATAGCAGCTTTAAGTTCACCTTTAAGTTCAGTTCCAACTTTTAATAATTCCCAGAATAGGGTATGGTTAACATGACCACCAACATTATTTTTAACACCAGTAACTTTGTCTGCAGGTACTTTGTCTAGATTTTTTAGTAATGTTTCAGGGCAAAAGTCTTTAACTTCGGTAGGTAACGATTCCAATAATGCATTAGCATTATTTACATAAGTTTGATGATGTTTATCATGATGAAGATGCATTGTTTCAGTATCGATATAAGGCTCTAAAGCATCATAAGCATAAGGTAAAGGGGGTAATGTATAAGCCATGAAATTGCTCCTTTCATTTATTAAGTATTTTTAACTTATTTATACCATCGAGTATACGGTCTATCTATATATCCCACAAACTATTGTTTAGATAGCTTATGACTATCTAATTTAATATCATTGCTGTATGATTTTTATACTTCGTTTGGTTGTGTTAAATAAGGTGTATACATCATAATTGCATGATTTTCACTAATGAGTTTTTCCTCTATTTGATTATCGAGCAAATGGGTTTTTCGTTGCCATATCTTATTGTGTCTAGTGTATCCGCCCCACCATTGTTGTTCAATAACGTGATCGGTTTCGAATATTTCATAGTGATAAGATAACGGTGTATTGGCAAGTAGTTCACCATGTAAATATTCATCATCTAACCAAAGATTAAGTCGGTAGGTTGTATTGGTTTTATTGAGTAATTGTAAATCGATATAGTTATAAGCAAGTGTTGCACCACAAGCAAATGGAATAGTACGATTAACATCCGGAAAAACATCAAAACTATGACGCCACCGTTCAATAATGGTTAAATCTGAATGTAATACCATCCAGTAAATCAAATTGCCAAGTTGGCATAAACCACCACCGATATCTTTGCCGACTTGGCCATTATGTAATGAGAGACCTTCTAAAAAGCCGCGTTTCTTAGATGGCCGACCAACTTTTTGCCAAATTGAAAATCGTTGATTGGGCTTAATTATCGAACCGTCGAGCTGTTCAATTGCTAAGCGCAGGTTAGTGATTTTGTTATATTGCAAATACATATCAACATCTTTCAGCTGTCTTAACAATACCGATTGATGTTTTTTATGAGAATAGCAGCAAGTATTATTATTCTTATCAATTACGCTATAGGCGTGACGGTTGCGCCACCAATCTAGTTTACGTTTTAGAATAAAATACTCCTTACCTAATTTTAATCTTAAATTACTGCGTTTTTTAGGTTTATCTACAATAGTCTTTTGCATACAACAACAGCCCTAACCACTGAATTGCTTATTTTGCTATAGTTGATAAATAATTAATGCTTAATTTATCTAGAAAGCCAAACAGTTTTTGATTCATTTCAGAATAATCATGCGAACGAAGTTGATTAGGTGTATCAACAAAACGATATTTTGCCGCTTGATTAAGATCACTTTCAGAGTGAGCAATTAGCTGTTCAACAACTTCTGGAGTTAACTCCATATGGCATTGAAAACCATATACTAAAGGACCATAAGCAATGATTTGCCGTGGGCAGCCTTCACTATAAGCAATAATTTGTGCTGCTTGGGTTAAACCAGGCATGTCATTGTGCCAATGGCCGACAGCTAAACTATTGCCAAAATCAGTAAATAAAGGATTATTTTTACCCATTTCAGTTAAGGTAATAGGGAACTTACCGATTTCCTTTTCCGGGCTATGTCCATGTGGGGCACCTAATGCTTCACCAATTAATTGTGAACCAAGACAGACACCGATAACGATTTTATTTGAATTGATAGCTGATAATATTACAGCTTGTTCAGCTAGTGAGTCAAAATGCGTGCACTCTTGTTTGGTTGTTGCTGGTGATTGTGGGCCACCCATAATAATCAACATATCAATATTATCGACATTGTTGGGGAGAGATTCACCAAGATAAACACGAGAATAACTAATGGTATAATGATGTTCTTTAGCCCATTGCTCATAAGCTCCAGGAGCTTCGAAATCTTCATGAATAATAAAATGCAAATGCATTGGTAAATCTCCTTTAACCTAACTATTATCGTTCAGAGTACTCAATTGCTATTAGATATGAATATGGAAAATTAAGCGCAATAATTATTATGAATCTTTTATTAAGAAAGACAATAGCAAAGATATTAGTAGGCGATGAACGAATGAGTTATAGAACAGAGAATAATAGGCATAAAAAAATCTGCTTGAGCAGATTTCAACTTTCGGAAAGTTGGCTCCTCCAACAGGACTTGAACCTGTGACATACGGATTAACAGTCCGCCGTTCTACCGACTGAACTATGGAGGAACCGAAATGTAGCGCGCATATTATAGATTTAATGACGCTATGTCAATAGCTAAATTGTTTAAAATGCGTTTTTTGTACCAGATTATCTCGATTATTATGCTTCAAGTATTTGGATTGTCTTGAATAATGTCTTTTGTCTGAGGAGTTGTTGTGGATGTGATCCTAGTTCTCCTTCAGGGATCGTTTGATTTAATGCTTGATAATATTTGATCCAATAAGGCAGAATTTGGCCTGTGGCTAAATCGCTAAAGTTCATAGGATAACGTTGAAAATAATCTTCACCAGATGGGTACTTGAAGGCATAAGTAATCAGTTCACTACAGTAAAACCCTTTATCATCTTCGCGAAAACTATGGTTATAAGGCAACCCTAGACAGGTTTGTACTCGCATTAATGCGTTTTTAATGACGGAATCATCATAAATGGTTGCGACTAAATTATATTGAGCGCTAGCTAAAAAGTTGTTAAGGGGCTGTTGGATTACCCCATGTTTTTGAGTGGCTTCAATGACGATATTATTGCCAATATATAAACCAACATGGCTTATCTGATTGATTATCTCATCCGAGCTAAGCTGTGAACCAGAATGCGTAATCGCTTTATTAAATTCGCTTTCTTCATGCTGGGATTGAAAAATAATATCGCCAGATTGCATTGTTATTGATGTTTTTTCGCGTGATGACGCCATAATGAAAACATGACACAAGTTGCGATGATAAATTTAAGTGCATCAACACCAACAAAAGGTAAATAACCTACTTGTATCGCTTCGCTAAGGGAAATATGTAAATACCCCATTAAATAGACCACACCAAAGACAAATAATAATTGGTGAGCACAAGCAAAGGCAACTAAGCCTAACAGAAAACGACGATCGTAACCTTTTTCTGCTGCATATCCAGCTAAATAAGCACTAAATACATAACCATATAAATAACCAGCAGAAGGAGATGCAAGCGCCATAATGCCACCGCTACCATTGGCGAATAGTGGTAATCCTAATGCACCTAAAAATAGGTATTGAAGAATTGCTAGAGCACCTAATTTACGCCCCAAACAAGCTCCGATCAGAAGCACGCCTAATGATTGTAGACTGAATGGTACCGGATAGGTTGGAATACTGATATTTGCGGCAACACCTAGCAGCAATGCGGCACAAGTTACTGCGCACAACTTACGTTGCCAAGAGGATAAGTTAAACAGTGTATTAATATAAGTTGGATAGTACGATGTTAATTGTTGTTTCATTATTTTCTACCATTAAAAGCTAAATAGTAGTGCCATAATAATACAAAAACAAAGTATGTAAACTATTTTTTTATAAAATAGTTTACATTTGTTGGGGGAATTTTGTTTTAAACTAAATTTGTTTTAAACTAAAAAAGGATTTGTCATTCGTTCATTACCAAAGCTCGACATCGGACCATGGCCGGGAACAAAGATAAAATCATCACCAAGCGGAAATAGTTTATTTGTGATAGAGGAAATTAAATCAGTATGATTTCCTCGAGGAAAGTCGGTTCGCCCAATACTGCTTTTGAATAATACGTCACCAACAAAAGCAATTTTATCTTTAGCATTAATAAATACGATATGACCGGGAGTGTGGCCGGGACAGAATAGAATATCTAAAGTGATATTGCCGACTTTCACTTGTTCACCTTCCTTTAACCAACGGTCGGGTAAAAAGCTGTCAATATATGGAAACCCGAATTGCATGCATTGTTGTGGTAAGTTTGACAATAAAAATTCATCTTCTTGGCTAGGACCAAGGATCTCAACATTATAATGTTTCGCTAATTCAATCGCTGCGCCAACATGATCTAAATGGCCATGAGTTAGGAGTATTTGTTTGATGTTAACACCAAGCTTTTCAACCGCTTTTTTAAGTAGTTCTGCTTCGCCACCCGGATCGATAAATGCGGCTTCCTTTGTTTCATCACACCAAATAATGCTACAGTTTTCCTGAAAATGGGTAACTGGAATGATTTGATACTGAAACATAGTGTTTTCTCCTTGTTGCTTAGTGCCGAGACGTTAAATTTTGCCCATCTTCTTTGTTTAATTGCGCAAAGATTATGCTTGATAGCATAGTTACGATGCCTAGTATAACAAAGGTTAATTGAAATGCGTGAATAGTAGTTGTTGAATTGCTGAATAATCTTACTAATACCGCACCAAAACCAGTACCAAAGCTAATGGCTAATTGCTGATTAACCGCCATTAAACTATTACCACTGCTGGTGCTTTCACCTTGTAAATTAGCTAATGTTATACTATTCATTGAGGTAAATTGCATTGAATTGATTCCGCCAATGCAAAATAACAAAATGCCTAATATTACTAATGGTGTCGCTAAGTTTATTAATGACATTAAAAGAATCAAAATTCCAGCTAAGATGGTATTAGCAACCAATACAAAACGGTAACCTAAACGAGCAAGAATCCGCGTAATAAAAAATCTGGTACAAATTGAAGCAATAGCCATGGGGACTAACATCATGCCAGCAAAAATTGCTGAATAACCAAAGCCAACTTGTAGAAATAGTGGAATAAGGAAAGGTACTCCAGAAATGCCCAATCGACAGACTAAATTACCGATAATACCAATTTTAAACGTCCGGATATTAAATAATGATAGTGGAAATAGTGGCCCAGATTTTTTTTGCGCATAGGTTCGATAAATAAATAAAAAAATCAGACTGATGATGGCAAGCGTTATTGGTAAATAATATTGTTGACCTTGATTTAAACATTCGACACTAAGGGTGGCACTGATAAAAGTAATAACGATAAAAAGAAAACCAAAGAAATCAAAAGGCATATGTTTGCCTTTAATGTTAGGCATATACTTTAAGCTAATAAATACCCCTAAAATCCCAATTGGCAAGTTAATCAAAAATACCCAATGCCAACTCACCATATCGACTAGATAACCGCCTAAAACTGGCCCTAGTACTGGTCCGATTAATCCTGGAATTGTTGCGGTATTTAATGCCGCTAAAAACTCGTTACGTTTAAATGCTTTAATCAAAACTAAGCGAGAAACCGGTACCATCATTGAACCACCAATACCTTGGATTACCCTAGATATATCTAAGAATATTAGGGAATTGGATAAAGCACACAGTAGTGATCCTAATGTAAAAAGCGATACGGCCATAACGAAGATGTTTTTAGTACCAAATTTATCAGATAAATAGCCACTTACCGGGATAAACAGCGCCAAAGTTAACGCATAACAGATTACCGCTGATTGCATATTTAATGGCGATTCATTGAGATCTTTAGCCATAGTTGGCAAAGCAGTATTTAGAATTGAGGTATCGAGTGATTGCATAAAAAAAGCAAATGCAGCAATCCAAGGTAATATACGATAGACAAAAGGTGGTAACTGTAGTTCGCTATTCATTTGTTCAGCCTAAAATTGATTGATATGCTGGAAGCAGAGGAGTTTTATTAACCCTAAGATTATACTCTCTTACTCATCGGGTATGATTGAGTAAGAGAGCTAATGAATGCTATTTTACAATATGCTCTGTTAATTGCTGGATTTTTTCTTATTTTTAACGGGTTTTCCTTGCCAATAACCAGCCAATAGTGAGCCAGAAATATTGTGCCAAACAGAAAAGACCGCAGCAGGTAGTGCCGATAATGCTGAAAAGTAGGTTGTACCTAATGTTGCAGCTAATGCTGAGTTTTGCATGCCTACTTCTAAAGACATAGTTCGACAAGTGGACTCGTCAAAACCAAATAAACGACCGCCCCAATAGCCACCTAGTAAACCAACACCATTATGAATAATAACGGCAAAGATAACGGTTATACCTACTTGAGTAATGAGAGCATGGCTACCGGCAACAACAATACAAATAATTAATAAAATGCAAAGCATCGATAACAGTGGCAAAAAGCGTTCAGATTTTTTTACCACAGGATTTAAAAAGTGGTGGACAATTAAACCTAAAATAATAGGGACGAGCACAATTTGGACAATATGTACCAACATATCCCAAACCGGAACTTCAACGGTAGTACCAACTAACAATAATGTCAGTAATGGGGTGACTACAACGCCAACCAGTGTTGATACCGATGAAATAGTAACTGATAATGCTACATCACCTTTAGCTAGATAAATCATTACATTAGAGGCGGTACCACTAGCAACGCTCCCTACAAGAACCATGCCGACTAATAGCTCTGGCCGCATAGTGAATAATTTAGATAAGATTAACGCAGTCACTGGCATTACAATATAATGCAGTAAAGTACAAATTATGACTGCTTTTGGTTTGGTGACGACGCGTTTAAAATCATCAATACTTAACGTTACCCCCATGGTAAACATGACAAACATTAATAATTGTGATGTATGTGGTCGCACAGGTAGAAAGGTATCAGGTGAAAAATAGGCAGCTATTGCACAAAGAATTGCCCATAATGGAAATAATCGAGTTAATGAAATAATGGATTGTACAAAAAGTTGACTATAGCGCTGCGACATAAAATATCACCTTTTGTTGATAAATCATTAATAATTAAATGGTTATCTTTTGAACGGATTTGTAATTTCCATTCTATTAATTCTACTAAATAGCGTCAAGGTATTTGTTAAGATGGTGTTAATTATTTGTGAAGGCGGTTCTGTTCGCAATTGACTAAGAATATTAAAGATATCGACAATGTTTTCGGGACGATTTATTTGTCCTTGGCGACCGCTTAACGGCATATCAGGTGCATCAGTTTCCAACACTAAACTTTCCAGCGGTATTTTTGCAATGGTTTGGCGAGTTTTATTGGCTCTGGTATAACTTATTACCCCACCAACACCAATATAATAGCCTAATTTAATAAATTGCAATGCCTGTTGATAACTACCTGAAAAGCCATGGATCACCCCTCGACATGGCAAATTAGCTTGATGTAATTCATGATAGATAATGTCGTGTGTTTTGCGTGAATGGATTAAAACGGGTAGATCATAGCGCTTGGCTAATACTAATTGAGCTCGAAAAAAATCTAGTTGCTGTTGCCAATCAACAGATTGGTCATAAAGGTCTAAGCCAATTTCACCAATGGCAACTAATTTTGTTGGGTGAGTACTAACTATATCTGATAGTTGTTCAAGATCAGCCTGAGAGTGTTGATAGATAGGGTGTAAACCGAGTGCTGCATAAAGTTCACTATATTGCTCAGTGAGTTGTAATATTTGACTAAAATGTGTTGCTGATACAGCAGGAATAATTAAGCTATTAATTTTAGCTTGGCGAATATTATTGATTGAATTTTCGAGATCGGTAACAAAAGCAGGAAAATTGAAATGGCAATGCGTATCGATAAACATAGTGCCTCCTATTCTTCGACTTGATGTAATAATATCGGCAATAAATATCGCTGAGCAAACTGTATTATTTGTTCAATTAGATTATCGGTTAATTCGGGATAAAGCCTTGCGTAATAACTATCACATTCTGCGGTAAGAAATTGGCCACCTTGCCAAGTGGTTAATAATTTGCTTATTGCTTTTTCACTAGGTTCAATTTGTCCTGTTTTTGGATTATATGCAGCAAGTAACCAGCTCCATGCGCTTTGTAATGGCATTAATAGTGGTTGGTTGACACCTTTTATAAAACCTTCAACGAGATCCGTTAATAGGGTTAACGCTTGTGGGGCATCAATGTGTAAAAATCGCCATTGGTTGTCTTCTCGGCCATATAAGCGACTTTGGCTGTCGGTTTTATCCCAATTCAAAATACAGTAAATTAAGTGGTCGATCCATAATGACATACCATCACGAATTGAGAGTTTAGCTGGGCGCCAAGTTAAAATACCATCTGCTTGAATATGGGTTAGCCAACCTTGTAATTGATAATGTTGTTCATCTATCGAAATGGTTAAATTTACCTCTAAGGTTGATGGATTGGTTCTCTCTTCAATGATTTTATTGGCTAAAGGTTGCAGTGCTTCACATAGTTCATCATAAATAATCTCACCAAAGGCACCATCTGGTAATTCACCTGTTAGCTTAAGTCGTTGGTAAAAGTTATCACAACCTTGCGAGTCTTTAGCAATCATTTCATTTAAAATTTGTAGATTAAGTTGATAGCGTTTTAAGTTATCTAGGCTAAAGTTTTCAGCATCGGGCAAGGTGTCATCTAAATAATTGACGTAAAAATTAAAGCGTTTTTGTAAGAAAAACCGAATAGAGTGTTGATAAAAACGTTTTAATTCATCTAGATTAATATTATCCACAATGACTTTGCTAATACCGCTGATAAATGATTGGTTTTCTCCCGCTTTTAATGCGGCAGGTAACCATTCATCAGCATAACTTTTAGGTTCATTTAAGAAATTTTGTGGATTAAATGGTGTGCGAGTATGCAACGTTCTTAAATTATCAATTAAAGGCGTGTTTTTATCTGAATCTTTATCAGTAGCATCATGATAATACTGCACAATATAATCCCAAAGCTCATCGACTAATACTGACGGATAACGTTCGCTATCATCTTTCATATCTCGACCGATATAACTGATATAGAGTTGATCTTGTGCAGATAAAATAGCTTCTAAAAACAGATAACGGTCATCAATACGTCGACTACGATCACCTCGACGAGGGTTTTGAGCAATTAAGTCAAAATCTAAAGGTAAAGATGTTCTTGGATAATCACCATCATTCATACCTAACAAGCAAACCAATTTAAACGGAATCGAGCGCATAGGCATCATGGTACAAAAGTTTATTTTACCAACTAAGAATCGATGGGCTAAATGATTTTGTTCCAAGCGTGATTGCATTGCATCATGTAAAATAGTTATCGAGATGTTGTCGGTAAAATTGGCATTTAAACCACTGCTGATCAGCTTTTGCCACTCTTCTTGGATCATTAGCAAAATTGACTCGCGCGAAGTATCGCTAACAAAAAAGTCATTGATAAGCTCAATACAGCAACTTTGCCATTCTGATAACGGTTTGTCTTCACTTAAAATAGTTAGCCATTTGCGTACCGATTTTATAAATTCTGCTAACTGACCGATTAATTCAGCATCTAAGCCGGTAGCACCATCATAAGCTAATATCTGTTGCCAACCACCTTGTTCGCTATTCATGGTATAACCAAGTAATAATCGTTCAAGACCAAAGAGCCAGCTGTGAGCATTTTCTAGACCAAAACGAATGCCTGATTCAATAATCCAAGTATGTAATAAAGTTAGTTGTGACTCACTTATGGCAAACTTTTCAGCAATGGCTGGAATTTCAAGTAGATTAAATAACTCTTCAGCGGTAAAGCGGCTTTCGGTAAAGTTTAATATAGCAAAAAATCCTTGCACCATTGGATCAATGTTACGCGCTTTTTGATCGGAAATTGTGAATGGTAAATAGCGTTGTCCTTCAGCGTTACCGAATACTGACCGAATATAGGGTACATATTTATCAATATCTGAAACCATGATAATACAATCACGTAATTCGAGTGTTGGATCGGCATCAAATGCAGATAATAGATAATCATAAAGTACTTCGACCTCGCGCTGTTCACTATGGCAAGCGTGGAAGGTTACGGATCTATCTGTTTTCTTTATCGGCGCTTTTACATCACTGGTTTGATAAAGTTCTAAAATATCTTGCTGAATTGAATCTAATAAACATTTTCGCTCATGATCGACAAAAATATCAATGTCTTGTTTATTATTGAATTCCTGCAATAAAAATAGGTTATCTCGTCCTAATTTACCCCAAGATGTTAATAATGGGTTAGGAATATTATTAGGTGTATTTTGGATCTCTGATAGCTGTTTTTCTACAATATCGCCCCAGTACCATTTGCAAGGATTGTTAAACATTAAATGGACATCAATGTGTTGACCAAGTGCTGATAATAATGACAAATAAATTGGCGGTAGTGAGGTAATACCAAAAATATAGACTCGTTTCGGTAATGATTTTAATCTTGTGCGATCGAAATCATTATCTAACAAAATGTCCAACATTTGCTGATAGATATTGGCACGGTGATAAGGTTGACTAATTGCAATTAGTTGCCGCCATAATTCAGATTGCCAGATTTCATCTGGATGATGATTTAGTTCAGTTACCGTTTGCTTGCTTTCCCATTTGGCTAACCAGTCAGGGCGATAAACTAAATATTGGTCAAATAATTGTGCGATTCGAGTCGCTAATTGATACTGTTTTCGTTCTTCTTTATCAATATTAAGATAATGTTTAATGGTATCAAATTCAGGTCGCTCGATTATTTTTGGTAATAGATAATACAAACGCCAAGTCATTGATTCGATATTATAACTATTTTCCAGAGGTGAATTAGGTAACAGAGTTTGGTATAACTGCCAAATAAATTGGCTTGGAAAGAGAAAATCAACATTAGCAACAATCCCTAGATCATTGGCTAATTCAATTTGTAACCATTGTGCCATACCTTGGCTTTGCACCATAACCATATCAGGCATAAAAACCTGTTCTAGCGGATCTCTGCGCATTAATTCGCTAACGAGTGATTTTAGTAAATCGACTTGATTTGAATGATAAATGGTGAACATAGTTACATTAATATTAATAGAATTAATCAGATTATCGCTGATTGCTATTAATAAATCTAGCCATGTTTAAATAGTAACTTTTTATAACTAAATAACTATATAAAATACCAATGGTTTATAAAAATTTTGAGGAAAGGGGTTTTTTAGAGGTAAAAATTGTGTCTTTTAGATAGTGATAGTTCAAATAGTCGTTCAGCAAATAATAAAAAAGGCTACAATTTATTAATTTGTAGCCTTTTATTGCCTAGTTTAGTGATCAATAATCCTTATTGACCTAAACGACGAGTTAATTCTATAACTCGTATTTTTGCTAAGGCTTTTGAAAGTTCAGCAGATGCTTGAGCAAAAGACATATCATCGCTAGGGTGATTAATGTGTTCTTGCGCTTGTCTTACTGCTTCTTGAGCCCTTGCTTCATCCAAGTCTTCACCACGAATGGCGGTGTCAGCTAAGATTGTTACCATGGTTGGTTGTACTTCTAAAATACCGCCAGATAGATAAATAAACTCTTCTTCACCATCGGCTTTAACAATCCCGACCATTCCCGGCTTAATGGTTGTCAGTAACGGAGTGTGACCAGGATAAATCCCAAGTTCACCTTCTCGTCCTGTGACTCTGATTCGCTGAACATCACCTGAAAAAAGGTGAGATTCAGCACTAACAACTTCTAATTGATAGGAAGTTAGTGCCATAATGCTCTCTCCGTTCTATAAATCTCTTAGAGAGATTTCGCTTTCTCAATCGCTTCGTCGATTGAACCAACCATATAAAATGCCTGTTCAGGAATATGATCATAATCACCGTTCATAATACCTTTAAAGGCACTGATGGTGTCTTTTAATGGTACGTATTTACCTGGTGAACCAGTGAACACTTCTGCAACGAAGAATGGTTGAGATAAGAAACGTTGAATCTTACGTGCACGAGCAACAGTTAATTTATCATCTTCTGATAATTCATCCATACCAAGAATCGCAATGATATCTTTCAATTCTTGATAACGTTGAAGAATTGACTGTACGCCACGAGCACAATCGTAATGTTCTTGCCCAACAACAAGTGGATCTAACTGACGACTGGTTGAGTCAAGTGGGTCAACCGCTGGATAGATACCTAATGATGCGATTTGACGACTTAATACGATTGTTGCATCCAAGTGAGCAAAGGTTGTTGCTGGCGATGGGTCAGTTAAGTCATCGGCAGGTACATATACTGCTTGGATTGAGGTAATTGACCCAGTTTTTGTTGAGGTGATACGTTCTTGTAATAACCCCATTTCTTCTGCTAATGTCGGTTGGTAACCTACCGCAGATGGCATACGACCTAATAGTGCAGATACTTCGGTACCGGCTAAGGTATAACGGTAAATATTATCGATAAATAATAGTACGTCTTTACCTTCATCACGGAATTTTTCTGCCATGGTTAAACCAGTTAACGCTACGCGTAAACGGTTTCCTGGTGGCTCATTCATCTGACCATAAACCAATGATACTTTATCAAGTACGTTTGATTCTTTCATTTCATGATAGAAGTCGTTACCTTCACGAGTACGTTCACCTACACCAGTAAATACTGAGTAGCCTGAGTGCTCGATCGCGATGTTACGAATTAATTCCATCATGTTTACGGTTTTACCAACACCAGCACCACCAAATAGACCGACTTTACCACCTTTGGCAAATGGACAAATTAAGTCGATAACTTTGATACCAGTTTCAAGTAATTCTGTTGAGTTAGCCAACTCTTCGTATGTTGGTGCTGCACGGTGAATCGCCCAACGCTCTTCTTCACCAATTGGACCCGCTTTATCAACAGGATCACCAAGTACGTTCATAATACGGCCAAGTGTTTTTGTTCCCACAGGAACTTCAATGCCGTGACCTGTATTTACTACTTTAAGTCCACGTCTTAAACCATCAGATGAGCCCATTGCGATACAACATACAACGCCACCACCTAATTGTTGCTGAACTTCCAGAACTAATTTATCAGTGCCAGTTTCCACTTCTAATGCATCATATACCTTTGGTACTGCATCTTCTGGGAATTCGACATCAACCACCGCACCGATGATCTGGACAATCTTTCCAGTAGCCATTTTTAATCCTCTACGTCTTTTTCTTAACTATAAGCCAATATTTAGCACTAACCTGAAACAGCAGCTGCACCAGATACAATATCAATTAATTCATTTGTGATCGCACCTTGACGGGCTTTGTTATACACAATTTGTAATTCATTAATTAAATTTGCACCGTTATCGGTTGCTGCCTTCATGGCCACCATTCTTGCTGCTTGTTCACTCGCTAAATTGTCAACCACCGCTTGATAGACTTGTGATTCAATATAACGACGTAAAATCACATCTAATAATGATTTTGCATCAGGCTCATAAATATAATCCCATGATGAAGCTTTAAGTTCTTTATCTTCTGAAGCCGGTAATGGTAATAATTGCTGTATTGTTGGCTTTTGCGACATGGTGTTAATAAACTTATTGGTTACAATATATAGTTTATCAATTTTACCGTTGTCATATGCCTCAAGCATTGTTTTTACCGGACCAATTAAATCAGATAAAGTTGGTTCATCACCTAAATTGGTTACTTGGGTTAAGATGTTGGTTTTTACTGAAGAGAAAAACGAAACACCTCGAGAACCAATTAAAGCGACATCTGCTTCAACGCCTTTCTCTTGCCATGCTGACATATCAGCAATAACAGTTTTGAAAAGATTGATATTTAATCCACCACATAAACCACGATCGGTTGAAATGATAAGATAGCCAACTCGCTTAACATCCCTTTCTTCCAGATAAGGATGTTTAGTGCCTATTTGAGCTAACGCTAAATGTCCAATTACTTCACGAATCATTTCAGCGTATGGACGACTAGCCGCCATTCTATCTTGCGTTTTACGCATTTTAGAATTAGCTACCATTTCCATCGCTTTGGTGATTTTTTGCGTACTTTGGATACTGGCAATTTTCGTTCTAATTTCTTTTGCATTAGCCATTTGTTACCTCACCCTTACCAAGTTTGAGTTGATTTAAAGCTTTCAAGCATTGCTTTTAACTTGTTTTCAATCTCATCATTGTAATTGCCTGTTTCGTCGATTTGCTTAACAAAATCGGCATATTGACTTTGGGCATAAGCAAGAAGTGCTGTTTCAAATGATAATACTTTAGCAAGTTCAACATCTTCAAGATAACCACGCTCCGCAGCGTAAAGTACAATTGATTGCTCAGCAACAGTCATTGGCGAGTATTGCTTTTGTTTGAGTAATTCAGTTACTTTTTCACCATGGCTTAATTGGTTTCTTGTTGCTTCATCTAAGTCAGAGGCAAATTGTGAGAATGCTGCTAATTCACGATATTGTGCAAGAGCAGTACGAATACCACCAGATAATTTTTTCATTATCTTAGTTTGCGCAGCACCACCAACACGAGAAACCGAAATACCTGGGTTTACCGCTGGGCGAATACCTGAGTTAAATAAGCTAGTTTCAAGGAAGATCTGACCATCAGTAATCGAAATTACGTTAGTTGGTACGAACGCTGAAACGTCACCTGCTTGAGTTTCGATAATTGGTAATGCAGTTAATGAACCAGTTTTACCTTTTACTTCACCTTTAGTGAATTCCTCAACATAAGCTTCGTTAACCCGAGCTGCACGTTCAAGTAAACGAGAGTGAAGATAGAATACATCACCAGGGTAAGCTTCACGTCCAGGTGGACGACGAAGTAATAATGAAATTTGACGATAAGCAACCGCTTGTTTTGATAAATCATCATAAACAATTAATGCATCTTGACCGCGATCACGGAAGTATTCTCCCATGGCACAACCAGCGTAAGGTGCTAAGTATTGTAATGCTGCAGATTCAGATGCTGATGCCACCACCACAATTGTGTTTTTAAGTGCACCATGCTCTTCAAGTTTACGCACTACGTTAGCAATAGTTGATTGTTTTTGACCGATTGCTACATAGATACATTTAACCCCAGAATCACGTTGATTAATAATGGCGTCAATTGCTAATGCGGTTTTACCTGTTTGACGGTCACCGATGATAAGTTCACGTTGACCACGACCAATTGGAATCATTGAGTCAACCGCTTTATAACCAGTTTGTAATGCTTGGTCAACTGATTGACGGTCGATAACACCAGGAGCAACCACTTCTACTGGTGAAAATCCATCATGTTGAATAGAACCTTTACCATCAATTGGTTCACCGAGAGTATTAATAACACGGCCTAATAAACCATCACCTACTGGTACCTGTAAAATACGGCCAGTACATTGCACTTTCATCCCTTCAGATAAGTCTTCGTATGGTCCCATGACCACAGCTCCAACAGAATCTCTTTCAAGATTTAATGCCATTGCATAACGGTTGCCTGGTAATGCAATCATTTCACCTTGCATTACATCGGTTAATCCGTGGATTCGAAGAATACCATCACTTACAGATATGATAGTTCCTTCATTGTGAGCATCACTCACAATATTGAACTGAGCTATCCGCTCTTTAATTAGTTCACTTATTTCAGTTGAATTTAGCTGCATTATCAGTCCCCTTAAGACTGTAGAGCGTCATTTAGTCGATTTAGACGCCCTCTGATACTACTATCAATAACCATATCGCCCGTACGAATAATAAAACCAGAAATGAGCGATTTATCAATATGACATTTTAGTTTTACTTTTCGTGATAAACGTTTTTCGACTGCGACAGAAATTTTATCAAGTTGTTCACTGGTAAGCTCATTAGCAGAAATAACCTCAACATCTGCTTGTGCTTCTTTATCTAGACAGTATTGCTCAAACAAACTTAACACTTCAGGAAGAAGCGATAAACGTTTGTTTTCAGCCATAACTTTAATAAAATTAGTGCTAAACTCATCTAATACATCTTTACAGATATTGATGAGTAAGTTAGCCACTGAATCGGTTTTCATGTCAGATGTTAAGATACTTCTGATTTGAGCATCTTTGCTCACTTCAGATGTTAACACCAACATTTTATGCCATGATTCGATGCTATTTTTTTCAACAGCAAAGTCGAAAGCGGCTTTAGCATAAGGGCGAGCAATCGTAATTAAGTCAGCCATTGCTCTATTCTCCTTATAGTTCAGCTACGAGTTTATCAATGATGTCGCTGTTAGCGGCTTCATTAACAGAACGTTCAATAATTTTTTCTGCACCGGCAATAGCGAGTGTAGCGACTTGTTGTTTAAGCTCTTCTCTAGCGCGTTTGCGCTCAGCTTCAACTTCAGCAAGTCCTTGAGCAACAATCCTTTCTTTTTCACGAGAAGCTTCTTGTTGTGCTTCTTCAAGAATGGCTGCTTTGCGTTTATTCGCTTGCTCAATAATTGCATTAGCCTCAACCTTAGCCTGTTGCATTATGTCAGATGTATTTGCTTTGGCTAATTCCAAATCTTTTTTTGCTGTTTCTGCTGAAGCAAGTCCATCTGCTATCTCTTTTTGGCGTTTTTCAATCGCTCGGATAACGGGTGGCCAAACAAACTTCATACAGAACCAAACAAACAATACAAATGTAATTGCTTGGCCGAGGAGAGTTGCGTTCATATTCATGAGACAATTCCTCTTAAATTATTATTAGCCTGCAACAGCAAAAATGACATATAACGCAATACCTACACAAATCATAGGGATCGCATCAACTAAGCCCATAACGATAAAGAATTGGGTACGTAACATAGGCATTAATTCTGGTTGGCGAGCAGCACCTTCTAAGAATTTACCACCTAATAAACCAATACCAACTGCACCACCGATTGCAGCTAATCCCATCATTATGCCTGCGGCTACAAATAACATACTATCCATTATATACTCCAGTTTATTATCAAAAAAATTTAAAAATTAATGATCTTCTGTTGCCGAAGCCATCGCTAAATAGACAATCGTCAACACCATAAAAATAAATGCTTGTAAGGTAATTATCAAAATATGGAAAATAGCCCATGGTAATGATAATACCCATTGTGACCACCAAGGTAATAGTGCAGCAATTAAGATGAAGATAAGTTCACCAGCATACATATTACCGAAAAGTCGTAATCCTAATGAGACAGGTTTAGCTAATAAACTAACAAGTTCTAGGACTAAGTTAATTGGTGCAAATGCCCAATGATTAAAAGGATGTAAAGTATATTCTTTAATAAAACCTGTAATCCCTTTATATTTGATTGAATAGATGATGATAAGCGCAAATACGCCTAAAGACATTGACATGGTAATACTAACGTCAGCTGTCGGTACGACTCTTAAATGTGATAAACCTAAATATTGTCCAGCGTAAGGTAAGAAATCAACTGGAATGAGATCCATCAGATTCATTAAGAAAACCCAAATAAACACAGTAAGAGCTAAAGGGGCAATGAGTTTATTTTGGCCAGTAAACATGTCTTTGACGGTATTATTGACAAATTCAAAGATCATCTCGACTACACATTGAAGTTTACTTGGTACGCCACTCGTTGCTTTCCTTGCAACACGATGGAAAATCCATAAAAACAGCACACCAAGTAAAATTGAAAAGAACAAGGAATCAAGATTAAAGGTCCAAAAACCAGAACCGACTTGTAAGTTTTCAAGATGGTGTTTTATATAAGCTTGCGGTGAAGCTGGAGAGGAAACTGCCATATAACCCTCTTACCTATTTTCTAAAAATAAAAACTACAGCTTGTTATATTTTTTACCTTAAAAGGTATAAACAATTACTGCAATAACCGAAGCTGTTATTTTAAACCTAATTGCCTATATTAAGTCAACAACTGATTAAAAAAATAAAGAATTTAGACACTTTTTACTAATTTTGCGTAAAGAATAACAGCTTTAATAATCACTTTATTAGAAATAATTTTCACCAATTGCCTAATTAATGTAGAAAAAATAGGCTAATTTGATTGTTTAACTGCATTAGCAATTTGTTCCGCAAGTTGCTGAACTTGTGATTGATTGCTACCTTCAACCATCACTCTAATAAGAGGCTCTGTGCCTGATTTACGAATGAGTACTCGTCCATTATTACTGAGTTGTTGTTCTGCCTGCGCAATGGCTGATTTAACTTCAGGATTCGTTAATGGATCATCTTTACCTGAGAAACGAACATTAATTAATATTTGTGGTAGCATTGTCATACCACTACATAAATCAGCTAATGACATATTATTGCGTACCATGGCAGCTAAAACTTGTAAGCCAGCAACAATACCATCACCGGTAGTCGTTTTATCTAGCAGTAGAACATGACCTGAATTTTCAGCGCCTAATCGCCAATTTTTTTCAACTAGCATTTCAAGTACATATCTATCGCCGACTTTTGCTCTTACAAATGGAATTCCAAGATTTTTAAGGGCGATTTCCAGTCCCATATTACTCATTAGCGTACCAACCACACCACCTTTAAGCTGACCCTGTCTTAATGCTTCTCGAGCGATGATATAAATAATTAAATCACCATCAATTTTATTACCTTTATGGTCAACCATAATAATACGGTCGCCATCACCATCAAGAGCGAAACCTAAATCGGCTTTTTCATTGATAACTTGCTCAGTTAACGCTTTTACATCAGTGGCACCACAATTTTCATTGATGTTAACGCCATCAGGATCACAGCCAATTTTGATCACTTTGGCGCCAAGCTCACGCAATACTTTCGGGGCAATGTGATAAGTGGCACCATTGGCACAATCCACCACAATTTTTAGGCCTGATAAACTTAAATCGTGATCAAAAGTACTTTTACAAAATTCAATATATCGACCAGCAGCATCGGTTATTCGACTGGCTCGACCTAACTGTTTTGATTCGACGCAATCGATCTCTTTCTCTAGTTGTGCTTCGATTTCTAACTCAATTGCATCATCAAGTTTGCGTCCTTCGTTTGAGAAAAATTTAATGCCATTATCATAGAAAGGATTATGTGAGGCAGAAATGACTACACCTGCATCAGCACGAAATGTGCGAGTTAAATAAGCAATCGCTGGTGTTGGCATTGGCCCAGTAAATGCAGCTGCTACACCAGCCGAAGCAAATCCTGCCTCTAATGCTGATTCCAGCATATAGCCTGAAATGCGAGTATCTTTACCGATGATGACTTTTTTTACACCATCTTTAGCTAGTACTCGCCCAGCAGCCCAACCTAATTTGAGAGCAAAATCAGGCGTTATAGGATATTCTCCAACTTTTCCACGAATACCATCTGTCCCAAAATATTTCCGATTAGACATGTTATTTCCTCATACAGAATTTTTATTTAACTCATTGCCAGCGTTATAATGTTAACGTTACTGCTATTTTATAAAAGTGCTTAGCTAAACTATTCTCGATTGTCGTTAGCAAATTTCAATAACACTTGGCTTTCTTTAATAAAACGCTCGGCATATTTACCAAACCATTTGGTTACTTCATTAAAATTCTCAATGAATTTGGTTTTATCTCTTTGTTCGATTAATTTAACCATTTGCCCAAAACATTGATAGTAACGTTTAATTAATTCAATATTGGCATCTGATGCCATGATGATATCGGCATAAAGTTCTGGATCCTGAGCAAATAAACGGCCTACCATCATTAATTCAAGTCGATAAATTGGTGATGATAGGGTAATTAGCTGTTCTAAATCAGCGTGTTCTCGTTGTAAATTCACACCATATGAGAATGAAGTAAAATGACGCAATGCTTGAATAAATGACATGCATTTATCATGCTCTTTTGCATCAATCGCACATAAATTTGCTCCCCAAATCCGCATTTGTTCAATTAACCATTGGTATTGTTCCGGGTATCGTCCTTGGCAGTAAACAATAACTTGTTTAGCTAAATTAGGTACATCAGGGCCGAACATTGGATGTAAGCCAACGACAGGACCTGCATGCTTAGCTAACATCGCTTGTAACGGTTTGACTTTGATTGAAGTAAAATCAGTTAAAATGCAATCTTTAGGTAGTGGTGGTAATTGTTCAATAATTTCACATGTTTTGTTGATCGGTACGGTCACAATAACTGCAGCAGCATCAGCAACGACTTCGGCTGCTTGATGCATGGTTTTTGAACCCAAGGTTTTGACTGTATAACCTGACAGGGTAAATAGTCGGGCAAATAGTCTACCCATTTGGCCGTTACCACCAATGATGACAATTGATCCTTTGCCAGTGTAAACCTTTTTAAAACCTTTGTCGTTTTCACTTATATAAGACTCACGCATTAAGCGGCGTAAAATATCTTCGATTAGCGCTGGTGATATACCTAAATCTTCGGCTTCTTGTTTCCGTTTAGCTAACATATCCGCTTCACGTTTTGGATCGTAAATTGGAATTCCATGCTCACTTTTCACTTCGCCAACTTCTGCGACTAATGCTAGTCGCTGATTAATTAAAGATAAAATCGATTGATCAACTTCATCAATTTTATTGCGCAATGCAAGTAATTCCTTTGACATATTTGCTGGATCCTTTATCACAAGTTATAGCTTTTACTGTAATTGCTTAACAGTATAACGTATTTTTGGTAGCATGGGTCAATTGCAAAATTAAATCAAATACAATAAATTTATGATTAAAGTTATCTCATTTAATATTAATAGTCTTCGGGCTAGAATTCACCAATTAGCTGCAATTATTGATAAACATCAACCGGATATAATTGGCTTGCAAGAGACCAAAGTTCATAACGATCAATTTCCTGTTGAGGAACTGGCGCAGTTTGGTTATCACTTACATTATCATGGTCAAAAAGGGCATTATGGCGTGGCATTATTGACTAAGCAAAAACCATTATCAGTCCAATGTGGTTTTCCAACTGATGAGGAAGGCGCACAATGCCGATTAATTATGGCTGAATTACCGACTAGCCAAGGTAATTTAATCATTATCAATGGCTATTTTCCTCAGGGAGAAAGTTTACACCATGAAATCAAATACCCGGCTAAACGTAAATTTTATCAGGATTTAAATCAGTACATACAAAACCAGCAACTTAATAGTCAATTATCCTTAATTATGGGGGATATGAATATTTGTCCAACCGATTTAGATATTGGTATTTCTGATGATAGTCGTAAACGGTGGTTGCGTACTGGTAAATGTTCTTTTTTGCCTGAAGAGCGTGAATGGATAAATAATTTAATGTCTCTTGGTTATACTGATACTTATCGTCATGCTAATCCTGAATCGCAAAGATATTCATGGTTTGATTATCGTTCCAAAGGATTTGATAGTGAAACAGGATTAAGAATTGATTTAATATTAGCCAGCCAAAAGTTACAGCAATATTGTCAGCAAACCGGTATCGATTATGATATTCGAGGCATGGAAAAGCCATCTGACCATGCACCGATCTGGGCACAATTTGATTTAGATTAAACTTCAACCATGAGGATAATAGTATGCAAAGCAGTTCGATTTTATCGGTCAAAGATCTTAACCAAATCGTTAAAGAACTGCTTTCTGAAGCTATTGGACAAATTTGGTTAGTGGGGGAAATTTCTAATTTTTCTCGCCCTTCTTCTGGCCATTGGTATTTCACACTAAAAGATGAAGTTGCTCAAGTGCGGTGTGCTATGTTTCGTAATAGTAATTTCCGCACCGGATTTACTCCACAAAATGGTCAACAAGTGTTGGTAAATGCTTCGGTAACGCTTTATGAAGCACGTGGCGAATATCAATTGGTCATTAATAAAATGCAACCCGCTGGTGCGGGACTGTTACAACAAAAATTTGAGCATTTAAAACAAAAACTGTCAGAAGAAGGATTGTTTGATCCTATTTATAAACAAACATTACCCGATAATATTCGTACGGTTGGAATTATTACTTCAGCAACTGGTGCTGCGTTGCATGATATTTGTCAGATATTAAATCGACGCGATCCTAGTTTGCATTTGATTATCTATCCAACTCAGGTACAAGGTAATGAAGCGGCTGCCCAAATAGCAAGGATGATTGAAATTGCCAATATTCGCCAAGAATGTGATGTGCTAATAGTTGGGCGGGGTGGTGGTGCACTTGAGGATCTTTGGGCATTTAATGAAGAAGTGGTTGCAAGAGCAATTTTTGCTAGCCGATTACCGATTGTCAGTGCTGTTGGTCATGAAGTCGATTTTTCGATTGCTGATTTTGTTGCTGATGTTCGTGCAGCAACGCCATCTGCAGCGGCTGAGCTGGTAAGTCGAGACAAACTAGAGCAAATTAAGCGTTTGCAAGTTCAAGAACAATATTTATGCATGGCGATGGATTACTATTTAATGCGTCGACGAGAACGCTTAAATAAATGGCGCCATCAATTACAAACACAGCACCCTCAAGCAAAATTATCAAAACAATTAAGTCGGTTATTAAGTGGTCGTCATGCCTTGTTTGAAAATATGCAGCAATATTTATTAAGGCAATCTTATCGCCATAACCTACTTGATAAACGTTTAGTTCGTGTTTCACCACGGCATAAAATTCTTTATTATGGGCAAAGCCTTAAACAAAAACAGCAGCAACTCATTAATTTAATTCAAAACAAGCTGACAGATGCTAAACATCAGTTTGTATTACAAACATCTCAACTTAATAGTGTTAGTCCACTAGCAACCCTAGAACGAGGTTATTCAGTAACAACTAATCAGCAACACAAAGTGATACGCACAGTTGAGCAAGTCGTTATTGGAGAAATGATTGAAACGCAGTTAAAAAGTGGCAAAGTAACGAGTCAAATTATTGAGATTAATAAAAAATCTAATTCACAATAGTTGTGTTTAGGTTTGAAAAATCAACTTATTATAGCTTAATTAAAAATTAGCGCTTTATTTAACTATTCTGTTTTTATTCCTAATCTACACTTTTAATAAATTTAATGCTCGAAATTGGATAAAATTGTATCTTAAATAGTATTAAGGATATAATATCCAAAAAATTTATTAAAAAATACTAAGAGAATAAAGTGGTTATGCATCCTCCAATAGGTATTGATTTAGGTACTACCAATAGTTTGATTTGTGTTTGGCAAAATGGTCAATCAACGCTTATTCCCAACGCTATCGGCGAAGTTGTTACGCCATCGGTGGTTAGCATTGATGAAGATAACTCTATTTTAGTTGGTCATGCTGCTTTATCACGTTTAACCACTCATCCTAGCCGTAGTGCTGCGGCATTCAAACGTTTTTTAGGCTCAAGTAAAGTTTTTGAATTAGGTGAGCAAAAATACACCCCAACCGAACTTTCTGCATTGGTTTTAAAATCATTAAAAGCTGATGCTGAAGCTTTTTTAAAACAAGAGATTCGTGATGTAGTAATATCCGTACCTGCTTATTTTAATGATGAACAGCGTAAACAGACTCGCTTTGCTGCTGAGCTAGCTGGCTTAAATGCTGTGCGTTTAATTAATGAACCGACTGCCGCCGCCATGGCGTATGGATTACATGAAGAACAATCTGGTAATACATTAGTTTTTGATTTAGGGGGTGGTACATTTGATGTTACTGTTTTGGAATATAGCATGCCAATCATTGAGGTTCATGCTTCAGCTGGTGATAATTACTTAGGTGGTGAAGATTTTACTCATGAACTTGTTAAAGCTTGTTTAAGCGAATGGCAACTCAAACAATCTGATATACCAATTGATGACTATGCTCGCTTGCTAGATTTAGCCGAACAACTAAAATGTAAACTAAGTGGAGAACAAATACATAATTTGACTTGGTCTTGGCAAGACAAGTTATGGCAATTTTCATTAAATGAAATAAGAGCTAAATCAATTTGGTTACCTTTACTTAATCGCTTACGAGCACCTGTTGAACAGGCTCTAAGTGATGCTCGCTTAAAACCTAATGAACTTGAGCATATTGTCTTAGTTGGTGGTTCATCGCAGTTAGGTGTAGTTCGAGAGTTAGTAACCAAATTATTTGCCAAATTACCTTATCGTCACATTAATCCTACGACTATTGTTGCACAAGGTGCAGCAGTGCAAGCAGCATGTCGTTTACGTGATGTTGATGTTGAAGAAGTGATTCTTACCGATGTGTGCCCATATACGCTAGGCATTGAAAGTAGTTCTGGTAATATCAATGGCTTATTTTCGCCGATTATTGAACGTAATACGATTGTTCCAACGTCAAAAGTAAAAACCTTTTCTACGACCCACCCACAACAAAAAAGCATTATGCTTTCAGTTTATCAAGGTGAAAACCCTCGGGTAGAAAATAATGTTCTAATTGATGAATTTGAAGTTCCTTTAAAGCCAATGGAAAAAATACAAGGGATTGATGTTCGTTTTAGTTATGATTTAAATGGTTTGCTCGAAGTTGATGTGGTATTGCTTGAAACTGGCGAATTGCATGGCAAAGTGATTGATCATAGTCCAATAGGGTTAACTGATAAGCAAAAACAAGAGAGCCATGAACGTCTGGCGGCCCTTAAGATTCATCCGCGTGATGAAATGCCAAATCGTACTTTATTAGCGCGACTAGAACGAGCATGGGCACAGTCATTGGGTGATGAACGAATATTAATTGGAGCATATATTGAAGCTTTTATGCAAGTACTTGATCAGCAGAATCCTGAAGAAATCGAGCAAGTACGCAGTGAGATAGAGGTAAATCTTAGCGAGCTTAATCGATAATCATTACTTTTTCTAAAATTATCCCCTTTGCTAATCAGAAAAGAGTGTTTCAAAGGGGATATGTAGATGATTCATTTTTTCTAATTATTTTTGTATTGGTGGTCCGTAGCGGTTGGTTTCATTAACAGTTGAAAGCCAACACGGCAATAATAGAAATGGTAATAGAATTGTGGCGGATACAAAATAATAGATACCTCCATTAGAATAACAGTCATTTAAGCGTCGTTTTATTGCCAAAACGCTATTGATTGTTGCTAATCCGCATAATACAAGCATAATTGGATGATTTAAATTAGTTTTTCCTGCTGCTCCTATTATTAGAAAAAATAAAGGTAAACTGACGTAGCCCATTTGTTTTAAGAAACCAGTTAAATTTGTTCGCCCCTTCCAACGCCAAATTTGCCACCATTCATTTGGCGGAAATGATTTTGATTGCAGCTTTTTCTGGTGATCCATATTTTTGGCTAACAGCAATGCTGAGGATAATTTAATTATGCTATTATTATCATTATTTTGTCCAATTTCTTCTAGTACTTCGATATCTTCTTCTTCGCATAGCGAATCATCTTTGTCTAACTTTTTATTTATAGCATATAATTTATCTATGTTTTGCAATTCATCATTATGTTTTTTAAGGGATGATGGAATAGATAATTTATCACAAAATGCGTTAGCAAGTTTTTTTAACTGTAGATCATCGCCAGCAAGTTTTTGTAGTATTTGGTGTAGTTTTGTTTTTTGATTTGGTTTATCAAAAACAATCATATACAGTAACATTAAACAACTTACTGGTTTGTTGGCTAGTTTATTTGCCCATCTTTGTTCAACTATTTGTTCAATTTCATCCCAATTAACTTCTTCTGGCGAGTCGGTAAACGTCTCAATTGAATTTGGATAATTAACCAACATACTGCCAATCAACTGGTTATCAGTATCGATTAAATTATATAATTGTGTATCATTTTGCCATTCGTTAGACTTAAAGGTATTGATCAGCGGCACTAGCGGATCATTTTCTGGGAGTAAAAATAAGTTATCTTTTTCACGAATAAAGTCTGCGGCTTTAATTGGTGAATTGGCAATAGTAATGGCTAATAAACAGTAACGATACCATTGCCAATACGCATTTTTATCAGCCTCAATAATTGATTGTTCAGGTGATTTAGGTAAATTATTACCCCCCCTAAATTGATAATATATCGGCCAATCAAACATTTCCATATTTCGATAAGTTACATTGCGGTATAAATGTAATTTGGCGACAAATGGGATATCATCGAATCTATCTAACCATAATCGACCATATAAAAACTGATTGCCTTTTTCGTTATCTGGATCAAATTTAGTCGGGATAGTTGCATTTTCATCACTTTGGTACAACCATTGTTTAAACTCCTGAACGGGTGGCAAATTAGTGAGCCATTCAAGGTGTTGTCTAGCTTGACGCTGTAAATTTTGTAAAATAAATTGTTCAAACTCATCTTCACTTGAGTCAGCTAAGATTTCTTGTAAAAGTGTTTTATTACCGTGTCGTAGCATGATTGCATGTCGGTATAAACGATATAACCGATTGTTTCCATCATCGCATAATAAAGTGTGTAGAACTTGACGATAATTCCAATGATTATCCAGAGCCCAGGTTATAACAGCCGCAATTTCATTGCTGTAGTTTTGTTTCCTAAATTTCAGTAGTCGAGAAATTGTTGATGGCGTAAATTGCGGAATACTATATATATAAGTTTCCTGATCTTCTGCCGTTAAACAATAAGATTGGTTTAATGCCAGAATTAATAATGGTAGATAATCAAACCGATTTTTGGAACACCATAATATTAACCAATTGGCAGCCTTTTCTTGATATTGTGGTAAATGATAAAGTTCTAACCAAAGTAATAAGGCATTTTGTTCGTCTTCAAGCAGTGAATACTGCATTGCGGCGACGGCTTTCCATTGTTCTTGTATTTGCTGTTCTTGATTAGGATCGTCAATACAAGTTAAGGCATAATCTAATAATCCTCTATTTGGCGATTTAGCAAAATAATACCAATTGGCTAGTTCTTGCATGAACTCGGGATTATCAGGTAAGTAAACTACAGTATGAATAGATAAATATTCTGTTAATTCTGCTGCTGGTTTTTCCCAGAAAAGCCATCTAGCACAACGAGCATAGTCGATGGTTACATTTTGTACGGCTTTATTTGTCTTTGGTAAGCTGTCATAATCAAAAAAATCACCACGATCAATATGATCAAAAAAGTTCTCATACATATCAGCGTCGTTGGGCGAATAACTATTTATTTGCTGACGCCAGCGTAGATTATCAGCTAATATTTTCACACATGATAGTGATATTGTCACAGTGTCATAACTGATATCTAACATTTTCCATTTAGCAATTTCTATTATAGACATTGGGTAATCATAAAATGAAGCAACAAATTTATGCCACTCATTCACATTATGGCATCGAACCGGATCATCGAGTAGTGCTTGATAGTTATCACAGATTTCTTTGACTTGTTGCTCTTCTGCGGTGAGTGGTTTAATAACTTCTTCAGTAGGCTGTTCTTGATTTAAATCATCAGCCATTGATTCTGGTGATTTTGCATACTGCATTGCTAATTCATAGGCTTCGCGTAGCGCTTTAAAACCATCAGGATCTGTTTCAGGATGATATTCAGGTAGTTTTGCCCGATATGCTTGTCGAATCACGGCGATATCGGTAGTTTTCTCAATTGCTAATAATTGCCAAAAATTGTTATTCATGACCAAGCATACTCCATTAATGATTCAGGTTTTTCCAATTCATCTATATCAATATTCCAAGGCAGGTGATGATAAGGGGAATCTTCGTCGCTATACAATTTAGTCATAGTCCATGTTTGGGATGAACGGCATAAGTCACAACGTAATCTTTCTAAATCTTCTTTATTAGTCAATGATTCCCAATATTGATAACCGACAAACCAACCAGAAAAATAACTTTGCCATGATGAATAATAGTATTGTGCTCGCAGTCCTATTCTATACAAAATCCAAAGGGCTTCTTCTTCAGTAATAAATTTATTGGTGATGCCATTACGCAATATATATCCCATACGTGCGTAATCCCAACTACGGATGCCTCCTGTGCCACATTCGGAATAAGTCTGTTCAACAAATTCGAGCAAAACTTTATCGTAATCGCTCTGTTTCTCGATATAATTTAACCAATCTAATGCCGATAGGCGAGGATACATAAAATAATGTTTAGATAAGGCTGTTGCATGACCATCATCGACCATATTAAAAACCATTGCTAATAGTGTTTCTCGCGAATCAATACCCCAGTCTTTTTTCAAATCGGTATATTTATCCTCAGGAAAAAAAAAGGGTGATGTATAACTTGCGCCACACTCTTTATTTAAGGCAACCATTGGTGCCGATAGACCATATAACCAATCGATATAATCTTGATTCATAGCTTTATTCCATTAATTTTTTATACGACTTTTTATCAAAAGATAACAGATTTGATAAAAAAATAAATATTTGTTAAGGCAATTAGACTATTTATTTTTTTACTATAGGTTAGCTAAAAAATCGAAATACTTTATCTTTTAAAATAATAAAATTATTTTGCAAAACTATATCTACAAGGCATAATAAAAACTGTTCATCAGTATTTGAATTCTACTGGGTAGTAAATAAAAGGAGTGATAATGAAAAAATTTATTTTAGTAACAGCATTAGTAACTAGCACATTAATGTTACAAGGGTGTGTTGCTGCTGTTATTGGCGTCGGTGCTGGTGCTACCGCAAAAGTTGCCACCGATCCGCGTACCACAGGAACACAAGTTGATGATACGACCCTGAACACCAGAATGAACAGTAAATTAAGTGAAAATGGTCCTTTTTTTATTGGCTCTCGTATATCTTCAAGTACTTATGATGGCAATATTATTTTGACTGGCCAAGCCAATGCCGAACAAATTGAAAAAGCTGAACGTCTAGCTTATCAAGTTGAAGGAGTTAAGAAAGTTTATAACCAAATTCGTGCTGGAGAACCGGTTGGAGCAGGAACAATCACCAATGATATGTGGATAACCACCAAAGTTAAATCCCAACTTACACTAAATTCCAAAACAAAAGCACGTAATATCAAAGTCGTTACGGAAAATGGTGAGGTATTTTTAATCGGTATTGTTAGCAGTGAAGAAGGCCAAGAAGCCGCTACTGTTGCAAGTAAAGTTGCTGGTGTTAAGAAAGTTGTTACATTATTTACTATACGTTAATCACTAATTGTAAAAGCTAAAAAGCTTTAAAAAGGGAGAAATTATTCTCCCTTTTTTACTAGCTACCCGCTAACTTAATACGCTCAATTATTTTTTCAATCCCTTGTAGCCGAGATTGACTCAACTCATCAGTAATTTTTAATTGCTTTAATATTGCAAGGAAATCGATGGCTTGAATTTGTTCTGCTGTTTTATGATTGGCAGTAATGATTAAAATAGCTAACAATCCTTTTACGATTCTACCTTCACTATCACCTTGAAAGGTAAAAGTATTATCTAATTGTTTTTCATTAGTTAGCCATACCCGATTTTCACAACCATAAATTTGGTTGGATTCTATTTTTTTTATATCCGGAAAATCAGGTAATTGTTTTGCTAAGGCAATTAATTGTCTATAACGATCTTGCCAGTTATGTTGTTTAGAAAATAATTCAAATAAAGTTTGTTGTGATAGCATAATTAAAACCGATTAGTGATTGAACAAGTCATTAACGTTTCTTTGATTAACTACAGATATAGTTTACGTGAGTAATTCAATGGAATTTTGTAATGCTGTAATAAAATGATCAATATCGTGCTGATTATTATATGGCATAAGTGAAATGCGAATAACACCATGACAACCAAGTTTATCCATAAGTGGTTTAGCACACAATTCACCGGTTCGGATGGCAATATTTTGTTCGCTTAATAAAATAGCGACATCATTATGATGAATGTTTTGTATATTAAAACTAATTATAGGACTATTTTTAACACTATAAAATTGTATATTGGTTAATTGACTTAATTTTGATTCAGTATAGTCAGCTAATTGTGTTATATAACTTTCTAATTGTGTTTCATTCCACTTTGTTAACCAATCTAAGGTTGCTTTAAAACCAATAATACCAGCTATATTTTGCGTACCCGCTTCAAATTTATAGGGAAGATCTTCAACTGTAAATTCGGTAAATGAAGCCGTTTTTAACATTTTTCCACCACCATGCCAAACATCCATTTGCTTGAGTAAATGTTGTTTTCCATATAGTATCCCCAATCCAGTTGGGCCATATAGCTTATGAGCAGAAAAGGCATAAAAATCGATATTTAATTTTTCAACATCAATCGGATGATGTACAACGCCTTGTGCGCCATCCACGACTAATACCGCATTGGTTTGATGAACTAGTTGGCTAATTTGGGCTAAATCTGGACAAAAACCGGTAACGTTAGACATTTGAGTTATAGCAACAATTTTAGTTCTCGCTGAGAGTAATCTTGAAAGCTCATCAATATCTGCTGACCATTTAATGATTTTGGCGCCAGTTTGTTTCGCCACAATAAGCCAAGGTAACAAGTTGCTGTGATGTTCTAACTCGCTAACAATGATCTCATCACCTATGTGTAATTGTGCTCTAGCATAACTTTGGGCAATTAAGTTGATTGATTCGGTTGTGCCACGAGTCCAAATTATTTCACAATTTGACTTAGCATGAAGTAGATCAGCAATATTTTGCCTAGTTTGATCAATCGTTGCGGTGACTTGTAGCGCATCTTGGTGCAAACTACGTTGCGCTGTTGCAGTGTTATGCCCGTAATACTCAACAGTTGCATCGATCATGGCTTGTGGTTTCAGTGCTGTAGCTGCTGAATCAAGATACACATTATGGCTAGTTAGGGCAGGGAAGTCTGCCCTAAATTTTTCGCATAGCAGCATATTATTGTGTAAGTTCAAGTCCTGCAATTCCATTCCAATAACCGTTACAGTCTCGTTTATGTTCAATGTGTAAAGGATTTAGTCCTTCTTCATTAGCTCTAAATTGCTTAACTACCTCGAGTGTTTCAATTCCAAGCGGAGAAATACGCACGATATCAACTAATCCTTTCATCTCTTTTAGATTGTTACCTAAGTTATAACAGTAGCCACTTTGTGTTTGAATACCGTTAAGGACAAATACTTTTTGTTGCTCTTGAGAAAATACTTCTCGACCAACGGGATATTTAATACAGCAAGTCTCACATTTATCCTTTGGTTTATCTTCCGATCTAGCAGTAAAACAGCGGGCGGAATAGGCTAATGGTAAATAACCATAACTAAATACTTCAACTTCAAAATTGCGCTCAATTTTCAATGCATCAAATTGTTTTAAAACATTGCTTAACCAATCGCGAGAAAGTTCAACTGGCATACACCAACGCACCATACCTTGTTTTTGTAACAATTTTAGGGTTAATGCGTTATAACAGTTAATTGCCGGACCAGCGACAAAAGGTAAATTATTGTCATGAGCAATATTAATTGCCGCCAAATCATTAGCTTCAATTAAAAAATCACCATTATTAACTAATTGTTTTAAATCAATTAGTTCTGATGGTGCTTCAAGCAGTGCTAGGGTAGAAAGTACGACTTGTTTACCAGATTTAGCAATTTCTTTAGCTAAATCTAACCAATTGGGTACTTTCATTTCCCGACGTTTGGTACATACTGTTTCGCCCATATAAATAATATCTGCGTCACTATCTTTCGCTGCTTGGTAAAAGGCTTCGGTTTCAATTTTAGGCCAATAATAAAGTACAGGGCCTAACGCATATTTCATAGTCTTGCTCACTATATCTGTATTTAATTATTTTAAATAGTCAATGTTTGATAGCTATTTTCTAACGCTAATATCAAAAGTCATTTAGATTAGTATCATGTTTATTTTATTGGTAAACATGAACAAATATGTTTACATTCTATTGCCATTTACGGTGGTAAGCACCTAATGTCGTTTGTGTACCTTCTGATACTGATCCTAATGTATCCATCCAGTTCTTTTCTGCTTGGAATGTTTGCGGATTCGCTTTATAACGATCAATAGCTTGTCGCCAAACTTTAGTCACTTGTTCCACATAAGCTGGACTACGTTGACGACCCTCAATTTTTACTGAGGCAATATTAGCCGCAAATAGTTCAGGTAACAGTTCAATGGTATTTAAACTTGTTGGTTCTTCAATCGGGTGATACAGTTCATTGCCAACAAAATAGCGTCCTTTACATAAGGTTGGGTAACCCGCATTTTCACCTTTCTTATGGCAATCGATTAATACATTATTCAGTCTAGATTCAAGTCCTTTATCGGTCTCTTCCCAACGGACAAATTTCGCTGGTGAACAAGCTCCTACGGTATTGGGAGATTCGCCGGTTAAATATGAGGATAAATAACAGCGACCTTCCGCCATAATACATAGACTGCCGAATGCAAATACTTCCAATGGCACTGGAGAGACTTGTGATAACTGTTTTACTTGATGCATGGATAACACTCGCGGTAAAACAATACGATGTACCTGGAAGTTATTATGATAAAACTTAATTGATTCTTCATTGGTTGATGATGCTTGAACCGAGACGTGGCGCTCAAGATTAGGATGTTTTTCGGCTGCATAATCAAGCATGGCTAAATCAGCAATGATTAGGGCATCGGCACCAATGTTTGCTGCTGTATCGACTGCATATTGCCAGCGTTCAAAGTTTTCCGGATGAGCGAAGGTATTAATTGCGATGTGTAACTTTTTACCATGCTTATGTACATATTCAGATGCTTCAATTAAACGCTTTTCATTAAAATTTAATCCCGCAAAATGGCGAGCATTGGTATCATCTTTCAAACCAATATAAACGGCATCAGCACCGTTATCGATTGCTATTTTTAATGATGGTAACGAGCCGGCAGGGCAAAGAAGTTCCATATTTATACCTTTAGATTCTGCATTTTATTCGCCGTGTATTATGCAATAATTCTGGCTGTAATGCGAATAGAAAGCAGGCAAAGTCACTAAAAACATAACAAATGATAGATCAATAGTGTCATGTAAAAAGCCTAACAAAGATAATTAATGATGAAATTGTTTCTGTTATCAACTATCTAGGCATAATCTTTGCCATACCTAGGTAAAAGTTAATGACTTTCGCCTGCGACTTAGAAATGTTTATTTTATATTTTCCCTAATAAAATATAGCAACATGATTAATTCACCATTGCTTATTGTTGAATGAATGATATTCAATACTTCATCGTTGTGGTAATAAACGAGGTTATCCACCAATCGGTGAAAAACTGTCATTACCAGTAACAGTTCTAATTGGTGATTATATTTTTTAGATAATGGTTATTTTGATTTGCTTTATTTAGGTTTATTTTGTGAAAATAATTGAGGAGTGTATACCGTCTTATTGATATTTGAATATCCGTGGGCTATTAATAAAGCAATAATAAGTCGCTGAAGATAATTTTAGACATCAGGATTTTGACATACTAAACGAACTAAATAAAACAACATTAATGTGAAATTAAAATCAGTAATAATATCTATCCCCCCCTTTCCTTAAAATTTTTAGGTAAAGGGGATTAGAGGTAAGTTAAAAAGTAACTAAGTTGTGGTTTTAGGAATTTTACCTGTCCACCAAATTGGTTTTTCATCAGGTTGTAAATTATCGAAAACAGATAAAGGGATTAGCTTGTAGGTAATTAAATCCGGTATTGTAGTATATGCTACCATTACCGGTTGATATTTATAATCGGGATCTGATTTAAACCATTCATAATTTCTTATAGCACATTCAATACACTCATAAAATGCTTCAAAATATTTACCAAAAATTTCAAATAAAGTTGATTTAGCTCTATCTAAATCACTTTTAACTTGACCTGATAATATTTTACTCCAGTCAAATGCTTCTCTATCTAACTGTTTAAACTCTTTTTCTACCAATTTCATTAATGCTACGGCGGCATCTAACTCTTCTAATTTTAAATAACGACGATATAAACGGTCAGTAATCAGTGACCAATTTTGGTCAGGATATTTAGGTAAAACATAATATAAAATACAGTCAAAAAATAGCTGCATATCACTATCTGTACCTAATTCATATACTGACCCACCACCTCTGAAACCAATTTTTATTAACATAATTTACTCACCTCCTATTTTGTTTTAAATTCAATTTGTTCAGGCTTAATTATTCCATTTGATTTATTTTTTATACCCTGTTTTATTTTAAATTGCTGTGCGGCAGTCATTTTCTGACCGCGAATATCTATTACAACTAATTGTTGTACTCCTGATGGTAGATGTTTTTTTCTATCAATGGCTTGTTTGGAAACATTATCAATCAAACCATTAATATTATTTTGTATATCATAATTTTTTACTTCTATTGAACAAGTAGTACCATTACAAAAATCTGGTCTTACACTCCCGTCTGTTCCCCATTTTACCTTTTGACCATTCAGATAGCTTTCCTGAGCATTAAAATCAGGAGTTAACGTTTTACCGGCATCTTTATGAATAGTGCGTTCGAGCTCTTTTACCTGTTCGCCTAACTCTTTTAAGCTCGTGACAATGTTTTATTTTGTCTACTCATCCTTGTTATTCAAGATAGAAAACTTGATGACTTCCTTCTAAACTATTATAGAGATCAACCGCCTCTTGCCCTTCGGCAATAAACTCTACATCTATCGGAGCGGGTGGATTATTAGGATCTTCATAGTTCCCTTCTAAAAAGGCTTTATATTGTTCCAGAACATATAAAAGCTGTTCCCTAGTAAGGATAACCTGTTGCTCTTCAACATATTCAGTACCAATAAAAACGTAATCGCCGGTAATTAATACCCAATGAGCATTACCAACACCAAACATGCCGTCCGGTGCTCGACTATTTGCTAAATCGGTTAGATTATTAATCCAGATATTGACTGAGTTTATTGAATATTGAATATCAACTCTTAGCCAATCAGCTATTTCTCTTGCTCCAAAGCCAAATATCTTTTTGCTGTTAGGATGTTTTACAAGTTTTCCACCTGTAGGAAGAAAACTTGAATTATCCCACCAGAATATAATTTTATCATTTAACATATTATTTTTTCCCATAAATAGGCCATGCTGTTGCTCCTGTTCCATCAGGTTTTTTATAAAATCCTTGCATTTTTAAACCACTTGAAGACGTTCCTTCCCACATTTCTGTGTTTGGTATTCTTTTTGAATTTTCAAAAGCACTTTTTATTTCCTTTTCAGTTTGACGTTTAGACCAATGCTTAGGGAAGAATGTTGTTTCACCCTGCTTTTCATACCACTTACCTGTAGCAGGATCTCTGACCGATATATACCCTTTCGTGACACCATTTGCATCGGCTTCACCTGTCCACTTATCTACTTTAATATTTGGATCTTTTAAATAATGTCCTCCTGTTCCAACCTTCGTGCCGTCTCTATAAGTCTTAATTTCACCATTTAAAATGTGATCGGTATTGATTGTTACCTGAGTACCTTTACCTGCTTGTTGTTGAACTAACTCGGTCGGTGTTGGTGATGGTTTAAAGTCTTCGAGATACTCTCCTACTTTACTTTCTGTACTCGTCGTGCCTTTTCCAGCATTATTTTAAAACATCAGGCTAAGCAGTTGATTGAATAAGACAAGGCGGCTAAAGAAGAGCAGTAAAATAGACGCAGATTAACGGTGTACCACCACCGCTAACCTACTAATCACAACAACTATAGGAGTAGTTATTATGACTAAGGTATATTCTACGTTGGATAAGATGATTGTCCAGAAGAGCAAGATTGAACGGCATTACACCGTTGGTTATCTGCCGTCCCGCAGTGATGACAGTATTCCGGCTATTCATCTTAAGGGTAAATGGCTAAATCAGGCCGGGTTTACCACCGGTACACCGCTGATTATCCGGGTGATGCAGGGTTGTTTAGTCATCATCACCGAACCTAAACACCAGACGGATAACCGTAAGTTACTCGAAGAGATACAACAGACCCAGCAGCGCATCTGTGATATCACCGTTAAGCTTAATCAGTAAAACGGATAGTCAGAATCCACCCTATCATTGAGTTGAGGTTAACTTCACTAATGGCATGTAATGGATCAAATTATATGGGTCCATTCCATGTCAGCTTATTTTTAAGTTCTACAGGAACCATAGCAAAGAGTTCTTTAATAAAACTAACTTGCTTATCATAATTAATAGATATTTCGGTATTACAGTTCTCATAATAATATCGAGCCTGATGATTTAAAAACCAAATATCATGCTGCTCAAATTCAGCATCAAAAATAGTAATTAATAAATTATGAACTAATTCAGCCTCATAATAACATGATATATCTTTCGCCTTTCTAATCGAGTCTTGTGACTGCACGTTTCTTATATAAGTTAATGTTCGTCCTAACATTTCCACATATATTTCATTTTTCTTCATCATGATTTCCTTGTTGGTAGAGGCAGTGCATCAACAGGGACTTTATTAGTTTTATCCCATTTACCATTTTCTAATAGCTTATGGATATATGTTGCATCACCTGTAGTTTTGTATATTTCTTGAGCTGCTGCCATTCTATGATGACCTTCGGTAATATAATAATTTCCTTTACTATCAATATATCCTGCAATTTTTCCTCTTGTAGCCGTGAACTCAAAACTTCCGTTTAGCATATCGCTTTTCATTAAATCAATTTGAGCAGGATCTCTTAATCCGACTTGAGTACCTTTAATTTCGGGAATACTCCCTTTTACAGCAATATCATCAACCTTATTAACAATATTACCGGGTTTACCTATATTGGTATTTGGTTGCGTAAAATTTACTCCTCCATACAAACCAGCCAATGAAGATACAGTTCCATGTGCAGCCATAACATATTTATACTGTTGAGCAACCTCTTTTTCATATTCATTCTGCATTTCCCATGCTTCTTGCAGCAATCCTTTACAAGCTGAGCTTGAGATGTTACCCAATGAACAATTATCCTGTAAAATTTGATCTCGTTCTTTATCTAGTTTATTGAGATTTTCTAATTCTTTCTTTTCATCTTCTGTTAATTCCTCACCTAGATAGTTTGGCTTTATCCAAGTCAAATAAGCTTTTCGCTTAGCTTCATTTACACTCAAATAATTATTCTCAACCGCATTTTTACTGCTACGAATTGCTGTGCTAGCATCGCTAATATTACCACCGCCAGCGGCTATGGCAAGACCAGTAGCTAGTTGAGATAGTGCGCTGATGGTTTGTTTTTCATCTTCGGTTAACTCGCTGGCATCTTTACCACCATAAAGGGTGTTGATAATTGCTTTACTCGCTAGCTCTCCGCTTACTGCACCAACACCTCCTGATAATGCTGAGTTACCTTGCAGTTCAGCCACTACCGCACCAAGTATTGCATGAGCAATTAAGTTGCTGGCAATATCATCGGTTTGCCATTTACCATCTTCACCCATATGCCCGGTGTGCAGTTTTATCTGCTCAGCTAACCATGGTGCACTAGCGCCAGCAAGGCCGCCGGTCATATCGCCGGTGATAATGCCGGTAATAATTGATACGGCTGAGTCAACGCCTTTACTAAAGTCATTGCCCATTTTGCCATCTTGCGAGTCTTTACCGGCATCTTTATGAATAGTGCGTTCAAGCTCTTTTACCTGTTCGCCTAACTCTTTTAAGCTAGTAACAATGTTTAATCTGGTCTGCTCATCCTCTTTATTAAAGATTGGTTTGAGTTTGCTATGGGCATTTTCGGTATCATGACTGAGTTCATTAATATCTTGTGTTTGTTTATCTGGGTCACGAATGATTAACTCACCGTCACTGATTGCCGCATGGGTAATATTCGAGGCTTCATCGTTGTGGTCATAAATGGTGGGTTGACCACTGGTCGGTGAAAAACCGCCACTACCCTGTCCTTTACTTACCCCAACCGAGCCAGAGATGCTGCTGACATCATATTCCGCTTTGTTTTCAATATCAGTAAAGCCTATAGTGCCGGTATCTAAGCGATTTTTTGACGGGTCAGCTTTCGAGGCTATCACCGCGCCATTTAATTGGGTATGTTCGCCCACGGTAATATCATAACCACCACTGCCGGCAAATATGCCCGATTGCTCGTTAACCGATTCATAATCACTTTTCATTTTATCTTGGGCAAAATTAGCACTCGCACTACTTGCTCCATAGCAAAATGGTGGTACGCAGATGCTGGCACTTGCACCAACAGAGGTGTGTTTAGCATCGTATTTTTCTTTATCTTGTTCACTACTGATGGTTAAGTGACGGCCTATATCGGCAATAACTTGCTCACCAGATAACTCCGCGCCCGTTAAAATAACATCACGACCACTCTGGATGTTAAGTGTATTACTGGCGGTGATGGTGCTGTTGTGATTGATATCACTGGTACCGTTTTCTTTACCTTTGGATTTACTGGCGGCTAACTCAATTGAAAAACCATTTTGCCCGCCCACTAATCCAAAGCCAACACCGGCACCATAGTGACTGCCTGAATCGGTACTTTTCAATTTTTCAGTGCTGTGGGCGGCATCAAATTTGATATCATTCCCCGCATTGAGATTGATGTTTTGCCCGGTAATATCAACGCCTTTCCCTTCAATGTTCTCTTCTGCATTGATATTCACATTTTGACCCGCATGGATCACCGTGCCTGTTTGAGCATTGTTGTGATACTCTGTTTTTTGTTTTGAGTTATCTGCCGTTACACTTACATTGACTTTAATTAAAGAGGCAGAACCACCATCACCATCATTAGCATTATTTTCAGCATTTACGGTTGGTCGGTTTATTTCCGCTGAGGAATCAGCCGCCGTTAAATTAGCTTGTGCGGCATTCACCCCAGCTTGTGCCATATAAATCGCCGCTAAACGTTTGTCTTCCTTATTTTCAATTGCTTTGGCGGCCTTTTCAATTGACTGTGCCGCTGTAACCGCATAGCCGGAGGTAGAAACCGTAACACCATATTGTTTATTACTGCTCTGCGTTTTTTGGTGCAGACTGTCTTCACTGGTTTCCATAATGACATTTTTACCCGTGAGGTTGACAGATTTACCGGCACTAATATCAACACCCGCCAGTTTAACATCATCACCTGCAACGACATTAATATTGCCTTTTGTACTGTTAAGTCCACTGCGAATATTACTTTGTGTTGCTTTATCTTCTAACTCTTTATATCGTGAATGTTGGTAACCAACTGTGCCACTATAGCCATCGCCACCAAGCTCACCAATCACTTTATGGTAACCTTTATTTTCACTGTGTGATTGATTGGTGCTGGCGCTAATATCTACATGGCCTTTTGCTGCATGTAAATTAATATCATATTGTGAGTTTAATAGGCTTCCTTTTATGTCGATATTGCCTTCACGGCTATTGATAGCAATGTTATTTGCCGTGAGCGTGGAGGCATTTTGACCCACTACATCACTATTACTTCGATTACCAGAGCTTTCACTACCATAAGGTAAGATACCCGCACCATGATTTGGACTGCCGTTGATAAATCGTACCGATGAACCCGCTGTCGGCGCTGCTGTCGTGGCACTCCAATTTTTACTCGTTGTTTTACTGTGCTCCAATTGTTTATCTGCCGAGGTTTCAATAGCAACATGACGGTTAGCATCGATAATAATTGCTTCTCCTGCGGTTAAGTCACTTCCTTTAATGACAACATCGCCATGCGTTAGTTGCCCTTGTACATCCCTTTCCTGACTATTACACGGTGGGCTATATCAGAATCCGCCATCAGCACAAAGCAACACCCGCCAAAACCCTCTTCAGCAAACACCCAGCAGGGGCGGGGGCTGGCGGGGTGTTGGAAAAATCCATCCATGATTATCTAAGAATAATCCACTAGGCGCGGTTATCAGCGCCCTTGTGGGGCGCTGCTGCCCTTGCCCAATATGCCCGGCCAGAGGCCGGATAGCTGGTCTATTCGCTGCGCTAGGCTACACACCGCCCCACCGCTGCGCGGCAGGGGGAAAGGCGGGCAAAGCCCGCTAAACCCCACACCAAACCCCGCAGAAATACGCTGGAGCGCTTTTAGCCGCTTTAGCGGCCTTTCCCCCTACCCGAAGGGTGGGGGCGCGTGTGCAGCCCCGCAGGGCCTGTCTCGGTCGATCATTCAGCCCGGCTCATCCTTCTGGCGTGGCGGCAGACCGAACAAGGCGCGGTCGTGGTCGCGTTCAAGGTACGCATCCATTGCCGCCATGAGCCGATCCTCCGGCCACTCGCTGCTGTTCACCTTGGCCAAAATCATGGCCCCCACCAGCACCTTGCGCCTTGTTTCGTTCTTGCGCTCTTGCTGCTGTTCCCTTGCCCGCACCCGCTGAATTTCGGCATTGATTCGCGCTCGTTGTTCTTCGAGCTTGGCCAGCCGATCCGCCGCCTTGTTGCTCCCCTTAACCATCTTGACACCCCATTGTTAATGTGCTGTCTCGTAGGCTATCATGGAGGCACAGCGGCGGCAATCCCGACCCTACTTTGTAGGGGAGGGCGCACTTACCGGTTTCTCTTCGAGAAACTGGCCTAACGGCCACCCTTCGGGCGGTGCGCTCTCCGAGGGCCATTGCATGGAGCCGAAAAGCAAAAGCAACAGCGAGGCAGCATGGCGATTTATCACCTTACGGCGAAAACCGGCAGCAGGTCGGGCGGCCAATCGGCCAGGGCCAAGGCCGACTACATCCAGCGCGAAGGCAAGTATGCCCGCGACATGGATGAAGTCTTGCACGCCGAATCCGGGCACATGCCGGAGTTCGTCGAGCGGCCCGCCGACTACTGGGATGCTGCCGACCTGTATGAACGCGCCAATGGGCGGCTGTTCAAGGAGGTCGAATTTGCCCTGCCGGTCGAGCTGACCCTCGACCAGCAGAAGGCGCTGGCGTCCGAGTTCGCCCAGCACCTGACCGGTGCCGAGCGCCTGCCGTATACGCTGGCCATCCATGCCGGTGGCGGCGAGAACCCGCACTGCCACCTGATGATCTCCGAGCGGATCAATGACGGCATCGAGCGGCCCGCCGCTCAGTGGTTCAAGCGGTACAACGGCAAGACCCCGGAGAAGGGCGGGGCACAGAAGACCGAAGCGCTCAAGCCCAAGGCATGGCTTGAGCAGACCCGCGAGGCATGGGCCGACCATGCCAACCGGGCATTAGAGCGGGCTGGCCACGACGCCCGCATTGACCACAGAACACTTGAGGCGCAGGGCATCGAGCGCCTGCCCGGTGTTCACCTGGGGCCGAACGTGGTGGAGATGGAAGGCCGGGGCATCCGCACCGACCGGGCAGACGTGGCCCTGAACATCGACACCGCCAACGCCCAGATCATCGACTTACAGGAATACCGGGAGGCAATAGACCATGAACGCAATCGACAGAGTGAAGAAATCCAGAGGCATCAACGAGTTAGCGGAGCAGATCGAACCGCTGGCCCAGAGCATGGCGACACTGGCCGACGAAGCCCGGCAGGTCATGAGCCAGACCCAGCAGGCCAGCGAGGCGCAGGCGGCGGAGTGGCTGAAAGCCCAGCGCCAGACAGGGGCGGCATGGGTGGAGCTGGCCAAAGAGTTGCGGGAGGTAGCCGCCGAGGTGAGCAGCGCCGCGCAGAGCGCCCGGAGCGCGTCGCGGGGGTGGCACTGGAAGCTATGGCTAACCGTGATGCTGGCTTCCATGATGCCTACGGTGGTGCTGCTGATCGCATCGTTGCTCTTGCTCGACCTGACGCCACTGACAACCGAGGACGGCTCGATCTGGCTGCGCTTGGTGGCCCGATGAAGAACGACAGGACTTTGCAGGCCATAGGCCGACAGCTCAAGGCCATGGGCTGTGAGCGCTTCGATATCGGCGTCAGGGACGCCACCACCGGCCAGATGATGAACCGGGAATGGTCAGCCGCCGAAGTGCTCCAGAACACGCCATGGCTCAAGCGGATGAATGCCCAGGGCAATGACGTGTATATCAGGCCCGCCGAGCAGGAGCGGCATGGTCTGGTGCTGGTGGACGACCTCAGCGAGTTTGACCTGGATGACATGAAAGCCGAGGGCCGGGAGCCTGCCCTGGTAGTGGAAACCAGCCCGAAGAACTATCAGGCATGGGTCAAGGTGGCCGACGCCGCAGGCGGTGAACTTCGGGGGCAGATTGCCCGGACGCTGGCCAGCGAGTACGACGCCGACCCGGCCAGCGCCGACAGCCGCCACTATGGCCGCTTGGCGGGCTTCACCAACCGCAAGGACAAGCACACCACCCGCGCCGGTTATCAGCCGTGGGTGCTGCTGCGTGAATCCAAGGGCAAGACCGCCACCGCTGGCCCGGCGCTGGTGCAGCAGGCTGGCCAGCAGATCGAGCAGGCCCAGCGGCAGCAGGAGAAGGCCCGCAGGCTGGCCAGCCTCGAACTGCCCGAGCGGCAGCTTAGCCGCCACCGGCGCACGGCGCTGGACGAGTACCGCAGCGAGATGGCCGGGCTGGTCAAGCGCTTCGGTGATGACCTCAGCAAGTGCGACTTTATCGCCGCGCAGAAGCTGGCCAGCCGGGGCCGCAGTGCCGAGGAAATCGGCAAGGCCATGGCCGAGGCCAGCCCAGCGCTGGCAGAGCGCAAGCCCGGCCACGAAGCGGATTACATCGAGCGCACCGTCAGCAAGGTCATGGGTCTGCCCAGCGTCCAGCTTGCGCGGGCCGAGCTGGCACGGGCACCGGCACCCCGCCAGCGAGGCATGGACAGGGGCGGGCCAGATTTCAGCATGTAGTGCTTGCGTTGGTACTCACGCCTGTTATACTATGAGTACTCACGCACAGAAGGGGGTTTTATGGAATACGAAAAAAGCGCTTCAGGGTCGGTCTACCTGATCAAAAGTGACAAGGGCTATTGGTTGCCCGGTGGCTTTGGTTATACGTCAAACAAGGCCGAGGCTGGCCGCTTTTCAGTCGCTGATATGGCCAGCCTTAACCTTGACGGCTGCACCTTGTCCTTGTTCCGCGAAGACAAGCCTTTCGGCCCCGGCAAGTTTCTCGGTGACTGATATGAAAGACCAAAAGGACAAGCAGACCGGCGACCTGCTGGCCAGCCCTGACGCTGTACGCCAAGCGCGATATGCCGAGCGCATGAAGGCCAAAGGGATGCGTCAGCGCAAGTTCTGGCTGACCGACGACGAATACGAGGCGCTGCGCGAGTGCCTGGAAGAACTCAGAGCGGCGCAGGGCGGGGGTAGTGACCCCGCCAGCGCCTAACCACCAACTGCCTGCAAAGGAGGCAATCAATGGCTACCCATAAGCCTATCAATATTCTGGAGGCGTTCGCAGCAGCGCCGCCACCGCTGGACTACGTTTTGCCCAACATGGTGGCCGGTACGGTCGGGGCGCTGGTGTCGCCCGGTGGTGCCGGTAAATCCATGCTGGCCCTGCAACTGGCCGCACAGATTGCAGGCGGGCCGGATCTGCTGGAGGTGGGCGAACTGCCCACCGGCCCGGTGATCTACCTGCCCGCCGAAGACCCGCCCACCGCCATTCATCACCGCCTGCACGCCCTTGGGGCGCACCTCAGCGCCGAGGAACGGCAAGCCGTGGCTGACGGCCTGCTGATCCAGCCGCTGATCGGCAGCCTGCCCAACATCATGGCCCCGGAGTGGTTCGACGGCCTCAAGCGCGCCGCCGAGGGCCGCCGCCTGATGGTGCTGGACACGCTGCGCCGGTTCCACATCGAGGAAGAAAACGCCAGCGGCCCCATGGCCCAGGTCATCGGTCGCATGGAGGCCATCGCCGCCGATACCGGGTGCTCTATCGTGTTCCTGCACCATGCCAGCAAGGGCGCGGCCATGATGGGCGCAGGCGACCAGCAGCAGGCCAGCCGGGGCAGCTCGGTACTGGTCGATAACATCCGCTGGCAGTCCTACCTGTCGAGCATGACCAGCGCCGAGGCCGAGGAATGGGGTGTGGACGACGACCAGCGCCGGTTCTTCGTCCGCTTCGGTGTGAGCAAGGCCAACTATGGCGCACCGTTCGCTGATCGGTGGTTCAGGCGGCATGACGGCGGGGTGCTCAAGCCCGCCGTGCTGGAGAGGCAGCGCAAGAGCAAGGGGGTGCCCCGTGGTGAAGCCTAAGAACAAGCACAGCCTCAGCCACGTCCGGCACGACCCGGCGCACTGTCTGGCCCCCGGCCTGTTCCGTGCCCTCAAGCGGGGCGAGCGCAAGCGCAGCAAGCTGGACGTGACGTATGACTACGGCGACGGCAAGCGGATCGAGTTCAGCGGCCCGGAGCCGCTGGGCGCTGATGATCTGCGCATCCTGCAAGGGCTGGTGGCCATGGCTGGGCCTAATGGCCTAGTGCTTGGCCCGGAACCCAAGACCGAAGGCGGACGGCAGCTCCGGCTGTTCCTGGAACCCAAGTGGGAGGCCGTCACCGCTGATGCCATGGTGGTCAAAGGTAGCTATCGGGCGCTGGCAAAGGAAATCGGGGCAGAGGTCGATAGTGGTGGGGCGCTCAAGCACATACAGGACTGCATCGAGCGCCTTTGGAAGGTATCCATCATCGCCCAGAATGGCCGCAAGCGGCAGGGGTTTCGGCTGCTGTCGGAGTACGCCAGCGACGAGGCGGACGGGCGCCTGTACGTGGCCCTGAACCCCTTGATCGCGCAGGCCGTCATGGGTGGCGGCCAGCATGTGCGCATCAGCATGGACGAGGTGCGGGCGCTGGACAGCGAAACCGCCCGCCTGCTGCACCAGCGGCTGTGTGGCTGGATCGACCCCGGCAAAACCGGCAAGGCTTCCATAGATACCTTGTGCGGCTATGTCTGGCCGTCAGAGGCCAGTGGTTCGACCATGCGCAAGCGCCGCCAGCGGGTGCGCGAGGCGTTGCCGGAGCTGGTCGCGCTGGGCTGGACGGTAACCGAGTTCGCGGCGGGCAAGTACGACATCACCCGGCCCAAGGCGGCAGGCTGACCCCCCCCACTCTATTGTAAACAAGACATTTTTATCTTTTATATTCAATGGCTTATTTTCCTGCTAATTGGTAATACCATGAAAAATACCATGCTCAGAAAAGGCTTAACAATATTTTGAAAAATTGCCTACTGAGCGCTGCCGCACAGCTCCATAGGCCGCTTTCCTTGCTTTGCTTCCAGATGTATGCTATTCTGCTCCTGCAGCTAATGGATCACCGCAAACAGGTTACTCGCCTGGGGATTCCCTTTCGACCCGAGCATCCGTATGATACTCATGCTCGATTATTATTATTATAGAAGCCCCCATGAATAAATCGCTCATCATTTTCGGCATCGTCAACATAACCTCGGACAGTTTCTCCGATGGAGGCCGGTATCTGGCGCCAGACGCAGCCATTGCGCAGGCGCGTAAGCTGATGGCCGAGGGGGCAGATGTGATCGACCTCGGTCCGGCATCCAGCAATCCCGACGCCGCGCCTGTTTCGTCCGACACAGAAATCGCGCGTATCGCGCCGGTGCTGGACGCGCTCAAGGCAGATGGCATTCCCGTCTCGCTCGACAGTTATCAACCCGCGACGCAAGCCTATGCCTTGTCGCGTGGTGTGGCCTATCTCAATGATATTCGCGGTTTTCCAGACGCTGCGTTCTATCCGCAATTGGCGAAATCATCTGCCAAACTCGTCGTTATGCATTCGGTGCAAGACGGGCAGGCAGATCGGCGCGAGGCACCCGCTGGCGACATCATGGATCACATTGCGGCGTTCTTTGACGCGCGCATCGCGGCGCTGACGGGTGCCGGTATCAAACGCAACCGCCTTGTCCTTGATCCCGGCATGGGGTTTTTTCTGGGGGCTGCTCCCGAAACCTCGCTCTCGGTGCTGGCGCGGTTCGATGAATTGCGGCTGCGCTTCGATTTGCCGGTGCTTCTGTCTGTTTCGCGCAAATCCTTTCTGCGCGCGCTCACAGGCCGTGGTCCGGGGGATGTCGGGGCCGCGACACTCGCTGCAGAGCTTGCCGCCGCCGCAGGTGGAGCTGACTTCATCCGCACACACGAGCCGCGCCCCTTGCGCGACGGGCTGGCGGTATTGGCGGCGCTGAAAGAAACCGCAAGAATTCGTTAACTGCACATTCGGGATATTTCTCTATATTCGCGCTTCATCAGAAAACTGAAGGAACCTCCATTGAATCGAACTAATATTTTTTTTGGTGAATCGCATTCTGACTGGTTGCCTGTCAGAGGCGGAGAATCTGGTGATTTTGTTTTTCGACGTGGTGACGGGCATGCCTTCGCGAAAATCGCACCTGCTTCCCGCCGCGGTGAGCTCGCTGGAGAGCGTGACCGCCTCATTTGGCTCAAAGGTCGAGGTGTGGCTTGCCCCGAGGTCATCAACTGGCAGGAGGAACAGGAGGGTGCATGCTTGGTGATAACGGCAATTCCGGGAGTACCGGCGGCTGATCTGTCTGGAGCGGATTTGCTCAAAGCGTGGCCGTCAATGGGGCAGCAACTTGGCGCTGTTCACAGCCTATCGGTTGATCAATGTCCGTTTGAGCGCAGGCTGTCGCGAATGTTCGGACGCGCCGTTGATGTGGTGTCCCGCAATGCCGTCAATCCCGACTTCTTACCGGACGAGGACAAGAGTACGCCGCAGCTCGATCTTTTGGCTCGTGTCGAACGAGAGCTACCGGTGCGGCTCGACCAAGAGCGCACCGATATGGTTGTTTGCCATGGTGATCCCTGCATGCCGAACTTCATGGTGGACCCTAAAACTCTTCAATGCACGGGTCTGATCGACCTTGGGCGGCTCGGAACAGCAGATCGCTATGCCGATTTGGCACTCATGATTGCTAACGCCGAAGAGAACTGGGCAGCGCCAGATGAAGCAGAGCGCGCCTTCGCTGTCCTATTCAATGTATTGGGGATCGAAGCCCCCGACCGCGAACGCCTTGCCTTCTATCTGCGATTGGACCCTCTGACTTGGGGTTGATGTTCATGCCGCCTGTTTTTCCTGCTCATTGGCACGTTTCGCAACCTGTTCTCATTGCGGACACCTTTTCCAGCCTCGTTTGGAAAGTTTCATTGCCAGACGGGACTCCTGCAATCGTCAAGGGATTGAAACCTATAGAAGACATTGCTGATGAACTGCGCGGGGCCGACTATCTGGTATGGCGCAATGGGAGGGGAGCAGTCCGGTTCATTGATGACGGGATCAGTACCGACGGTGATATGGGGCAAATGGTGGTCACCATCCTGTCGGCTGTGGCACAGGCTGAACGCCGGAGGATCCTAGAGCGCACGAATGAGGGCCGACAGGAAGCAAAGCTGAAAGGAATCAAATTTGGCCGCAGGCGTACCGTGGACAGGAACGTCGTGCTGACGCTTCATCAGAAGGGCACTGGTGCAACGGAAATTGCTCATCAGCTCAGTATTGCCCGCTCCACGGTTTATAAAATTCTTGAAGACGAAAGGGCCTCGTGATACTATAGGTTAATGTCATGATAATAATGGTTTCTTAGACGTCAGGTGGCACTTTTCGGGGAAATGTGCGCGGAACCCCTATTTGTTTATTTTTCTAAATACATTCAAATATGTATCCGCTCATGAGACAATAACCCTGATAAATGCTTCAATAATATTGAAAAAGGAAGAGTATGAGTATTCAACATTTCCGTGTCGCCCTTATTCCCTTTTTTGCGGCATTTTGCCTTCCTGTTTTTGCTCACCCAGAAACGCTGGTGAAAGTAAAAGATGCTGAAGATCAGTTGGGTGCACGAGTGGGTTACATCGAACTGGATCTCAACAGCGGTAAGATCCTTGAGAGTTTTCGCCCCGAAGAACGTTTTCCAATGATGAGCACTTTTAAAGTTCTGCTATGTGGTGCGGTATTATCCCGTGTTGACGCCGGGCAAGAGCAACTCGGTCGCCGCATACACTATTCTCAGAATGACTTGGTTGAGTACTCACCAGTCACAGAAAAGCATCTTACGGATGGCATGACAGTAAGAGAATTATGCAGTGCTGCCATAACCATGAGTGATAACACTGCGGCCAACTTACTTCTGACAACGATCGGAGGACCGAAGGAGCTAACCGCTTTTTTGCACAACATGGGGGATCATGTAACTCGCCTTGATCGTTGGGAACCGGAGCTGAATGAAGCCATACCAAACGACGAGCGTGACACCACGATGCCTGCAGCAATGGCAACAACGTTGCGCAAACTATTAACTGGCGAACTACTTACTCTAGCTTCCCGGCAACAATTAATAGACTGGATGGAGGCGGATAAAGTTGCAGGACCACTTCTGCGCTCGGCCCTTCCGGCTGGCTGGTTTATTGCTGATAAATCTGGAGCCGGTGAGCGTGGGTCTCGCGGTATCATTGCAGCACTGGGGCCAGATGGTAAGCCCTCCCGTATCGTAGTTATCTACACGACGGGGAGTCAGGCAACTATGGATGAACGAAATAGACAGATCGCTGAGATAGGTGCCTCACTGATTAAGCATTGGTAACTGTCAGACCAAGTTTACTCATATATACTTTAGATTGATTTAAAACTTCATTTTTAATTTAAAAGGATCTAGGTGAAGATCCTTTTTGATAATCTCATGACCAAAATCCCTTAACGTGAGTTTTCGTTCCACTGAGCGTCAGACCCCGAAACCGCGACGCTTACAGCTGAAAGCGACCAGGTGCTCGGCGTGGCAAGACTCGCAGCGAACCCGTAGAAAGCCATGCTCCAGCCGCCCGCATTGGAGAAATTCTTCAAATTCCCGTTGCACATAGCCCGGCAATTCCTTTCCCTGCTCTGCCATAAGCGCAGCGAATGCCGGGTAATACTCGTCAACGATCTGATAGAGAAGGGTTTGCTCGGGTCGGTGGCTCTGGTAACGACCAGTATCCCGATCCCGGCTGGCCGTCCTGGCCGCCACATGAGGCATGTTCCGCGTCCTTGCAATACTGTGTTTACATACAGTCTATCGCTTAGCGGAAAGTTCTTTTACCCTCAGCCGAAATGCCTGCCGTTGCTAGACATTGCCAGCCAGTGCCCGTCACTCCCGTACTAACTGTCACGAACCCCTGCAATAACTGTCACGCCCCCCTGCAATAACTGTCACGAACCCCTGCAATAACTGTCACGCCCCCAAACCTGCAAACCCAGCAGGCGATTGGCTGGAGGACGCCGGCTTTACCACCGGGCAACCCGTCACCATCACAGCTAAAAAAGGGAAGTTGATTGTTGAAATTGCGAGGTAGATCCAGAGTTGATAAATAATTAATCCAGCTCTGCGAGCTCTGTCGCAGGACTAGATTAATATTCATTATTTTTAATATTTCATTGATATTTTTTAGGTATATTAGCTAACTGTTCATTTAGAGACCAACTATTTGGTTGGCACTTTTTACAATTCCATTTTGCCCCGCCATCTAACCATTTTTTTCTATAACTTTTAATTCCAATCAAAGTACAATCTTCATAACCAAATTCCACGCCACAACAATCACAAATATTATATGTTGGCGTTTGTTCATCAATTCCCCATTGAGGTTCATTTTGCTTAAGGCCGCAAACACGGCAGATATATGCTTCATTATTATTTTTGTGCATTAAAATACTCCAAATTAGTTTTATATCCATGTTCAGCCGGATTAGGCTTAAACATTGTTTTAGGCGTACCATCTGCATTTTTTACAGCAAAAATATTAGAGCTAGGATTGTAAAAAACTGTATCGCCATTTTTTCTAGTAATAACTAGCGTGCCAGCTGGTGGATTATTAACAAAATTATGTGTCGCATCTACATATTGTTTTGCATTTTGGAATTCTGGAAATTCTAACTTATGTTTATCCCAATGACTATAAGCATTTTCGACAGGATCTTTTTTATTGGTTTCTGTCCAAATTTGATCATCTTTTTGCTTTCCTGTACCAACAGTATCACTAGCTTTGTTATTCAAAGAATCAGTTGGTTTTTCCACTCCACTACCAGCTTTAATTTCGGGAATACTCCCTTTTACAGCAATATCATCAACCTTATTAACAATATTACCGGGTTTACCTATATTGGTATTTGGTTGCGTAAAATTTACTCCTCCATACAAACCAGCCAATGAAGATACAATTCCATGTGCAGCCATAACATATTTATATTGTTGAGCAACATCTTTTACATCTCTACCTGTCTCTTTTGCAATTGCTTCAATTGAAATTAAATGAATAATGCTGTTGGGATCTAAACCGACTAATGCTTCGTTAAGGTTTTTTGAGTCTTCTCTATATAAATCAGCATTTGTTAAACTTCTAGCAACCTCTTTTTCATATTCATTCTGCATTTCCCATGCTTCTTGCAGCAATCCTTTACAAGCTGAGCTTGAGATGTTACCCAATGAACAATTATCCTGTAAAATTTGATCTCGTTCTTTATCTAGTTTATTGAGATTTTCTAATTCTTTCTTTTCATCTTCTGTTAATTCCTCACCTAGATAGTTTGGCTTTATCCAAGTCAAATAAGCTTTTCGCTTAGCTTCATTTACACTCAAATAATTATTCTCAACCGCATTTTTACTGCTACGAATTGCTGTGCTAGCATCGCTAATATTACCACCGCCAGCGGCTATGGCAAGACCAGTAGCTAGTTGAGATAGTGCGCTGATGGTTTGTTTTTCTTCTTCGGTTAAATCTTTGACTTCTTTGCCATACAGTTGTTTGCGGATGATATCTGCCGCAACTTCACCGGCCACTGCACCCGCTCCACCAGATAATGCTGAGTTGCCTTGCAGTTCAGCCACTACCGCACCAAGTATTGCATGAGCAACTAACCTCGCGGTTTCGTTATCACCGGCTTGTATCTTTATCTGCTCCGCTAACCATGGCGCACTGGCGCCAGCAAGACCGCCGGTCATATCGCCGGTGATAATGCCGGTAATAATTGATACGGCTGAGTCAACACCTTTGCTAAAGTCATTGCCCATTTTGCCATCTTGGGAGTCTTTACCGGCATCTTTATGAATAGTGCGTTCGAGCTCTTTTACCTGCTCTCCTAACTCTTTTAAGCTAGTGACAATGTTTAATCTGGTCTGCTCATCCTCTTTATTAAAGATTGGTTTGAGTTTGCTATGGGCATTTTCGGTATCATGACTGAGTTAATTAATATCTTGTGTTTGCTTATCTGGGTCACGAATGATTAATTCACCGTCACTAATTGCCGCATGGGTAATATTCGAGGCTTCATCGTTGTGGTCATAAATGGTTGGTTGGCCACTGGTTGGTGATAGAACATTACTACCAACAACTACTCTAATAGATTGATTATTTTTTTAGATAATGGTTATTTTGAGTTGCTTTATTTAGGTTTATTTTGTAAAAACAATTGAGAAGTCTATACCATGATAGTTATTAGGACATTGATATAACCTGATTTTTTGCATTAATTGTGTCTATTTTTCAATTTATCGTCGCTCGGCTGGCAAAGTAAGTATAAAACCTTTATACTATGCGACAATTTTTAGTAATACTTGCTGTGTTGCTAAATCAACCCGTTCTTTAACATCATCAATTGGAAGAAAATTATGCATCCGATGCTGAATATTGCTATTCGTGCTGCTCGTAAAGCAGGTAATGTGGCCATTAAGGCTTATGAAAATCCAAGTTCAATCGAAATTGACACTAAAGGTGCTAACGATTTTGCTACTAACGCCGATCGTGCTGCTGAAGCTTTAATTATTGAAACAATCAAAAAAGCGTATCCTGATCATACGATTATTGCTGAAGAAAGCGGACTGGCTAAAGGTAATGATGCTGATACGCAATGGATTATCGACCCAATTGATGGTACCACCAATTTTATTAAGAATATTCCTCATTTTGCGGTTTCGATTGCCGCTCGAGTTAAAGGTAAAACGGAAGTTGCTGTCGTGTATAATCCGATGAGTAATGAACTCTTCACGGCTGCTCGCGGTAAAGGTGCGCAGTTAAATGGTTACCGTATTCGAGTAAGTAATGCGAAAGATTTAGAGGGTAGTGTGCTGGCAACAGCTTTTCCTTTTAAAGCTAAACAACACAGTAATTGTTATTTCGCGGTATTGCAAAAGTTATTTACTAAGTGTGGTGATTTTCGTCGTACAGGTTCAGCAGCATTAGATTTAGCTTATGTCGCATCAGGGCGCTTAGATGGCTTTTTTGAAATTGGCTTAAAACCATGGGATATTGCCGCAGGTGAATTGATTTTACGTGAAGCGGGTGGTGTGGTTACCGATTTTGCGGGCGGTAATAACTATATGGTTTCTGGTAACATAGTTGCAGGCAATCCAAGAATCGTTAAAGATCTGCTTGTTTCTACTCAAAACGATTGGCCAGAAAATTTGCGTAATTAGTTTTACTTTCTTTATCTAAATGCGGGGCTGTCTTATCCCTGCATTTTGTCTTTAATACCGTTTATCAAAAAAAATAAATTTGCTATTGGTTATTGTGGATCAGTTATTGCTGTCATGGAACAATTAACTTGTAAGCCTTGATTGTTTAAATAGTCACTACCCCAAGTATACATTGATTCGAGGACTGGTTTGATACTTTTGCCAAAGTTGGTTAAAGAATATTCTACTTTAGGTGGTACGACGGGATAAACGTGTCGATGAATTAGGCCATTTGCTTCAAGTTCACGTAGCTGTTGGGTTAACATTTTCGGGGTAGCGGTTGGAATTTCTTTCTGTAATTGCGAAAATCTCAAGGTGGTTTCGGTCATCAGTTTCCATAAAATGAGCGATTTATATTTACCACCAATCATATTAATTGTAGCATCAACTGGACAACAGGTGATAGGTTGATGTTCTTTTCCACAACAAGTGGTATTAATCGGATTATTTTTCACATTATTATCTCAATAGTATCTTTTTAGGTAGTATATATCAAAAAAGTGCATTCTTGTTAAAAGGATAATTAATATTACAATAGCTATATAAATCACATCAAAAACCAAGGGAAACATCAAATGAAAACCGTCGAATATAGTTTTTTTGTGGAAGAGATGAGTTGCGCATCATGCGTTAGTCGTGTTGAAAAAGCATTAAAAAAGATTGATGGCGTGATTGATGTTAGTGTTAACCTTGCGACAGAAAAGGCAACAGTTGAAGCCAATACGAATGTGCAATTAGAAACCTTAATGGCAGCAGTCGATAAAGCCGGTTACCACGCGGTAAAGATTAGTGAGGCGGAAATTCACGCCAAAGATATAAATAAGCAAGCGTCACTCTGGCCGATTATTATCTCGGTTATCTTAGCGATTCCTTTTGTATTGCCGATGTTACTTGAGCCATTTGGCATTCATTGGATGATGCCAGCTTGGTTGCAATTAGCGATTGCCTCGGTTGTGCAATTTGGGCTTGGTGCTAAATTTTATCGTAGTGGTTTTAATGCTGCTAAGGCGTTGTCCGGTAATATGGATCTGTTAGTGGCAATTGGTACCAGTGCAGCTTATGGATTGTCACTTTATCAGCTTATTATTGGTAATAACGATCATCTCTATTTCGAGTCATCGGTGGTTATTATTACGTTAATTTTGATTGGTAAATGGTTAGAGTCAAGAGCTAAACATCAAACGACCCAAGCGATTGAAGCACTTTCCGCGTTGCGCCCGGAAGTTGCATTAGTTCGACAAGGTGATCAAGAGGTAAGTTTGCCGATAAGTCAGGTTAAGGTCGATGATGTGGTTGTGATCAAACCTGGTGAACGAATTCCAGTAGATGGTGTGGTTATTGACGGCGCATCGAGTTGTGATGAATCGATGTTGACGGGGGAAAGTTTCCCGGTTAGTAAAACTCTCAATAGTGTGGTAACCGGTGGCACCATTAATGGTGAAGGATTATTGATAGTAAAAACAACAGCAGTACAAGCTGATTCTACGTTGTCGAAAATTATTGCTATGGTTGAGTCTGCTCAAGCGAAAAAAGCGCCAATTCAGCGTATTGTCGATCGGATTAGTGCTATTTTTGTTCCCGTGATTTTATTGATTGCGCTGATTACACTGCTTGCTTGGGGCGTTATTTCTCATGATTGGCAGCAAGCTTTACTACATGCGGTCGCCGTATTAGTGATTGCTTGCCCATGTGCATTGGGACTGGCGACACCAACCGCCATAATGGTTGGTACAGGTGTTGCTGCTCGCCATGGTATTTTGATTAAAGATGCCGAGGCGCTTGAAACCTTACATAACATTAATACGGTAGCATTTGATAAAACTGGCACATTAACCATTGGTAAACCAGAATTAGTTGAACTGGATGTAATGGGCACAGAAACTGCCGATCAAATTCTCGCACTAGCGGCATCAATGCAAGCTGGAAGTGAACATCCACTCGCTAAAGCAATTTTAGCGAAAGCTAAATCGTATAATTATGCGCAGAATATTACCTCGGTTGCAGGTTCAGGGGTAATGGCAACCATTGACAATCATGAATATTATTTAGGTAGTTTACGTTGGATGAAATCGTTAAATGCCTATTTTGTGGATATGCAGGATAAAATTAATGAGCTTACCCAAAAAGGCTATACAATCTCATTTTTAGCTAAACAGCAATCAGAAAATGGCGTTGTGATATTAGCCTTATTTGGTTTTGCCGATGTGATTAAATCGGAAGCGAAAAGCGCCATTAATGCATTACATCAACTCAACGTAAATACAGTTATGTTAACCGGTGATAATCAACAAGCGGCTAATTATGTAGCACAGCAATTAAATTTAGATAAAGTTATTGCTGAGGTTTTACCACAAGATAAAGCTAATTATATTTATCAATTACAAAAAGAGAGCCAAAACCTTAGCAATAGCAATCATAAAGTGGCAATGGTGGGTGACGGTATTAATGATGCTCCAGCTTTAGCTGCGGCTGATATTGGTATTGCCATGGGAACGGGGACAGATGTCGCTATGCATGCAGCAAGTATAACCTTGATGCGCGGCAATCTATTTTTAATTGCTGATGCCATTGATATCTCACGAAGAACCTACAATAAAATTAAACAAAATTTATTTTGGGCATTTTTCTACAATTTAATTGGCATTCCACTCGCTGCCTTCGGCTTCTTAAATCCAATGATAGCTGGCGCAGCTATGGCACTTAGCAGTGTAAGTGTGGTGACTAATGCTTTATTATTAAAACGGTGGCAAGCACGTTCTGGGTCAAAATAATTTATTTTGAACAAATACTTTATGGTAATAAATTAATTTTAGATCAAGTAATTAATGCAAATATTGTCCCAAATTAATCGATTTTGGATCCTTTTTATCGCTCGGATCTAATAAGGGTAATATCTATAGTAGATTAGTGGTGAATATAATATAAATCAGAATGAAACTAATTGAAAAAACGATTAATTGGATAAGTATAAATATTTCACTATGCAAAGATTCAAATATTTGATTGAAAAAGCACCATTTTATAGGGTGTTTTTTCAATCGGAATTTTCAGATAAATTAAAGCCAAAAACCGGCAAAATTTTCCTATCTGAATAGCATCATGCTAAACAATGATAAATAGCATCTCTAATTTTTATTGGATAGCGTCCCAACATTCCTTCAATTGCGGTATTAGTCAAAATGACTACAGCTAATTCTTGTTGAGGATCATAAAACCAATTATGACCATACACACCGCCCCATTGAATAGTTCCTTTACTCTGTGGTGTTTGCGCTAAGATCGGGTCATCAAGCACCGCACCACCATAACCGAATCCCCATCCTGGTCCTTTTGTACAATATTCACTACTTATATAACACTTCGCCATTTTATCCATTAGTTTATTGCTACTTAAATCATTATTTATTGAAGTTAGTGATAACAGAAATTGCATAAAATCAGGTGCAGTACCAACCATACCAGCCCCACCTGAATGGTAGGCTTTAGGATTAAATATGCGTTTAGGATCATAAGAAACAATCCCGTTATTCCATGATTCATCTAATTGCATAAAATAAGGGCTTGGCATAGGTAATGGTTCCGGTAAAGCATTATAATAGTGAGTAACTAATTGATTATTATCTGGTATGGTAAAGCCTGTATTTGCCATATTCAAAGGAATTGTTATGGTAGTTTTTATTATTTCTTCTAATGGTTGTTGAGTGACGGCAGTTAATACTCCACCTAGGACATCTAATGCCAATGAATAACACCAATTTGTTCCAGGTGCAAAAAGAAGAGGAGCTTTTGATAACCGATGAAGATTTTCATCTAAATCAGTTGCTATTTGATCAAAACCGTCTGAAATCTGTAATGTATTATAAATGCCTTCACCATGAGGTTCGCAAAAACGATATTTTAGTCCCGCACTATGGGTTAATAAGTGATGCAAAGTAATAACTGGTTGCTGGCCATTTTCTAGTGTTGGAGTGAAATAAGGTAGATAATCAGTAACAGGCGAATCCAATTTTAGTAGCCCTTTTTCTGCTAAACATAATGCGGCTGCACTAACTATCGGTTTGGTGACTGATGAAAGCAAAAATTGTGAGTCAACTTGCATGGTTGATTTTTGTTCTTTATCAGCATGGCCGGATGCTTGTTGATAGATTATTTGTCCCTCTTTAGCAACCATAACAACAGATCCAACTATATGTTTTTTATCTATCGCATATTGATTCACTTTATTGATTGCTTGTCCAACATTTGCAGAAAAACGATTAACTTTCATTTTTATCTTAACTCTTGATTGATTATTATTTCTCCTAATAGTATATGTTTTTTATAAGGTAATAAATATGCTAAATGAATTTATTTTGACGACGTTTAGTTGGCTTGCTATTAATGGGTATATTGATGTAACTTAAAATTATTTTTCTATTACCAGTTTGATTTAATTTGTTAGTATAAAGTGTATTCTGTTTAGCCATGAAGAACCACAGCCCTGTTATGTATAAGGTTGCTTAATTATATAATCTAATTCAGGTTAGTATGATTAGATTGAATTTGGTTTAGTGTCAATTAGACTCAAGCACATTTTTATTCTTATAATTTATTTTAGATTAAACCCAACTTGTGATCCCTTACCTTGTTCAGTAACAAATACCCCGACGGCAGTAATCAATTGTTCATTATAGTAAATTAATGGAATACGAGTGCGCTGCCAAGGTGGAATATGGTGTTCTTGCCATAATTTTTTTATTGATCGTGATCCTTGGCGCTGCACAATTTGAAATTGACCTTGGGCATGAAAACGCACCGAAACGGTTTCCTCTTTTTGTGGTAAACGACAGGTTAATTTGGTTTGATAATTGGACTGTAATATGCCTAAATTATCCGGCAAGGTTAGCGAGGTATTTAGATCCCAAGGCAAGATTTGCTGTTCAATATCTTGATATAAAGGTAATAAATAGAGTTGGTTTTGATAGCGGCGAATCTGTCGGTTATGTAAAATAAATTGTGGATTAGCATCTTCTTTCGCTTGAATAACGGTTTGCCAAATTAATGACAGTTGCTTTTGACTTGGCATGCCGATATGTTGTTCTTTAAACCACATCCGCAATATTGCATTACGTTTATAATCTGAATAATCACGTAGTGATTGAATATTAAGTTGTTTGGCATTGCCAGTAATTTGCTTAAATTCTGCCGATAAAAGCTCATGGATTAATGCTTCTTGCTGTTGACATAACTCGGCACTACGCGCCACCATTTGTGAAAAATGTGGCCAACGCTGATTAAGTGTTGGTAGTACCTTTAAACGTAAAAAATTACGATCATAATGGGCATCTTGATTACTTTCATCTTCTATCCAAGTTAATTGCTGTTGATTGGCATACTGTTCAATCTCTTGACGAGATATCGTGAGTAGCGGCCGAAGATGTTGGCCATTTTCAAGTGGCATAGCGGATAAGCCAGCAGGACCACTACCACGCTTTAACGCTAAGAAGAACGTTTCACATTGATCGTCAAGGTGCTGAGCAGTACATAACAACTCATCACTTTTTAAATGTCGATAAATAGCTTGATAGCGAGCTTCTCTGGCTTGTTCTTCAATATTGCCCGTCGCTCTATCAAGTTTGACTTTTTCAATAATCAAAGGAATTTGCCAAATATTGCATTGTTGCTGGCAATGTTCAGCCCAACTATCAGCGTTTTTGCTTAAACCATGGTGAATATAAATGGCTCTAAGTTGTAAATTTTGTGACTTTTGTCTCAAGTTGACTAATGCTTGCAGTAAAACAGTCGAATCGACACCACCACTAAAAGCAACCAGTAGCGATTGTCGACCGTTTAGATGTTGTAAAATTGTTTGTTCAATAATACTTTTAGTCTTAGCTTGATTTTGATGACTCATCGGTTATCCATTTATACTAAACTTTGTAATGCATTCACTTTGTTTTTATGTAATTTAATTCTATCTAAGCCAGCAGAAAGATCGGCGATTAAATCATCAGGATCTTCAAGACCAATATGTAATCGAATTAATGTACCAGTGAAATCAATGCCCGATACCGGACGTATTTTTGCCAGATCTTCTGGTTGGTTGGCTAAAATTAATGATTCAAATCCACCCCATGAATACGCCATTGAAAAGTGAGTCATATTATCCAAGAAATCAGATAGTTGCACATCGCTTAAATGATCTTTAAGTACAAACGAGAATAGACCACTAGCACCACTAAAATCACGTTTAAAAAACTCATGTCCCTTACAACTTGCCAAAGCCGGATGATTAACAGTTGCCACTTTAGGATGATTAGCTAACCAGTTTGCCACTTTTAAGCTACTTTCGTGATGTTGTTTTAATCTAACCGCTAAGGTTCGTAATCCACGAGCTGCCATATAGGCGGTATCGGCATCACACATTTGTCCCATTAGATAAGAACGTTCACGTAATTGATCCCAACATCGTTGATTAGCAACAGCAGTACCTAACATAGCATCAGAGTGACCAATTAAATACTTAGTACCTGCTTGAATGGAGATATCAACATCGTGATCTAATGCTTTGAATAAAACGCCAGCACTCCAAGTGTTGTCCATCATAATGACAATTTCCGGATTTACCTTGCGAATCGCTTTAACAATTGCGGGTACATCATGCAGTTCCATCGTGATTGAGCTTGGTGATTCAAGAAATACTACTTTGGTATTAGGTTTAATATGATTAGTAATATAGCGACCAATCAAGGGTGAAAAATAATCGGTTTCCACACCAAAATCTTTTAATATATGTTCGCAAAATTCTTGCGTTGGCTCGTAACTGGCTTCTGAAACCAAAATATGATCACCTGATTTGACAAAAGCTAAGATAGCATTCGCAATTGCCGCTGCACCACAAGGATAAAGATAACAACCTGCGCCACCTTCAATTTCGACCATGGCATCTTGTAAGGCAAAATGAGTCAAGGTACCGCGTCGACCATAAAATAGCGCTCCTTTAGTGCGATTTTCCATCGCGTCTTTTTTCGCTTCTAGTGAATCAAAAACAAGCGATGATGCTCTCTGAATAACGGAGTTAACAGCACCTTGGGTATAACGTTTTTTTCGACCAGCATGAACTAATTTTGTTTGTAATGACATGATGCATCCTTAGTGAACCGATAAATTTCGATAACAGTTAGCATAGCATGCTGTTAAAATAGTAAAAAATAATTTTTGTTTAAATTGGCTTACATAAAATGTTAATTGCTCAACTTGCTCATTTAGATACGGCAGAAGTGAACTATTCATTATTATCACCACAAATCATTAATGATGCTGAGTCATTAAGTGGTTCACGAAAAAAACAGTTTTTAGTTTGTCGTTCAATTTTAGCTAGTTTACTTAAACAGTATTGTCATATTGATAGTTTGCCACCCATCATTATTGGTGATAATAGCCGTCCTTGCTTTTTACAACATAACCTGCCTGATTTTAATATCAGTCATAGTAAAGATTGGGTGGCAGTTGCCATATCCTTAAATGGTAGGGTTGGGATTGATATTGAAGTTGCTAGGCAGCGTAAAAATTATCTGAATGTCGCCAAAAATTATTTTGCTAATGAAGAATATCAATGGATATTAAAACAATCGGATACTTTAGCGGCATTTTGGCAACTTTGGACATTAAAAGAATCTGCACTTAAATTATATGCGAAAGGTGTTTGGCAAATAAAATCGGTCAAAATAGATGTTGAAAAACAGATGATTAGTGCGCCATTTGGACAGGATTTTTATTATCAATATCAGCAAGTAGAAGCAGTTCATCTTGCCGTAAATCATAATAAACCTATTACAGATTTTATTTTGCAATCTTAATAGGATAATCATCTGCTACACCATGATGGTCGCAGCAGATTAATATTATTAATTTATTCTGCGCTGGAAGCAAGTAAACCAGACTCACTTAATGTTTTATTAAAATCTTTATCCATAAAGAATAAATCTCGTTTGTTTTCACCAACTAATTCCAGTTTATCAACAATGCTTTTAAAAAGTTTTTCTTCTTCATGTTGTTCAGCAACGTACCATTGTAAAAAGTGAAATGTTGAGAAATCTTTTTGGGTTAAAGCATAGTCAACAAGCTCATTTATCTCTTTGGTAATTTTAAGTTCATGTTGATATGCCGCTTTAAACACATCAAGCAGTGATTTATATTCTGATTCTGGTGCTTCTATTTTGCCAATAAGCGCTAATGCACCGCAATCTAACACATAATCAAATAAGCGTTCCATATGCTGGCGTTCTTCGCTAGCATGATCTCTTAAAAATTTTCCAAACGAAGGAAAATTTTGATCATCACACCATGCGCTCATTTGTAGGTAAAGGTTAGAAGAATAGAATTCTAGATTTAATTGGTCATTGAGTTTTTTGACCATTTGGTTGGTTAACATTTCATTTTCCTCACATTGCTTTTTTAGTATTTCACTTTTTATTGAGATAAAGTGATTATTGATAAGTGTATGATAGCTATTCATACACTTATAATAGTTAAATTAGATAAATATCTTGAAGGATCTTTCTATTGTTATCATCTAATTGATATTCTTGGTGTAACCAATTATCTATTGTGTTATAGCGTTTTTTAATCTCATCGATAGCAGCGGTTAAAAACTCTTGCTTAGCTGAAAAAATGATTTTTTGTTTTTCAAACTCTTCAGCTGATAATTTACTTTTATTTTGGCTAAGTACTGCTTGACGATAATCATTTAAATATTGTTCGGTAAGCAAATAATCTTGCATAATAACGTCTTCGCTGACACCTAATGCAAATAGGGTTAAGGCGACACCGACACCAGTTCTATCTTTACCTACTGCACAGTGCTGTACTAATGGTTTGCCATTCGCATTAAGTAATATTGATATTAATTTTTTATAAGCTGGATTATTAAATGGTAATAGCTGATAGAGTTTAATCATAAAATCCAAAGGCGAATATTTTTTAAGTACGAATATATCATCACTAACTAAGCTTGCCGTAATTTCATCACTTAATGGATTTGCTGGGATATTAAAATATTGGCTATTGTTCCAAAGATTATCAGGATTACGATCGATTTCAAGTTGATCACGATAATCTAATACATAATGTAAATTAAGCTCATCAGATAAGAACTTTTTTTCCTCATCACTAAGGCGAGAGAATTCACCTGAACGATACAACATTCCTGAACGAATTTGGCGACCATCACTGGTTTTAATGCCACCTAAGTCTCGAAAATTAATTCCATTTTGGATTGGTACAACTGATGTCATTATTGGTCCTTATTTCTGCTTAACTTTGCTTGCTATATTAACATGTTTCTGATTAGAATTGATTCATCGTTTTTGCATTATTATTGCTTGAGGAATCTATTATGTCGACTTTATCTATCTTATTATCGGAAAAACCTGCTCCATCAAAATGGGGTAAAGATGCTTTACTTAGTTTTTCTGATGATGCCATTACCATTCATTATCAACCTGACCATCGACATGGTGCTATTCAGCGAGCTGCTCGAAAACTAGATAATCAAGGTATTAAGTCAGTTAAACTTAGTGGTGATAATTGGGATTTAGAATCTTGTTGGCATTTTTGGCTCGGTTATCGTAATGCTAAGAATAATAATAAAGTAAGTTGGGCCAAACTTGATAGTCAAGATAAGCAAGAACTAAAACATCGTCTCGCAATTATTGATTGGTGTCGAGATATTGTTAATCAACAAGCTGAAACATTAAGCCCGTTAGAACTGGCAACGCAAAGTGCAAACTTAATTAGTAATTATTCCTCAGATATTACCTATAACATTACTTCAGGTGAAGCATTAAAAGAACAGGATTATATGGGCATTTACACGGTTGGCAAAGGATCAGAACGACCGGCAGCGTTGCTTGAGCTTGATTATAATCCGACTAACAACCCCAAAGCGCCAATTGTTGCTTGTTTAGTCGGTAAAGGTATCACTTTTGATTCTGGTGGTTATAGTTTAAAACCAAGCAGTTTTATGGAATCAATGCGATCGGATATGGGGGGCGCTGCATTAGTAACCGGAGCTATGGCACTTGCTATTGCCCGAGGAGCAAAACATCGTATTAAACTTTATCTATGTTGCGCTGATAACTTGGTGAGTGGTAAGGCATTTAAACTGGGTGATATTATCCGATATCGTAATGGTAAAACAGTTGAAGTGGATAATACCGATGCGGAAGGACGATTAGTTTTAGCTGACGGGTTAATTAGTGCTGACAGTGATAAGCCTCACTATATTATTGATTGCGCAACCCTTACTGGAGCAGCAAAAATTGCAGTAGGTAACGATTATCAATCTTTACTCTCATTTGATGACAAATTTGCTAATCAATTATTGGCAAGTAGCCAAGCGGAACATGAAGCTTTTTGGCGGTTACCATTAGCTGATTTTCATCGTAGCCAATTTCCATCATCGTTTGCGGATATGGCCAATTCTGGATTACCCAATACCGCTGGTGCCAGCACTGCCGCGGCATTTTTATCTCATTTTATTAAAAATTATAAACAAAATTGGCTACACATTGACTGTTCAGCGACATTCCGTAAAAGCGCAACCGCTTTATGGGCAACTGGTGCAACAGGTATCGGGGTAAGAACGCTAGCTAATTTGTTAACCGTATTAAAATGATTTGGAATAACTTTATGATTAATTGAATAGAATTTTAAAAATGTTTATCAATATGTAAGGAATATCATGAACATAAAAAAGTTACTATTAGTTATGCCCCTCTTATTTTCTTTTGCTACTTATGCGAGGGATTGTGCAACAGAATTTGAAAATGAAAATTATGAAAAAGCACTTGTTGAATGTACACAAGAAGCAGAAGAAAATGACAAAGTGGCACAATATAATCTAGCTCGTATGTATGATGATGGTGAAGGAATAGAACAAGATAAACAAAAGGCGGTGTATTGGTATACAAAAGCAGCGGAGCAAGGAGATTCTACCGCACAAAATGATTTAGCGGTTATATATTATGACGATGAAGGAATAGAGCAAGATAAACTTAAAGCAGCATATTGGTTTGAAAAAGCAGCAGAACAAAATCTCTCCAGTGCACAATATAATTTAGCAGTTATGTATGAGAAAGGTGAAGGTATAGAGCAGAATAAACAAAAGGCGGTATATTGGTATACAAAAGCAGCAGAGCAAGGTGACTCCAAAGCACAAAATAATTTAGCAGTTATGTATGATATAGGTGATGGCATAAAGCAGGATAAACTTAAAGCTTTCTTTTGGTATACAAAAGCAGCAGAGCAAGGTGTATCCATTGCACAATATAATTTAGCACTTATGCATGATAAAGGTGATGGTATAAAGCAGGATAAACAGAAGGCGGTATATTGGTATACAAAAGCAGCGGAGCAAGGTTATTCCTACGCACAATATAACTTAGGGCTTATGTATGATGACGATGAAGGTATAAAGCAAGATAAACATAAAGCTTTCTTTTGGTATACAAAAGCAGCAAAACAAGGTATATCCTACGCACAATATAATTTAGCACTTATGTATAATCAAGGTGATGGCATAAAACAGGATAAACAGAAGGCGGTATATTGGTATACAAAAGCAGCGGAGCAAGGTTACTCCAGCGCGCAATACAATTTAGCGCTTATGTATAAGTACGGTGATGGCATAAAGCAAAATAAATCTTTAGCTAAAAATTATTTAAAACAGTCTTGTAGCCAAGGTCATAAACTTGCTTGTGATGAATTAAAAATATAATCCTATGATTTAATAAAAAACCACCTTAAATCACTAAGGTGGTTTGCTTTAAGTGTTGATTAATTTTAGAAAAACCTATTATTTATCTTCAATCACAGTTGCTTTTTTAATATAGATTGGTTCAACAGGGACATTTTGATGTGGTCCCATGCGTTTGGTGGCTACGTTAACAATTTTATCAACGACATCCATTCCTTTAACGACTTTACCAAAAACAGCATAACCATATTTGTTTGGTGATTGGTAATAAAGGAAATCAATAATAATGGTTATCTTTGATATATACTTTATATATAATGAGCAAATGAAAAATAGCAGTGTCTACTTTAACATGTATAGGAAATACAATGACAAAACTAGTATCTTTCGGGTTATTAATTCTGTGTTCTTTTTCAAGTTATGCTGGCCAATGTAAAACAGAAATTGAACAAAGAAATTATCAAAAAGCCTTTATTGAATGTACGCAAGAAGCAGAACAAGGAGATGGGAATGCTCAAACTAATTTAGCGATGATGTATCATTTTGGAAGAGGCGTTGAACAAGATAAACAGAAAGCTATTTTTTGGTATACAAAAGCGGCAGAACAAGATTATTCTAATGCTCAGAATTCTTTGGCATTCATGTATGAAAAAGGTGAAGGAGTAGAACAAGATAAACAGAAAGCTATTTTTTGGTATACAAAAGCAGCGGAACAAGATCTGTATCGTTCACAATTTAATTTAGCGAATATATATTATCTAGGTGATGGTATAGAGCAAGATAACCAAAAGGCTGCATATTGGTTTACAAAAGCAGCAGAGCAAGGGCATTCTGGTGCGCAATATAATTTAGCAATTATGTATAGTAAAGGGGAAGGTCTAGAGCAAGATAACCAAAAATCGATATATTGGTACACAAAAGCGGCAGAACAAGGTTATCTTGATGCTCAATTCAATTTGGCTCTTAAATATCATATCGGTGATGGTATAGAGCAAGATAACCAAAAGGCTGCATATTGGTTTACAAAAGCAGCCGAGCAAGGTGATTCTAGCGCACAATATAATTTAGCGTTTATGTATAAAAAAGGTGAAGACGTAAGGAAAGATAAACAAATGGCGGTATATTGGTATACAAAAGCAGCCGAGCAAGGTTTATCAATCGCACAAAATGATTTAGCTGTTATGTATTATCAAGGTGAAGGTATAGAGCAAGACAAACTAAAGGCGGCATATTGGTTTACAAAAGCAGCAGAGCAAGGTTACGCCAGAGCGCAGTATAATTTAGCACTTATGTATAATGTCGGTGATGGGGTGGAGCAGAATAAATTTTTAGCCAAAGATTATTTTAATCGATCTTGTGATCAAGGATTTGAAAAAGCTTGTGGCGAATTAAAAAAAGAACTGAATTTTTGAAGAAAACCATCTTAAATGATTAAGATGGTTTTTAGGTATTCTGCGTTTTTAAGTAACTTATTGTTTATCTTCAATCACAGTTACTTTTTAATATAGATTGGTTCAACAGGGACATTTTGATATGGCCCCATGCGTTTAGTGGCTATGCTAACAATTTTATCAACGATATCAATTCCTTTAATGACTTTGCCAAAAACGGCATAGCCATATTTTCTGGTAATCAAGGAAATCAATAACAACAGCTGTTTTGGATACATATATTTATATATAATAAGTAAAATAAAAAATACTAATGTTTGTTTAACATGTATAGGAAATACAATGAAAAAAATATTATCATTTGGATTATTAACTCTATGTTCTTTCTCAATTTATGCAGGTGATTGTAAAGTAGAGGTTAAAAAAGAAAATTATGAGAAAGCATTTGTTGTGTGTACACAAGAAGCGGCGAAGGGTGACTCTGATGCACAATTTTATTTAGGATTTATGTTTGAGAAAGGTAAGGGTGTTAAAGAAGATAAACAAAAAGCTTTTGTATTTTATACAAAAAGTGCAGAGCAAGGAGAGGCCAGCGCCCAAAATAATTTAGCAGTTATGTATGATAAAGGTGATGGCGTAGAGCAAGATAAACAAAAGGCGGTATATTGGTATACAAAAGCAGCAGAACAAGGACATTTTGACGGACAAAATAATTTAGCCTTTATGTATGATAAAGGTGAAGGCGTAGAGCAAGATAAACAAAAGGCTGTATTTTGGTTTACAAAAGCAGCAGAACAAGGTAATTCGAACGCACAAAATAATTTGGCTTTCAAATATTATAAAGGTGAAGGCGTAGAACAAGATAAACCAAAGGCTGTATATTGGTTTACAAAAGCAGCGGAGCAAGGTGATTCGAATGGACAAGATAATCTAGGGGTTATGTATGATAACGGTGAAGGCATACAACAAGATAAAATAAAAGCTGTATATTGGTTTACGAAAGCAGCAGAACAAGGTTACTCAAGTGCACAATTCAATTTGGCTCTTAAATATTATAATGGGGAAGGTGTAGAACAAGATAAACAAAAAGCTGTATATTGGTATACAAAAGCAGCTGAGCAAGGACATTTTGACGGACAAAATAGTTTAGCAGTTATGTATGCGAAAGGTGAAGGCGTAGAGCAAGATAAACAAAAGGCTGTATTTTGGTTTACAAAAGCAGCGGAGCAAGGTTATGCTAGAGCACAATACCATTTAGGCATTATGTATGATAACGGTGAAGGTATAGAACATGATGGACAAAAGGCGGTATATTGGTATACAAAAGCAGCCGAACAAGGCAATATAAATGCACAAAATAATTTAGCAGTTATGTATGAAAACGGTGAAGGCGTAGAGCAAGATAAACAAAAAGCGGTATATTGGTATAAAAAAGCAGCGGAGCAAGGTGAACCTGTTGCTCAATATAATTTAGCGCTTAAGTATGATGAAGGTGATGGGATTAAGCAGAATAAATCTTTAGCCAAAGAGTTTTTTAAACAGTCTTGTGATCAAGGTTATGAATCAGCTTGTGATAAGTTAAAAAAATAATCCGATTATTTGATGAAAAACCACCTTAAATTATTAAGGTGGTTTATTTGAAGAGTTAATTAATTTTAGGGCCTATTGTTTATCTTCAATCACTGTTGCTTTTTTAATATAGATTGGTTCAACAGGAACATTTTGATGTGGTCCCATGCGTTTGGTGGCTACGTTAACAATTTTATCAACGACATCCATTCCTTTAACGACTTTACCAAAAACAGCATAACCATATTGGACTGGTGATTGGTAATTAAGAAAATCATTATTGACAACATTAATAAAAAATTGGCTAGTTGCGCTATCTACAGCATTCGTTCTTGCCATTGCGATAGTTCCGCGATCGTTTTTCAAGCCATTATTGGCTTCATTTTTAATTGGTTGTTGAGTTTCTTTGAATTTTAATTGATCATCAGCACCACCGCCTTGAATCATAAATCCAGGAATGACTCGATGGAAGGTTAAATTTTCATAAAAACCGTTATTGACATAATTAAGAAAATTTTTCGTGGTAATTGGTGCATGTTCGCTATCTAATTCAATTTCAATATCGCCCATACTGGTTTGTAATAATACTTTGCTATTAGCCAAAGCAACAGTTGAAACAAGGCTTAATAGTAATGATATAAGTAATAGTTTGATTTTTTTCATTTAACAAATCCTTACTCCAAAATAGTAGGCAAATTATACCGAATATTAGATGAATTGAAATGATTAATATGACTAAATAACTAAAATTTTGGGTAATAGCTTCCAGTATTGCGATTAATAAATAAAAAATATTCTTTATTTATTATAATTCATATTATTAGTGAGTTTATTTTCTATTTTATTTCCATTTTTAAGCTTATTTTGTAGATAAAAAACCCTGTTCCTCAAAATTTTTTGCTAAGCGATGAATCATTATGCGATGTATTTTATGTAATATGCCTTTAGTGTTGCCTCATCATGGGATTTGTAGTCAATGTGTTAAAAACTTACCAAAATTTAATAAGATTTGTTATCAATGTAGCCTTCCTCATTCATTATCAACCAAAATCTGCTATCGATGTCGTGATAAGCAGCCTTATTGGGATGAAATGGTTGCAGTAACAGAATATACGGCACCGTTAAAAAAATTAATCCAACATTTAAAATTTTATCGTAAAACTGAGTTAACTAATGCTTTGGCCAGGTTAATGTTTTTAGCTTGGTATCAACGACGGTTGAGTAGTGGTTTGGTTAAACCAGATATTGTAACTTGTGTTCCATTGCACCATTTTCGTTATTGGTCTAGAGGATTTAATCAAGCGGCATTATTAGCGAAACCGATAGCCAGATGGCTTAATTGTGATTTTCAACCTTATCTGTTATCACGAAAGTCAGTAGCACACGATCAAAAGTATCTATCGCTTAAGCAACGAATAACCAATGTTGAAACCTTATTTAGTTGCCGCGATGATTTAACCAATCAATCGATAATGCTTATTGATGATATTGTTACTACCGGCAATACCATAAATGCCATTAGCCAACAGTTAAAACAATGTGGGGCAAACTATATTCAGGTAGTTTGTTTATGTCGCACCATCTTGTAAAATCTAAAACACCCCCTATAATGACCAACAAGGTTAGTCAACTATTATCGATGATGTTAGTGATGATTAATGTCAATCGTGTCAAAGTGAGGGATTATGTCTATTATTACCATTTCTGAATCAGCGCAACAACATTTTAAAAAATTACTTGCTAATCAGCCTGATGGTACACAAATTCGGGTTTTTGTTATTAATCCTGGCACACCATCAGCAGAATGTGGGGTTTCATATTGCCCAGCAGATACTATAGAAGATAGCGATATAGAAGAACAACAACAAGCAGGTTTTGCTATTTATATTGATGAAATTAGCGCTCCTTTTTTAGAGGAAACGGTGATTGATTATGTAACAGATGAATTAGGTTCTCAATTAACTTTAAAAGCACCAAATTCAAAAATGAAAAAGGTTGCCGATGATGCACCGTTAATTGAACGCGTCAATTATGTTATTCAAGCACAGGTTAATCCGCAATTAGCTAGTCATGGTGGTCATGTGAGTTTGGTTGAATTAACCGATGATAATTATGCGATATTACAATTTGGCGGTGGTTGTAATGGTTGTTCGATGGTCGATTACACTTTAAAAGAGGGGATAGAAAAACAGCTACTTGCTGAATTCCCTGAACTGGCAGGCGTAAAAGATATTACCGAACATCAAGCTGGAACCCATTCATATTGTTAAAAAATTTTCGATTTACATCTTGCTTATTGCTGTGATTAAGTCATAATCTCATAATATTTGCCAATTCACATCATGATGGGGTTATATGAATCAAGTTAGTATTATTTCAGATCTTATCGTTTGGATTGAAAAAAATTTGGAGCAACCCTTATCTATTGATAATGTCGCCCAGAAATCAGGTTATTCGAAGTGGCATTTACAACGGATGTTTAAAGAAGTAACTGGTCAAGTACTTGGTACTTATATTCGTCACCGCAGATTAACTTATGCGGCATTATCTTTGCGCATGACAAGTAAACCTATTTTAGATATTGCTATGCAATATCGTTTTGATTCGCAGCAAACTTTTACTCGTTCTTTTAAAAAGCAATTTAATGAAACACCTGCAAGTTATCGTCGTGGTGAATTTTGGGATCCTACCGGGTTAACTCCTGCTATTGAATTAAATAAAAATCGACTTTCTTTACCTGAACCTAAATTTGTGAATATGCCGAAACAAACTTTTTGGGGAATCTCTTATAAAAATAATTGTAATTTGAGTCAAATTTTAGATGAAGAAAATAAATTAAGATCGCAGTTTTTTCAAAATTATTTATCCCATTATGCTCACAATAGTGACAGTTTACCGGATAAGATTTTTGCTTTTAGCCGCATTTTGAAAAGTAAAGATAATGCTAATGAACAAGAACTTTTATATACAATTGCTTTAGATCATAATAATAATCTTGAGCATATAGAACCAATTGTTAATGAAGGTGGTTTATATCTTTGTTTTAAATATATTGGTTCGCTAGAAAATTTCAGTGATTTTATTTCTCAAGTCCACTTAGCTGCAATGCCAGCATTAAAAGTTCGGTTACGCACCTCAAGTTGTTTAATTGAGATTCATCATAATCATCATGATGATACGATTAAATGTTTTAAAGATATCCATACTATGGAATGTGATTATTGTGTGCCTGTCGTTGCAGATGAAGAAGTCAATATCCAGTCAAACTTGTTATAGTCTACTTTAACAAGTTTTCATAAATATTGACTATTATTTTATTTATCTGATTTCAATAGAATATTTTCCAACCATAGTTTAAATTCAGGTGTTGCTTCTTTTAAACTATTCGATCCTCTGGTAACAGTGGCAATGCCAATTTTTAATTGTTCTTTAAGTTGGCGCTGATTTATTGAGCCATCCAGTAATGATCGGACAATTTTAACTCTTGTGATTAATGCATCCCGTTCATCAGCGGTCATCAGTAATTTCAATATATCTAATGAATAACCGCTATTAAATGCTTGGTGTAATATTTCAACCGTCTGGTTCCATTCTTTAGTTTTCATGTAATGCACCATTAATATTGTCTATTAAATTCGTTTGTTGTCAGTATATGAGGGTGTTGATTTCCTAAAATATATTGGTAAATATAATCATAAACTAATACACTTTTGACATAATTTCGAGTTTCATTAAAGGGAATACTTTCAATAAATGCGATAGCATCAAGTTTTCCATTACTATTATTCAACCATTTTTTTACTCGGCCAGGACCAGCATTATATGCCGCCGAGGATAAAATACGATTGTTATCATTTTGTAAATAAACACTATTTAAAAAATAAGTACCTAACTGTATATTCGTTGTCGGTTCAAACAGTTGGTTTGGTGAGTAATAGGTAATATTACTGACTTTTTTGGCTGTTTCCTTAGCTGTTGCAGGCATTAACTGCATTAAACCACTGGCTCCAACTGGAGATTGTATCGTGGTATCAAATGCACTTTCTTGCCGAGTTATTGCTAAAGCATAAGATAATGGAATCGCTTTATCTTTCAAGGCATCATTATATAAGTTTTTATACATGATAGGTAAGCGTTCAGTCCAATTATCCCATAATTTACCTGATATTGTTGCTTGAATACTTAGTTCTCCCCAACCTTTCTGATAAGCGTATTTAGCTAAATCTAAATATTCATTTTCTGCTGTTTGGTTTTTAAGTACATATCGCCATTCTTGTTTTGACTCCGCTAACATACCTAATAATCTTAATTCTTTAATTCTAATGGCAAATGGTTGCTGGTCATACTTGGCTTTAAGTGCATTGACTTCTGCAGTCGGGATCTTTTTCGATAAATTATTAATAATATATGGTTGATTAAGAGCTTGTGCACTTACCATGCCATAAAAACCACGTTTATTAGTTAAACTTTTTAAGATATGTTTTGCTTCGTTGGTTTTATTGTTATTGAGTAATACTCGAGCGTGCCAGTATTGCCACTCTTCTTTTAATTGATCTTCTGAAGTTAGTTGTTTTAGCCAATGTGCAATATCTTTGTAATTATTAGCATCAATAGCCATGCGAATACGTTTTTCAACTAAAGTTGAGTCGTGACTTTTGCTAATATAATTATCTCGCCATTTGATCTGTTCTGGGGTTGCTGAATCACTAAAATAACTATTGGCTAAGCTTTGTTGTAATTTAATTTGCTCATCATCAGTGAAATTCTGTTTTTTTATTAGTTGTGGTAATAATACCGCAGCCATTTTTTTGTCAGCTTTAACTAACCGAGGATAAGATGCTAAAACAATTTTTTGGGTGAAGGTACTCGTTTTAATATTTTTTGAAAAATCTTCAATTTTTCGAGGATTATCAAAAATAGCTAATAAATGATTTTTGGTTGTTTGATAGTTATCATCTAGTAAGTTGGTTAAATGGCGAGCTAATTTTAAATTGTTGTTTTCTAAAGCTAGTTCTATGCGTAATAAAATAATATTTGCTGTGCGTTTACCACTTTTTGACCATGCATCTAATAAAGGATCACAAGCCGAAGGCAATTCTTTACCTGTTAACCATAGCGATTCAACATTATCGAATACCGCTTTATCTTGATGTTGTTGTAATTTTGCATACTGATATCGGCAATTAGAGGCAATGGAATTATCTATAGGAAAGGTGATAATTGCATTCCAGTCTTGACGGTTAGCCAGCTCAGTTATATAAGCCTGAGTTAATGACGATGTTAATGGGAAATCATGATATTTTTTTGCAAAATCACTCACAGCTTGTGTTGATACTGTTTTAATGTTGTTTTGAAAAAATTGCACAGCAGCATAAGGGTATAGTGGATAGTTTTTTAATTGTTTTAGTAATGTCTGTTGTTCATCAAAAGTTAATGATTGATAAGTGTTTTGCCACTTTTGGTAATTTTGTCGCAAATCATTCAAAGTAGGCTCCGCAAACACACTTTTAGCCCAAAGTATGCTTAATATTAAACACCAGCGTATTACTAAATTCATTCTTAAACTCCTGTATCAAATTAGTTTATTAGATTAGCATATTCCCGTATATTTCGTCGATGAAGAACTGATAACTTAATTCCCACTAAAATAGTCAACTAAATACTTGACTAAAAGTAATGGATATATAAAATATTTACTATTAAATATAGGGGAATGATTAATGAAATTGACATCAAAAGGGCGATATGCAGTGACAGCTATGTTAGATGTAGCACTGCATTCAGAATCAGGCCCTGTATCACTTGCTGATATTTCAGAACGTCAGGAAATCTCACTATCTTATTTAGAACAACTGTTTTCACGATTGCGTAAAAATGGTTTAGTTTCAAGTGTTAGAGGTCCTGGTGGTGGTTATGTACTCGGCCGTAGTATGGAGCAAATTGCGATTAGCTCAATTGTAAAAGCTGTTGATGAAACTGTTCATGCGACTAAATGCCACGGTAATACCGGATGTCAAAATGGTGTAAGATGCCTTACCCATAGTTTATGGAATGACTTGAGTGAGCGAATCAATGATTTTTTGACCAGCATTACTTTAAGCGAATTGGTTAATAATCAAGAAGTGAAAGCCGTCTTTAATCGACAAAGTCATCTTCATCAAAACAGAATTAATTAAAAATACAGAATTTGTAATTGGGAGTAATTAATGAAATTACCTATTTATATGGATTATGCAGCAACAACGCCTGTAGATCCTAGAGTAGCTGAAAAAATGATGCAGTATTTAACACCCGATGGTGTTTTTGGTAACCCCGCTTCTCGTTCACATAAATTTGGTTGGCAAGCTGAAGAAGCCGTTGATATTGCACGAAATCAAATTGCTGACTTAATTGGTGCCGATTCACGTGAAATTGTATTTACTTCAGGCGCGACAGAAGCCGATAACTTAGCCATTAAAGGTGCGGCGCATTTTAATCATGCTAAAGGTAAGCACATTATTACCTGTAAAACGGAACATAAAGCAGTGCTTGATACTTGTCGTCAATTAGAACGAGAAGGTTATGAAGTGACTTATTTAGCACCAGAATCAAATGGTATTCTTGATCTTGATAAACTGGCTGCAGCGATGCGTAGTGACACAACTGTTGTGTCAATTATGCATGTTAATAATGAAACTGGTGTTATTCAGGATATCGAAAAAATCGGCGAAATGTGCCGTGAAAGAGGCATTGTATTTCATGTTGATGCAACCCAAAGTGTTGGTAAATTACCGATTGACCTAACTAAATTAAAAGTCGATCTTATGTCGTTCTCTGGTCATAAAATCTATGGGCCTAAAGGCATTGGTGGACTTTATGTTAGACGTAAACCACGAGTACGTATTGAAGCCCAAATGCATGGTGGTGGACATGAACGCGGTATGCGTTCTGGTACTTTACCGGTACACCAAATTGTGGGTATGGGTGAAGCGTACCGTATAGCAAAAGAAGAGATGACAACAGAAATACCACGTCTTTTAGCTCTAAAAACTCGTTTATGGAATGGATTAAAAGATATTGATGAAGTTTATCTTAATGGTTCATTAGAGCATGGTGTGGCTAATATTTTAAATGTTAGCTTTGCTTATATTGAAGGTGAATCACTCATGATGGCGCTAAAAGATTTAGCAGTATCATCTGGTTCAGCATGTACTTCTGCAAGTTTAGAGCCGTCTTATGTATTACGAGCACTAGGACTTAATGATGAACTTGCCCATAGTTCAATAAGATTTTCATTTGGTCGATTTAGTACCGAAGAAGAAGTAGATTATGTAATTAAGTTAATTAAAGATTCTATCGGTAAATTAAGAGATCTTTCTCCACTTTGGGAAATGTTTAAAGATGGTGTTGATTTAACAAAAATTAAGTGGTCAGCCCATTAAAAATTAGGAGTAAATTATGGCATATAGTGAAAAAGTCGTCGATCATTATGAAAATCCACGCAATGTAGGTTCTTTTGATCAAAATGATCCAAATGTTGGTAGTGGTATGGTTGGAGCACCAGCATGTGGCGATGTAATGCGGTTACAAATCAAAGTTAATGATGATGGTATTATTGAAGATGCCAAATTTAAAACTTATGGTTGCGGTAGTGCAATTGCCTCAAGCTCATTAGTGACTGAATGGATTAAAGGTAAATCATTAGATGAAGCTGAAGCAATAAAAAATACTGATATAGCGAAAGAACTAGCTTTGCCTCCAGTTAAAATTCACTGTTCAATTTTAGCGGAAGACGCCATTAAAGCAGCAATTGATGATTATAAAACCAAAAAAGGACAACGTTAATGGCAATCACATTAACTAATAGCGCAGCAAATCGAGTTCAGGCCTTTTTAGCTAACAGAGGTAAAGGGGTTGGGCTTCGGTTAGGCGTTAAAACTTCTGGCTGTTCGGGAATGGCTTATGTAATAGAATTTGCTGATATCATTAATGATGATGATAGTGTTTTTGAAGATAAAGATGTCAAAGTGATCATTGACAAAAAAAGTTTAGTTTATCTTGATGGAACAGAACTTGATTTTGTTAAAGAAGGTCTAAATGAAGGCTTTAAATTCAATAACCCTAACGCTAGCAATGAATGTGGTTGTGGCGAAAGCTTTAATGTTTAATGGGACATGAATTGTGATTAATTACTTTGAATTATTTCAATTACCAATTCAATTACCTATTGATAATGGTCAGTTAACGGCTAACTATCAACAGTTGCAACGCCAATATCATCCTGATAATTTTGCTCAGGCAACAGATAATGAAAAAGTGGCGATTATTCAAAAGTCGGCAATGATCAATGATGGTTATCAGACCCTAAAAAATCCGATAAAAGCGGCTGAATACTTTTTATCATTGCAAGGTTTTGATGTTGCAACAGAGCAAAATATTATTCATGATGCCGATTTTTTAATGGAACAATTTAGTTTGCGTGAAAAATTAGATGATATTGAAAATCAAAATAATATTGATCTGTTAGATGATTTTCATTCGGAAATTTCGCAACGAAAAAAACAAGTCTATCATCAGCTATTGCAACATATATCCCAACAAGATTGGCAAAGCGCAGTTAATCAAATCTATAAAATCCGTTATCTAGCTAGATTGATTGAACAGATCGAAAAGTTACAAGAAAAGCAATTTGCTCTATAATTTAAGATTAAGTAACACATCAATTAGAGATAGATCAAATGGTATTATTACAGATCAGTGAACCGGGACAAACACCAGAACCTCATCAACGTCGATTAGCTATTGGCATAGATCTAGGGACAACTAATTCTTTAGTCGCAACAGTTCGTAGTGGGCAAGCAGAAGTTTTGCCAGATTTAGATGGTAATGCATTATTACCATCTGTTGTGTATTATGGCCTTGACCATGATGATAATACTATTATTACTGTCGGTAAAAATGCTAAAACTAATGCAGCCAATGATCCATTGAATACGGTTAGTTCAATAAAACGCTTAATGGGAAGAAGCTTAACTGATATTGATAGTTCACGCTTTCCCTATACTTTTTCACAAACTGATAATGGTGTTCCTTTATTAAATTTACCTAATCAACAAGTTAATCCAGTACAAGTTTCAGCTGAAATTTTGATTGCTTTGGCCGATCGAGCTAAACAAAGCTTAGATGGTGAGATTGATGGTGCAGTAATAACAGTACCAGCTTATTTTGATGATGCGCAAAGACAAGCAACTAAGGATGCGGCTAAATTAGCTGGATTACATGTTTTAAGATTACTGAATGAACCTACTGCTGCTGCTATTGCTTATGGCTTAGATTCAGGTAAAGAAGGTGTTATTGCTGTTTATGATTTAGGTGGTGGTACATTTGATATCTCTATTTTACGTCTACATAAAGGTGTATTTGAAGTTTTAGCAACCGGAGGAGATTCAGCACTTGGCGGTGATGATTTTGACCGATTACTTGCTGATTATTTAAAAGTACAGTTAGGTTTAAATAACAATTCTGACCCATATATAAACCAAAAAATTATCGATGAAGCAGTTAAAATTAAAATTATATTAAGCCAGCAAGATTCTGCTTTAGTGAATATAGAAGGGCAGTCTTTAACAATAACTCGTAAACAATTTGAAGACTTAATTGAACCTTTAGTTAAACGAACATTGGCAGTTTGTCGCCGTGCATTGAAAGATGCGCAAATTGATTTTGATGAAGTTAGTGAAGTTGTGATGGTCGGTGGCTCAACTCGAGTGCCATTAGTAAGACAATTGGTAGGTCACTATTTCAAAACAGAACCATTAACGTCGATTGATCCAGATAAAGTTGTTGCCATTGGTGCCGCAATACAGGCGGATATACTGGTTGGCAATAAACCTGATTCAGACATGTTATTGCTGGATGTTATTCCTTTATCTTTAGGGATTGAAACTATGGGGGAATTAGTTGAAAAAATTATTCCTCGTAATAGTACAATTCCATGCGCTCGTGCACAAGAGTTTACCACATTTAAAGATGGTCAAACGGCGATGATGATTCATGTTTTGCAAGGTGAACGAGAAAGTGTTGCCGATTGCCGTTCGTTAGCAAAATTTACTTTGCGAGGGATCCCTCCTATGCCAGCAGGTGGTGCGCATATTCGAGTTACCTTTCAAGTCGATGCTGATGGTTTATTGAGTGTCACTGCAATGGAAAAATCGACAGGGATTGAGGCGGCGATTCAAGTTAAGCCTTCTTATGGACTGTCAGAAAACGAAATTGCTAGCATGATTCAAGATTCAATCAATTATGCAAATCAAGATAAACAACTAAGAAAGCTTGCCGAACAGAAAGTAGAGGCAGCCAGAGTACTTGAAACATTACAATCTGCACTAGATAAAGATGCTGATTTATTAGATGAAGAGGAACTTAATCTTATCTTGAATGCTAAGCAACAATTACAACAAGCAACGGAATCTGATGATTGTTCTTTGATTGAGCAGCAAATAAAGATTGTTGATAACGCAACACAAACCTTTGCTGCTAAACGTATGAATAGATCAATACGTGATGCCTTAACCGGGCATAGCGTTGATGATATTTAACCAATGAGATTATTATGCCAAAAATTACCTTTTTACCAAATGCCGATATTTGCCCTGAAGGAAAAACTGTTGAGGCAGAAGAAGGCGAATCCATTTTAGAAGTTGCTTTGCGCAATGACATCGAAATAGAGCATGCTTGTGAAATGTCTTGTGCTTGTTCAACTTGTCACTGTATTGTCCGAAAAGGATTTGATTCACTTGAAGAAAGTGATGAACAAGAGGATGATATGCTAGATAAAGCTTGGGGTGTCGAGCCTCATAGTCGTTTAAGTTGCCAAGCTCGAGTAGCCGATGAAGATCTTGAAGTCGAAATTCCAAGATATAGCCTTAATCACGCCAAAGAAGATCATTAATTAGTCGCCTTTATGGCGACATCCTTCTGTAAAAACACCTTTCCTCAAATTTTTACTTGTGATAATTATCTCATTTTATTTACCTAATTGACTTAGTTGCTTTCAACTTGATAATGATTCTGCTATAGTCACAGACTAAACATATGCTTAAAAATAGACAGGTGTTTATGAATCAAAGAGAAAAGCAGATACTTACGATTATTCGCAAAGATCCCTTCATCCAACAACAAGTGATTGCTAAAATGTTAGGCATTACCCGTTCTAGTGTAGCTGGTTACATTATGACTTTGACTCAAAAAGGTTATATAAAAGGAAAAGGTTATCTTTTGTCTGAAAATAATCATGTGGTTGTCGTGGGTTCTTGTAACATGGATGTGACCGGATATTCAGATGAAAAGTTAGTTTATCAAGATTCTAATCCTGGTAAGATTCGTTGTACGCCTGGCGGTGTGGGGCGAAATATTGCTGAAAATTTGGCGCTTTTAGGACTTGATACCCATCTTATTTCAATGATTGGCGATGATTTCTATGGTGCCCAGCTTATTGAACATACCCGAAAAGCCGGTGTTAATATGGAGCATTGCCATGTGATAAAAGGCGATAGTACTTCAACTTACCTCTCTCTGCTTGATCAATCAGGAGAAATGGTGATAGCTATTAATGATATGGATATTATTAACAAACTAACACCAAGTTTATTAAATGAATCTAAGCAGTTAATTCAGCATGCTAAATTACTGATTATCGACTGTAATTTGCAACAAGAAGCATTAACATGGCTGTTTAATAATGCTGGGGAAGTGCCTATTTTTGTTGATACTGTATCTGCATTTAAATCTCATAAGATTAAAGCTTGGTTGTCATATATTCATACTTTAAAACCTAACCGACTAGAAGCCGAAATTTTAAGTGGAATAAAAATCGAAACTAATGACGATATTCCTAAAGTGGTTGACTGGTTCCATCAACAAGGCGTGCAACGAATTGCAATTAGCGCTGGGGCTGATGGTGTTTATTATAGCGAAATCAATGGTGATCGTGGTTGGTCTGCATCCATTCCAACTGATATTGTCAGCGTTACTGGTGCTGGTGATGCCATGCTGGCAGGGCTTGTTCAAGGTTACTTGAATGGACTGAGTTTTTATCAAAGTGTGAGATTTGGTCAAGCTTGTTCGGCATTAACATTATCATCTGAATTTACTAATAATCCTAATTTATCAATTAATTGTGTTCAAAATATTTTGGAGTCCCTTTCATGAACAATGTGTCTAAATATAATCAATATCTTGATATTTCGCCTGAAGTTAAACAAGCTCTTGAAAATAATCAACCGGTTGTGGCATTAGAATCTACCATTATTTCACATGGTATGCCATATCCACAAAATGTTGAAACTGCATTAAAAGTAGAAGAAATTGTCAGACAAAATGGCGCAATACCTGCCACTATTGCGGTAATTAATGGTCGTTTAAAAGCTGGTTTGTCAAAAGAAGAGATAACAATTCTTGGTAAAGAAGGATTAAATGTAACTAAAGTGAGTCGTCGAGATTTACCAGTAGTTGTAGCTAATAAACAAAATGGTGCAACTACCGTCGCGGCAACCATGATTATCGCTGAATTAGCCGGTATACGTGTATTTGCAACCGGTGGATTAGGTGGTGTTCATCGTGGGGCAGAACATACATTTGATATTTCTGCCGATCTTCAAGAACTTGCCAATACTAGTGTTGCCGTTGTTTGTGCTGGTGCTAAATCAATTTTAGATTTAGGTTTAACTATGGAATATCTAGAAACATTTGGCGTTCCTGTGGTTGGTTATCAAACTGAAAAACTACCGTCATTCTTTAGTCGAACTAGCCCATTTGATGTTAGTGTTAAACTAGATAGTGCCAAACAAATAGCTGAAATGATTAAAGTAAAATGGGATTTAGGCTTAAATGGTGGGGTTGTGGTTGCTAATCCTATTCCAACACAATATGCAATGGATGAAGAGTTAATTTCAGCAGCAATTGAAAAAGCCTTAAAAGAATCAGTTGAACAAGGCATTAAAGGTAAAGAAACTACCCCATTTTTATTGGCAAAAGTGGTGGAATTAACTGGTGGTGATAGTTTAGAAGCAAATATCAACCTTGTCTTTAATAATGCAAAATTAGCTTCTGAAATTGCGATGAGTTATTGCAATAGTAAATAAATTTAATGCAAATAAAGATTGTATTTTGTAATCTAAACTGCTTTTGAATAATGGAACAGCATCACTATGATTACTGTTTCATTATTAGCTAATCAATTAGATAATTATATACAAGTTTTTATAATTACTCCTTGCATTAGCCAATAAATCCCGTATAATTGTCGCACTTTGTTTGCTGATTTTTCAATAAACAAATGCGTAAAAAGATATAGTCTTTATGTCAAAATATTGAATTATATCAACAATATCTCCGATTTGGGGATTACGAAAAGAACGGATTACACTCTCCTGTCAATCGAAACAGGGCAAGAGGAGTAATCTTTTGTTATAACTTTTAAATAGTGGAGCTCTGGTCTCATGTCGAACCAAAGAATCCGTATCCGGTTAAAAGCGTTTGATCATCGTTTGATTGATCAATCAACTGCTGAAATTGTAGAAACTGCGAAGCGCACTGGCGCACAAGTTCGTGGTCCTATTCCATTACCGACACGCAAAGAGCGTTTCACAGTATTGATTTCTCCGCACGTTAATAAAGATGCGCGTGATCAATATGAGATTCGCACTCATAAACGTCTAGTTGATATTGTAGAGCCAACTGAAAAAACAGTTGATGCTTTAATGCGTCTAGATCTTGCTGCCGGTGTTGATGTGCAGATCAGTTTAGGTTAATCCTAAGCTGAATGATTGAGAGGTCGAAACAATGATTGGTTTAATCGGTCGTAAAGTAGGAATGACACGAATCTTCACCGAAGAGGGTGTTTCTATTCCTGTCACCGTAGTTGAAGTTCAAAGCAACCGCGTTACTCAAGTTAAAACACTTGAAAATGACGGTTATCAAGCTATTCAGGTTACTACTGGCAGCAAAAAAGCAAGCCGCGTAAATAAACCTGAAGCAGGTCATTTCGCTAAGGCTGGCGTTGAAGCTGGTCGTGGTCTATGGGAATTCCGTTTTGAAGAAGGCGAATATACTGTAGGTCAAAGCATTAACGTTGATATTTTCACAGACGTTAAAAAAGTTGATGTTACTGGTACATCTAAAGGTAAAGGTTTCGCTGGCGTAACTAAACGTTGGAATTTCCGCACTCAAGATGCTACTCATGGTAACTCTTTGGCACACCGTGGTCATGGCTCTATTGGTCAAAACCAAACTCCAGGTAAAGTGTTCAAAGGTCGTAAAATGGCAGGTCACTTAGGTAATGAACGTGTAACTGTTCAAAACTTAGATATTGTACGTGTTGATGCTGAACGTAACCTTTTATTAATTAAAGGTGCAGTACCAGGCGCGATCAATAGTGACGTAATTGTTAAACCGGCAATCAAGGCTTAACGTCGAGGAGATAGAGATGGAATTAGTAGTAAAAGACGCGCAAGCGCTTTCTGTTTCCGAAACTACCTTCGGACGTGAGTTTAATGAAGCGTTAGTTCACCAAGTAGTTGTTGCTTATGCATCTGCTGCTCGTCAAGGCTCTCGCGCACAAAAAACTCGTGCAGAAATCGCTGGTTCAGGCAAAAAACCATGGCGTCAAAAAGGCACAGGTCGTGCTCGTTCAGGTTCTATTAAGAGCCCAATCTGGCGTAGTGGTGGTGTAACATTTGCAGCAAAACCACAAGATCATAGCCAAAAAGTTAACCGTAAAATGTATCGTGGTGCATTAAAGAGTATTTTCTCTGAATTAGTGCGTCAAGAACGTTTAATCGTGGTTGAAACATTTACTGTTGAAGCACCTAAGACTAAATTATTAACTCAGAAATTAAATGATATGAACCTAAAAGATGTTCTAATCATTACCTCTGAAGTTGATGAAAATCTTTTCTTAGCAGCACGTAACTTATATAAAGTTGATGTGCGTGATGTGGCAGGTATTGATCCAGTTAGTTTGATTGCATTTGACAAAGTGGTTATCACTGTTGATGCCGTTAAACAAGTAGAGGAGATGTTAGCATGATTCGTGAAGAGCGTCTGCTTAAAGTCCTGCGAGCACCACATGTTTCTGAAAAAGCATCTATTTCAATGGAAAAAACAAATACATTAGTATTGAAAGTTGCTAAAGATGCTACTAAGAGAGAGATTAAAGCCGCAGTTGAACAACTATTTGAAGTCAAAGTAGATGACGTTAATACTCTTGTTGTTAAAGGCAAAGTAAAACGTCGTGGTCAACAAATCGGTCGCCGTAGCGACTGGAAAAAAGCTTACGTTACTTTAGCAGAAGGTCAAAATTTAGACCTTGCTGGCGTCGCTGAGTAATTCGGAGGAGTAAGAACAATGGCAGTTGTTAAGTGTAAACCTACATCTCCGGGTCGTCGCCACGTTGTTAAAGTGGTTAACCCAGAGTTGCATAAAGGTAAGCCTTATGCACCGTTGCTTGATACAAAAAGCAAAACTGGTGGTCGCAATAATAATGGTCGTATCACTACCCGTCATATCGGTGGTGGTCATAAACAACATTATCGTATTGTCGACTTTAAGCGTAATAAAGATGGTATTCCAGCAGTTGTTGAACGTTTGGAATATGATCCGAACCGTAGTGCAAATATTGCATTGGTTCTATATAAAGACGGTGAACGTCGTTATATTTTAGCGCCTAAAGGCTTAAAAGCAGGTGATCAGATCCAATCTGGTGTTGATGCAGCGATTAAAACAGGTAACTGTTTACCAATGCGCAATATTCCAGTAGGTTCTACCGTGCATAATATTGAAATGAAACCAGGTAAAGGCGGACAACTTGCTCGCTCAGCTGGTAGCTATGTTCAAATCGTTGCGCGTGATGGTGCTTATGTAACATTACGTCTACGTTCAGGTGAAATGCGTAAAGTATTATCTGATTGCCGCGCCACTATTGGTGAAGTGGGTAACTCAGAACATATGCTTCGCGTACTAGGTAAAGCGGGTGCAACGCGTTGGCGTGGTGTTCGTCCTACTGTTCGTGGTACAGCAATGAACCCGGTAGACCATCCACATGGTGGTGGTGAAGGTCGTAACTTTGGTAAACATCCTGTGTCTCCATGGGGTCAAAAAGCCAAAGGATTGAAAACGCGCAGCAACAAACGTACTGATAAGTATATTGTTCGCCGTCGCAATAAGAAATAATTAATATAGAGGATTAGCTATGCCACGTTCTCTCAAGAAGGGTCCTTTTATTGACCTACACTTGCTGAAGAAGGTAGAGAAAGCGGTGGAAAGCGGGGACAAGAAACCAATTCGTACTTGGTCCCGTCGTTCAACGATCTTTCCTAACATGATCGGATTGACCATCGCTGTCCATAATGGTCGTCAGCACGTTCCAGTTTATGTTTCCGACGAAATGGTTGGTCATAAATTGGGTGAATTCGCGCCGACTCGTACTTATCGCGGCCACGCTGCGGATAAGAAAGCTAAGAAGAAATAAGTAGGAGAAAGAGATGGAAACAATTGCAAAGTACCGCCACGCTCGTTCTTCTGCACAAAAAGTTCGCTTAGTTGCAGATCTTGTTCGCGGTAAAAAAGTGTCTCAGGCACTTGATATTTTAACGTACACCAATAAAAAAGCGGCTGTACTTGTTAAAAAAGTATTAGAGTCTGCTATTGCTAATGCAGAGCATAACGATGGTGCTGATATTGATGATCTGAAAGTTGCGAAAATTTTCGTAGACGAAGGCCCAACCATGAAGCGTATTATGCCTCGTGCGAAAGGTCGTGCAGATCGAATTTTGAAGCGTACGAGTCACATCACCGTGATCGTCTCAGATCGCTAGGCTGGAGAATAGCAATGGGTCAAAAAGTAAATCCAAATGGTATCCGATTAGGCATCGTCAAGCCTTGGACATCTACATGGTATTCGGGTACAAAGACATTCGCTGATAATTTAGAAAGTGATTTTAGAGTGCGTGAATTCTTAAATAAAGAATTAGCACAAGCATCAATCTCTAAAATTGTTATCGATCGTTCAGCAGAAACTAACGTTCGCATTACTATTCACACTGCTCGTCCAGGTATTGTGATTGGTAAAAAAGGTGAGGACGTTGAAAAATTACGTAATGCCGTAGCTTCTATTGTCAATAAATACAAAGACAAAAAAGAGAAACGTGATGTTGCAGTACAAATTAATATTGCTGAAGTTCGTAAACCAGAACTAGATGCTAAATTAGTTGCTGACAGTATTACCTCTCAGTTAGAACGCCGTGTTATGTTCCGTCGTGCAATGAAACGTGCGGTTCAAAATGCAATGAAGGCGGGTGCTAAAGGTATCAAAGTTGAAGTAAGTGGTCGTTTAGGCGGCGCTGAAATTGCTCGTAGTGAGTGGTATCGTGAAGGTCGCGTACCATTACATACATTAAGAGCGGACATCGACTATGGTTTATCAGAAGCATTGACAACCTATGGTATTATTGGTGTTAAAGTGTGGATCTTCAAAGGTGAGATCCTTGGTGGTATGGCTGCCGTTGAACAAGCAGAAAAACAACCTGCTGCTCAACCGAAAAAGCAGCGCAAAGGCCGAAAACAATAAGGAGCGTCGCTGATGTTACAACCAAAGCGTACAAAATTCCGTAAAGTGCACAAGGGCCGCAATCGTGGTCTTGCTGTGAGTACTGATGTAAGTTTCGGTACATTCGGTCTTAAGGCTGTGGGTCGTGGTCGTTTGACTGCGCGCCAGATCGAAGCAGCACGTCGTGCAATGACTCGTGCAGTTAAGCGTCAAGGTAAAATCTGGATTCGAGTTTTCCCTGATAAACCAATTACTGAAAAACCACTTGAAGTGCGTATGGGTAAAGGTAAGGGTAACGTTGAATACTGGGTTGCTCAGATTCAACCAGGTAAAGTCCTTTATGAAATGGACGGTGTACCGGAAGAAGTTGCTCGTGAAGCATTTGCGTTGGCAGCTGCAAAACTGCCAATTAAAACCACCTTTGTGATTAAGACGGTGATGTAAATGAAAGCAAAAGAGCTACGCGAAAAAAGCGTTGAAGAGTTAAATACTGAACTTCTTAATTTATTACGTGAGCAATTTAACTTACGTATGCAATTAGCTGGAGGACAGTTAACACAAACTCATATGTTAAAACAAGTGCGTCGTAATATTGCACGAGTTAAAACGTTATTAACTGAGAAGGCGGGTGCGTAATATGACTACTGAAGTAAAAATTCGTACTCAGCAAGGTCGTGTTATTAGCGACAAAATGGATAAATCTATTACTGTAGCTATTGAACGTAAAGTGAAGCATCCGTTATATGGTAAGTTCATTAAACGTACGACTAAATTGCATGTACATGATGAAAACAACGAGTGTGGTATTGGTGATACTGTAGAAATTAAAGAGTGTCGTCCATTATCAAAAACCAAATCTTGGACTCTTGTTCGAATCGTTGAAAAAGCAGTTAGCTAATCAAATTTGATTAAAAACTGTACATAATATAATAAACGGCTCACCGGCCGTTTATTTTATGCTATCCATTTTATTTGAGTGGTGTTATACTATGCGCCCTCACGTAAGTGGGTTTTTGGTTGTCTATTCTTATCCATGGTAGTTGAGGTGGATGAAGGTAGATTAGACAATAATTAATTTATACGGAGCATTAAAATGATCCAAGAACAGACTAGGCTCGATGTTGCTGATAACTCTGGCGCACGTAGCGTAATGTGTATCAAGGTTCTCGGTGGATCGCATCGTCGTTATGCAGCGGTAGGTGATATCATCAAAGTTACCATTAAAGAAGCTATTCCACGTGGTAAAGTTAAAAAAGGTGATGTACTTAAAGCTGTGGTGGTGCGCACTCGAAAAGGTGTTCGTCGTCCTGATGGATCTGTCATTCGTTTCGATCGCAATGCTTGTGTTATTTTAAATAATAACAGTGAGCAACCGATTGGTACGCGTATTTTTGGACCGGTCACTCGTGAACTTCGTTCTGAGAAGTTTATGAAGATCATTTCATTAGCACCAGAAGTACTGTAAGGAGCGGGTAATGGCAGCTAAAATCCGTCGAGAAGATGAAGTTATCGTGTTAGCCGGTAAAGATAAAGGTAAACGCGGTAAAGTAAAAAGTGTTTTGTCTACTGGTAAAGTGATTGTTGAAGGTATCAATTTGGTGAAAAAACACCAAAAACCAGTACCTGCATTAAATCAAGAAGGTGGAATTGTTGAGAAAGAAGCGCCAATTAACGTTTCTAACGTAGCAATTTTTAACCAAGATACAGGCAAAGCAGATCGCGTAGGCTTTCGTTTTGAAGACGGTAAAAAAGTCCGTTTTTATAAGTCTACTAATAAATTAATCAATTAAGTAATTTGGAGTGTACGATGGCGAAACTGCATGATTACTACAAAGCACAGGTAGTAAATAAACTGCAAGAACAGTTTGGCTACAAATCTGTCATGCAAGTCCCTCGGATCGAAAAGATCACCTTGAATATGGGTGTGGGTGAAGCAATTACTGATAAGAAATTATTAGATAATGCGGTTGCAGATTTAGCAGCAATCAGTGGTCAAAAACCACTAGTCACTAAAGCACGCAAATCAGTTGCTGGTTTTAAAATCCGTCAAGGGTATCCTATTGGTTGTAAAGTCACTTTACGTGGCGAACGTATGTGGGAATTTTTTGAACGTCTAGTTTATATTGCTCTTCCTCGTACTCGAGATTTTCGTGGTTTAAGCGCAAAATCTTTCGATGGCCGTGGTAACTATAGCATGGGTGTTCGTGAACAAATCGTTTTCCCTGAAATCGATTATGATAAAGTTGATCGTGTTCGTGGTTTAGATATCACTATCACAACAACAGCACAATCTGATGAAGAAGGCCGAGCTTTATTATCTGCCTTTAACTTCCCATTTCGTAAGTAAGGTAGGGCATAATGGCTAAACAATCAATGATTGAACGCGATAAGAAACGCGTAAAGCTAGCAGAAAAATATTTTGCAAAGCGTCAAGAATTAAAAGCGATTATCTCTGATCTTAATGCATCAGATGAAGATCGTTGGAATGCAGTGCTTAAATTGCAAACGCTTCCTCGTGATTCTAGTCCATCACGTCAACGTCGTCGTTGTCGTCAAACCGGTCGTCCTCATGGCGTCCTTCGTAAGTTTGGTTTAAGCCGTATTAAGGTTCGTGAATCAGCCATGCGTGGTGAGATTCCTGGTCTTAAAAAGGCAAGTTGGTAATCAGGGGAGTGTTATAGATGAGCATGCAAGATCCTATAGCAGATATGTTGACCCGCATTCGTAACGGTCAAGCTGCGAATAAAGTTGCAGTCACCATGCCTTCCTCTAAGCTAAAAGTGGCAATTGCCAATGTGCTAAAAGAAGAAGGTTATATCGGGGACTATAAAGTAGTTGGTGACACTAAACCAGAATTGGAAATCACTTTAAAATATTTCCAAGGTAAGGCTGTAGTAGAAAGTATTAAACGTGTTAGCCGTCCAGGTTTACGTATTTATAAACGTAAAGATGAATTACCAAAAGTAATGGCTGGATTAGGTATTGCAGTTGTTTCTACTTCTAAAGGTGTTATGACTGATCGTGCAGCACGCCAAGCAGGTCTTGGTGGTGAAATTATCTGCTACGTAGCGTAAGGGAGAAAAAAATGTCTCGTGTTGCAAAAGCACCTGTCGTTGTTCCTGCTGGCGTAGAGGTAAAACTCAATGGTCAGGTAATTACGATTAAAGGTAAAAATGGCGAGTTATCTCGTACAATAAATAATGCAGTTGTTATTAATCAAGCAGAAGGCCAGATTACATTTGCGCCTCGTGACGGTTTTGCTGACGCTTGGGCGCAAGCAGGTACTGCTCGTGCATTGATTAATGCAATGGTTATTGGTGTTACTGAAGGTTTTACTAAAAAACTTCAGCTAGTTGGTGTCGGTTATCGTGCACAAGTTAAAGGTAATACAATTGGCTTATCTCTTGGTTATTCACATCCAATTGATCACCAATTACCTGCAGGTGTAACAGCTGAATGTCCTTCGCAAACTGAAATCGTTCTGAAAAGTGCTGATAAACAGTTAATTGGACAAGTAGCTGCTGATATCCGTGCTTATCGTCGTCCTGAACCTTATAAAGGTAAAGGTGTTCGTTACGCAGATGAAGTTGTGCGTACTAAAGAAGCTAAGAAAAAGTAAGGTAACACTATGGATAAGAAATCAGCTCGTATCCGTCGTGCAACTAAAGCGCGTCGTAAGATGCAAGAACTACTTGCAACTCGCTTAGTAGTTCACCGTACTCCGCGTCATATTTATGCGCAGATTATCGCACCAAACGGATCAGAAGTACTGGCAGCGGCTTCAACATTAGAAAAAGCTATCAGTGAAAGTTTAAAATACACTGGAAACAAAGATGCAGCAGCAGCAGTTGGTAAAGCAATTGCAGAACGCGCATTAGCGAAAGATATCAAAGAAGTTTCTTTTGATCGTTCAGGTTTCCAATATCATGGTCGAGTTCAGGCGCTAGCAGATGCTGCTCGCGAAGCTGGCCTACAGTTCTAAGGTAGGAGTTAAAGATGTCAAACATCGAAAAACAAGCTGGTGAACTGCAGGAAAAACTAATCGCAGTTAACCGAGTTTCTAAAACCGTAAAAGGTGGTCGTATTTTTAGTTTTTCTGCACTAACAGTGGTTGGTGACGGTAATGGCCGCGTTGGTTTTGGATATGGTAAAGCACGTGAAGTGCCAGCAGCAATCCAAAAAGCAATGGAAAAAGCACGTCGTAATATGATTAACGTTGCGTTAAATAACGATACTTTACAGCATCCAGTTAAAGGTGCTCATACAGGTTCTCGTGTTTACATGCAACCAGCATCAGAAGGTACTGGTATTATCGCCGGTGGTGCAATGCGTGCTGTATTAGAAGTTGCTGGTGTTCGTAACGTTCTAGCTAAAGCATATGGTTCTACTAACCCAATTAACGTGGTTCGTGCGACTATTGATGGCTTAGAAAATATGAAATCTCCAGAAATGGTTGCTGCTAAGCGTGGTAAAACCGTCGAAGAAATTTTGGGGTAATTAGCCATGGCAAAGACAATTAAAATTACACAAACTCGTAGTTCTATTGGCCGTCTACCGAAGCATAAAGCAACGTTAGTTGGTTTAGGATTACGTCGTATTGGTCATACTGTTGAACGTGAAGATACACCAGCAATCCGCGGTATGGTAAACCAAGTTTATTACATGGTTAAAGTTGAGGAGTAATAGTAATGCGTTTAAATACTTTATCTCCTGCTGAAGGTTCAAAGCATGCATCTAAGCGCGTGGGCCGAGGAATCGGTTCAGGGCTAGGTAAAACTGGTACTCGTGGTATCAAAGGTCAAAAATCACGTTCAGGAGGCGGCGTTCGTCGTGGCTTCGAAGGTGGTCAAATGCCTTTATATCGTCGTTTACCAAAATTTGGTTTTACCTCACGTAAAGCTATGGTAACAGCACAAGTTCGTCTTTCTGATTTAATGAAAGTTGAAGGTGATATTGTTGACCTAAATAGCTTGAAAGTTGCTAATGTGATTAATTCACAAATCGAATATGCAAAAATCATGTTATCTGGAGAAGTTACTAAACCAGTAACAGTTCGTGGTATTCGAGTAACTAAAGGTGCTAAAGCTGCAATTGAAGCTGCTGGCGGAAAAATTGAGGAATAATTAGAAAGATGGCAAAGCAACCAGGATTAGATTTTCAAAGCACACGAGGCGGTAGTGGTGAGCTTAAAAGACGTTTATTATTTGTGCTTTTAGCGCTTATTGTTTTCCGTCTTGGTTCTTACGTTCCGGTTCCTGGTATTGATACTAAAGCGTTATCGGACTTACTACAATCATCATCTAATGGTATTGTTGGTATGTTCAATATGTTCTCTGGTGGTGCTTTAAGCCGTGCTTCAATTTTTGCTTTAGGGATAATGCCTTATATTTCTTCATCTATTATTGTGCAGTTATTAACGGCAATTAACCCTAAATTAGCAGAATTGAAGAAAGAAGGTGAATCAGGTCGTAAAAAAATCAGTCAGTACACCCGTTATGGCACATTAGCTTTAGCAATTGTACAAGCAGCTGGTATTGCGACTGGTTTACCGAATATTCCTGGTTATAGTCATGTAGTGATTAACCCAGGATTTTCTTTCTATTTTATTGCATCGATTAGCTTAGTTACTGGCACTATGTTTCTTATGTGGTTGGGTGAGCAAATCACGGAACGCGGTGTAGGTAATGGTATTTCTATCATTATCTTTGCAGGTATTGTGGCAAGTCTTCCTCATGCAATATATGAAACAATTGAACAAGCTCGTTCTGGTAATTTGCATCCGATTTTATTATTAGTCGTCGCAGCATTAGTGGTTGGTGTGACTTACTTTGTCGTTTTTGTTGAACGTGGTCAACGACGCATCGTTGTTAATTACGCGCAAAGACAGCAAGGCCGTCGTGTGTATGCTGCACAAAGTACACATTTACCATTAAAGATTAATATGGCAGGTGTTATTCCTGCAATATTTGCTTCAACAATTGTTATGTTACCATCAATGATGGCTTCTTGGTTCCAAGGAAATGGTGAAGGATGGAGATATATCTTTGTTCTTATTGGGCAATACTTCTCTCATGATCAACCGTTATACATAATCTTTTTTGCAGCTGCGATTATTTTCTTCTGTTTCTTCTATACAGCATTGGTTTTCAATCCTAGAGAAACAGCAGATCAATTAAAGAAATCAGGTGCATTTATTCCAGGTATCCGTCCAGGTGAACAAACATCGAAGTATATTGACAAAGTAATGACACGTTTAACGCTAATCGGCGCTATTTACATTACTCTTGTATGTTTGGTACCAATGTTTATGACAAGCGCAATGAAAGTTCCAGTTCAATTTGGTGGAACATCATTATTAATTGTAGTTGTTGTAATCATGGATTTTATGGCACAAGTACAGACTTTAATGATGCCAAATCGTTATGAGTCAGTGTTAAAGAAAGCGAATCTTAAAGGCTACGGCCGATAAGTTAGCCAGAAGTTACGGAGAAAAAAATGAAAGTTCGTGCTTCAGTCAAGAAATTATGTAGAAATTGTAAAATCATCAAACGCAATGGCATCGTTCGTGTTATTTGCATTGAAGGTAAACATAAACAACGTCAAGGTTAATTTTATTTAACTGTAAAGTTGAACTTTTGCATATTTTACTTGCCAAAGTATAGTAAAGCTGGCTAGAATAGCCAGCCTAAAAAAATTTTTTGTAGATCCTTCGTTTGAGTATCCTGAAAACGGGCTTTTCAGTATGGTGGATCTACTGAACATTAACAATAAAGGAGTGCATAGTGGCCCGTATAGCAGGCATTAACATTCCTGATCAACAACATACTGTTATTGCGTTACAAGCAATTTATGGTATCGGTAGTACTCGTGCAAAGACAATTTGTGCTGAAGCGGGTATTCCTGAACATGTTAAGATCAGAGAACTATCTGAAGATCAGATTGAACAGTTACGCGAACAAGTCGCTAAATTCACTGTTGAAGGTGACTTACGTCGTGAAGTAACTATGAGTATCAAGCGTTTATTAGACCTTGGTTGTTATCGTGGAGTGCGTCATCGTCGTGGACTTCCTGTCCGTGGTCAACGCACTAAGACTAACGCTCGTACCCGTAAGGGACCGCGTAAGCCAATCAAGAAATAATTGAGGTGATAATAAATGGCAAAGACACCTGTTCGTACACGTAAACGTGTTAAAAAGCAAGTTTCTGATGGTATAGCTCATATTCATGCATCATTTAACAATACAATCGTAACAATTACCGATCGTCAAGGTAATGCGTTGGGTTGGGCAACCGCTGGTGGTTCTGGTTTCCGCGGCTCTCGTAAATCAACTCCTTTTGCAGCTCAAGTAGCAGCAGAACGTTGTGCCGAAGCTGTAAAAGACTACGGAATTAAGAATCTGGAAGTTATGGTTAAAGGACCTGGTCCTGGTCGTGAGTCAACAATTCGTGCATTAAATGCAGCGGGTTATCGCATCACTAATATTACTGATGTTACTCCGATTCCTCATAACGGTTGTCGTCCACCAAAGAAACGTCGTGTTTAATTTTTTATTAAACATTGAATGTTTATAGGATTATTGGAGAAAAAAAATGGCAAGATATTTGGGACCAAAGCTCAAATTAAGTCGTCGTGAAGGTACAGATTTATTCCTTAAGTCTGGCGTCCGAGCGGTTGACAGTAAATGTAAGTTAGAACAAGCTCCTGGACAACATGGTGCGCGTAAACCGCGTTTATCAGATTATGGTGTTCAGTTACGCGAAAAACAAAAAGTTAGACGTATTTATGGAATTCTAGAGCGTCAATTCCGTAATTACTACAAAAATGCAGCACGTATTAAAGGTAATACTGGTGAAAACCTACTTGCTCTTTTAGAACGTCGCTTAGATAACGTTGTTTATCGTATGGGATTTGGTGCAACTCGCGCTGAAGCTCGTCAATTAGTTAGTCATAAAGCTGTTCTTGTTAATGGTCATGTTGTGAACATCGCATCTTATCAAGTTTCACCTGAAGATGTGATTAGTGTTCGCGAAAAATCAAAAAAACAAGCACGTATTAAAGCCGCTTTAGAGTTAGCTGAACAACGTGAAAAACCAACATGGTTAGAAGTTGATGCTAGCAAAATGGAAGGTGTATTTAAACGCTTACCAGAACGTTCAGATTTATCTGCTGACATCAACGAACATTTGATCGTCGAACTTTACTCTAAGTAAAGTTTAGCACTTAAGAGAGGACATAATGCAGGGTTCTGTAACAGAGTTTTTAAAACCTCACCTAGTTGACGTTGTTCAATACAGCCCAACTCATGCGAAAGTGACTTTAGAGCCACTTGAGCGTGGTTTTGGTCATACTTTAGGTAATGCACTACGCCGCATTTTATTATCATCTATGCCGGGATATGCAGTGACCGAAGTTGAAATTGACGGTGTTCTGCATGAGTATAGTACTAAAGAAGGCGTTCAAGAAGATGTGCTTGATATTCTGCTTAATTTGAAAAAATTAGCGGTTCGTGTACATACTAAAGATGATGTTATGCTGACTTTAAATAAATCAGGCGTTGGTGCTGTAACTGCATCAGATATCACTCACGATGGTGATGTTGAAATTGTTAATCCTGATTTAGTAATTTGTCATCTTACTGATGCCAATGCTTCAATTAGTATGCGTATTCGTGTACAACGAGGACGTGGTTATGTCCCTGCTTCTGCTCGAGTTAAGTCAGAAGATGAAGAGCGACCAATTGGTCGTCTATTAGTTGATGCATGTTATAGTCCAGTTGAGCGTATTGCATATTCTGTCGATGCTGCTCGTGTGGAACAACGTACCGACTTAGATAAACTGGTTATCGATATGGAAACTAATGGTACTATCGATCCAGAAGAATCTATTCGTCGCGCATCTACTATTTTGGCTGAACAACTTGAAGCTTTTGTTGATTTACGTGATGTACGTCAACCAGAAGTCAAAGAAGATAAACCGGAATTTGATCCAATTCTTTTACGTCCAGTAGATGACTTGGAATTAACTGTTCGGTCTGCTAATTGCTTAAAAGCAGAAGCAGTTCATTATATTGGTGATTTAGTGCAACGTACTGAAGTCGAGTTACTTAAAACCCCTAATCTTGGTAAAAAATCTCTTACTGAAATTAAGGATGTGCTCGCATCTCGTGGTTTATCTTTAGGCATGCGTCTTGAGAATTGGCCACCAGCAAGTATTGTTGAAGACTAAGATAAAATTTATATAAGAAGGATAAAGTTATGCGCCATCGTAAAAGTGGTCGTCAACTGAACCGAAATAGCAGCCATCGTCAAGCGATGTTTCGTAATATGACAAGTTCATTAGTTGAACATGAAATTATCAAAACAACATTGCCTAAAGCAAAAGAGTTGCGTCGTGTCGTTGAGCCGTTAATTACGTTAGCTAAAAGCGATAGCGTAGCTAATCGCCGTCTGGCTTTCGCTCGTATCCGTGATAAAGATACAGTAAAAAAATTATTTTCAGATTTAGGTCCACGTTTTGCTACCCGTCCAGGTGGTTATGTTCGCATTTTAAAATGTGGTTTCCGTGATGGAGATAATGCTCCAATGGCTTATATTGAATTAGTTGATCGCCCTGCGGTAGAAGCAGAAGCAGCAGCTGAATAAAAATAATTAAAGCTTAAACTAAAACCGGCTATTTAGCCGGTTTTTTATTATCTAGATATTACCTAATTGAGTATTTTTATTACTACAATTTTACGATTTGCTTTGCAATAATTATGAATTTAGAGTCGGTATTTACAACTTTGGCTGGCGTAATTGTTTATTTGGGCGATGGACAAAATGGGTCAGTTGTTTCTTGATTTTAATTTCTCTGCTTTCTTATCGAGGGTATAATTTTATTGGTAAAAAGTAGATTTTAGAGCTCCTCGAATTATTAAACTCGTAGTTAATAGTGAGGAGGCGGTGTTTCTTCTGATAAATTAGCAATATTTGAGGTTTGTGTAGCCTGTAACTTTTGTGACAATAACATTAATTGTTCTTTAAGTTTGCTGATATCTGCTTGAAGATTAACAACCATTTGATTGAGTTCTTCAATGGTCATTTCTTGGAATGCGACTTTAGTTTCTAATAATTCCAGTTGTTGGTTCATAGTTTATTCATTAATTGGTTTAGTAATTTTATATTGTAAGTAAAAGTAATTATAAAATCCATCCTCGTTCGGCAAAAGAAACATACTCTCCCTTACCAATCACAAGGTGATCAACAATGCGGACATCTATTAATTCACAAACTTGTTCAATTTTCTTTGTTAATATCCGGTCAGCTTGACTTGGTTCAGCCAATCCTGATGGATGATTATGAGCTAAAATTAATGCTGCTGCATTGTGTTGTAATGCCCGTCTAGCTACTTCTCTCGGATGAACCTCTACACAATTATAGGTTCCAACAAACATCTCTTCAGAAGTAATGACATGATGTTGATTGTCTAAAAATATCACCATAAAAATTTCACGATCTTTATCCATTAAGCGACTAGCTAGGTAATGATGGGTCAAGCTTGGCGATGTTAAGTAATTTTCATGGCTTATTTTAACTTTTAAATAACGATTAGAAAGTTCAACAACCGCTTTTAATTGAGTATATTTTGCAGTTCCAAGACCTTGCTTTTTACAAAACTCATCGTGGCTAGCATTTATTAAATGATAAAATGAGCCAAATTCATTTAATAATTTTTGCGATAAATCTAGGACTGGTAAATTACGTATACCTGTGCGTAAGAAAAGGGCGAGTAATTCCGCATCAGATAGTGTTTCGACACCAAATAGTAATAATTTTTCTCGAGGCATTAAGGTGGTTTTTTGTTCTGACATAATTGGATTCTTGTTATTCACACAAAATGTGATTATTAGCTATGTTGTGAAAAATAATAAGTAGAGATATATAACGTTGTGAACAAGTTCGCAGTAATGAAATTATTTTTACAGCAAATAAAAAAGCGCTTGTTAGCGCTTTTTAACTGGTTATTTATTCGAAAATTAATGACAGCCACATCCGCCGTGACCACCGCCACAACAACCGCTTTCTTCTTCATCTTCATCATGGTCATGTCCGCCACAACCGCAGCCACCATGCCCGTGGTCGTGACCATGCGCACCATGAATATGTCCATGCGATATTTCATCTGGTGTCGCTTCACGAATTGCTAATACTTCGACATTGAAATTTAGATCTTGGCCTGCTAGCATATGATTGCCATCGATAGTTACACTATCGCCATCAATTGCAGTAATTTCAACAGGTAAAGAGCCTTGATCAGTGTCAGCAAAAAAACGCATACCGACTTCAAGTTCGTCAACACCAACAAAAACGTCACGTGGCACATTTTGTACTAGTGCATCATTAAAATCACCATAAGGATTAACTAGTTCAACGTCAAATTTATCACCAACTTGATGGCCTTCTAAGGAATTTTCAAGATCTTGTAATAAGTTTCCTGCACCGTGTAGATATTCGAGTGGTGCTACTGTTGTTGCTTCATCAACTAAAACACCATCTTTAGTACGAACTTGATATGCTAAACTTACCACTGTGTTTTTTGCTATTTTCATGTTTTCTCCAACAAACTGTTACTGAGCAAATAGTGTTAGATTTTAACGGAAAAAAATCCATCTGTATGCTATTTTTTCGTATTTTAACAAGTTTTGCTAATGTTTTATTTTTTGAAGTACTTTTGTTTCAAGAGACCAATTTTAATTAGTAAATAATAGTTGGATAGCTTGTTGAAATCAATTAAGCTGATAGCGTGAATTTTATACAGTACTTTATTGTAGCTAATATTAAATTATTGCTAATGACTAAAAATAGTGAGGAAAGGAGGATTTTATGTTGAAAGTTAATGATTATTTTGAAGGGAAAGTGAAATCTATCGGCTTTGAAAATGGTTCTACCGGTAAAGTCTCTGTTGGCGTGATGTTGCCAGGTGAATATATTTTTAATACTGATAATCCAGAGGAAATGACCGTCATAACCGGTTCACTTAAAGTGTTATTGCCTACGGCAAATGATTGGCAAATATTTGAAGCTGGACAAGTTTTTCATATTGCTAAAGAAAGCAAATTCGATGTTCAGGTTTCAGAACCAACCGCTTATTTGTGTCGTTACCTCGCAAAATAAAGATGCACCAATGTGTTACAAATAATATTATTAAATTAACCATTGGATTCGACAGCACGATTTATATTCTATTGAAAAATTTGATCATATGTTATTTGGGTAATGATAATTTATTAGATTTTTAAGGTTCTATAAAATAGACTTAATGATTATTAAATCATCATAATTGTATTTTAATTGTCAAAAAGTGATAGATAATTTTTAGAATTAAGATACTGAGCTTTTGATTTAGATTAGCTGATATAGCAAGAATTTACCGATAAAATGGATTAGTAAAAATTCTATGTTTTGAATTAGACAGCAATATTAATTTACTCTATACAAAAGTTTGATTATCTAGAGGTTAAGATAAAAAATATCACGGTGATGAATTAAAAAATAAGGTGTCAGTTATTTATTCTGACACCTTATTTCATTTAAGTTTATATTATTTAAGTTCTAATTCATTCATAGCAGCGATGCTAAACCCACCATCAACATGAATAACTTCACCGGTAATACCTGAAGATAGGTTCGAACATAAGAATGCTGCTGAATTACCCACATCTTCGATGGTTACTGTTCGGCGAATAGGAGTGACTGATTCACAGTGTGATAACATCTTTTTGAAATCTTTGATACCTGATGCCGCTAAAGTACGAATAGGACCTGCTGAAATCGCATTTACACGTATACCTTCAGGTCCCATAGCATTAGCCATGTAACGTACGTTTGCTTCTAGAGATGCTTTAGCAAGACCCATCACATTATAGTTAGGAATTGCACGCTCAGCACCTAGGTAAGAAAGGGTAACTAATGCTGAATCAGGATTAAGCATTGAACGACACGCTTTAGCCATCGCGACAAAGCTATAAGAGCTGATATCGTGGGCAATTGCAAAACCTTCACGCGTTACTGCATTAACATAGTCACCATCTAGTTGATCTCCTGGCGCAAAAGCAATAGCGTGTACAAAACCATCAAATTTATCCCATGTTTTGGCTAACTCAGTAAATAACGATGTGATACTGTCATCATGTGCCACATCGCAAGGTAAAACGATTTTAGAATTAAAATCAGCAGCAAACTCTTCAACGCGGCCTTTTAATTTTTCGCTTTGATAAGTAAAAGCTAATTCAGCACCTTCTCGGTGCATCGCTTTTGCAATACCGTATGCAATTGAACGATTACTTGCCACGCCGGTAACCAGTATGCGTTTACCCGTTAAAAATCCCATAAATTATTCCTCTAATATTTTTTACTATATAGTCTAGAATGTTGATGATTATATGTTGATATAGTTAACTTCGCTACTATAAATTCATTTTTACCTATTTAATTAGCATTTTATTTTTAAAAAAGAGGTTGTTTATTTGGTTAATAGTTGACTATAATACTCAACTATTAAATGGCTTCGTTTGGTAAATAGTGATGAAAAATTTAGTTTGCTATAAAACGCTACCAGTCTGGGATGTAACAACTCTACCGAAAATGTTTTGTGAAAAGCATAATACCCAAGTAGGAACATGGGCCAAATTAAATATTATTAAAGGTCGTGTGAATTTTGATATGTTAACTGAGCAAGGCGAGATTATTTCGCAACATGTTTTTGATGTTGAGCATCAACCGCCTTTTATTCAGCCTCAACAATGGCATCGAATAGCTAATGTATCCGATGATTTACAGTGCCAACTGGCTTTTTATTGCCAACCTGAAGATTATACACATAAAAAATATCAAATGACGCAAACCCATTCTGACGTATCAGAAATCTGTCAAATGATTCAAGCCGGAAAAGCGTTAGATTTAGGTTGTGGTTCAGGTCGTAATTCACTCTATTTGCAGCTACTTGGTTTTGATGTTGATGCCGTTGATAAGTCAGAGATGAGCATTAATAATTTACAGCAAATTATTGCCAACGATCATTTAGCGCATATCAATGCATCTATTTATGATATAAACCAAGCTAATTTAACAGGTAATTATGATTTAATTATTTCAACCGTTGTGATGATGTTTTTACAACCTAATAGAATTCCCGATATTATTCACAATATGCAAACGATAACTAAATCAGGCGGTTATAATTTAATTGTTTGTGCTATGTCAACGGATGATTTTCCTTGCACAGTTGGCTTTTCGTTTACGTTTAAAGAGAATGAACTACGTAATTATTATCAGGATTGGAAGATTATAAAATATAATGAGGATGTTGGCGAATTGCATAAAACGGATATCCATGGCAACCGAATAAAACTTCGTTTTGCGACGCTATTCGCCAAGAAACCATAATATTACAGGATGCTTCCTGTAATATATTTTTTTACTATTGGTTATTACCCAGTATTTTACCAACTTCAAACCACGCTTTTCGAGAGTTTAATAAATCTTGGGCTGACATTGGTTTCTTACCTGCTGGTTGTAATACTGTCATATTTAACGCCCCATCGCTAGTGGCAATACAGATGCCTTTTTTATCAGCCTGCAAAATGGTGCCGATGGGTTGATTATGTTCAACAGTAATAACTTGAGCTTGCCAAACTTTTACGGGTTCACCATTTACTTCAAAGTAACTAACTGGCCACGGGTTAAATGCCCGTACACATCGTTCCAATTGTTTCGCTGATAAATTCCAATCTAATTTAGCCTCTTGCTTAGATAATTTTTCGGCATAAGTGGCTTGTGATTGTTGTTGCTTTTCAGGTTTAACTTTTCCTTGGTTAATTAGTGTTAGCGTATCAAGTAATGCTTGAGGACCTAATTTAGCCAATTTTTCATATAATGTTGCACTAGTATCATTCGCTTCAATTGGGCATGCTAATTTATACAGCATATCCCCAGTATCAAGGCCAGCATCCATTTGCATAATGGTGATGCCGGTTTCGCTATCACCAGCCCAACAGGCGCGCTGAATTGGTGCTGCACCTCGCCATCGAGGTAATAAAGAACCGTGAACATTTAAGCATCCTAGTTTTGGCATATCAAGCACAGCTTGAGGTAAAATCAATCCATAAGCAACCACAATCATAATATCAGCATTAAGATTGGCAATGATTTGCTGATTTTCTTCTGTTTTGAGTGTGGCCGGTTGATAAATGGGAAGATTATTTTCGATTGCTAATTGTTTTACTGGGCTTGCCGTTAATTTATTTCCTCGACCAGCAGGTCTATCTGGTTGACTGAAGACGGCGATGACATTATGGTTTGAGTTAATTAAAGCTTTTAAATGTGTGGCAGCAAAATCAGGTGTACCTGCAAAAATAATATTTAAGGGTTTGGTTGTTTGTGGCATATGCAATATATCCATAATCAAAATATTATAGATATTATACTTTAAATTAAATTAAGAATCTTTAATACACAAAAGTGAATCCTTAATTGATATCACTTTTGTATTTTATAAAGCTGATAGGCTATAGTGGTAAATTACGTTGAATCATACCTTCTTTATAAGCTTCAAAGGTACAATTTTGTAATTTAATATATGATTTAAAAAATACTCCACAAATCAAAATAGCCATAATCTTATTATCTTTTGATTTTTTAAATTTGTTATAATTACGAATAAGAGCCTTATCGCTCATCTTTCCAGATTGGATTTTTTTTGACATACGCTTATATGACCATTTACCTAACAAACTCATATAGGCAGACATTAAAAAATAGATAAATATTATAAATAAAATTGCAATTATAAGGCGTAATAACATAGTCATTTTTTGTGTATCCTTTATACTTTATCTTATATCCCTATTGATATTTTTAGTTTTTGAAGCGAAATGATTATAACATTATTTACAACTATGAAAATATTATATATTCAAAATGGAAAAAAGATTGGTACTAATGCTATATCAACAGCCATCACTAGAAAAGTTAATGGTACGCCAATCTTAACAAAATCACTAAAGCTATATCCTCCTGGAGCCACTACCATTGTTTTAATTGGTGATGAAACAGGTGTAATAAAAGAAGCCGATGTTGCAATCGCGACTGTCATAGCAAATGGATACGGTGAATAGCCAAATTTTATGGCTAAATCAATCGCAATTGGTGCAATCAAAATTGCAGTTGCGGTATTAGAAATAAATAATCCCACTGTTGAGCACAATAAAAAGATAAAGGTTAACACCATATAAGGACCAAACGATCGTAAATGAATTTCAAGCCATTCCGAGATTAATGAAATTCCCCCAGTTTTATTTAAAGCTACTGCAAAAGGCATCATACCAATAATGAGAATTAATGTTGGCCAATGAATCGATTTATAGGCATTAGCCATATCAATACAACGTGTTGCTCCCATTAATAGACAGGCGATGAGCGCGGCAACAACATTTGGCACAATTCCGGTAACCATTAAAATAATCATCAAGGCTAGATTAAATAGTGCTATATAAGCTTGCGAGCTAGCAGGGGCTACATCATCAATATCTGATGGATAATCTAACACCACAAAATCACTGGTACGAGTTTGAAGTTTTTGGATTGAGCCCCAATCACCACAAACTAATAACGTATCACTCATTTCTAAGCGTTCTTGGAATAAGTTATTAGTCTCAACAGGAGCATGATTTCGCCAAATACCAATCACGGTTAAAAAATATTTACTTCTAAAATCTATCTCATTAAGCGTTTTACCACATAATGATGATTCTGGGAGTAATGCTACCTCGGCCATGCCAACTTCTTTTACTTGTTCGGAAAAATATTCACCACGTAAAATTTTGGGTTCAAGATTATTGGTCGTTAAAAATGTACGGTAATCTGCTTCGGAATGGGACATATCCAATAAAAGAATATCGTTTTCTCTAAATTCGGTGGTTCCATTAACCGGAATGAGGACTTTTTGAAACTTTCGCCAACGTTCGATACCAATAACATTTACTCCGTGTTCACTGCGTAAATGTAAACCGTCAATAGTTCGACCAACAAAAGGGGATCCTGCAAGAATTTGCGCTCGATGCGCTCGACCAATTAATTTATAATCTCTAATCAGGTCGGTAATTTTACGTCTTTGTGGTTGACTATTGGTTGGTGTAATTTGGTCGGCTGTCAGTAACCAATTGCGAGTTAGTACGCAATAAATAACACCAACGATTAATACTCCGAGACCTATTGGTGTAATAGAGAAGAAACTAAACTCGGTTAAATTTGCTCGACTCAGTTCACTATTCACTACTAGGTTTGGTGCAGTAGCAACTAGGGTCATCATGCCACTAATTAGCGCAGCAATACATAGTGGCATCATTAGTTTTTTTACATGTATACCGGTATGATTGGCAATGCTAATCGCTACTGGAATAAATATTGCTACAACACCTGTTGAGCTCATGATCGATCCTAATAATGCTATACCTAACATAATAAATGTTATAATTCGTATATCATTTTGACCCGCTGCTTTTAATATATATTCACTCATTTTGTAAGAGATACCGGTTCTTACTAGGCTTTCTCCAATGACAAATAGCAATGCGATTAAGATAATGTTTGGATCGCTAAATCCTGAAAGTGCTTCAGCAGGGGTTAATACCCCGGTAACAGTGATTGCGGTTATAATGAGAAGTGCAATAATATCCATTCTTAATTTACTGAATGAAAACAGTAGAATAGCAATAAAAAGCAATAAACAAACAGTAATAAGAGGATAATATTCGATTATATAACTAGGCAAAAAAGCCGACATTGATGATACAAAACTATGCCCAGATGACAAATGTTCCACAAAAAGTAGCTCTATAGTGTTGAGTAGATTTTCGACATAATACCTTGATTTATAGTAATAGGGAATATCTTCAAATAAAGATTATTCCATGCCGTCATTTGTCTTTATGACATTTTTAACATTTTCTGCTGTTTTATTTTCCGACTATTCGCATTCATAAAACTTAGGTGTAAGTTAGTTAACTTGAATTGTTTAATTCTAAACCATATTGAGGAGACCGTATGTCATCAAAAAAATCAGTTGCTCAGATTATTGTTGATGTTTTAGCTCAAGCCGGTGTGAAACATTGTTATGGTATTGTTGGTGATACATTAAATCAGATTACTTCCGCTATTAAAAAAAGTGATATTGAGTGGGTACATGTTCGTCATGAAGAAGTTGGCGCTTTTGCTGCTGGCGCTGAATCCTATTTGACCGATCAAATAACAGCATGTGCTGGTTCTTGTGGACCGGGAAGTTTACATTTTATTAATGGTATTTATGAAGCACAACGTAATAAAGTACCGCTTATTTTATTGGCTAGTCAGTTGGTTACTTCTCAACAAGGAACGGATTTTCCGCAAGAAGTTGACTTTGAAGCAGTTTATAAAAACTGTTCTGTATTTTGTCAGCAAATTACTGATCCAACTCAAGCAAGGCGAATTACCACTGCAGCAGTTCAAGCTGCGATTAATCAGCGTGGGGTTGCTGTTTTAGTTATTCCTTACAATATTAGTTTAACTAAAGTTGAGGATAACAGTGAATACAATATCTATCACCCGAATCCTATTATTCGTCCATCTGATGATGAGTTGGCTAAAATTTCTAAAATTTTAAATGAAAATAGTAAAGTGACAATCTTTGCTGGGCATGGGGTATCAGACGCTCATGATGAATTAGTTGATTTGGCTCATAAATTAAAATCACCAATAGTCCACACATCAAGAGCTAAAGATTTTGTTGAATATGATAATCCCTATAATGTCGGTATGACGGGGATGTTTGGTATGGAGTCTGGCGCCACGGCTATTAAAGATTGTGATGTGCTTTTAATGTTGGGTGTTGATTTTGCCTGGTCTCAGTTTTATCCAGATAATGCAATAATTATTCAGGTCGATATCGATGCTACTCATCTTGGTCACCGCCATAGTGTAGAGGTTGGTGTAGTTGGGGCAAGCAAAGCAACTTTAGCGGCATTATTACCACTAGTTGACGAAAAAACAGATACGACATTTTTGGATAAATGTTGTGAATTACACATTAAAGCAATCGATAAATTAAATAAAAAAGCGATACCATCAAAAACAGTTATTCACCCGCAATATTTAACCGAATTGATTGATAAATATGCTAATGATGATGCGGTACTTTGTGCTGATGTTGGTTCGGCGATGGTTTGGGCATGTCGCCATTTCTCAACCAATGGTGAAAGACGTACCGTTATTAGTTTAAAACACGGCACTATGGCCAATGCGATGCCACAAGCATTGGGTGTGCAAAAAGCCTTTCCTCATCGTCAAGTTATTACCTTATCCGGGGATGGTGGTATTAGTATGCTGTTAGGTGATTTATTGACTACAATTCAGGAGAATCTACCCATCAAAGTTATCGTACTAAATAATAGTTCACTTAATTTTGTTGAATTAGAACAAAAATCGGAAGGGCTTGTCGAACACTATACTGATTTAAAAAATCCTGATTTTGCTAAAGTTGCCGATGCAATGGGTTTGTATTCAATTAGAGTTGATAATTCTGATTTGCTTGAAGCGGCCGTGCAATCATTCTTGGCTCATCCTGGTCCAGCTTTATTAGATGTTAAAACAAGTGAGTATGAACTAGTTATGCCGCCGGAAATACATAGTTCACAAGTGATGGGAATGGCGCTTTATAGTGTAAAAGCATCATTGCATGGCAAAATGAAAGATGTGGTTAATTTGTTGGTGGATAATTTTGTTAAAAAATAAATCACAAAGTTAACAATTGAGTATTATCTTAAAAAATTTTGAGGAAAGGGGTTTTTTAGCCTAATTTTAACGATATCTGCCGCATATGGCGGCAGATAAATTGAATTAAAAGCTAACGGCGCCTTCTTCTGCTGAAGTAAGATTCTCTCGAATAACCGAATAAAGTTCTCGGCCAAAGCCTCGATGTGAATCGGTTAAATCGATTGGTTCTGCTTGTCGCATTGCTAGTTCCGCTTCGTCGACCAATAATGTGATTTCGCCAGTTTGACCGTTGACACGAATCATGTCGCCTTGTTGTACTTTGCTTAACAATCCTCCAGCATAAGCTTCAGGTGTGACATGAATTGCAGCTGGTACTTTACCTGAGGCGCCAGATAAGCGACCATCAGTTAATAAGGCAACTTTATAACCGCGATCTTGTAACACGCCCAATGGTGTTATTAATTTATGTAGTTCCGGCATCCCGATAGCTTTTGGCCCTTGATAGCGTACAACTACAACACAATCTTTATTGAGGTTGCCTGCTTTATATTCTGCATCTAAATCATATTGACTATTAAAAACTACGGCAGGAGCTTCAATAATTTGATGCTCTGCAGTAACAGCAGATGTTTTCATTATGGCTCGACCTAAATTGCCTGACATAACCTTTAGCCCACCATGGGAATTGAAAGGCTTTTTGATTGATGCAATCACATTTTCGTCTAAAGATTTAGTAGGGCCTTCACGGAAAATTAGTTTGCCATTTTCTAAAATTGGTTCTTTGGTATAACGGCTTAGTCCACGTCCCACAACGGTTTCAACATCTTCATGTAATAAGCCGCCAGCTAATAATTCTCTTACAAGTAATGACGTTCCACCAGCCGCTTGGAAATAATTGATATCAGCAGGTCCATTTGGATATATTCGACTAAGTAGAGGTACAACAGTTGATAAATCAGAAATATCATCCCAATTAATAATAATACCAGCAGCTTTAGCCATAGCAACAATGTGCATGGTTAGGTTGGTTGACCCACCTGTTGCTAATAGAGCAACTAAGCCATTAACAATGACTTTTTCATCAACCATTTTACCGACAGGCATATAATTACCTGATTGGTTCGTTAAGCGCGTAATCTGTTTTGCTGCTGCATTTGTTAATTCGTAACGTAATGCTGTTTCTGGATGTACAAAGGCTGCACCAGGTAAATGTAAACCCATTAATTCGATGACCATTTGGTTACTATTCGCTGTACCATAGAAAGTACAGGTTCCGCTAGAATGGTATGATGCAGATTCAGATTCTAATAGATCTTCACGTGATGCTTTTCCTTCCGAATAAAGTTGGCGAATACGAACTTTTTCTTTATTCGATAGGCCTGATGGCATTGGTCCTGAAGGGACAAAAATAGCCGGTAAATGCCCAAAAGATAGAGCTCCAATAAATAACCCGGGTAAGATTTTATCGCAAACGCCAAGATAAAGAGCTCCATCAAACATATTATGCGACAAGCCAACAGCAACTGACATTGCAATGACATCTCGGCTCATGAGTGAAATTTCCATCCCTGGTTCACCTTGGGTTACTCCATCACACATGGCGGGTACGCCACCGGCCATTTGACCAACAGCACCTATTTCATGTAATACTTTGCGAATTTGTTCGGGGTAAGATTCATAAGGTTTATGTGCAGATAACATGTCATTATAAGAACTGATAATGCCGATATTGCTTTTTAGTATATTTTTAAGATCATTTTTATCATCTAAACAGCAAGCGGCAAAGCCGTGTGCTAAGTTGCTACAAGGTAAACTTGCTCGAGTGACTTTTTTTAACATAGCGTGTTCTATTTTTTGTAAATAAGCCTCACGTGATGCTTTAGAACGATTAATAATACGCTGCGTTACAGCTAAAATAGTGGAATTCACATTAACCTCTCCGATCTTTTTTATTTTTTATTGTTATAAATTTATTCACAATTACATATTGAATTAATAACCTGCGTAGTTTCATTAATAACATCAATTAGCGATTGTTCAATATTGATAGCATAGACATCTTTTTCATCGGCAGTAGGTTCTTCTAAGGTGTCAAATTGTGACTGTAACATGCCAGATTTTTGGTAATGTCCTTTACGTTCAGCTAGACGCTGTGCAATAACCGCAAAACTTCCTTTTAGGTAAATAAAGTGAATATTTTTATTTTCGCCACGAATAATATCTCGATATTGTTGTTTTAATGCGGAACAAATTATGATCGAAACATCATTGACGTTACTCATCGCAAATGCGGCGTTACTAATTAGATTTAGCCACGGCAGTCTATCTTCATCATTTAGCGGAATACCGCTAAGCATTTTTAATATATTGGCTTTGGGATGTAAAAAGTCGCCATCTAAAAAAGCCGCATTTAGGTTATCGGCAATTTGTTTAGCAACAACTGATTTACCACTTCCGGATACCCCCATAAAAATGAAAATATTTTTCTTCTCGGTCATTAGTTTATTCTCTAAACTACTCTGTTACGGGTAACATTTTGTCACTATATTCTTTTATTGCAATATAAAAAAGTTTCTTTTGTGACCTAGATCATATTTTTATTTGCGACCCAAAAATATTCATCTGGCAATTTTTCTTTGTTTTGTTGCATTCACTATGATTTATAGCCATTTTCGGAAGCCAAGTTAAAATGAATGCATTGGGTTTTGTAGATATGAAGCTAGTTGCTAGTTAACGATTTGAAAATAATTTTTATAAGCAAAATGCTACATCTATGTTGATTCAATTAGTTATTAAAGTTGTGGTAAACTTTTTCTTTAGATAGTATGTAGACTTTGATAAGTCATAATTTAAGTATAGATTACTAATATAACTGTTAAATAATAGATTTTTGATTGTATGCCCGAATTTTTATTAAACCTAAGCATACAATCAATATATCAAGCATTATTTAGTAACATCATTCATGATTTGTTTAAATGTTGAAAATGAACAAAAACCATCTTTATTCGTTGGACAATTTTCCATTTCTAATACAATTTTTTGCGGAGGAGTTTTCCTATTTAATTGGGTCAAGTTACGAATTTGATCGGTTGACTGATAAAAATATTCAATTTTCATTAATGCTTCGCCAGTCTTGTTATCGCGCCATTTTTGAAATACAACTTTTCCACCAATTGGCGTAGTTTCAAATTGATTTGCCAGTGTATACGACTTAATTTTTATGGCGGAAAATAGTGATGCAACATTTGAGTCATGGCCGACTAAAAACGTAAATTTGCTTTTGTTGTTTTTTTCTGAAAATGTTTGATTGATATAATTAACTAAATTGGCTGCGATTTGTTTGGCTACAACAGGCGAACCAAATAATACGGTATTATAATTTTCTTTGATAGCGACTAATTTCTCAAATTGCTTGTTATTCTTTATTTTACCCCAGGCTATATCGGTTAATGGTGCCCCTTCGTAATATTGTAAAATAAAGGCATCCGCAATTGATGTTCCAGTACGAAGAGGACCTGTTATACCTGGTTCTTTGCCTTTTTCAATAATAAGTTTAGTTGGTAAAGCAGTAAAATCACATTGTTTATCATTTAAACAATTTGCCGAATTTGCGTAATTGATTATTTTGGACATGTCATTATAGGCGTTATCCAATTTTTTATTTAAACCTTCAATACCATTTGTATCAGCAATTTGATTGATTGATGCAATGGCAGACTCTTTAAATGTTGGGCTATCATCTTTAATTACAGGAAAGAATGTAGGATCCATAGTGCCTAATTTTTCTTTATGAATAATTGGGACAATGCAACCAGGAAAAGCGCCAACCGCAAAGTACTGACCAGTTGCTATAGTTCGTTGTAAGCTATTAGTATAAATATATACATCTTTTTCTGTTGGACATGTATTTTCGCTTAATAATTTATTATCAACTAACCATTCACTAAAATAATGTCCAAAATAACTTTCTAATACTCCACCTCGGGTAGTTAAATAACTAGCAGGTGTATCCCATTGTGGCCATTGATTAGGGGTTACTTTACCTAAAGTACTATTTGGACTAGCTAATGGAGCTCGTAATCCATGACGGCTGAAAACCACCACTTGTTCTAATGTATAATTATCTACTGTTTCTAATGCTTGTGTTGAGAAAGATAAAGCAAAAGATAGGCCTAATATTAATTTTAATTTTCGCATAAATAACCTCTTAAGTAACGTTCGAGGAGATAAGATCACCATGATATTGCTTGTGATAAGTAGGAGGTAAACACCAATAATTATTTCAATCAAATAGTATATTTTTACTCTATATTACTTATCGATCCTTATATAATAAGAGGAAAGAAAATGGATTTAATAGACATGTAGACGCCTACATGATTAACCCTTATACCTCTCATTTTATTAAAAAGCGTATAGATTTTTAAATCAAAATATTGCTAAGATCATCTGATGTTTGATAAACAACATTACCATTTATAATGGTTGCAACAATTTGATTATCATCATTTAATAATACTAAATTGGCTAATTTGTTTGGCGCAATACTACCTAAAGTATCATCAATCCCTAATGCTTTAGCTGGATAATAACTACCATGTAACCAAGCCTGTTCGAAAGGTATGTTAGTATAATCAGCAAAATTAGTTACCGCACGCTCAAGGGTCAACGTGCTACCAGCTAAACCACCATTATCAGTCCGAACAACATCATCTTGCATATGTACTAGTAATTTACCTAAATAATAATCGCCATTTGGCATTCCTGTTGCTTGCATTGCATCGGTAATTAGTAACAGATTTTTTCCACAACATTTATGGGCGATTTTAATCGCTGCTGGATGAACATGGTGGCCATCGGCGATAATTTCAGTTTGACAGTTATCGATACTTAATGCTGCACCAACAACGCCTGGTTGTCTATGATGTAATCCAGACATGCCGTTATAGCAATGTACCACGCCGCTTGCGCCAGCTAATATTGCATCTTTAATTGTTTGATAGTCGGCATTAGTATGTCCTAACATAACGCGGATTTTTTGTTCATTTAACCACTTGATAATAGAGAGGGCATTGGGGTATTCTGGTGCTAAAGCTATACATTTCAAAGTTCCTTCAGCTAGCGATAACCATTTTTCAATTATTGCACGATCTGGTGCACATAGAAACTCTTCAGGATGAGCGCCCTTATGTATATCACTAAAAAAAGGCCCTTCTAAATACGAACCTAATAATGTGGCACCTGAAACGCCTTTTTTTATACTGTTTTTAACTTGTATTAATGCAGCTTCAATCTTTTCATAACTTTCAGTTACTGTTGTTGCTAAAAAAGCACCAACGCCGCGTTTTGCTAAAAAACAGCTTATGGTATTTAATGATTCATGAGTAGCATCCATAGTGTCAGCGCCCATGACGCCATGAATATGGGTATCTATGAGCGCTGGTAACAGTTTTATTTGGTTCGTACAAGGTTTCTCACTAGGTTGAATATCAATAATTTTTCCATTATTAATACTGATAATTGCATTATCAATCCAACCAACAGGTGTTAAAACCTTTTGAGCACAAATTTGTTTAAATTCCATCAGAACATTCCTTATCAATAGTTGATTGTTTTTGATGTTCATGCCATAAGCTAGTTATTGTTTGCCTACCATTTTCAATAGTTTCTTGACGAATGGTTGTAATATCTAAATTTTCACGTAGTAACAAAATTTCAAGTAAAAGCGGCATATTAATACCACCAATTACCTCAATATTTGGGTGTTGATAACTTAAAATCGCTGATAATCGAAATGGAGAACCTCCAACAATATCTGTTAAAAATAAGACACCATCACCACTATTAGTTTCTTGATATGCTTGGTGCAATTGTTCCTCTAATTGTTCACTACTCATACCATCAGGAAAATTTATAGCCGTAAATTGTGGTTGTTTACCAATAATTTGGGTGGCGGCTTCGTAAAGCCCGGTAGCAAAGCTACCGTGACCTGTTAATATTATCCCTAACATAATTTCCTCTATAAAAATCCAACTAATTTACCTACAACACCAATAATAACGGTTAATCCAATTAATTTTACTGGTGAGAAATTACGTTTCATTAAACTATAAACAATTAAGGTAAAACCAAGTGGTAATATATTTGGCATCAATTTATCTAATACATCAGCTTGTAGCGCAACATGAGCCTGTCCTGCATTTATTTCTAACGGTGTAGATAAATGTACATACGAAGCAACTAATGCTCCTATTACTGTCATACCAATTATAGATGCAGCATGTGAGATACGTTTTGTGTGTGTTTTTAATAAAGGTAAAGCACTGGTACCGGCATGATAACCATAATGAGCTAAACCAAAACGTAAACCAAAATGCACAATATTAAACATTAGTAGGAAAATTATTGGTCCAAAAAAGCTACCTTCTAAAGCTAACGATGCACCAATTCCAGCGCATATTGGTAGTAAAGTTAACCAAAATAATGCGTCACCGATTCCACCTAATGGTCCCATTAACGCCACTTTCACTGCGCGTATAGTTGAAATATTTTCTTTGCCTTTCTCCATGGCAAGAACTAACCCTGAAAGGAAAGTTACGTCAAAAGGATGGACATTAATAAATTCCATATGCATATGCATCGAATTTTTAAGGTCATCTTTGTTTTTATGTATTTTACGTAATGCTGGCAAGATAGTATAAAGCCACCCTCCAGCTTGCATACGTTCATAGTTGAACGATGCTTGTAAAGCAAGAGAACGAAATGCCATCCGGTTAATATCACCTTTGGTTAGTGTTACATCTTGGCTTTGATCATAAAAAGTATCGGCTGTGGCTTTGCTTGTCGCTAATGCTTGTTCCATACGTTTTGCTTCTTTCTCGGCCATTTTTTTATCATGATCGTTATTAAATTCCATCTTCCACCTCCACTGAATCTGAGCTTACTGGCTTGTTACTATCGTTGTTTTCACGGCCATAATTAAAGAAATCAATCATTGCTATAGCTAAAGCGCCTAATGCAATTGCTAAAATTGGCAAATTAAGGAAAGTCACACCAAGAAAACCTAAAATGAAATAAGCAATATAGGTTTTTTTCATCATAATTTTCATTAGCATTGCAAAACCGATGGCAGGCATCATACCTCCAGCAACACTAAGACCATCAAGCAACCATTGTGGTGATTTCTGAACTAGTGCTGTTGCTGCATCAGCACCAAAGTAGATAGGTAAGAAAGCAACAATAAAATAGAAACCAAAAAGAATAATCATACCAAGATAGTTAACCCATTCAATTCCTTTAAAATTGAGTTGATCAACGAAACGATCACATTTATGCATCATTGGTGAGTATATGGTGAATAAAATAGTGATACATCCTTGTACTGCAATAGCAAATGGTACGGCAATACCTATTGCAACTTTAGGATCTGCATGAGTTAAGATTGCAAAACTAGTACCTATCACACCACCGATAACCACATTAGGTGGTTGTGCCCCTGCTAACGGTACCATTCCCATCCATACCAGTTCTAATGATCCTCCAACATATAAACCGGTTGTAACATCACCTAAAATTAATCCAACTAACGGCCCTATTACGATCGGTCTGTGTAAATGAGTCAGGCCATCAAATAAATCTACACCAGCTATACCGGCTAGAAGTCCAATTAATAATGCATCCATTAACATAGTATGCTCCCTTAAGTTAAGATAGATTGATTAAATCCGCTATTTTTTCGCCAGCTTCATCAGGTACTCGGCGGATTTCACAAGTTACGCCTAATTGTTCAAGTTCTTTAAATGCTGCGATATCTGATTCATCGACAGAAACTGTTTTATGAATTTGTTTTTTACCTTCGGAAAAATGCATATTGCCAACATTGACAAATTTGATTGGTACGCCGCCTTTAACGAGGGTTAATACATCTTGTGGTGTTTTACAGACAATGAAAATTTTTTGCCTTTCTGCTGCTTTGCCAATAATGTCGATAGTTTTTTGTAAGGTAAAATAACGAGTTTGAATGCCTTCAGCGACAACCATGTCCATTAGATTTTGTTGGACTGGATCTTGCGAAGCACTATCATTGGCGACTAATAATAGATTCGCACCAAGTGTATTAACCCAAGTTACGCCAACTTGACCATGAACTAAACGATTATCGATACGTGTCATAAGAATATTAGGTGTGCTCATTGCTATTAAGTCCTTTTGTTTATTTGTTTAACATATTCAGATGATTAATTTTTATTAAATGGATAAATATTAACGCCTTTTACTACTCGATTAACTTCTCCTGTTGGACAAGGGTTATCTGGATTTAATCCAAGATAAAGTGATTTTTCAAACGCTAACATTTGTGCAAAAACTAGATAAGGAAAAATTAACCAACAATCAGGGAGTTTGCTATTCACCGATAATATTTGTTGATCAATACTCTCTTGACTTGTTAGTGCAATGACGTCAGCAGCAATTTTGTCATGAACAAGTTCATTAAATAGGTCAATATCGTATTGGTTAACATATGGTTCGCTTGAGAAAAAACAGACAACTAAACTTTTTTTATCAACCATAAATTTTGGACCATGACGTAGTCCTAATATTGAATCGAAGCGGGTTGCTACTTTACCGGCGGTTAATTCTAAAATTTTTAATGCAGATTCTTGTGCAATACCTGTGAAGCAGCTACTACCAACATAGATAACGCGATCATGTTCTTTACCAGCTAACTGTTTGGTTATTGATTGCCAGCTTGAAAGCTTCTCTTCACAAATACTGGCAATTTCCATTACTGCATTGTGTGCTTTTTCTAAATCAACATTGTCTAGCAATAAAAGGGTGGCAAGCATCATACTACTAATACTCGATGTCATTGCGAAACTTAAGTCATGAGTTCCTTCAGGCATGACCAGATGTAAAATACGCTTAGAATTATTTTCTTTAGCCGCATACTCTGTTAATGCACAGGTTGGGTTACAGGTTAAAAATAGATGATAACAGTCAGAAACTATTTGATCTGCTAATTTGACTGCAGCAACACTTTCAGGGCTATTTCCTGATCGCGCAAATGAGACAATTAACGTTTTTTTATTTGGTGATAAATATTGCTGAGGATTAGTGACAATCTCTGTTGTAGCATAAGCGTGAACGTTACGATGAGTCTGTTCTCTTAGCCATGGTGCTAGAGCAACACCACCAAAAGCGGATGAGCCTGCTCCGGTCAAAATTATTTCTAGATTTGGATCGGAAAGTAAAGGTTGTAAAAATGATTGTAACTGATTTTGCTTTTGTAAAATGATTTGTAATAAATTTCGCCAAATTTGTGGTTGTTGACAAATTTCTTTCGCAGTATGTTGAGCTCCGTGTTGTTCTAACCAATCTAACGAATAATTCAAATATTTTTGCATAATCTATATCCTTCTATATCCTTTTTAATCATTTCAATAAATTTATAACGTTTAATCATCTACAATTACTACATTAATTCCTAATTTATGTAATTGTTCTAGATAATCTTTTGGAATTTTTGTATCAGTAATTAGGGTTTTAATTAGATTAATTTTTTCAATCGTACAGAAACTTTTACGACCGAATTTTGTTGAGTCAGTCATTGCGATAATTTGCCCAGAAACTTGACACATTACTCTGTTAACATTGGCTTCACCGAAATTTGGTGTTGTAATACCAGCATCTAGATCAAAACCATCAACACCTAAAAAAAGCTTGTCAAAATGGTACATTCTTAATTGTTGTTCTACTGTAGGACCGGAAATGGAGTAAGCTTTTTTTCTGATGTTACCACCAGCAATAATTACTTCTATGTCGTTATTAGTTGATAATTCATAGGCAATATTTACAGCATTAGTAAAGACAATTAAGTTCTTTTTGTTACGTAAATAGGGAACCATAGCTGCTGTTGTCGATCCTGAATCGAGAATGATTCGGTCTCCATCATTAACCATTTCAGCAGCTCGCTGAGCAATTTTATTTTTTATGATCGAATTGATACGGCTTTTGTCTAATAATGGCTTATCCAATGCAAAGGATTTATTTAACATTGCGCCACCATAACAGCGCAATATACAACCTTTTTCTTCAAGGTGTCTTAAATCGTTTCGGATGGTAACGCTAGATACTTTAAATAATTTACTTAATTTATTAACTGATACGGTATTCTCTGTATCGAGTAAATGAATAATTTTTTCTCTACGCTGCAAAGTATTGATTATTTCTTTATTCATTTTTACCACTCGTTCAACTTTCATTCCTTTATTAAATTTAAACATAGATAAGGGATCGAAAAATGATAGATAGGTCACAAAACTGATTATACAAGGAAAAATTGAAATATTATTTTCATTTGAAACGAAACGAAAGGTTTCAATGTGAAAGATAAACAATAAAAAGGAGATTAATATTATTATTCAAAAATTTAACTTAAAAGAGAAATCACATAAAAGAAAGTAAACTAAACAATAAATGAATATTCGCTTTCACTGTTTAATGTGATCTATATCACAAATTTATGAATGTAATTGATTATAAGGTTGTTAATTGAAAATTATAATCAAGAGAATACTGCAGTTGATATTGAAACACCGATTGGTGTTTCAATAATTTATGAGGTTATTTTTTATTCTGGTTGGCTATTTTTACTGCGATTAACAAACATCATTACGACAAAAGCAATAATTGTTAAATAGATAATGAAAATACCATATGTAGATAGCATATCGATAAATGAACGTCCGCGGATGCCTATATCACGAAAAAAGCGAAATAACCAAACTAATGGAAAGGCATGACTAACATAAAATGCCCATATTGGCATAATACCTACAGCCATGGTTGAACCACCCATAATAAAGCCGGGAGGGACAAGGAAAATCATTTTACTAGCTCCTTCGCCAGGATGGTTAGTTTTCCAAGATAGTAGTAAACCTAACCAACCAAAAGCTAAACCAGTCATAAAAATGCTTGGTACGAAAGTAAAATAGTTACCATCAAAGCGTAGTTGACCAAATATTACCAATATTGCCGTGATTAAGGTTAAAGCCGTTGTATAAAATAGGGCATAAGGCACTGTTCTGGCTAATAATGGTAAAAAACCACGTTCGATTACTGTATTCCACATCCCCATGGTTTTTAATCGACCAATAATCATTAACGAGGTTAAACCATAGGTTAATGATGAAAAGAAGTAAACAAAATAGATAATAGTGGATATTGTTGATGAACTAGCTGGATTAAACATGGTTCTCGTTTTTAATTGCATTGGTGATAAGGTCGCTTCTGTTGCTTCTCGACCTAGTCCTAATGCTGCGACTTTACCAACACTTAATTCTGCACCTGATTCAGGGATAATTTCATTCAGGCTTTGCATTACTTTAGCATTTTGGGCATCATTTGAGTCATCAGCAAAATAACCTAATTTAACCGTCTGATCACCTTTTTTTAACGATTTTTCTAGCCCTTTAGGGATATATAACACGCCTAAATTACGATCATGAGAAACCAATGTAATTGGATTAACTGGCGATCGAATCACTTCTGTTATTTCAATAAATGGTGACGTATTTACCTTACTGATTAATTCAGTTGAATAATTAGAACCATCAAGATCAATAACGGCGATTTTTCCTTCAAAAACTGAACCATGGCTCAGAACAATTGAAAAAATAAGTGATACGATTGCAGCTAAACCTAAGCACACTTTATAATAAGGAATGAAGTGGCCTGATAACATAGCATCAAGCTCTTCAAGCATAGATTTAATGATGTTTTGTCGCATCATTGATCAACCTCAATTGTCATACCGGTTAATAGTTGTGGAATAGATTCCATATAAATTCTGACTTGGTAAGATGTTAAATCAGCCTGTCCTCGTTCTCGAGTCATGCGTAAGTCAGCAAATGATGGCGCAGCAGTTGCAAATCGAACGGTGCCTTTTACGGTTTTATCTAATGCGATAACATTCGCTTTCACCTTTGTACCTGGTTGATAATCATTGACCATTTTTTCATTAACATAGATATCGACATATTTGCGATCAGTTTCTAATAATACAGCTGGTGCTCCAGCAGGTGCCATCTCACCATCTTCAAACATCAGTTTTAGAACTTTACCATCTTCTGGCGCAACTAATGTTAGTCGATCGTAATTGACTTGTAATTGTTTTAAATCAGCTTGAGCTTGTGCTAATTGCGCTTTAATTTGAGCAAGCTGATTTTGACGATTTTGCAGTTTTTGTCGATCAATAGTAATCGATTGCAATGTCATACCTGTGGCATTTCTAGTTTGTTCAAACTGGTTAATTTGGTCTGGAGTTGCGCCAATCATTAAGGTTGATAATTGGCTTTCAATCTGTACCACTTGCATTTTGGTACTAATGTAGACATTTCGTGCTGCATCAAGTTGTGATTGAGAAGTACCACCCGTTTTTCTTAATTGAGTATGGCGTTGAAATTCAGTATTAGCTAGATCACGAGCAGACTTTGCCGCTTCAAGGTTAGCTTTAACTTCCTCAATTTTTCGCCAAGTTGATAACTCATTTAGATTGATTTCATTTTCAGTGATTTCGATTGCTGCTTGTTCTTGATTAACAGCAGCAGTTTGACTATCAACTAATGCTTGCAAGCGATCAATTGATAGCTTGGTATCAATATCTTCAAGTTGCATTAATGGGTCGCCTTTTTTAACGAATTGTGATTCTTGGACAAAGCGTTTAATTACTTTTCCACCTACATTTTGAAAGGCAACATTGATTTCATCAGCGGTTAATACCCCTGATTTGATACTTTTAGCAACAGTTACTGCATCATTTCTTGAACCAAGACAAATTAATGTAGATCCAAATAGAAGTAGCAATAAAAATATAGCAGGAATTTTAATGTTTTTGGGTAAATTTAAGTTTAATTTATTTTTCATTTATTTAGTCAACTAAGTATATTGTTAAAATATCATGATTATGAATAATTATTGGCAATTATTTACGCAATAATTTGCGTAACATTGCAATTAAAGATTCCTGCTCTTGTGGATTTAAGACTTGAGCAAAAGCACGAATCGATTTTAAGTGATTAGGTAATGCCTTTTGGATAAGATTTTCCCCTGTTGCAGTAAGGGTGATTAGTCGAGAGCGGCCATCTTCTCCACTTTTGGTCATTGATATTAAAGGATCGGGTGCTGCTAACATTCGTTTCACCATTACCGAAACGGTTGCTGGTGTTACGCCAACTCTTAATGCTAACTCGCTAGCGCAAGTTTCTCCTTCACTATATAGTGACATTAACAAGGCAAATTTTCCTTCAGATACATCATAATCTTTGGCTAGTTGTGCATAAATATTTGATCGAATTAAATCGGCGGTGGTGATTAAACTTAAGACAAGATCAACGCCTGAAACCTCAATAATTTCATCATTAAATCTTTGTGCTTTTGCTAAAGTTTCGCGAGAAGGAAGTATTCTTGAATTGTAATTCAATTGTCATTACCTAATTTATTTAGTCGGCTAATTATACTTATTTACCACTAATTGGCAATCCTTTTTTATGGCTATTTTAATGTACTAGTTGAATTAGTTATTTTCAGTGCTATCGTAAATTTTTTTGAGAAAAGTATAAGTAATGTTATATAGTTGTTCATGTTAACTTTTATATATGGATTTTTTTTCATCAATAGTTGTTTGAATTGATAATAACTATACTAATAGTTATAGTCCCTATTATTTTTAACAATCAATATTGTTCAAATAAATAATAATTTAACTATATTGTAGTGTGAAAATTGCAGGTCTAAGATCTTTTTTGTGACTTTTTGCGATCTTTTATTAAACAGCGCTTGCAACAAGCATAAATTTTGCGTAAAATTCACGCCCTATAAGATTAATCAATGCAGACATATATTTTTAATCAGGAATCGTCTGCTTTTTATTGCGGAGTTAAGTATGTACGCAGTTTTCCAAAGTGGTGGTAAACAACACCGAGTTAGCGAAGGACAAGTCGTTCGCTTGGAAAAAATTGAAGTCGAAACAGGTTCAGAAGTTGTTTTCGATAAAGTTTTAATGGTAGCAAATGGTGAAGACATCAAAGTTGGTGCTCCGTTTGTTGAAGGTGCAACAATTAAAGCAGAAATTGTTGAACACGGTCGTGGCGAGAAAGTGAAAATTGTTAAATTCCGTCGTCGTAAACACTATCGTAAACAACAAGGTCACCGTCAGTGGTTCACTGATGTGAAGATCACTGCAATCGCTTAATAGGAGTATCGAACAATGGCACATAAGAAGGCTGGTGGTTCATCACGTAATGGTCGTGATTCCCAGAGTAAACGTTTAGGTGTTAAACGTTATGGTTCTCAAGAAGTTCTTGCGGGTAACATTTTAGTTCGTCAACGTGGAACTCAATTCCACCCAGGTACTAACGTAGGTTGTGGTCGTGATCATACCCTATTCGCTTTAGTGGATGGACAAGTTAAGTTCGAAGTTAAAGGACCTAAAAACCGCCGTTATGTTAGTGTAGTTGCTAACAGCTAGTAAACCAGCGGTTTAGTAAGTTATAGAAGCCTCACAGTCATTGTGGGGCTTTTTTCATTTCTTGAAAATTTATATAATTCATTATGATAAAACAGCAAAATGTTAAATTAGGTTTTGCATTAGCCATGTTAACAGCCGTTATGTGGGGACTAGTGCCAATTGCTATGAAATATGCATTAGTTGTTATTGATCCATTAACATTAGCTTGGTCACGATTAAGTATCTCAGCTATCGGTATTACACTATGGCTGGCTTATAAAAAACAGTTTCCTAATTTAGCTATGTTCAAAAAACGTCGCCGTTTTATCTTATTGATGATTGCTGGATTTGGTCTACTCGGTAATTTTGCACTTTTTGCAACAGCTGTTCAGTATTTATCTGCAACTACTGCTCAGGTTGTTGGCCAAACTGGAATTGTAATATTTATGATTTCCAGTGCAATTATTTTCAAAGAAAAATTAAGACCAACACAAATTATTGGTATTACCATATTATTAATTGGGTTAGGGTTGTTTTTTAATGAAAATCTAGCCGATCTTTTTGCTAATATGTCTTCATATGGCATAGGTGTTTGGCTGGCCTTACTGGCTTCTATCTCATGGGCATGTTATGCGTTAGCACAAAAAGTATTATTAAAAAAATTACGAGCAGAACAGCTACTTTGGTTGATTTATCTTATTTGTAGTATTTTTTTATGGCCTCTAGCATCACCAACGAAAATAGTCAGTGCTGATTTTAGCCAATTGTTTGCTATTATTTTTTGCGGGTTGAATACTATTATTGCTTATGGTGCTTTGGTTATGGCAATGGAACGTTGGCAAGCTGCACAAGTAAGTGCAATAACCACATTAACACCACTTTTTGCACTGATTTTTTCAGATTTATTTGCTTTACTATGGCCAGAAAAGTTTGCAATGCAATATTTAAATATTTTAGGTTATATTGGCGCAGTATCTGTGGTCGCTGGGGCAATGTTTGCAACAGTTGGACACCATTTATGGCAACCAAGAAAAGGCTGGCTGATTAACCGAAAGAAAGAGGACAAATAATGAAATTTGTAGATGAAGCTTCAATTCGTGTCGAAGCTGGTGATGGCGGAAATGGTTGTGTTGGTTTCCGCCGAGAAAAATATATACCTAAAGGTGGTCCTGATGGTGGCGATGGTGGAGACGGTGGTGATGTATTTTTTATTGCCGATGAAAATTTAAATACATTGGTTGATTTTCAATTTGAAAAAAACTACCGAGCAGAACGTGGTCAAAATGGACAAGGTTCAGATTGTACGGGTAAACGAGGTAAAGATATTACCGTTAAAGTGCCAGTAGGAACTCGTATAACTGATAAATATACCGGTGAAATTATTGGTGATTTAACACATCATCAACAAAAAGTTCTGGTTGCTAAAGGTGGTTTTCATGGACTTGGTAATGCCCGTTTTAAATCATCAGTGAATCGTGCTCCACGACAAAAAACCGATGGTACGCCTGGTGAAAAACGCGATGTGTTATTGGAATTATTATTGCTAGCTGATGTGGGGATGTTGGGGTTACCTAATGCGGGTAAATCAACATTTATTCGCAGTGTTTCAGCAGCTAAACCTAAAGTCGCTGATTATCCTTTTACAACATTAGTACCTAGCTTAGGTGTTGTGCGAATGGATAATGAACAAAGTTTTGTTGTTGCCGATATCCCTGGATTGATTGAAGGGGCATCTGATGGCGCAGGGCTTGGTATTCGCTTTCTAAAACACCTTGAACGTTGTCGCGTATTAGTGCATTTAATTGATATAGCGCCAATAGATGGTTCTGATCCAATTGAAAATGCGAAAGTTATCATTCAAGAATTACATCAATATAGTGATAAATTAGCAAATAAACCACGTTGGTTAGTTTTTAATAAGATGGATGTATTAGGTCCTGATGAAAGCGAAAAACGTGCAGCTGAAATTGCGAAAGCCTTAGATTGGGATGAGAAATATTATCTTATTTCAGCGGTTAATCATGAAGGTGTTAAAGCATTATGCTGGGATTTGATGGATTATATTACTACCCATCCTCGAGAAGCGGAACAAGAGGAAACTTCGCCGGAAAAAGTCGAATTTATGTGGGATGATTATCATCAACAAGTAATGGATGATACATTTGATGATGACGATGATTTTGATGATTGGGATGAAAGTGATGAAGAAGGTGTTGAGTTTATCTATCAAAAATAAAAATATTGCCAATAGTTGATTATAAACGTTTTTTTATAATTAAATTTTCAAAAAAGCAGGGAAAATTTACCCTGCTCCTTTCAATTATATTCTTTATAAAAACAAAAAGTTAATACAGTAATACATTTTAAATTGATAAACTTTTATCTTTTTTTTGAAAATAGTCAAAAAAATAACTTGCTTTTAATAATGAGAACGATTATCATTCAATTGTACTTTATTAGAGCGTCGAAAGACTTCTAAAAAAGTATGACATTGCTCACATTGCTTCCAATGTTTGCCAGCCTAGTAAAACTAAGCTGGCTTTTTTATTATTTACTATATAGCTATTAGTAATTATCTTAGATTAACTGATGGATTATTGATATCAAATAAAACTAATAATGCAGCGTTACCACCAAACTCTTTTGGTGCTTGATGGAAACAAATTACATGTGGATGTTGGGCTAACCACATTGGCGTTTGTTTTTTTAATATGTTTTTTCCATGTCCATACATAATACAAGCACAATTGGCATTTTCACGTAAACAAGCAGCAATAAGTGCAGCGATTTCTTTTTTTGCCTCTTGCTGAGTTAATCCATGTAGATCTAAAAAAAACTCAGGTAAATAAAATCCTCGTCGCAATTTTTTTAATTCATTAGTATCCGCATTTTCACGAATGTAACGAATAGGATCTTCTTGTAATAGTGGTTGGTAATCATCAGAAAAGTAAAATTCATTATTTACTTTTTCATGTTGAAGCTTTTTATTATCAATTAGCTTTTGAGATCGTTTTACTGGTTTATGAATAACGGTATCTTGTTTAAGTTGTTTGGCATTCCCAATACTACTTTTAAACAAGTTGATATCTTCATCTTCTAATTTAAATTTATTTGGCATTGATTTTTACTCTGGATAAACTTTTTCTTTATATTCACACAAATCTTCAATAACGCAAGATCCACAGCGCGGCTTCCTAGCTATACAGGTATATCGACCATGTAATATTAACCAATGATGACAATTTATTTTATACTTATCTGGAACCACTTTAAGTAGTTTTTCTTCGACAGCTTCAACCGTTTTACCTGGTGCAAATCCTGTTCGATTACTTACCCTAAAAATATGCGTATCGACAGCAATAGTTGGCCAACCAAACGCAGTATTTAAAACTACGTTAGCTGTTTTTCTTCCTACACCAGGTAGCGCAATTAATGAGTCAAAATTTTCAGGCACTTCACCTTGGTATTTATCAACCAAAATCTGACAAGTTTTGATGATATTTTCAGCTTTACTATTATATAAACCGATGGTTCGGATATAATCTTTTAATTTATCGACGCCTAACGCCAAAATTTGTTCAGCGGTATTTGCGATAGCAAATAATGGTTTAGTCGCTTTATTCACACTAACATCCGTGGCTTGAGCTGATAATACGACAGCTATAAGTAACTCGAATGGTGTTTTATATACCAATTCAGTTGTAGGATCTTTAATATGTTCTTTTAATCTTTCTAAAATTTCTATTCTTGTTAATTGTTTCACAATATTTTATAAATAAAAAAAGTTAATTAATATTATATACATTATATGATATTTAATCTTAGGATATATTGAGTTTTTATATAGGTTGAAACTATTAACAGCGTATCTATTTAAAAAATTGAAGATATTTTTATTTTGTGGATTGAATTGTAATACTAGCTTTTATAGCTAAGATAGATATAGCAAAATCGCCAGCTTTTTAGCAGGGGCTTTTTATGATAAGCTAGCCAACTATTTTTTAATTTCATCGATCAAGGTTTATTATAAAAATGTCATTACCAATGATTGTCACCTTTGCTGTTTACATATTAGGAATGATTGCGATTGGTTTCTTTGCATTTCGTGCAACACGAAACTTTGGTGATTATATATTAGGTGGACGTCGCATAGGCAGTGTCGTTACTGCACTTTCTGCTGGTGCTTCTGATATGAGTGGTTGGTTATTAATGGGATTACCGGGTGCAGTGTTCTTATTTGGTATCTCGCAAAGCTGGATAGCTATAGGATTAATAATTGGCGCTTATCTAAATTGGTTGCTGATTGCCGGTAGATTAAGAGTTTTCACAGAGATAAACCATAATTCATTAACTTTACCTGACTATTTTGCTCGTCGATTTGATGACAATAGTTCACTATTAAGAATTATTTCAGCAGTAATAATTTTAATCTTTTTTACCATTTATTGTGCTTCAGGTGTAGTTGCTGGCGCTAAATTATTTGAAAGTACATTTGGGCTTAGTTATGGCTGGGCAATGCTAGCAGGTGCTGGAGCGACAATTGCTTATACTTTTATTGGTGGTTTCTTAGCGGTAAGTTGGACCGATACAATTCAAGCAAGTTTAATGATGTTTGCTCTAATCTTAACACCAATTATGGTAATGATTAATGCTGGTGGTTTCACTGATGCAATGGCTAACATTCAATCATTAAATCCTGATTATACAAATATCTTTGCACATATGGATCTGATTGCCATTATTTCATTGTTAGGTTGGGGACTTGGTTATTTTGGTCAACCACATATTTTAGCTAGATTTATGGCGGCTGATTCTCATGAAGTAATGAAAAATGCTCGTCGAATTAGTATGACTTGGATGATTTTGTGCTTAGCGGGTGCGATTACAGTTGGTTTCTTTGGTATTGCTTTTTTTGCTAATAATCCTAACTTAGCTTATCTAATTGATAATGGGAAACATGAACGTATTTTTATTGAATTATCCAAATTACTGTTTAACCCATGGATTGCTGGTATTTTGCTAGCAGCTATTCTAGCCGCAGTAATGAGCACCTTAAGTTGTCAATTATTGGTTTGTTCAAGTGCATTGACAGAAGATTTTTATCGCGCTTTTATTCGACCAAAGGCTAAGCAGCGAGAATTAGTTTGGGTTGGCCGTGTGATGGTGTTATTAGTTTCTGTTATTGCTATTTTATTAGCGATCAATCCTAATAACAGTGTACTTGATTTAGTTAGCCATGCTTGGGCTGGTTTTGGTGCCGCATTCGGTCCGATTGTTGTATTCTCGGTGTTTTGGGCTCGAATGACCCGCAATGGTGCATTAGCAGGTATGATAACTGGTGCAATTACGGTCTTGCTTTGGATTAATTTTAATTGGCTTAATTTATATTCACTAATTCCTGGCTTTTTATTTGCGTCAATAGCAATCATTATTTTTAGCTTATTAGATAAAAAACCGAACGAAATAGTTGAAGACCATTTCAAACAAGCGTATAAAAAATACCACAATAAAACAGTATAGAATTTAATTAAAGTAGAATATAAACGTAACAAATTTAATAGGTAAAATATCATGACAAAAAATGTGATCAAACAACTGCAAGAGCGTGGACTGATTGCTCAACTTACTGATGAAAAAGCGTTAATGGAACTGATTGAGCAAAATCCTATTGCACTATATTGTGGTTTTGATCCAACCGCTGATAGTTTGCATCTTGGTCATTTAGTTCCATTGCTTTGTTTGAAACGTTTTCAATTGGTTGGTCATAAGCCAATAGCTTTAGTTGGAGGTGCGACAGGATTAATTGGCGATCCAAGTTTTAAAGCTGTTGAACGTAAGCTCAATACTGAAGATACGGTAATTGAATGGAGTGAAAAGATTAAACAACAAGTATCGCCATTTTTAGATTTTGAATGTGGTGATAACGCTGCTATTGTTGCCAACAACTATGATTGGTTTGGTGGCATGAATGTTTTATCTTTTTTACGAGATATTGGCAAATATTTTTCGGTTAATGCAATGATTAACAAAGAATCGGTTAAACAACGGATTGACCGTGATGAATCAGGTATATCTTTTACTGAATTTTCTTATAGTTTGTTACAGTCTTATGACTTTGCAAGTCTTAATAAAGCACATAATGTTGTGTTACAAATTGGTGGTTCTGATCAATGGGGTAATATTACCGCTGGTATCGATTTAACCCGTCGTTTACACCAGAAACAAGTATATGGTTTGACAGTACCTTTAATTACCAAATCTGATGGAACTAAATTTGGTAAAACTGAAAGTGGTGCTGTATGGCTAGATCCGAAAAAAACCAGTCCATATAAATTTTATCAATTTTGGATTAATACTGCTGATGCTGATGTTTATCGATTCCTTAAATTCTTTACTTTCATGTCATTGGAAGAAATTGATGCTTTGGAAGAAGAGGATAAAAACAGTGGCGTTGCACCTAGAGCTCAGTATGTCCTTGCCGAACAAGTGACTCGATTAGTTCATGGTGAAGAAGGACTAACAGCGGCAAAACGTATTACTGAAAGTTTATTTTCTGGTAAATTAACCGATTTATCTGAAGCTGATTTTGAACAATTAGCTCAAGATGGTATGCCAACAGCCAGCATTGAAGGTGATGTAGATCTACAACAAGCCATTGTTAATGCTGAATTTGCGCCATCAAGAGGTCAAGCAAGAACAATGATTGATTCCAATGCTATTTCCGTTAATGGTGAACGTAACTCAACAACAGATTATCGTTTTTCTGATAGTGATAAGTTATTTAATCGTTACACATTACTGCGTCGAGGTAAAAAATACTATTGCTTACTTATTTGGAGATGATTTCATGAAAAATATTTTATCGATTCAGTCTCATGTTGTATTTGGTCATGCAGGTAATAGTGCTGCTGTATTTCCAATGCGTCGTTTAGGTGTGAATGTTTGGCCATTAAATACGGTACAATTTTCAAACCATACTCAATATCGGCAATGGACTGGAACGGTAATGCCTGCATCTCATTTAACCGATATCGCTGATGGGATTAATGCTATTGGCGAATTACAACGATGTAATGCCGTATTAAGTGGCTATATGGGGTCACCAGAACAAGGTAATGCAATTATTGAAATTGTGAAAAAAGTAAAAGCTGAGAATCCTGAAGCAATTTATCTTTGTGATCCTGTAATGGGGCATCCCGAAAAAGGATGCTTTGTCGCTCCTGGTGTAGCAGAATTTTTATGTAATACAGCTTTACCCATATCAGACATGATGGCACCCAATATTTTAGAATTAGAAGAACTTAACGGTAAACAGCCGATTAATAATGTCAGTCAAGCAATCTCAGCATGCCGTTCAATTTGTGAAAAAGGACCTAAAGCAATTTTAGTTAAACATTTAAGTCGAGCGGGCTATCAACAAGATCGTTTTGAAATGTTGTTAGTAACAGAAAATGAAGCTTGGCATATTGATCGGCCGTTAGTCGATTTTGGTGTCAAACAACCAGTTGGTGTTGGCGATATGACTAGTGGGTTGTTTTTAGCAAATATTATGCTTGGTAAATCTATGGTTGAAGCATTTGAGCATACTACATCGGCGGTTTATGCAGTTATGCTTGAAACATTAAGACAAAATGAATATGAATTGCAATTAGTAGCTGCACAGAATGAAATAGAAACCCCTAAACAGTGGTTTAAAGCAAAAAGAATTGATTAATTGCGAAAATATGTAAAAATAACAAAAAATTGCGGATAGTAAGACAATGAGGGGATTAATGGAAGACAGTATTTCATTGGGTAAGATTCTTTCCGATTTAAGAAGTAATATGGGTTTATCGCAAAAAGATATTGCTGAACAAATTCATGTTAGAACGGCGGTTATTTCTGAAATTGAAAATGATCAGTTACTTCATGCCCCTTTTGTTTTTGTTAAAGGTTATATTCGTTCATATGCCAATATTGTTGGCTTATCAGCTGATGAATATCAACCTCATCTCGAAATTTTAGCTAAACAATATTTAGTAAAAGAAACTAAAAAACCTAAACCAATATATAGTAAAACAAAACGTAGTAAGAAACCGTTCTTTTTTGGCTTGTTTGCTTTAGTTTGTGCATTAGGTGTTGGCTTATACTATGTCAATTCACAAAATAAAAGTAACTTTATTGAAGTTAGTCATTATATTTCTCCACAGCCTTCAGATCGCGTTAACAGTTAGCAAATTTTCTTATTCACATACAGACATTTGCCTTAAATCTTGTTAAGATTGCGTCCTAGTTATTTTGTAATATGATTAGGCATCTTATGAGTCATCAAGAGTCACCAATTATTAGGCGAGAATCAACCCGAATTTACGTTGGTAATGTGCCAATAGGCGGTGGTGCGCCGATTGCTGTGCAATCGATGACGAATACTCGAACGACCGATGTAGAAAAGACAGTAGCTCAAATTCAAGCTCTTGAGCGTGTAGGAGTTGATATTGTTCGAGTTTCTATTCCAACTATGGATGCTGCAGAGGCGTTTAAAATAATTAAGCAACAAGTAAAAGTTCCACTTATTGCTGATATTCACTTTGATTATCGCATTGCTTTGAAGGTTGCTGAATATGGTGTGAATTGTTTACGGATTAATCCCGGTAATATTGGTAATGAATCACGGATTCGCTCGGTTGTTGATTGTGCTAAGGATAAAAATATTCCGATCCGAATTGGTGTAAACTCAGGTTCGCTGGAAAAAGATATCCAGGAAAAATATGGCGAGCCGACACCTGAAGCGATAGTCGAATCTGCTATGCGACATGTAGATATACTTGATAGGCTAGGTTTTGACCAATTTAAGGTAAGTGTAAAAGCTTCAGACGTTTTTACTGCTGTTGATTCATACCGATTATTGGCAAAACAAATTAAGCAACCTTTGCATCTAGGAATAACCGAAGCTGGTGGAGTGCGTAGTGGCGCGGTAAAATCAGCGATTGGGCTTGGCTTATTATTATCGGAAGGGATTGGTGATACATTAAGAGTTTCCCTTGCAGCTGATCCAACGGAAGAAGTTAAAGTTGGATTTGATATTTTAAAATCGCTACGTATTCGAGCTAGAGGTATTAATTTTATTGCTTGCCCAACCTGTTCAAGGCAAGAGTTTGATGTAATTAGTACCGTTAATACATTAGAACAGCGACTAGAAGATATAATAACACCAATGGATGTATCGATTATTGGTTGTGTTGTGAATGGCCCGGGCGAAGCTTTAGCCTCTACAATGGGTGTTGCTGGCGGTCACAACAAAAGCGGTTTTTATGAAGATGGTGTGCGCATAGGGCGTATTGATAATGAACAAATGATAGATGAGTTGGAAGCTAAAATTCGTGCTAAGGCATCAATTTTAAAAAATAGAATTGCAACAACTGAACTATAATTTTATTAGATAGCGAATAAACAAATGGCAGAGAAAAAAATCCAATCAATACGGGGAATGAATGATTTACTCCCGAATGATAGTGCAACATGGCAACAAATTGAAAAAATTGTTAAAGGTGTACTAAATAGTTATGGTTATAATGAAATTAGAACACCGATCGTTGAAGATACTGCACTATTTAAACGTGCAGTTGGTGAAGTTACCGATATTGTTGAAAAAGAGATGTATACTTTTAATGACCGTAATGATGAAAGTATTACTCTCCGCCCTGAAATTACAGCTGGTTGTGTACGAGCTGGTATTGAACATGGTCTATTTTATAACCAAGAACAACGACTATGGTATTTAGGGCCGGCATTTCGTTATGAAAAACCGCAAAAAGGGCGTTATCGTCAATTTCATCAATTTGGTGTTGAAGTCTTTGGCCTTGAAGGACCTAATATTGATGCCGAGCTTATCTTATTAACGGCACGTTTTTGGAAAGCACTTGGTATTGAAGAGCATACAACACTTGAACTTAATTCTATTGGTTCAGTTGAAGCAAGAGCAAATTACCGTAATGCTTTAGTCAGTTTTCTTGAGCAACATAAGGATAAATTAGATGAAGACTGTTTACGTAGAATGTATACTAACCCATTACGGGTGTTAGATTCCAAAAATCCTGTTATTCAAGAATTACTTAATCAAGCACCAAAATTATTTGATTATTTAGATGAAGAATCTAAACTTCATTTTGATGGTTTGTGTCAATTATTAGATAGTGCAGGAATAAAATATAATATTAATCAAAGATTGGTGCGTGGTTTAGATTATTATAACCGTACAGTTTTTGAGTGGGTAACGAGTAGTTTAGGCGCTCAAGGTACAGTTTGTGGCGGTGGTCGCTATGATGGTCTAGTTAGCCAACTTGGAGGACAACCCACACCAGCAGTTGGTTTTGCCATGGGGGTAGAACGTTTAGTATTATTAGTACAAGCGGTTAATCCTTCATTAAATCGAGATAGTTCAATTGATATTTATATGATATCTTCGGGGGATGAAAAAACGATAGCTGCAGCTCAAAAAATGGCAGAAGTACTCCGTGATGGGTTAACTGATAAGCGAATTGTGACTAATTACGGTAGTAGTAATTTTAAAAAACAATTTGCCAAAGCGGACAAATTAGGTGCTAAAATAGCTGTAATTATTGGCGAAAACGAAATTACTAATCAATCAGTTACAATTAAAAATTTACAAACAGGCGAACAAGTTGAAGTTGCAGAAAAAGAGATTGTTCAAACTTGTTTAGCAATATTGTAAATTAAGGAAAATAGGAGAAAAACGTGAGTCATCAATTGTCTGGCGAAGAACAAGTTTCAGAGATAAAAGAATTTCTTGCTAAAACGTGGAAAATCATTGTTGCGGTTATTGTAATTGGATTACTAGCTTTTTATGGCTGGCGTTATTGGCAGTCTTATAAATTAGAAAAAGTGATAGAATCTTCCGATCATTATGAACAATTAATTGCTAAATTAGATAATAATAATCCTGATTCAGTTAATGAATTAGTCTCTTTTGCTAAAGATAATAATACTATTTATAGTGTTTTTGCTAATTTTAGAGCAGCAAAATTTTATGTAGAACAATTAAAAGATTATGCTGGAGCAGAAAAATTACTTACAGATACGTTAAGTAAAACTGATTCAGATATCATTAAATCAATAAGTTATATTCGTATTGCAAAAATACAATATCAACTAGAACATTATCAAGAAAGTTTGGCGACTTTAACTAAAGTAACCGAAAAAAGTTGGGCGCCGGTAGTTAATGATATTCGTGGCGATATATTGGTGAAAATGAACAATTACAATGAGGCTGTGGAGGCTTATAATGTTGCATTAAGTTCATCACCTACTCAAGCCTTAGAGCAAAATATCAAAATGAAGTTAAATCAAGCTCAATATCTTAAAGATAAACAACAAGCTGAACAAGCTAAACAAGAAGAAGCTGCCGCTAAGGAAAAAGCTAAGCAAGAAGCTGAAGCCCAAAAAAACGCAGCTAAAGAAAATGAAGATTAATTTATCCTGATATAAGGATCTATACGATGAAGTTATCAAAATGTCTGTTTATGAGTGTTTTTATGTTTTCACTTGCGGGGTGTTCATTGTTTGGTGGAGAAGAAGAAATTGTCCAAATTTCACCTTCACCAAAAGTGGATAACCAATTTCCAATCCAAGAAATATGGCGAAATAGCACAGCAGGCAATACACATGTTTATTCATTATTAGGGCCAATTAATTACGATAATGCTATTTATGTTGCTAGCCGTAGTGGGCAAGTTAAAGCGATTGATTTATCAACTGGTCATACTATATGGGACAAAAATTTATCACAAAGTACATTATTCAGCAGTAAAACAGCGTTATTTTCTGGCGGTGTAAGTGCTGATGATAGATATGTTTATGTCGGTAGTGAACGTGCGGTTGTTTACGCATTAGATCGTAATGATGGTAATGTAATTTGGGAAAAACCGGTTAAAGGTGAAGTACTGGCTCGCCCAGTATCTTCTGATGATAAACTAATAATTCATACCGCTAGCGGTAATTTACAAGCTTTGAATCGTAACACAGGTGAAGATGTATGGGATGTTGTTCTTGAAGTACCAACACTTTCATTAAGAGGTAATTCAACACCAACTATTGCTCATGGCGCCGCTATACTTGGTGATGATACAGGTCACGTGAATGCTTACTATCTTAATGATGGACAACTTATTTGGCAGCAACGCATATCTCAACCAAGTGGATCGACTGAAATTGACAAATTAAATGATGTTGATTCAACCCCAGTTATTGAAGGTAATTTGGCATATGCAATTGGCTATAATGGTAATGTTGTCGCACTTGATTTAAGTAATGGGCAAATTGTATGGCGTAAAGAAATGGGATCTACCCATAGCTTTGCCGTTGATTCACATCAGTTATTTATCGTGGATCAAGATGACAATGTTCAAGCAGTAAGCAAAAATGGTGGTGCAGTGAATTGGACTCAGGCAGGTTTGTTACATCGTCAATTAACCGATCCGGTTATTTATCAAAATTATATTGTTGTTGGTGATTTTGAGGGTTATCTTTATTGGTTAAATCAAGATAATGGAGAAATAGTTGCTAAAACACAAGTAAGTAGCAGTGGATTGATTTCGAAGCCATTAGTTGTAGATAATAAAATTATTGTCCAAGCTAAAAATGGTGATATTTACGCATTCACAAAAAATTAAGGTAATTAGAGAATAAATATGGTACCTGTTGTCGCACTAGTTGGTCGTCCGAATGTAGGAAAATCGACTCTATTTAATCGATTAACTCGAACTCGAGACGCCTTAGTGGCGGATTTCCCTGGATTAACGCGAGATCGTAAGTATGGCCGAGCCGAAATCAAAGGGCACGAATATATAGTCATTGATACAGGTGGTATTGATGGCACTGAAGATGGGGTTGAAAGCTTTATGGCAGAACAATCCTTACAAGCAATTGAAGAAGCGGATATCGTACTATTTCTTGTAGATGCAAGGGCCGGTGCGATGCCAGCTGATCATGCAATTGCTAAACATCTTCGATCTCGCCAAAAAGCAACGTTTTTAGTTGCTAATAAAATTGATGGTATTGATGCCGATAGCGCAATCTCTGATTTTTATAGTTTAGGATTAGGTGACATTCATCCGATTGCCGCGAGTCATGGTCGTGGAGTGAATGTATTAATCGAAACGGTGCTCGATCCTATTTTTCATTTTGCCAATGATCAAAATGAAGTCTTGTCAGAGGATGAGCTAGATGACGTTCTTCCTGAATCTTATGATGATATTGAAGATGAAGCCGAGTCGCTCATCAACCAACCAATCAAAGTTGCTATTGTTGGTAGACCAAATGTTGGTAAGTCAACACTAACTAATCGGATTCTAGGTGAAGAAAGGGTTGTGGTTTACGATATGCCAGGTACAACACGTGACAGTATTTATATACCAATGACACGTGATGATCGTGAATATATCATGATCGATACTGCTGGTGTTCGTAAACGAGGTAAGGTAACGGAAACCGTTGAGAAATTCTCGGTTATTAAAACGTTACAAGCAATTGAAGATGCTAACGTCGTAATTTTGGTCATTGATGCCCGAGAAGGTATTTCTGATCAAGATTTGTCTTTGCTTGGCTTTATTATTAATAGTGGGCGCTCACTGGTTATTGCTGTTAATAAGTGGGATGGTTTATCACAAGATATTAAAGAACAAGTGAAAACTACGTTAGATGATCGACTTGATTTTATCGATTTTGCTCGTCTACACTTTATCTCTGCGCTTCATGGTAGTGGTGTAGGTAACTTATTTGATTCAATTCAAGAAGCATATGATTGTGCTACACGTCGTGTTAATACTGCATTATTAACTAAAATAATGCAAATGGCACAAGATGACCATCAACCACCATTGGTCAGAGGACGTCGTGTTAAATTAAAATATGCCCATGCCGGCGGTTATAATCCTCCCATTGTGGTTATTCATGGTAATCAAGTTGAAGATTTACCTGATTCTTATAAACGTTATTTAATGAACTATTTTAGACGTTCCTTAAAAATTATGGGATCGCCAATACGAATTCAATTCAAAGAAGGCGCCAATCCATTCGAAGGTCGAAAAAATAGTTTGACTGCTTCGCAACAACGTAAACGTCGTCGTTTAATGAAACATGTACGAGGTCGTAAATAACTTATGACAGAAACAAAGATGATAGATGGTGGGCAAGAAGGTATTTGTCCTAAGTGTCATAATAGAATGAGTATTGTTTCGCCACAACATTATGATTGTCCTCATTGCAAACAGCATTATCAAGAACAGTATATTTGCCCAATTTGCCGACAAAATGCGCAAATGGTTAAAGGCTGTGGCGCTATTAACTATATTTGTCACACTGATGGCTTAATTTCCAGCAGTAAAGTGATATTTCATTATTTACCAGAATAGAAAATTGTATCTATATTTAAAGCCATAAGAGGTTATTTTATGCGAATTATTTTATTAGGCGCACCAGGAGCAGGAAAAGGAACTCAAGCACAATTTATTATGCAACAATATGGAATTCCGCAAATTTCAACTGGCGATATGTTGCGTGCAGCAGTAAAAGCAGAAAGTCCATTAGGTTTACAAGCAAAAGAGCTAATGGATAATGGTAAGCTTGTTACTGATGAGTTAGTTATTGCATTAGTTAAAGAGCGTATCGCGCAAAGCGATTGTAAAAATGGCTTTTTATTAGATGGTTTTCCTCGTACTGTGCCGCAAGCAGATGCAATGAAAGAAGCGGGTATCGATGTTGATTTCGTACTTGAATTTGATGTGCCTGATGAAGTGATTATTGACCGTATGAGTGGTCGTCGTATTCATGCAAGCTCAGGACGTGTCTACCATGTTCGTCATAATCCACCAAAAGTTGAAAATATTGATGATGTAACTGGCGAACCTTTAACTATTCGTAAAGATGATAGTGAAGAAATCGTCCGTAAACGTCTTGTTGAATATCATGATTTGACTAAACCATTAGTCAAATATTATCAACATGAAGCCAAAGAAGGTCGAACTCAATATTTCCGTATTGATGGGACACAAGCTGTTTCCGCTGTGACCAATGAATTGACTAAAATTTTAGGCTAATTCAAAAAAAGAGGGATCAAACTATCCCTCTTTTAATAATTATCTTATTTTTCGTAAAATAAAGATTATAAAACCATTCTTACGATATCGATTTCACCTAATTCTTTGTATAGATTTTCTACCTGATCAATATGGGTTGCATTAATGGTAATGGATACTGAATGATAATTACCTTTACTACTTGGTTTGATCGACGGCGTATAATCCCCTGGTGCATGACGTTGAATCACGGATACAACTTTATCAACTAATTCTGGTTTTGCTTCACCCATTACTTTATAAGTGAAAGAACAAGGGAAATCTAATAATTCATTTAATTTTGTTTGTTGCATAATAGTCTTTTTCTCGTTTTATCAATACAGCTATTAAAGATATTCCATATATATAGTCAGTTTATTATTCTTCAAGTTCAGAATAATAAACATTACTTTTTAAAGCCTATAATTTGATCTATGATAGTCAAATTCTAACATAGCTTAGTAAAACCTACCTTACTATTATTTTAAAAGGCTAAAATAACATGTTATCCCAATCAGCTAACAAAGAACCTTTTGGTACATTACTTGGCTATGCACCGGGTGGTGTTGCTATTTACTCTTCTGATTATGAAACATTAAATCCTGAACAATACCCTAATGATGCATCATTCAGAAGTTATTCAGGTCATGAGTATATGGGCTATAAGTGGCAATGTGTCGAATTTGCTAGAAGATTTTTATTTCTAAATTATGGGATTGTCTTTACTGATGTCGGTATGGCTCATGAAATATTTTCATTACGATTTCTTCGTCAAGTGATCAATGAAACCATTTTACCATTGCAAGCATTTGCTAATGGTAGCAAAAAAATGCCAGAAGCGGGAGCATTGTTAATATGGGATGACGGCGGTATGTTTGATAGAACTGGTCATGTAGCGATTATTACTGAAGTTTTTGATAATAAAATTAGAATTGCCGAACAAAATGTTGTCCATACTCGGCTTCCTATTGGTCAACAATGGACTCGAGAATTAAAAATGACGGTATCCAATGATGGCTATTATTTACACGACACTTTTGATGATACCAATATTTTAGGCTGGATGATTCAAACTGAGAATACTCTTCATAGTTTACCACAACCGAATGTTGCTAAGCATTTACTCGATATCCATAGTGTTCATATCGAAAATCATGGTCAATTTGATAAAAAATGGTTAAACGAGAGTGACCCATTAGAAAGTGCATATGTGTCAGCAACTGGACATGCCATAAGCCATGATGATCAGTATCGTTATTTTACTATTTCGGAAAGCGCTGAACAGGAGCTTATTCGTGCAACAAACGAACTTCATTTGATGTATTTGCATGCTACCGATAAAGTTTTAAAAGATGATAATTTATTGTGTAATTTCAATATTCCCGAAATACTTTGGCCTCGGCTTAGATTATCATGGCAACAACGCCGTTATCAGATGATAACCGGCCGAATAGATTTCTGTATGGATGAAAGAGGCTTTAAAGTTTATGAATATAATGCTGATTCAGCTTCATGCCATACCGAAGCTGGACAAATTTTACAAAATTGGGCAATACAAGCCGAATTAAATGCTGGAGTAAATCCTAGTGCTGGTCTACTTAATGCATTAGCTAACTGTTGGAAACATAGTGATGCAAAAGCATTTGTACATATCATGCAAGATAATGATAGCGAAGAAAATTATCATGCATTATTTATGCAAAAAGCGCTGACTCAAGCTGGATTTGAAAGCAAGATTTTACGTGGACTCTCCAGTCTCAGTTGGGATAAACGAGGTCGATTAGTAGATGATGAGCAACGTCAGGTCACCTGCGTATGGAAAACTTGGGCATGGGAAACTGTACTTGAACAACTTCGTCAAGAGAGCGAAGCCCAAGTGGCTGGATTACCAATTAGAACGTGGCATCCAGAAAATTCGGTAAGATTAATAGATGTGTTACTTCGACCTGAGGTTTCTGTTTTTGAGCCTTTATGGACAGTCATCCCAAGTAACAAAGCTATTTTACCTGTATTATGGTCGCTATTTCCAAACCATCGTTATTTACTGGAATCTACATTTGAACTCAATGACAACTTAATAAAAAAAGGTTATGCCATTAAGCCGATTGCTGGGCGCAGGGGGAGTGATATCGAGTTAGTTGGTCGTCATGAGCAAGTATTGGATAAAACGGTTGGCCGATTTGCTAAACAAGAAAACATTTATCAAGAACTATGGTGTTTACCTAAAGTTGATGATCGTTATTTACAAATTTGTACCTTTACCGTTGGTGGTCATTATGGTGGAGCTTGTTTACGTTCAGATCCTTCTTTAGTTATAAGGGGGGAAAGTGATATGCAGCCTTTACGAGTCTTAACTGATGAGGAATTTATTAAACAATTTTACAAAAAAAGTTGAGGAAAGGGGTTTTTAAACATCAATTTGCCAATGACAGATGGTGAGTTTTGTTGTTTAATTAAACAGAGCTAATTAAGATATTTTCATTTTATTAAAAATAACTAAAATATCTTATCTATTTGATTGACAATGACAATAACTTAACTTTTTTGATAGAATTGATTTATTACAAATAATAATTATTAAAAATATAATCAAAATAAAGGAATATCAGGATATATGGCAAATACATTATTGCGCAGTGGCGATATTAAAGACTTTAAAATGCTCGGACATGACGGCAAAGCAGCTTATCTTGTCGCTTCGCAAATCCGTGAAATGTTCCGAGTTAAATTAGGCCGCCAATACTCTGATTGTTTAGCTATTCCCCAACGTAATGATCAGGGAAATATTGTTGATTGGTACATTCCCTTCGACTCAGAACTACCTGATGGTCAATATGATATCATCCCGTGGACTTCAGCTAGTGAAGATGAACAAAAGTCTGCACTAGTTTTACTGAAAGAATTCGAAAATAAAGTCATTGAGTTAGGACAAAAATTAGCAAATAATCCTAATCTAGAAGGCGACCAATTACTTTTTAGTCGATTGATTTACGATCCAAAACAGAGCTCAGATAGTCTTGAACCTAATTTAATGGCATTACGTTTTCCTAGTAATCAGTTTGTCTATATTGTCAATGGTAAACCGGTTATCACTTTTTGGGGATTTGTTAACCCTCAGACGCCACAAGCAACTTCACCTTTTTACTGTTTAGAAGCATTTCGAAAAGCTGCTCCAAAAGTTGCAACCACAGCTCCAATACAAGATGTTATTGTTAAAAAACCTTGGTGGAAGCGCTGGTGGATATGGTTGTTAGGATTATTACCCTTGTTATTATTACTATTATTAGCAATATTTTGGTTAAAAGGTTGTAGCTGGAAGCCAAGTGTATCTATCGATCCTAAAATATCATTAGATAGTAAAGTTGATATTCCGGTTCCAACAGTGGCAAATGATAAAGAGGACAAGCAAGAGAAAAAAGATCCTGAGCCAGAAATCAAAGAGGCTAATGATAAACCTGTTACTGTGGTTAATGGTATAGTACCAAATGGAAAAGTTGCAGTAGATCCTAATGTACAGCCAATTAATGGTATTGCTACAGATCCAGCTGTAGTTGATAATTCAGCCGCAACCACACAAGATCAAGGAATAGCCAATAATGTAAATCCAGATGGTGTTATAGATCAACCTCAATCTACGACTTCACCTGATGAAAAAGGAAATAATGGCGAACAAGTTGAAAAGGGAAATCTGGCTGATAAAGATGATAAAGGCAGTAATGCTAATCCATCTGATGATAAAAAAGATAATCAAGATGGGCAAAATAAAGATGATAAAAATGGACAAGTGCCACCAACACCTGATTTAGATAGTAAACCAGCTATTACGAATAGTAATTCTGATCAAGGCAATCAAGCTAATGCAAATGCTAATCAAGTAAATAATTTATCTTTGCCTGCTGACGCGTTAAAACAGGGGTCAACAAACTTCTTAAATGGTCAATGGTCGGTTGGTGCTGGTATTCAAGATAAAGCAACAGGTAAACCATTACAATTAAGTTATAATTTTAATCAAGGTAATGGCGAAGTTACGGTTACTCGCAGTGATGGTGTTAAATGTGTTGGTAAAGTTGGCACAGGTATCCAAAATGCTAATTTAAATATTACTGGTAATACCGAAGCCATTTGCAGTGATAATACTAAATATCAATTACCAAAAATTCAGTGTAAATCAGGCAAAAACAATCAAGCTGATTGTCAGGGAATTTATGATAACGGGACTTCGTTCCCAATTACGATGAAAAAACAATAGGATTGTATATGCTTCCAGAAATACGCAACTACGGTCAAGAAGTTACACTTATCATGAATAGTGGGATTCAATTTCTTGATTTTGCATTAAAAATAGATTGGAAAGATAATCAATGGCGCAGTAAAGTTAATGGTTGTTTTATTGATCCATCAGAAAGTGGAGCGTTAGTTAGATTAATTGAAGATATTGATAATGGTAAATTTTTTGCGCCAGATAATCTTTCTTTTGCTGTCACACCTACTCAAGAGATTAGTGTTGAACAATCCTTAAAACTATATGATGGTATTTGGTTGCCTGTTCCAATTCTCAGATCAATTCCGCCAGAGCGCTTTGATAAAGGACCTCATAACTGGAGTCGAGTGCGAATTGTTAATATTCCTGAAGGTGAAGATCCAGATGGCAATACTCATCGTATTACTTTTGCCTTTGATACAAAAATTTTTACCAATATGCAGGACGTTGCTTATTTAGCACCAACGGAAAATGATGTAAAAACCGGTGCCGTATTTAGTTTAGCTCATCGTTCGGATCAAGTTTCATGGTATTTAGAGCAAAAATGGATCACCAGTTGGTTGATTGATTTATTCCAAGAATTAGCGCCTCAACCAGAACGTCTAAAAGTACATAAAGACGATATTGATTTAGAAATAGCTAATAAAGCTTATTATGGTCATTATTTAAATATTCTTAGTTTGCTTGCTGATTCATTACAGTTACCAAAAATTAAAATTGTCTCGAATAATCGAGATGATGTGATTAAATCGATTCCTGTTGATATGATTTTAGATGTTGGTAACTCAAGAACATGTGGCATTTTAATAGAAGATCATATTCAAGATAAAGATAGTTTAAATCGTCGTTATGAGCTTGAAATTCGAGATTTAACCCAGCCTGAACATATCTATAATGAACCATTCGAAAGTCGAGTAGAATTTGCGCAAACTTTTTTTGGTAAAGAACACTTTTCACTACAAAGTGGTAGACGAGATACATTCCGCTGGCCAAGTATTGTTCGGGTTGGAAAAGAAGCGAGCCGTTTAGCTAGTCGCCGCGAAGGGAATGAAGGTGCTACCGGACTTTCAAGCCCGAAACGTTATTTATGGGATCAAGAAAAGTATGAGCAAGGTTGGCGATTTAATTCTCATTATGTCAAAAGTGATCATGAGCCATTTGCTACCGCAGAGCCATTTTCAAGTCTAATTAATGAGTATGGTGAAGCACTGCATATCCTCAGTAATGAAATTGAGGAAGAATTTGACCGAAAAATACCAGTTTTCCACCCAAAATATTCACGTAGTTCACTAATGACATTTATGCTATGTGAAGTATTAATGCATGCTCTAATGCAAATTAATAGTGTCGCTCAACGCAACAAGCTTGAACACGCAAGAACACCGCGTAATTTGCGTTCTATTATTCTTACCATTCCACCGGCAATGCCTAAACCAGAACAAGCAATATTTAAAAGCTGTGTTTATCAAGCTATTGGCCTAGTTTGGAAAAGCTTAGGTTGGGATAATTCTGAAGATAATATTGATTTTAGTAATCCTGAGCAATTGAAAAGTATTTGGCCAAATATTCCTGAAGTTTATATTCAATGGGACGAAGCAACCTGTGGCCAAGTTGTTTATCTCTTTAACGAAACGCAGAACAATTATAATGGTCGTTCAGAAGAATTTATTGCTTCAATGGTACGACCAGACAAAACCAATAAACAAAAACTAACAATTGCCACAGTTGATATTGGTGGTGGAACAACAGATTTGGTCATCAATGATTACGAACTGGATTATGGAGCCAATAAACAACTTAATAGTAGTAATGCTTACCTTGTTCCAACTCAACGCTTTCGTGATGGCTTTAAAGTTGCAGGTGATGATATTTTGCTTGATATCATCCAAGATACAGTTTTATCTTCATTAACTAATGGATTAAAACAGGTTGGACTTGTTGATCCTAATCCGATTTTATCGACAATTATTGGTTCACAGCAGGTATCAATTCAAGATGCTGTGTTACGACAACAATTAACTTTACAGTTATTTACACCTGTCGGATTACAGGTATTAAAACTATATGAACTTTATGAACCATTACATTCCGAAAAACATGTGTATAACATGACTTTTGGTGAGTTATTACAAAATAATGTGATGACAGATAATGTTCTTAATTTTATTAATGAACCGGTTCGTCGAGCTCTAAATAATCCTGAATTTTCCGTTCTTGATTTAAATGTTGAAATAAATCTTAAACGTATTCATCACTTATTTATTCGTGGTGATTATTATAATATTTGTAAAACATTCGATGCCTTATCTGAAATTATTAGCTGTTATCAATGTGATGTATTGTTATTGACCGGTCGACCATCTCGTTTACCCGGTGTACAAAGCTATTTCCGTTCTCGTTTATCTATTCCAGCAGGGCGTGTTTTACCATTACATGGTTATTATACCGGTGGCTGGTATCCTTTCCATAAACAAGAACGCATTGATGATCCTAAAACAACAGCAGCAGTTGGAGCCATGTTATGTTTCTTAAGTAAAAACCTAAGATTAGCTAATTTTTATTTTAGATCCGCCAATATGGATTTGTATTCAACGGTTAAATATATTGGTCTATTAGATAATCTAAATATGATAAAAAAAGAAAATATTTATTATCAAGATATCGATTTAGATGATCCTGATTATGATTTTCCTGAGATCTCTTTTGAAATTCGAGGCACAACAAGACTTGGTTTCAAACAGTTAGAAATTGATCGTTGGCCTGCCTCAGCAATTTATATTTTAACTATTGAAAATAGTGATGTGGCTAAAAGATTAAGTGCTGAAGGAGTAGTTTTAGAAGTAACATTAGGAATAAAAAATCGACAAAAAACAGTTGAGAATTTCTATATTAAAGATGTCAAAGCTTCTGATGGACGTGCTTGCAGTAAAACCAAAGATATAAAGCTTAGTCTAAATACAATGGTAAATTCTGGCCTAATTAGCACACAATATTGGCTTGATAGTGGAATGATAAAACGATGAAAAATTTAAACGAACAACTTCCTAAATCTTGGGAACAGATTTATCAAGCATCAGCACAGGCAATTGAATGGGTCAATCAAACCCGAGATTCATCGAAACGTTTGCATAATGAAGCTGATAATTTAATTCTTGATCTACGCCGATTACGTAATAGTGCTAAACGTTTAGGTGATGTGTCGACTAAATCCGTTGCGGTCGGTTTTTTTGGTTTGTCACAAGCAGGTAAATCTTATCTTATTTCAGCATTAGCAGCCGGTGAAAATGGTAAACTTGAAACAGTAGTTGATAATGAAGTTTTAGATTTTATTGATCACGTTAATCCTGTCGGTGGAGGTAAAGAGGCAACCGGACTTGTTACTCGGTTTAGTCGGACAGCCAAAGGTGGTATTGCCAACTATCCATTAGAGTTGAAATTATTTCAAGAAATAGAAATTGTTAAAATCTTAATTAATGCCTATTTTAAAGATTTTGATCAACAAAAAGTTATCAATAAAGTTGAGTTTTCAGAGTTAAATCAACTTATTCAACGTATCGAAAGTAAAAAGCAAGCTGATTACACCGGCGGTATAACTGAAGATGATATCGTTGATCTGTATGATTATTTATCTGAAAATTTTGGCAATTCACTTGAAGGATTGAAAGGTGGTTATTGGGAAAAAGCCATGTCATTGTTACCTTATCTTTCGATTACAGACCGTGGTGCTTTATTTTCTGTGTTATGGGGTGGTATCAGTGAACTTACCGCAATTTATATTCAATTGGCGACAACCTTATTAAGCTTAAATCATGTAAATACCATTTATGCGCCCCTCACCGTGTTAGTTAAGGACAATGGTGATGGTACTAAATCACAGATTGATAGCATCATGAATGTCGATATGCTTGAAAGGTTAAATACTGAAAATGATTCATCGGTAACAGTTACGCCACTTAATGGAGTGCCAACATCAATATCATTAGCGCAATTAGCCTTTTTAACTGCAGAATTGATCTTCCCATTAGTGAATCAAACTCGTGTACCTACTTTTGAGAATGTCGATCTGCTTGATTTTCCAGGATATCGTGGTCGATTAAATTTAATTTCTATTTCTGATGTCAAAGAAGGTAATCCTATCGCTCAACTTTTATTACGCGGTAAAGTCGCTTATCTTTTTGAAAAATACACTGATAGCCAAGAGATGAATGTTTTGGTAGTTTGTACGCCATCGGATAAACAATCAGATGTTAATGATGTTGGCCCAGTATTACAAAGATGGATTGATAAAACCCAAGGCGAAACAGCTGATAAAAGAGCAACAAAGAAAGCTGGATTACTATGGGCTATCACGATGTTTGATAAACGAATTGGTGCATCATTGTCGTTATCCCAAGACAATTTAAAAAATACTTGGGGTAAAGGTGGCTTATTACAGCAAACCATTTTAGAACGTTTTGGTAGTTATGATTGGCTATCCAATTGGTCAAATGATGGTAAATTTAACAATGTATTTTTGGTCCGTAAACCAGGATTTGACGTACCATTTTTAAATGTCGATGCTAAAGCAAACGTTGAATTATCCTACAATGATAATTATCAACAAGAAATGTTAATGTTGAAAAATACATTTGTTGAAAATCCTGATATTCAAGAGTATGTCAACGATCCTGATCAAGCGTGGGATGCGATGTTACAATTAAATGATGGTGGCATTGGCCGAATTAGCCAGTATTTAGAACAAGTCGCCATTACTGAAGTTAAACAACAGCGGATTGTTGAACAACTTAATGAACAAATTGATTATATTATCAATATGCGTTTTGATACTTGGTATCAAGCTGGTAGCGATGAAGAATTAGGTAAGAAAAAACAGATAATTAATAATGTTGTAAAAGAACTACAGGGAAAAGCATTATTATTAGGTGAATTACTTAAAGTTTTAGAATTGCCGGATCAAACTATTCGAGCTCTATATCATTCTAGCCATATGGATAATGATATCAGCAATACTAGCGGTGATGACGTAATCGATAATTCTTCAAACGATTTTGGTTTAAATACCGACTTTGAACTTTTTCCGGAAGTAAATTCACCTTTACAACCACAGGTAGTTGCTAATATCGCTAGCGAATCAAAATTTGCTAAAAATGTGTTTACTGCATGGCTAGAACATTTAAGAAATATTGTATTAGATAAACATATTCTACAATTTTTCAGTATTGATCAGAAAGCACTTTCTTTTATTGTTGAAGAGTTGATTACGGGTGCTAACCGTTTGAAACTTGATACTAGCTTAACTGAAAAAGTTTTAGCTAATGAAAATGTAGGTAGTAAGCGTGATGATCTTGAGTCTCGGCAGGTTAGCTCTATTAATATGTTATTGGCTGATTTTATTGCATGGCTTGGTTTTATTCCTGGGCAAACAAGCAATATCCCTGTTAGCCGTGTTAATCAAGGTAAGCCGATATTTTCATCGCCATTGAGTCAATTCTCAAGTCAATTGTCACATCCATTACCGGTACTTGATGATAAGACTAAAAATTATTCTCAGTTTGCTATATTTGATTGGTTTATTGCCTTTGCGACGCTTGCTCAAGAAAATGTTGGTCATCATGCTGGTCGTGAAATAAGTCAAGAACAAAACTCTCAACTTGGTGAAATTTTAACTTGTTTTAAGCAATCACAAATACATTAGTATTATTGTGAATATATTAAATGACAATAATTTAATAATTATTAATAACAATAAGGTAGTTTTAAAACTACCTTACATTATGAAATATGTACCAAACCATTTGATACAATCATAGTGATGAAATAGAGGATATCATGGCATTAAGAATTGAATTAGAAGGCGATAAACCAGGCATTGCTAAATTTTTGGCTCAAAAATGGAGTGGTAGTGCTGATGTTGATCTGCTTATTCAACGTAACCAAGACGGTTATTATTTGTCTGGACTGAATCAATGGGGTCCGGAAAAGAATTGGCATACTGTAACTAACATGTCTGTCGATAATGAACAATTAAGTGGCCTAGTTGGTGAATGGCTAGTTGATTCTTTATTATCTCAAGAAAATCGTGTTAGATTCCTTATCGAAATTCGTGATAAACAGAATCAAAACTATACTGATAGAGGAGTGGTAAGTATTGCTGAAACAGTATTCCCTTCATCTGCTTTAAATACCCAATCATCAATATCTGATGAGATTGAACAAAATACATTAGAGTCGGATAAAGTAACTTCTAATCTTGTTGAATCTGATGATTCTCAATCTGTAGAGCCTGAAATCGAAGAACAAATAATTGAGGTTGAAAATGAGGTAATAGCAGAGCCTGAAAAAGAAATAGAAGCGGAAATAGAAGTAACGCCTGCACCAGCAATATCACCACAACCCGCTAAGACCCGAAGTAAATTAGGGTTGTTTATTATTATTTTTGTCATTCTGCTAACTTTAGCTGGGATTGGTGTTGCAGTATGGTATTTCTTATTTTCTCAAGGTAAAAATCCTTTAACGTCTCTAACTCAAAGTAATAGTCAATGTAATGTTGCTAATGTTACAACCGATGATTTATCTTTTATTCAGCAATGTTTACAGAGTAAACCTGATACTGACACCGTAATTGATATCATAAATCAGGCCAAACAAGCTAATAAATGTAATATCGCACAGCGTTTATATGCAAATCAATCTTTATTGAATGCCAAAGTGGCTCTACTTTATGCGAAAGAATACGATGTGAAGTTTTATCAAGATAACCAGTGTTTTAAGGCTGATAAAGAAACGGCAATTTATTGGTATGAAACGTCATTAAATAATGATCCAAATAACGAGTTGGCTAAAGAACGGTTAGCAGAATTACAAAAATAATTAAGGTGCAGGTATGAAAAAAACAGTAATTTCAACATTGATTTTCGGATTTAGCCTGACTTGCTTACCTTTGGTTAGTTCGGCTTTAGAACCATTAAAGCAAGCCGGTAAAACAACACTTTATCAGCGAGTTTTGAGTACACCAACTTGTGAGTTGAAAAAAAATATTAATGATGCTACTGGTCAATCAGTACCTGCTTTTTCTCGTTATTATGTGTACGAACGTAAAAACGAAAATAATCAAGAATGGTTAAATGTCGGACCTGATTCATATGGTAAAACTGTTGGTTGGATTAATAATTCCTGTGCTGTTGCTTGGAATATGCAATTGACTTTAGTTTTTACTAATCCTGTTGAACGTGATCCTTTATTATTTTTTAAAGATAAAGCTTCTTTATCAACAATTGTTGATGCTGATAAACCGGAAACATTAATAACACCTATTCGTGATACATTAAAAGAGAATAAAGTCGCACCACAAGTGGTGGCTCAAGAACCTAAAGAATTTATTGATTTTAAAAGGAATTTTTATTTATTACCTATCTTACAAGGTGAAGAGGTAATGAATGGTCAAGGTTTTTATGAAAGAATTTTAGAGGTTGCTTCGGTTAGTAAACAAGAAACAGTCGTTAAAAATAATAACAAATCTACGAATTCATCTTCTGATGATAACAGTAATCAAGTTGCACCGTTTAAGGCTGCTATTGTATTTGTTATTGATTCAACTATTTCAATGGATCCTTATATTTCTAGGACCAAAGAAGCGGTGGAAAGAGTTTATCAACATATTGAAAAAGAACATTTACAAGATCAAGTTAAATTTGGTTTGATTTCGTTTCGTTCAAGTTTAAAAGCCTCAGATAAATTAGAGTTTGTTAGTAAAGTTTTTGCAGATCCAAATAAAGTAAAAAATAAAGATGATTTTAAAGCGTTGAGTGCTTCACTCAAACAGGCATCAGTATCCACTGCTTATTTTGCCGAAGACTCTTATGCTGGTGTATCGCAAGCATTAAATGATATTAATTGGAATAGCTTTGGTGCTCGATATATGATTTTGATTACTGATGCCAGCGCTATTCCTGGTGATGATAAACTTTCAAGCACCGGTATGGATGCTGCTCAATTACGGCTTGAAGCACAACATAAAGGTGTTGCAATTTATGCCTTACATTTAAAAACAAAAAGTGGTGAAAAGGATCATCAAGTTGCCGCAGCTCAATATTCTGACTTGACTTATAACGATTTTATTCATAAATCATTATATTATCCCGTTAATGCTGGTGATGTTAATGAGTTTGGAAAGAAAGTAGATTCATTAGCACAAGCTTTATCAGAGCAAGTTAAATTAGCTTATAAAGGTGAATCATCAGTTGGTAATGCGCTTAATGCTAAAGATGATGATAACTCTAATATGTTAAAAGATGCTTTACTATTGAGTAAGGCGATGCAATTAGCTTATCTAGGTGATACTAAAGGAACTAAAGCGCCAACTGTTTTCAAAGCATGGATTGCTGATAAAGATTTTGTTAAACCGACAATTCCAACTGCGGAACCACGAATTTTGTTAACTAAATCACAATTAAGTGATTTGAGTGATATTGTGACTAAGATTGCTAATGCAGCTAATGATGGATTAATTTCAGCTGATGATATGTTTTCGCAACTACGTTCTGTTGCTGCGGCAATGGGACAAGATCCAAATAAATTAAAATCAGATTCTGTCACTAAGATTGCTGATTTAGGTTTACTTGGCGAGTATTTAGATAATATTCCCTATAAAAGTGATGTAACAGGTCTTGACCAAGAAACATGGAAAAGTATGAGTGGAATTGAACAAGAAAAGTTTATTCGTAATCTAAATAGTAAAGTCCGTTATTATCAAAAATGTAATGCTGATGTTGACCGTTGGATTTCACTATCTGAAGGTAGTGATCCACGTGAAAATGTCTATCCTGTACCATTAGAAATGTTGCCATAAAATGTTAACTATTCATAATTTGGTAATTTCTAGACCGATAGGCAAATCTTTTTTTAAAGTTTGCCTACCAGAACTTTCGGTTAAAGCAGGTCAGGTTGTTGTCATTAAAGGTGATAGTGGCTGTGGTAAGAGTACTTTACTCGAAATGATCGGTATGATCTTACAGCCTGATGAAATAAGCCATTATCATCTTATGGTTGATAATCAAAATTACGATATTGCTGATGTGATTCAACGCAATGATGAGAATGAATTAGCGACTATACGAGCTAAATATTTGGGATTTATGTTACAAACAGGTGGATTATTACCGTTTTTAAATATTAAAGATAATATTTTATTATCAGCGAAGTTATTACAAAAAAATATTGATGCTACCAGATTTGATTACTTAATTGATAAATTGAATATTGGTCATTTGTTAAATAAATATCCTAAACAGTTATCAATAGGTGAAAGACAACGAGCATCTTTCATACGTTCGATTATTCATAAACCTGCTTTACTGTTAGCTGACGAACCAACTTCTGCACTTGACCCTTATAATGCTAATTTACTATTTGATTTAATTATAGAGCAAGCTCAACAAGATAATATTGCGGCTATGATTGTCACTCATGATTGGCAACGGATTGAAAATAAAGGATTGTTTACTTTATCGGCAAAATTATCCTCTACGCAATCATCAGAATTTTTACCGTTATCAAGTAAGGTGTAAAAAGATGGATAATATAACATCAAAATTGCGATTTATCACAAGGTTATCATTGGCCGATTTATGGTATGACAAGAAAGTATCATTTTGTATTATCGCATCTATAATATCTGTTATTACGCCATTATTGCTGTTGTTTAGTTTGAAGTATGGCGTTGTTGCTCAGCTACGCCATCAGTTACTTAATGATCCACAAAATTTAGAGATAAAAATTGTCGGTAATTTACAACTTAATCAACAAATGTTTGATTGGATTGCAAAGCAACCTGAAACAGCGTTTGTTATTCCGCTTACTCGTTCTTTGAATACTCAAGCTGATTTGCTTAATGATTCAAGTCATTTTGTTAATAATGCTGAAATTATTCCAACCGCAAAAGGTGATCCAATAACTCAAGATATGCCTTTGATTGATAAAAAAGACCAAATTTTATTGAGTTCTTTAGCTGCTGAGAAAATGCAAATAAAAATTGGTAGCCGAATAAAGATGGTTATCACCAGACAACTAGATGGTAAATTAGAAAAAGGGATAACAGAATTAGAGGTTATTGGCATTATTCCTGAAACGTATTATAGTCGTGCCGCAGGTTTTATAAGCTTAGATCTTTTAATTGAAATGGAACATTTCTATGATGGTTATCAAAGTGAAACTTTTCCAACAGGAACTGGTTTAGTTAATTTTACCTATCCGGATTCATTTGCTAGAGCGCGAATTTATGCTAACTCTCTGGATGATGTTGCTCCTTTAGCATTTAAATTACGTGAAAAAAATATAGAGACGAGAACTCAGGCTAGTGCGATTGAAAATATGCAAGCCATTGACCGAGTATTAGGTTTTATTTTTAGTGTGATTGCTATTACGGCAATTTTTGGTTGTATATTATCTTTTAGTGGTTCATTTTTATCTAATATAGAGCGAAAACGTAAAGATATTGCTTTCATGAGGCTTATAGGATTTAAATCTAAGCAAGTTATGTTCTATTTACTGATGCAGGCAATGACGTTAAGCTGCTTAGCTTTTATCGTATCATGTTTGCTATTTTTATTAGGAAATTGTGCATTTAATCTCGTTTTAGGTAAAAATTTAGTTTCACAACCAATTGTTAGTCAATTACAATTTTATCATTTTATTATCGCATTTATATTAACACTATTGATATCATTCATTGTTGTTGCGATAGGAGGACGAGGTGCCATTAGTATTCAACCAGCAGAAAGCCTACGTGAAGCGTAAGTTTAATCCTATTTTTTGGGTAATTGCTTTCAGTTTTATTCCTAGTATTGGATATGCTCAGCCTTGGGATAGTAAATTTTATAATCCTAAACCTGACAATGATGATGTTATTCTACCTATGCCATGTGAAGGTAGTCTGGTAATGAAAAAAGTCTTTACACCAACACGTAAACCATTAGATGATATTAAAATTATTTTAGGTAATAACCAAAAAGAACTTGGTTTCGCTGAGTATGCAACACCTAATTATATCTCAGGTAGTTTTTCTGATGGTGGTGCCGAAAGATATTATCTTATTGGCAAATATGAAATTACCTCTCTTCAATATCAATCTGTTATGGATGATAATTGCCCAACAGCTAAAACGAATCTTGCTTTTCCTATTACTGACATCAGTTGGTTTGATGCCGTGGCTTTTACGGATAAATATAATCGTTGGTTAATTGAACAAACAAAAAATAGATCAAATGATGTTCCAAAAGGTTATTTTCGTTTACCAACGAATACTGAATGGGAATACGCTGCAAGAGGTGGTGCTAAAGTTACTGAGTCAGAATTTCGTGAATCAAAATTTCCTATGGGGAATAGTTTAGAAAATTATGCTTGGTTTTCTGGTGCAAAATCAGCCAATGGTAAATTACAACTTATTGGTCGGTTAGAAGCCAATCCGCTTGGTCTTTATGATATTTTGGGTAATGCGAGTGAAATGATGTTCGATTCATTTCGCATGAATAAACTTGATCGTTATCATGGTCAGCAAGGAGGTATTACTGTTCGTGGAGGAAGTTATTTAACGCCTGAAGCATCAATAACTACTTCGTTAAAAATAGAAAAACCTTACTATGATGTTCAAAGTGCTTATAAAAGCAAAGATGTCGGATTTCGTTTAGTTTATACAACTGAAGTTATACAGTCGAATGAGCTAGTAAAAGAACTCGACAAAGAATGGAATGAACTGGGTAACCAAGCGGGTCTTTCAAAAGATGATAATGTGGTTAGTGAGTTAGAAAAAATTACCAAGCAAGTTGATGATGAAAAAACTAAAAAAGAATTAAATCAACTTAATGCTCTTTTACGTAGTGCCAATCAAGCTCGTGATGAACAAAGAGATCGCTCTATTCAATCAGCATTACAATTGGGTGCTTTTTTATGTGCTAATGTTTCCGATTTAAATGCTAAATTTGAATATAATAATAATTTATATGAAACAATGATTAATGAGGTATGTGATCCAAATGAAATAGAGACATTGAATGAAGATAATATGTGTTCCAAAGTGAAACTAAATGATTTAAATAATGTCCTAAATGAGTCTAAAAATGCACGTGATTTTATATTAAAATACTATTCAGATACTATTGTAAATACTGCAACAAATTATGATAAGGATATTATTAATAATCAATCTAAACCTACGCAATTTATACTTGAAAATAGTGGTAAAGCTAATATGAGCGATTACTTAAAACTCTATTTCAAACATATTAATAAATATATTGAATCAGGGAAGATCGACCGAACAAATTGGCTTGAGACGTGTAATGAAATAAAAGGAAAGTAATAATGAATAAATTAATAGTAACAATAACTTTGTGTATCTCCTTGATTCTATCAGGTTGTCAAGCATCAGGTGGTGCAAGTTCAAAAGATGTTGATCCAGCTTTAAGCAAAAGTAATAGCGCCAAATTTTTTAGTAAATCAGCATGGCAGTCTTGTGCTATAGGTGCCGGAATCGGTGGTATTGGTTGTGTTTTATTGGGTGGTAAAACCGGGGCATGCCTTGCTTCAGCCGCTGTTGGTTGTGGGGTAATGATGGGGGCCAATTATTATCTTGATACTAAACGAGCTGAATATGCTGATGCTGAAATGCGACTTGATGTTTATATTCAAGATGTTCAGCAAAATACCTATGAAGTCCAAGCTATAACTGAAAGTGCGAGAGCTGTTTTAGATAAAAACTTGGCAACATTAAAATCGTTAAATAAACAAATTAATTCTCAATCAGTCACTAAAACACAGGCCCAAAAAGATCTGACTCAAATAGACGCTAACATTGCTTATTTGAAAGATAAATTATCACGCATGAAAAAAGTTGAAAATGATTGGGTTTCAATTTCTTCACAAGAACGACAATCAGGTGTAAATGTGTCAAAACTTGATAAAGAAATTAATCAGTTACATAAACAAATTGCGGTACTTGAAAAACAAATTAATCTTGTTACTCAACAACGTTCAGCTGTAAGGGTAAGCTAAATATGAAAAAGATATCTATTATATTTTTACTTAGTCCATTGTTACTTATAACGGGGTGTTCGACAACGCCAGAACAATGTGACCCAACTAATACTAACATTGGTATTATGGATAAAATTAGTTGCAATTATTCAGGTAACTATCAAGCTCGTATTGATAAAAAAGAGCAAATTTTAGAGAATGAAAAACGAGCTAATGCACAATTCAGAGAAATTTATGCAACGATTGAAAGACAAAAAAATTCGACTTCATTAAGTGTGAAACAAAAACAGACACAGTTGCAAAAATTAAAAACAGAATTAACTCAATTAACTAGTGAAGTAAAACAAAAGGCTAAAAATCGTGATGATTTACAAGCACAAGTTAATGATATTGAGCAACAGTTGAAGAAAGTTAACAATTCCAATTCATCTGAACTTGAAAAACAAGTTGAATTAGATAAGTTAAATAAAAAACTTCAACAGTTACAAAAAGCTTTAAATTTAGGTAAATAATTTAGCCATGCAACGTATAACAAGAGTTATATTTGATCAGAGTGAATCGGATAAGATTTCTTTGTTAAAAGAATATAACTCTTTATTAGCATTGCTAAAAAATAATTTAACTGAACGAACATTTTCGATTTTAGCTCAACCAAAAATAATTGATAATAATCAATATATTGGTTGGTATAGTAATTTAGAAGGGCAACCTATTTTACTTGATGATATTGAAAGTGAAGAATATAAAAAGCAGATAGAAAAAAAGCTGAATACGCGAATTAATGACCTTGAACTCGTAATCAAATCAATGTCATTCACAAGTGAGGAACAAGCATTAATATCTGCATGGTTACCGAGAATAAAAAACTCAGGAAATACCATTTATGTAATTAATGATGACCCTGTTATTGTTAATTCATTTAAAGCTCCGATTTTACCTGAACCTACAGCAATACCACCAACATCAAAATCATTTTGGCGTTGGTGGTATTTCTTATTGCTTGTACTGTTTTTAATTATATTAATTGGTCTTGTTTGGTACTTTTTTTGTCCTTATGGCAAAGAAAAAGTATCAGATACGCTACCAATAATTTCGCAAAATACTGAAAAAAAAGAAGTTGAATCAACCCCCGTAGTTGAACAACCCAATGCTTTAGAACCAAAAACAGAACCTGTAACGGAAGTTAAGAATTGTATAACTAAAGAAGAATTAACTAACAATAAGTCTGCTTCTAAAATGGTGATGATATTTGATAATTCAGCCTCAATGACTTTAACCTTAATGGAATCACAAGCGAGTATTGATAAATATTTAAAAAGCGATTTCTATTCAATGACAGAAAAAGAAGCTGAAGCTTATGAAAGAAAAATGACCAGATTACCTAATCGTTTATCAAGTAGTAAAGAAGTGGCATTAACCAGTATTGATAAAATACAACAAAATATAGATATTTCACTTGTAACGTTAACAAGTTGTCCGGCTGCACAAACTACATCATTCTATCCTTATGAAGATAGAGAAAAATTAAAAAGCAAAATTAAACGGTTGCAGCCATTAGAATATAATAGTGCCACACCATTATATAGCGGTGTTAAACAGGCCAGTAAAATGCTTGATGGTATTAATCGTGATGATTATATATTAATTATTAGTGATGGTGAGGATAATTGTACTAAAAGTAATATATGTACTCTTGCTAATAAAATAGCTACAGAACAACCTCGTTTAAAAATTAATATTGTTGATATTGCCGGACAGCATAAAATAGATTGTGTAGCAAAAAGCACTGGTGGTAATGTTTATATAGCTCAAAATCCAACCGAGCTTATCAATCAAATGAGTAATGCCGTTTCAGATATGAATATTAGTAAACCTATTTGTAAATAAAATATCTAGTTAACCAATGGGCTTTTATACTAATTTTTTAGTAACAAGGAATAAGTTTAGAGATGCAAAGAATAACTCGTATTGCTTTTGATCATAATAATGTAGACAAGATGCAGTCACTGGAACAGTATAATTCTTTACTTTCGATACTTAAACCTCATTTGACAGCAAGAACATTTTCAATTTTTGCTTCACCAAAATTAATAGAAAATAACCAATATATTGCTTGGTATACAAACCTTGAAGGTCAACCTATATCACTTAATGATATAAATGACGCCTCGCAAAAAGCAGTAATTGAAGATGCTTTACATACTCGAATCAATGATATTGAAACAACTGTAAAATTAATTCCTTTAAATAATCAACAAAAAAATTTAGTTTCTTCATGGTTAGCAAGAATTAAAAGTCCAAATAATCAAATTTATGTGATCAATAATGAACCAGTTATTATTGATACTTTTGAGCCAATTGTATTTCCTGAACCTCCTATTGTCGCGCCAAAAGGTTTTTGGCGATGGTGGTACACCTTAATATTAGTTTTATTTTTATTATTAATTTTAGGTTTGTTATGGTTCTTTTTTAATCCTTTTAAAAAGACTAGCAAGGTGGAACCAATCGTCGAACCAGCGATTACACAACCAATTGAACCGAAAAAAACTGAACTAACCGTTGAATTTGCAAAACAACCAGAACTTGTCATTAAACCTAAACCTGAATTGAAACCAGAACCACAGGTTTCAGAGCCACAACCTGTAGTTGTACCTGACCCAACACCAGAGTCGGTTAGCAAATCAGAACCTAAACCAGCGCCAAAAGTAAAAAATCCACCAAATTGTATTACTAAGGAAGAATTGGTAAAAAATTCTAATCCATCCAAAATGGCGTTGATCTTTGATAATTCTTTATCAATGACGGTAACATTAGCAGAGCCTCCTTCACAAGTTCAGCAATATTTTAATTATCTAACCCATGGCTACCCTAGCTATATGCCTGCATCAGAAAGAATTGCGTATGAAAAACGGATGTCTCGACTACCGACTCGTTTATCAACCAGTAAAAAAGTGGCATTAACTAGTATCGATAAAATTCAACAAAATATTAATATCGCATTAGTGGCATTAAATAGTTGTCCTGCAGCTGATACAACGCCATTTTATAATTATTCGGGCAGAGGCGCTTTAAAAAGTAAAATTAATCGATTAACACCAAGTGCAGCTGGTGGCGGAGGTACACCGCTTTATAGTGGGTTACAAAAAGCCAGCCAGATGCTTGATGGTGTAAAACGAGATGATTATATCCTTATAATTAGTGATGGTGATGATAATTGCTCAAGGAATAATATTTGCACACTAGCTAATTATATTGCAGCTCAAAAACCTCGACTTAAGATAAATATCGTTGATATAGCGGGTGAACATAAAATAGATTGTGTTGCTAACGCTACTCGAGGTAAAGTTTATATTGCACAAAGTCCTAAAGATATGATTAGACAGATGAATAAAGCGGTATCTGATTTAAAAATTAATCGTCCTGTTTGCCAGTAAACAGATAAATAAAATTGATAATGCCGAATGATTTGAACTAGATTTTAATCAATAGCTATCTTTAATAAAAATAACTATTAAAAATAGTAAAAAACCAGACAAAATGTCTGGTTTTTATTGATTAAATAATCGTTATTAAAAGTCTAAGTTAGCTGCTTTTAATGCATTTTCCTCAATAAATAGTCGGCGAGGTTCGACTTCATCACCCATCAATGTTGTAAACAATTGATCTGCTTCAATTGCATCTTTAATGGTAACTTGCAACATACGACGACTGGTTGGATCCATGGTTGTTTCCCATAGTTGTTCGGGGTTCATTTCTCCTAAACCTTTATAACGTTGGATTGTTAATCCACGGCGAGATTCTCGAATTAACCAATCAACAGCCTCTTCGAATGAGCTTACTGGTTGTTTTCGTTCGCCTCGTTGTATAAATGCACTTTCCTCCAGTAAATCTTCCAATTGTGAGCCTAAATGGCAAATATTTCGGTATTCATTACTATGAATAAATACTTGATCTAAAGCATAACTGGTATCAACTCCATGTGTTCTTACTTTGATTACAGGTATATATAACTCTGCTTTTTCATTGTAATCCGCACTATAATGGTAGCTACTGCCATGTTGTTCTTTATTTGATAATTTTTCAACAATTGATTTTGCCCACTGTTCAGCTTTTTGTTGGTCTTTTAAAATATCTTCATCTAATACTTCTTGATAGACTAATTCTGATAGCAACGCTCGAGGATAGCGACGTTCCATTTTAGTAATTAGTTTTTCAACTTTTTGGTATTCAGCAATTAATTTTTCTAAAGCTTCACCGGCTAAAGCTGGGGCATGATCATTAACATGTAGTGATGCATCTTCCAAAGCTAGAGCAATTTGGAATTGAGTCATTGCATCATCATCTTTAATATATTGTTCTTGTTTGCCTTTTTTAACTTTATAAAGTGGTGGTTGTGCGATATAAACATAACCTCGTTCAATAATTTCAGGCATCTGACGGTAGAAGAAGGTTAACAATAAAGTTCTAATATGTGAACCATCCACATCCGCATCGGTCATGATGATAATGCTGTGATAACGCATTTTATCTGGATTATATTCATCACGACCAATACCACAACCTAAAGCAGTAATTAAAGTTGCGACTTCTTGAGACGAAAGCATTTTGTCAAAACGGGCTTTTTCAACATTAAGGATTTTACCTTTTAACGGTAAAATTGCTTGATTTCTACGGTTACGCCCTTGTTTTGCAGAACCACCCGCAGAGTCCCCTTCCACTAAGTAAAGTTCTGATAATGCGGGGTCTTTTTCCTGACAGTCAGCTAGTTTACCTGGTAAGCCACCTAAATCTAAAGCACCTTTACGGCGTGTCATTTCTCGTGCTTTTCGTGCTGCTTCACGAGCTCTAGCGGCATCAATAATTTTGCCAACCACAATTTTGGCATCCGATGGATTTTCCAATAAATACTCAGCTAATTTTTCACCCATCACTGATTCAACCGCTGATTTTACTTCAGACGAAACCAATTTATCTTTGGTTTGTGATGAAAATTTAGGATCTGGCACTTTTACTGATACTACTGCAATTAGTCCTTCACGTGCATCATCACCAGTGGCACTGATTTTAGCTTTTTTGCTGTATCCCTCAGCTTCCATGTAGTTATTTAATGTACGCGTCATCGCTCCACGGAAGCCAGCCAAGTGGGTACCGCCATCACGTTGAGGAATATTATTGGTAAAACAATAGATATTTTCTTGATAGCCGTCGTTCCATTGTAAAGCAACTTCGACACCAATATTATCTTTCTCAGTACTAAAATAAAAAATCTTTGGATGGATTGGATTTTTATTTTTATTTAAATATTCAACAAAAGCTTGAATACCACCTTCATAATGGTAGTGTTCACTTTTACTTGTTCGTTCATCTGTAAGTTTTATTGAAACACCAGAATTTAAAAATGATAATTCACGTAATCTTTTCGCTAAATGATCGTAGACAAACTCAATATTAGAGAAAGTTTCTGGGCTTGGCCAGAAGCGAACATAAGTACCAGATTCAGTCGTTTCACCAATAACTTTAAGTGGTTCTTCTGGCACGCCTAAATGATAAGTTTGTTTATGGATTTTACCTGCACGGTAAATAACTAATTCTAATTTATCCGATAATGCATTTACAACCGAGACACCAACACCATGTAAGCCACCGGATACTTTATATGAATTATCATCAAATTTACCACCAGCATGTAAAACGGTCATAATAACTTCTGCAGCAGAAATACCTTCTTCTTCATGGATGCCGGTAGGAATTCCTCTGCCATCATCTCGTACTGAAACAGAATTATCTGGATGAATAGTAACTTCGATATGGTGACAATAACCCGCTAATGCTTCATCAATGGCATTATCTACCACTTCAAAAACCATATGATGAAGGCCTGTACCATCATCAGTATCACCAATATACATTCCTGGACGTTTTCGAACCGCATCAAGTCCTTTAAGTACTTTAATGCTTGAAGAATCATAAGAGTTAGACATGGATTTCTCGACTTGTTTAATTATTTATATCATTCTATATATTTAAGAAATTATACCAGATTTTATGTGAAAAATCTTATCATTTTCATCGATCATATGGGTAATTTGTTCTTGATTAACTGCAGTAATAAAAACTTGAGATTTAGCTGATTTTAACCGCTTAGCTAATAGATTACGTTTATTTTGATCCAGTTCAGAAGTAAAGTCATCTATTAAATAAATACATGATAGTCCGGTTTTCTCTGAAAAATATTCACCTTGTGATAAACGTAATGCACACATGAGTAATTTTAATTGTCCACGAGATAGCAAATCTTCTACTGGAATGTTATCTATACGTAATTTTATATCGGCTTTATGTGGGCCTAATGAAGTGTAATTAATGAATTTATCTCTCTCAAATTGTTTATATAAAATATCAGAATAATTCATCCCATATTCCCAACCTTGATAATATTGGCAATTTAGTTGGTACTCAGGTAAAAAATTCCGACAAGTTTCTATAATTTGCGGAAATATATTTTGACTATAATCCGCTCTAATTTGACTGATTTTTTCGGCAATTGGTATTAGTTCTTTATCCCAAGGTAATAATTGATTATAGTTAGAAGATTGTTTTAATAACGCATTTCTTTGTTTAAATAATCGTTTTAAATTGTTCCATAGTGATACAAATTCTGGGTAATGGTGAAAACATCCCCAGTCTATAAACGCGCGACGATATTTTGGACCACCAGTAAGTAAATCAAATCCTTCTGGAGTAATAAGTTGAATAGGTAATAGCTTAGCTAAGTCAGTTAATCGAAATCCCTCATCACCATCGATTTTTATCGTATTATCATTATTTCGTGTTTTTGATAATCCTATTGTGCGAATTTGTTGAGATGATTCTATTTGGCTAAATAAAACTAACTCAGGTTTTTCATGTTGTATGATTCTATTCGATTGAATATGTCTAAATGCTCGACCATGGCCAAGCATATAAATAGCCTCAAGTAGACTGGTTTTTCCACTACCATTATCACCAACTATATAGTTGAAATCATTTGATAATGATAATTCAGCATAATCAATGTTTCGAAAATTGTGGATTTTGATTTGTGAAAGAGTCATGTTGGTAAAATTTCCGGCCGAAACCGGAAGTTTGATAGATAGTTATTTATTTATTTATTATAAGCGCATTGGCATAACAACATAAGTAGCCGATTGATTATTGATATCTTCAATTTGCACACTAGATGTTGCATCTGTTAATAATAATTGTACGCTATCACATTTTAGTGTGTTTAATATATCTAATAAATAAGTCACATTAAAGCCAATTTCAAGCTCTTGTGATTCATATTTTACATCAATCACCTCTTCCGCTTCTTCTTGTTCAGGATTATTTGCTGTGATTTTTATTTGGTTGTTATGTACATATAATCTTATACCACGGAATTTTTCGTTTGAAAGAATTGCCACTCGTGATAATGCATTTCTAAGCTCTTCGCATGATACTTCAAGTGGTTTGTCCGGATTACGCGGCATCACTCGTTTATAATCAGGAAATCTTCCATCAATAAGTTTTGAAGTAAAGGTAAAATCACCAAGATTAACACGTAAATTATTATTGCCAATCTGCATATTTACTAGCTCATCATTGTCACTAACCAGTTTAGCTAGTTCTATTACCCCTTTTCTAGGTAAAATAACTGAACAAGATTCCGCGATATTTTGACCTACGGGTTGAGCACACACAGCTAAACGATGACCATCTGTCGCAACGGTTTTTAATAATCCATCTTCGATCTCAAATAACATACCATTTAAATAATATCTTACATCTTGATTCGCCATTGAAAATTGGACTGCATCAATAAGTCGTTTGATTGTCTTTTGTGGTATGGATAGATCAACATCACTTTGCCAATTTTCTAAATTAGGAAAATCTGTCGCAGGTAATGTGGCTAGGGAAAATTTGCTACGTCCAGACTGAATAATTAATCGGTTATCGTCAACGCTTATCGAAATTTGGGCATTACTTGGTAGATTTCGGCAAATATCGAGGAACTTTCTTGCGGGAACAGTTGTTGCCCCTGGCTCACAAGGTTCGGTTAAAGGAAGATGAGATATCATCTCAATCTCTAAATCGGTTCCGGTCATTGATAATGTATTATCAATAACTTGTAATAATAAATTACCTAAAATAGGTAAAGTAGGGCGACTGCTTAACGGTGCGCTAACAAGCTGTAAGGGCTTAATAAGTTTTTCACGATCTATAATAAATTTCATAGTGTTAATTCTTTTTTAAGTTGATAATGTTCTAATTAAATTGGAATAATCCTCTTTAATATCATTGCTTTCTTCTTTCAATTCTGCAATTTTTCGGCAAGCATGTAATACAGTTGTGTGATCCCTACCGCCGAAACCATCTCCAATCTCTGGAAGGCTCTTATTCGTCAACTCTTTTGCTAAAGCCATAGCGACCTGTCTTGGTCTTGCAACTGAACGAGAGCGACGTTTTGATAATAAATCAGAAACTTTGATTTTATAATATTCAGCAACCGTTTTTTGAATATTTTCAATAGTAATCAATTTTTCTTGCAAGGCAAGTAAATCTTTCAAAGCATCTTTTACAAAATCAATAGTGATAGATTTACCTGTAAAATTGGCATTGGCTATCACACGATTCAATGCTCCTTCTAATTCACGCACGTTGGAACGCAAACGTTTAGCAATGAAAAATGCTACCTCTTCAGGTAGTTTTATATTATTTTCTTCCGCTTTTTTCATTAGAATCGCAACTCGAGTTTCAAGCTCAGGTGGCTCGATAGCAATGGTTAACCCCCAACCAAATCTCGATTTTAAACGATCCTCAACACCATTAATCTCTTTAGGATAACGATCAGACGTTAAGATAATTTGTTGATTACCTTCCAATAATGAGTTGAAGGTATGAAAAAACTCTTCTTGAGATCGTTCTTTATTAGCAAAAAATTGGATATCATCAATAAGTAGTGCATCAACCGAACGATAATAATTTTTGAATTCTTCAATAGCATTATTTTGTAGTGCTTTTACCATATCTTGCACAAAGCGTTCTGAGTGCATATAAACCACTTTGGCATTGGCTTTGCCGGCTATAATTTCATTACCAACTGCATGTAATAAATGGGTTTTACCTAACCCAGTTGATCCATATAAAAATAATGGGTTATAAGCTTTTCCTGGGTTTTCAGCGACTTGTTTTGCTGCAGCTACAGCAAGTTGGTTAGATTTACCTTCAACAAAACTATTAAATGTATGTTTATGATTAATTCCTGAATAATATGCGTGGTTGCTATTGCTTTCTTTGGTTGTTTTCCAAGCAGGAGCAATATCAGGCTTAGATTGATTAACTTCAGATTTTTTTTCTACTGACAGAGTAGAGCCGACTTCAAGATATAATTTTAAAGAATCATTACCTAAAAGTGTATTTAATAGCTGTGAAATAGTCGTTAAATATTTATTTTTGACCCAATCTAATACAAATCTATTAGGTGCATAAATATAAAGTTTATTCTCAATCATTTCTGCTTGCAACGGGCGAATCCATAAGTTGAATTCTGTTGTTGGAAGGGCCTCTTGTAATTGAGAAAGACAATCTTGCCAAATTGCAGTAGGCACGGCTACTCCTTTAACTAGGATACTAACAATATTGCGATAATTATAATCTTTTTTGTGGATAATTTATAGCTTAAAAACAAGATATAATTTATTAATTAACAAAAGGTATAAATAAAAAACCCAGCTTTAAGCTGGGTTTTAACAGATATCATTAATCAACAATTATTATTTTGTTTGATCAATTACTTGAACTTCTTGAACGTTACGTGCTTTAACTTCAATTTCAACACGACGATCTGGTGCTAAACATGCTTTTAAGTCAGCGCCACGAAGTGCATTACATTTAGTACCAGTAACTGGTTGTGATTTACCCATACCACGTGAAGAGATGATTTCAGCTGGTACACCTTTTTGTACTAAGTAGTTTAATACAGTGTGAGCACGACGTTCTGAAAGTTTTTGGTTGTAGTTATCAGAACCAATACGGTCAGTGTGACCAATTACTACGATAGCACTTTCAGATGGGTTAATTTTAACAAGAGTTGCTAATAAGTTATCAAGTGCTTGGCGACCTTCTGCTTTTAAGTCAGCTTTTGCATAAGCAAATAACACATCTTCATTTAACACATAACGGTTTACTTCAGTTTTGATTTCAACTGGAGCTGCAACCGCTGGTGAACCTAAACGGTAAGTGATACCTAAGCTAACAGTACCTGCGTCTGGAGATGCATCAGTTTTAGTATGAATATGTTGAACATATTGATACTCTAAACGAGTTGAGAAGTCTTCGTTAAGACGATAATCAAGACCTAATGCGTAAACAGGTGATAAATCTGTTTTTGTACCGCCTTTACCATAAAGATCTTTAGTCAAACCACCATTTTTCCATTTAGCGATAGTTACCATTCCACCTGCACGACCATAGATATCTAAATCGTCAGAGATAAATGATAATGGATAACTTAATTTACCAGTTAAAGAAACGCCTTGAGCAGAAACTTTACTTTTTCCTAAATCGTATCCTTTACCTGCATAATGAAAAGATCTTTTGTATTTAGCTGAACCTAACCAGTCATAACCTAATTCAAATGCTAAGTAAGGATTAGCTTGGAAACCTAAGAATGCACCGCCAGCAACATTACTGCGATTAGATGTTTTTATACTTACATCATCAAAAGCACGAACTTTTTTTGCATCTAATTTATAAAGTTCTGACCAACCTAATTTAGCACCTGTATAAAAAGTGTTGTCTTCATATGCTGCATTAGCGGCAGTAGCGGTTAAACTTGCAACTGCAATTGCTAGAGCTAGAGTCGTTTTTTTCATTTTTTGCCTCAACTTATTTGTTATAGACGTTGTTTAATTTGATTTTATTGTTTAAATTTACTTCTTATAAATAGATATTACTAATAATTATGTTACACATAATCTAGCTTTAATTATAGCACATAAATTGCGCAAAGCTAGATAGAATAATCCTACATTTTAAAAATTAAATAACTTTAATTGGCATTAACCAATTTTATTAACTGTAATATATAAATCATTTATAGAGTTAGATAAGGTATTGGCCATAATGTAAAAATCCGCTTCAAGTCGTTTATCAAACTCATCAGAACCAATATCTTCATTTTCGTCCATTATAATAGAATCAAATTTTACTTTTTTCAATGTAAAGTCTGGGTTTATAATAAAATTGATACCACGTTCATCAATAATTTTAAGTTTGGTTACCCATTTACCAGAATCTAAATGAACTAACATTTCGTCGCTAGTAATATCTTGGTTTTTACAGTTAATAATTCCATTACCTTCCAGTGGATCTTTTAATTCAGCTTCATCACCTAGTATAAAAGGAGGGAAATTTAACTTTTCTTTAACCCAAGTAGTCATTATCTTTTCAAGTGGTTTATCAATTGATAATGGGGTTAATGCTAAAGATCCAAGCTCTTTACGTAAAATTGCTAAAATATCTTCAGCTAGTTTAAAACTACTACAATCAATAATAATTCTTCTATTTTCAGTATCGATCCATAACCAATAATGGTTATATTTACTAAATGCTCTAGGCATTAAATCGATCATCACTTCATCTTTTAATGTCGCTTTCTCATTTTTACTGAGTTTTCGACTTAATGCTTTCTCTTGTTTATCAATTTTATCAATTAGTGCTTGTTTAATTACCGGCGCTGGTAATATTTTAGTTTCTTTTTTAATCCGTAACAGTAAATGTCCTTGCATATCTATAATGAAATCATCTAAGTTATTATCATTATAAGGCGAAACCCATCCCATCTTAGTGGTATCTAAATTACCGCACGGCGAAAATGAAGCCGATTTAAGCGCTTGTTCAATAGTTTGTTTATCAAGTAAATTGTCATTATTAAGTTGGTAAATAATTGCGTTTTTAAACCAAAGCATAGTGTTATATTTCCAAAAATTTGCTTTATGATGTTTATTTTATCATAACGATTTATAATAAAAATTTCATAGACGATGATATATTATCGCCTTAGTAATAAGATTTGATAAAAAATTCTTTAAAATTTATAAGATACACCCATATAAATAGATGTTACCGTACTATCATCAACCATTGGGCTATCGGCTGCATCGCCTGTTAGTTTATCAATATGGACTCCACCAAAGGTTGCAATATTATCTGTTAACGAATATTGAGCCGCAATTTCAAAGTAAGGCGTAAAAGAGCTATCAGCATTGAAATAACCTAAGCCTGAACGTGCAGATTCTTTGTGCGAAATCCCATAATAATAGTCATTATGTTTATTATTTGCCCAATTTATACCGATAGTTGGTGCAACAATCAAATTATTTTCAATATAAGGCACAGTATAATCAGCATTAACTAAAATACTATTACTATTATCAAGGATATCAGCGCCAATACTACTAGAAAAAATCCCCCAATTGGTATTAAGTGAATATTCAATATCAGCAAGTAGGGTTGAGTGGCGGCTATCAAGCTGTTTTAATTTATGATTATCAGAATCGTGAGGTTTAAATTCATTAGCTAAATAGCGAGCGCCAAAGGATAGACTTTGATTATCATCATTGAGTGCATAAACTCCAGCAGAAAGATCATCAATAAAAAACGAGCCATTGTCATAATCAATGTGTGGTATAGGATAGTAGTTTGAACTATAACTTTTATATGGTGAAGTTGACCAACCTAGACCGATTCCCAATGAGTTAGATTCTGCTGATACAATTTGCGTATATCCTAGAGAACACATTGATAATAGCGAAATTATACAGCTTATTCTTTTCATTTTAATACCTATTCATAGTGATATGGTTTACGAGAGCTATTGTGATTTCTTTATCTCAAGTCTGTCGTCACAAAATCTATACAGTAATTGTACATTGTTACAATCACTTTTCTCCGATAATAATGCCACATTTTGTCATATTTGAATATGGATTAGTGAGATAAATTATGAGTAAACCAACTAAAGAAATGATTAACAGTCGCCCTGACGACGCAGTATTATTAGCTGATGAAGCAAAATATTGCTCATTTGGTGATACCGTGCATTACGTTGAACCACCGAAGATTTTTGATGGCTGTGAAGGTAGCTACATGTATGATAAAGAAGGTAAAGCCTTTCTTGATTTACAAATGTGGTACTCAGCTTGTAACTTTGGTTATGCCAATGAGCGTCTAAATAATGTACTTAAAAAACAAATCGATACTTTACCGCAATGTGCAAGTCAGTATCTTCATCCAACTAAAATTGAATTAGCAAAAACTATTGCTCAAGGTATGGAAAAACGATTTGGTTACCAAGGCCGTGTGCATTTTAATGTTGGTGGTTCACAATGTATTGAAGATTCATTAAAAGTAGTTCGTAATGCTACTGGTGGTAAATCTTTAATGTTTGCTTTCCAAGGTGGCTACCATGGTCGTACTCTTGGTGCATCATCAATCACTTCAAGTTATCGTTATCGTCGTCGTTATGGTCATTTTGGTGATCGTGCTATGTTTGTTCCTTTCCCATATCCATTCCGTCGCCCTAAAGGAATGACTTCAGAAGAATATGGTGAACATTTAGTCGCTGAATTTGCTCGTTTATTCGAAACAGAATATCACGGAGTTTGGGATCCAAAAGTTGGACAAGCTGAATATGCTGCTTTCTATGCCGAACCTTTACAAGCAACAGGTGGTTATATTGTTCCTCCTCGTAACTACTTTAAAGGTCTGAAAAAAGTTTTAGATCAATATGGTATTTTATTAGTCGTTGATGAAATTCAGATGGGCTTTTATCGTACTGGTAAACTATGGTCAATCGAACACTTTGATGTTAAACCTGATGTAGTTGTGTTCGCTAAAGCATTAACTAATGGTTTAAATCCACTTGGAGGGTTATGGGCTCGAGAAGAGCTAATTAATCCTGAAGTATTCCCAGTTGGTTCAACACACTCTACATTTGCTTCAAATCCACTAGGTACTGCGGTTGGCTTAGAAGTATTAAAAATGACTTCAGAAACCGATTACGAAAAAATGGTGATGGAAAGTGGTGCATACTTCCTTGAAGGATTAAAAACACTTGAGAAGAAACATAAAGAAATTGGTGAGGTTGATGGCTTAGGTCTTGCACTACGTGCTGAGATTTGTACCGATGACGGTTTTACAGCTAACAAAGCATTAGTTGATAAAATGGTTGATATTGGTATGTCAGGGGATCTTGATTGGAAAGGTAATAAAATGGGCTTGGTGCTTGATATTGGTGGTTATTATAAAAATGTTATCACTTTTGCTCCTTCATTACATATTACTCGTCAAGAAATCGATCAAGGTATTGAATTACTTGACCAATTAATTACTCGAGCTAAAAAAGAACTTTAAGTCTTAAAGCAAAATAATCCCGCTAATATGTGTTAGCGGGATTCTAGTTATACCCGATCCTTTATAGAAAGTTATGCGATATATCAATCAACTAGAACCAAATGAACTAATCAATAATTTTATTTCTCATCCACCACAGGAATTTACGAGCTGGATGAGTGAAGATGGTGTACCTGCTTTTTCTGCTAAGTTTGATTTGCTCACAACTGCCGATGATGATTTTAAACATAAAGTTCATAAATTACCTTTTTATCGGAAATGGCGACATTGGTTACAACCAAGAACATGTTTTGTCGGAACGACAGTTTCTGAATACAGCTTGTTAACTGATAAAGTGAATGCGCAGCAATTAGCTGATAATGTTAAAACGGCGTATGCAAAGAAATATCCTTTTACTATTGTGAAAGATTTACCTTCTGACTCACCTTTACTTAGTAAGCAGGATAATCAATATTCTAAACAGGTTATTGGGTCATTAAAAGATAACGGTTTTATTGAAGTTGAAGGACAAGCTTTAGCGTGGGTTCCAATCGATTTCGAATCGATAAATGACTTTTTGGCAAAATTATCCTATAGCCGTCGTAAGAATTTAAGAAGAAAACTGAAATCTCGTGAAAAATTAGAGATTAACATTTTACAAACTGGTGATGACTGTTTTTTTGATGACGCCAATCTTAATTTATATTATCAGCTTTATCTTAATGTATATGAACAAAGTGAAATACATTTTGATTTATTAACCAAACCATTTTTTATCCAATTACTGCAAAGTAAAGCAGCAAATGGGCGTATTTTCACTTATCACTATGATGGCCAATTAATTGGTTATAACATCTGTTTTGTGGTGAATAATGTTCTAATTGATAAGTATATTGGTATGGTTTATCCGCAGGCACGGGAATTGAATCTCTATTTTGTTAGCTGGTTTGTTAATCTTGAATATGCGTTACAACAGAAACTAAGTAGTTATGTCGCCGGTTGGACAGATCCCGAAGTTAAAGCTTCGTTAGGTGCTAGTTTTACTTTAACCAAACATCTAGTTTATATTCGAAATCCTCTGTTAAGAGTAATTTTACGTAAATTAATAGGCCATTTTGAAACCGATAAGGAGAAAGTAGCATGACATTGCCGGTTATCCTTAATTTTGATCAAAGCGTAGGTGAAATTAATGACGCTAAAACGATTGATTTCACGCAGTGGCAAGATGTAATTCGTTTTGGTTGTAATGAAAAAAATTTCCAAAAATTTAAAATGCAATTACAACAATCATTACCAGAAAACTATGGCACAGTATTGATGGGGAGCGGTGATTATCATCATATTTCGTTATTACTAATTGAGCAACTTGCTAAGCAATATTCAGCAGATAATCCTATTGAAGTGATTATTTTTGATAATCATCCAGACAATATGCGTTATCTATTTGGTGTTCACTGTGGCTCATGGGTGAGCTATGTAGCAAGTTTACCATTCGTAAGTCATGTCCATGTGTTAGGCATAACCTCTAATGATATTGGCTTATGGCATTTTTGGGAAAATAGATGGTCACCGTTATTTCATAAAAAATTGACTTATTGGAGCTTAGATGTCAATGTTTCTTGGGCGAAAAGAATTGGTTTAAATCATGCTTTTCGTCATTTTGATTCGCCTGATGATTTGATTACCCAGTTTTTATCTGAGCAATATCGTAATACTAAGCCAATATATTTATCGATAGATAAAGACGTATTAAGTGAAGAGGTTATTCATACTAATTGGGATCAAGGAAAACTGCAAACCTATCACTTACTAGATACTATTTCCTCAATTAAACCACGAATTATTGGTAGTGATATCACTGGTGAATTATCAATATGGCAACCGAAAAGCTGGTTTAAACGATTACTTAGTTCATTAGATAAACAACCAGAAATATCATTAGAAAACCTAAATGGTTGGCAACAAGAACAACATCAACTCAATTTAACATTATTAAATGCTTTAAAAGCCTAGTATTGTTACTCTGTTATTCTTCAATGAAATATAGCTAGGCTTGATTTTTGATTTAGATTTGATTAATAACTATTATGAATGTTTTTATTAGTTAGTTTACTTTCCGCCAATGCCAGAAACATAATTCCTGAAACAATCAATATTGTTCCAATTAATTTAAATAATGTTATTGGTTCATTAAATAACCAAACTGATGCGATCATTACCGTGACGACCTCGAAATGAGACGCCGCAAAAGCAGGTCCGACAGGCGCTTTTTTTAATAAAGTCATCCAAGTGAAGAAAGTAAAAATATAACCTGCAATTGATACATAGATCCAATGGCCAGAAAAAACCCTAATAATCCATTCAACACTCATCGCAAGAGGTTGTGCATGCTCAGCCGCCAATTTAAAGCTGCACTGGGCAATAGTGTCAAACATTAGTAATACGGTAAAACCAATCAAATAGAACTTAGCCATATTAAGACATCCCCACAAAAATAACACCAGCAGTTATTAATAACATGCCAATAATGCGATAAAGGGTGAGTAATTCTTTGAAAAGAATTCGACCGACTAACATGATAGTAATAATATTGAATGAAGCGAGTAACACGCCTTGAGAAAGTGGCACTAAGGTTAAAAAGGCTAGCCACAATAAAAATTCGGCAATGTAAGAGGCTATTCCTACCCAAATCCAATGATTTTTAGCCAAATCCAACCAATAGTACCAACCATCTCGATTGGTCGGTGATATTGCCGCATATTTAAAGGCAACTTGTCCTAAAGTATCAAAACAGATATTACTAACCCAAAGAAAAATAACTAAGGATGACATTATGCTTGATTTCCTTCTACAATATGATTAAAGAATGAAGCACATTCTTTAATCACTTCTCGGCGTTGGCTATCAATGGTAATTAAATGGTAACTATCATTTAATACGATTAACTGTTTTGGGCCGGATACGTGTTTTTCAACTAATTTTGCATTTGTTTCAATATTGGCAATGTCATCATTACCTGAATGCATAATTAAACACGGCGAGGTAACTTTAGGTAACTCCTGACGCATATGTTTAGCCAATAACTGCATTTCAGCTAAAGCTGGGAAAGGGTTACCTGCCAATCCAGCAGATGCTGCATCACCACCTAACATACTTTCAGATACAACGGCTCGAATCCGTTCATCCTTAAGGCCATAAGGTGGTTTTTCAATAAAAGATACTTTTTGAAAAATACCAAGTTTTTTGAAATAGACTAATAAAAAGAAGAATTTTTTAGCCCAAAATGGCATGCTCCAGCCATCATAAGAAAAAGTAGGCGCTAAAACACCAACACCTTTCACTTGATTGGGACGATCGGCTGCTAATTTTAACGCTAATAATGCGCCCATAGATAAACCGGCGACAAACAGATTATCAACATGTTGAGCTAAATAATCCGCACCATCTTGAACACTTTTATACCAATCTTGCCAAGTTGTTTTACATAGATCTGCTTCTGTACCACAGTGACCAGCTAGCTGTATTGCATACACAGTAAATCCAGCTTTATGTAAACCATTGGCTAAAATACGCATTTCATTTGGTGTACCAGTTAAACCGTGAATTAATAGCACACCATTTTTATTACCAGGTAAAAAATAAGATAAATCTTCAATTGTACTCATTATTATTCCTTTATTTTACCGCCATGACTGGAATTAGTGTTTGTTGCATCTGTTTTAATGCTTCGGTTACATCAGCAAAGCTCTCAATAGCACTGTGCTTAATATTGTTTTTTTCACAGTAATTAATCAACTTATCTTTGGCGAAAACCAGATCTACATGATGAGAAACGCAAAAATCAGAAGTACCATCACCAACATATAGTATCTGAGGGAAATGTTGCTGTTGTTTAACATGATTGCATTTGCAGTTACCACTTTGTTTAATACAATCCTTATTGGCAAATGGGAACTCTAGGCGCCAACTTCGTTGATTATTATGCATTAACTTATTGGCATAAATAGGTAGATGCTCAATACCATGACGTTTTAAGACAAATTGGATAGCATAATCTAAGCCGTCACTAACTACATGAACTGGAATATGATTTTTTTCGGTGTAATTAATAAATGCTTTAAAATTATCATCAATTTCAATTTTTGCTAATGCTTGATTGAGTTCATCCAGACTAGCATCCATTAATGCAATCTGTTTACTCATACATTCTTGAGAGCCGATTTTGCCGCTAAGCCATAATTCCTCAAGTTCATCACAACCATCTTGACCAAATTGACTAAGTAAAGTATCAGTAACATCTTTAACACTAATTGTGCCATCAAAATCACATAAAATAATAGGGTTTTGGTGGTGAGTATAAGATGGCTGAAAAAGATGATTAGTAATTGATGAAAAAGTATTCATAGTTAACGTAAAAATTGCTTAGTTATAGATATTGGCGCCAATTCTCTCATATAGAGGTCGTAAACTTTGTAGGCTCTTTGTATATCTTTTGTAACGAGGCTGCATTTACCTGTATAATAAGGTATTTTGAAGTACACATTATACGGTAAAGAGAACCGAAAATGAGTGAACGTATATTAATCATCGAAGATGATGAAAGATTAGCCAATTTAATCCAAGTTTATCTAATCCGTCAAGGGTATATGGTTGATTGGCATAATAGTGGTGCCGGTGCCGAAGAAAAAATACAACAGATCAACCCCGATCTAGTTATTTTAGATGTCATGCTACCAGAAAAATCTGGATTTGATATATGTCGAGATATACGTTCGTGGTTTACAAACTATATTTTGATTATGACCGCGAGTGAAGACAATATTGATGAAATTGTTGGTTTAGAGTTAGGTGCAGATGATTATCTAGCTAAACCTATAGAACCGCGGTTATTACTTGCTCGTATTCGTGCATTGTTGCGACGAAAACAGATCGAAATCGATAAAGAAAGCTATAAGGAACTAATAACTTCGTTTAACAATAATAGTCTGGTCTTTGATAATTTGGTTATTGATGGTGAAAATCGAAGAGTGTTATTAGATGGGCAAGATATCGATTTGACTACGGCAGAATTTGATTTACTTTGGTTATTAGCAAATAACGCCGGTAAGATTTTATCGCGAGACGATATATTTTCTCAAGTAAGAGGTATTGATTTTGATGGTAGCGATCGTTCTATTGATGCGCGTATTTCTCGATTACGACGCAAATTACTAGATGATCCTGACAACTCATCACGGATTAAAACCGTGCGTGGAAAAGGCTATTTATTTATGCGTGAAGGGGAAAACCATTGAAACAATTATTAGCTAAACCGCTATTCTTCAATCGCCGCATCGTCTTTTATCTCGTTATTTTGCTTTCATTACAATGTATTATTGCTTATGGTGCATTATTGGTATTTGACTCATTACCTTCATCATTAACTGATATGCCCGATGATCATATTGTTTTTCGTGAATCTCAACGCGGAACTGTCAACTTAATTCGTAAACACATTGATGAAAATAAGCAACGTCCATTGCAAGATGTAGTGAATGAATTGCAGCCTTCATTTGGTTATCCAATAAAAATACTACCAGCAAATACTATCTTATCTTATTCGGTTAAAAAAGAGCTAGAAAAACTTGGTTTTGCTTATGATGGTGATGATGAGGTTGTCTATATTGATTTAAAAGATGGACATCTATTGCAATTAGGTCCGATTTTAATGCGCGATATATTAGAATCGAATACCATGTCGTTAAGTGTATTTCTTATTATTTGGGCTTTGTTTAGTGCCATTATCTTTTTTATTTTAATCTATTTTGCTTTCAGTGCTGTTTGGAAAGATCTGGTTAATATTCGTCAAACCGCAGAGCAATTGGGGCAAGGAAATTTAAAAGCGCGTACTGAAAATGTGAAAGGTTGGTTATTTAAACCGTTAGCTAATGTACTAAATAATATGGGGACTCACATTGAACATTTAGTTAGTACCAATCAAACGATTTCGCATGCAATGGCTCATGAACTTCGCACGCCACTTGCACGGATGCGATTTGAGTTAAGTATGCTTGAAGAGTCTACCGATGAGCATGAAAAAGCATTACTGCAAAAAGGGATGAGCGATGATATTGACGAACTTGAAACGCTAATTAATGCCAGCTTGAATTATTTCAAAATGCAGCAGAGTAACATCGAATTAAATCTTACTAATGTATCGTTAAAAGAATGGGGCGAAAAAGTTTGTCAATCATTAGCACTATTTAAACCAGAAGGGTTTGAGCTAGTTTGTAATAGTCAAGATGTAGAAGCCAAAATTGATACTAATTTGGCTGAAACTATTGTCAAAAATTTACTACTCAATGCGTTTAAATATGCTGCACATAAAGCTGTGTTGAATCTCACGAAACAGGATCATCGAGTGATTTTAGAGATTGATGATGATGGGACTGGTATTCCTTTTGATGCTCGTGAAAAAATTTTTATGCCTTTTGCTCGACTTGATACTAGCCGCACACGTTCAACTGGCGGATATGGGTTAGGGCTTGCTTATGTAAAATTAATGGCTGAATTCCACGACGGTAAAGCCTTTGTGGTGACGAGTCCATTAGGGGGCGCTAGATTTGTGGTTTCGATAAAATCAGGTGATGAATAATCAAGCCAGATTTAATAAAATTTAATCAAAAACTATTAAGAAAGATATAGATTTAAATAACAATATTTTTTAGATAACTTAAAACTCTTGTTTTAACGTTTCGAAAAAACAAAAAATTTGTTATATTCTTTGGTCAAATGATAAAAGAGAAAAATCTCATTTCTAAATTGGTCATGAGTAAACATATATAATTAGAGGTTTTTTTATGAGCGGTGTATTACCGACAGAGAACGAAACTCGTCCAACTAACTTTATTCGTCAAATTATTGATGCAGATCTTGCGGCTGGAAAATATAAAACAACCCATACCCGTTTTCCACCTGAACCTAATGGCTATCTACATATTGGTCATGCAAAATCTATCTGTTTAAATTTCGGAATTGCGCAAGATTATCAGGGTAAATGTAATTTACGCTTTGATGATACCAATCCTGCCAAAGAAGATATCGAATACGTTGAATCTATAAAAGAAGATGTTCGTTGGTTAGGATTCCAGTGGGATGGTGAAATTTGTTACTCATCTGACTATTTTGACCGTTTATATGAATATGCAATAGAACTGATTAATAAAGGTCTTGCTTATGTTGATGAGTTGTCTGCTGATGAAATCCGCGAATATCGTGGAACATTAACACAAGCAGGTAAAAATAGCCCTTATCGTGATCGAAGCATTGAAGAAAACCTAGCATTATTCATCCAAATGAAAGAAGGTAAATTTGCAGAAGGTAAAGCTTGTTTAAGAGCAAAAATCGATATGGCATCACCATTTATTGTTATGCGTGATCCCGTGTTATATCGTATAAAATTTGCTGAGCACCACCAAACAGGCAATAAATGGTGTATTTATCCAATGTATGATTTTACACATTGTATCTCGGATGCTATTGAAAATATAACCCATTCACTTTGTACACTTGAGTTTCAAGATAATCGTCGTTTGTACGATTGGGTTTTAGATAATATTACTATTGAAGCAAGACCGCATCAGTATGAGTTTTCAAGATTAAATCTTGAATATGCGATTACTTCTAAACGAAAATTAACCCAGTTAGTTTCTGAACAAATTGTTGACGGGTGGAATGATCCTCGGATGCATACTGTATCGGGTCTGCGTCGCCGTGGTTATACACCGGCATCAATTCGTGAATTTTGTCGTCGAATCGGGGTAACTAAACAAGAAAATACCGTTGAAATGAGTACACTTGAGTTCTGTATTCGTGAAGATCTCAATGAAAATGCGCCACGAGCAATGGCGGTACTGGATCCTGTTAAAGTTGTCATTGAAAACTTTTCGGAAACACTAGATGAAGTACTTAGCATGCCAAATCACCCTAATCGCCCAGAATTAGGTCATCGAGAAGTGACATTCACGCGTGAAATTTATATAGATCGAGCTGATTTTAGGGAAGAAGCTAATAAAAATTATAAGCGCCTTGTATTAGGTAAAGAAGTTCGCTTGCGTAATGCTTATGTGATACGAGCAGAGCGTGTTGAAAAAGATGCGGACGGTAATATTCAAACTATTTATTGTAGTTATGATCCTGCCACATTAAATAAAAATCCTGAAGATGGACGTAAAGTTAAAGGAGTTATTCACTGGGTGTCAGCTAAATTTGCTAAGCCAGCTGAAATTCGTCTTTATGACCGGCTATTTAATACTCCAAATCCAGGTAGTGCTGAAGACTTTTTATCAACCATTAATCTAAACTCTTTAATTATTAAACAAGGATTTGTTGAACCTAGTTTGCAAAAGGCGAAAGCCGAACAAGCCTATCAATTTGAGCGTGAAGGTTATTTCTGTCTAGATAGTAAATATGCGACTGAAGATAATCTCGTGTTTAATCGTACGGTAGGTTTAAGAGATAGCTGGAACGAAGCTTAATCATAATCAATACGCCAACTGTGGTTGGCGTATTGATTTAATCTACTCTACTTTATATTTTTATTGATATCATCGTCAGAAGGTTAATTTGGCTTACTTTTGTAGTATGAATATAATCCTCATAATAATGATTACTAACTAATTCTAATTGAAAATTTTCTTAATTTAATAATAAACATTAAAGATTTATTTTAAAAAATTGTAGTGTTTTAAATAATCATAAAAAGCCGAATTGAGCGTTAAAAAACCCCTTTCCTCAAAATTCTTTGATTACATTATATTATGATTTTTAAGATAGCCTCTTTGGTCAGTTTATTTTATAATGTTGTTCTATTTTTTTCCTATTTTGGCTTAAAAAGAGTACTCTTAGCATGAAAATTTTAGCTGGTTCTTCTGCTCTATCTGCATTTCGTATTAATAAAATTTTATCCTCTTGTCGTGAACAATCTATCCCTATAACAAATATTGAAGCCCAATACATTCACTTTATTGATTTAAGTGCTGAATTAACTGTTCAACAACAATTAACCTTAGATAAGTTGTTACAATATGGCCCTAAAAGTGCACAAATAGATGTCGAAGATAAAACCAGTAAAATACTCTTTTTAGTTACTCCACGCGAAGGTACTATTTCGCCATGGTCATCTAAAGCTACTGATATTGCACATAATTGTGGATTATCACAAATCCATCGAATAGAACGAGGTATTGCTTATTATGTGCAAGCTAGTTCTCCGTTAACTGATTGTCAAAAAAATGCTTTTCTGGGCTTGATACATGACCGAATGATGGAGACCGTTTTAAGCAGTTTTGAGCAAGCTGAACAATTATTTAGGGCTGATCAACCCAAACCAGTAACAATTATTGATTTGTTAGGACAAGGTCGTCAAGCATTAGAGGAAGCTAATCTAAAATTAGGTTTGGCTTTAGCACCAGATGAAATTGACTATTTAGTTGAGAATTTTCAGAAATTAAACCGTAATCCAACTGACATTGAGCTTTATATGTTTGGTCAAGCAAACTCTGAACATTGTCGTCATAAAATATTTAATGCTGATTGGATTATTGATGGTGTAAAACAACCAAAATCACTGTTTAAAATGATCAAAAATACTTTTGAACATACGCCAGATTATGTGTCATCCGCTTATAAGGATAATGCCGCGGTTATGGATGGTTCGAAAGTTGGACGATTCTTTGCTGATTATGATAGTCGAAGCTATGATTATCATCAGGAATATGCTGATATTTTAATAAAGGTGGAAACCCATAATCACCCAACGGCAATATCTCCTTGGCCGGGGGCGGCAACCGGTAGTGGCGGTGAGATTCGAGATGAAGGAGCGACAGGAAAAGGAGCTAAACCAAAAGCAGGATTAGTTGGTTTTTCTGTTTCGAACTTACGAATTCCAAATTTTGAACAACCTTGGGAACAAGATTTTGGTAAACCCGATCGAATTGTTAGTGCGTTTGACATTATGATGGATGGGCCCTTAGGTGGTGCGGCATTTAATAATGAATTTGGTCGTCCAGCTTTACTTGGTTATTTTCGTACTTATGAAGAGAAAGTAAACAGTTATAATGGTGATGAAGTCAGAGGTTACCACAAACCGATTATGTTAGCTGGTGGTATGGGCAATATTCGTCGTGAACATATTCAAAAAGGTGAATTTCCTATCGGCTCCAAATTAATTGTCTTGGGTGGGCCTGCCATGAATATTGGTCTAGGTGGTGGTGCTGCCTCATCTATGACATCAGGACAATCAGATGCTGATCTTGATTTTGCTTCAGTTCAACGTGATAACCCAGAAATGGAGCGTCGTTGCCAAGAGGTAATCGATCGTTGTTGGCAACTTGGTGATAAAAACCCAATTTTATTTATTCATGATGTTGGTGCTGGTGGTTTGTCCAATGCGATGCCTGAACTAGTTAGTGATGGTGGTTGTGGCGGTCAATTTGAATTGCGCAAAATACTAAGTGATGAACCCGGAATGTCACCGTTAGAAATTTGGTGTAATGAATCACAAGAGCGCTATGTACTGGCTATTCACCCAGAAAGCTTAGAATTGTTTGATGAACTTTGTAAACGAGAACGTACACCTTATGCAGTAATTGGTGAAGCCACAATAAATAAAGCGGTCGTGTTACATGATGAACATTTCAACAATAATCCGATAGATTTACCGTTAGATGTGTTATTGGGCAAAACCCCTAAAATGTTACGAGATGTTAAATCTAGCCAAGCAGAAGGGGATCATTTTTCAACATCCGATATCAATTTATATGATGCGGTGAAACGAGTATTACATTTGCCAGTTGTGGCGGAAAAAACTTTCTTAATTACCATTGGTGATCGTTCGGTAACAGGTATGGTTGCTCGTGATCAGATGGTTGGACCGTGGCAAGTGCCGGTTGCCGATTGCGCGGTGACAACAGCAAGTTTAGACAGTTATTACGGTGAAGCAATGTCGATGGGGGAGCGTGCCCCGGTTGCCCTGCTTAATTTTGCTGCATCAGCTAGATTAGCTGTTGGTGAAGCAATTACCAATATTGCTGCGACAAATATTGGCGACATTAAACGTATTAAGCTTTCAGCTAACTGGATGGCTGCCGCTGGTCATCCAGGTGAAGATGCTGGTCTTTATCAAGCCGTTAAAGCCATTGGTGAAGAGTTATGTCCAGCTTTAGGATTAGCCATTCCGGTTGGTAAAGACTCTATGTCAATGAAAACAACATGGCAACAAGATGGTGAACAAAAAACGGTAACTTCACCGTTATCATTGGTGATTTCCGCATTTGCTCGAGTTGAAGATGTGCGTAAAACAGTTACCCCACAACTTTGTACAGATGAGGATAATCTATTACTATTTATTGATTTATCTAAAGGTCATCAAGCATTAGGAGCAACAGCATTAGCACAAGTTTATCGTCATCTAGGACAAAGAACAGCTGATGTTCATGATGCTAAAGAATTAGCCGCTTTTTATCAGGCTATCCAAAGTTTAGTTGTGCAAAATACCTTACTTGCTTACCACGACCGTTCTGAAGGTGGTTTATTGGTAACCTTAGCAGAAATGGCATTTGCAGGACATTGTGGTATAGATATTGATATTAATTCACTTGGTAGCGATGTCATTGCCTCACTATTTAATGAAGAACTTGGTGCGGTTATTCAAATTTGTAATAGTGATTTAGAAAAAGTTATGACATGCTTTAAGCAGTTTGGATTATCTCAGGCGATTCATACATTAGGAACAGCTAAAACAGGACAGCAATTTATTATTCGTAATAATAGCGCCGTTGTGTATAGCGAATCGCGATTGACATTAAGAAAATGGTGGGCAGAAACCACTTGGCAAATGCAACGCTTACGTGATAATCCACAATGTGCAGATCAAGAACACCAAGCTAAGCAAAATGATGATGATCCAGGCTTGAATGTTCATCTTACTTTTGATATTGCGCAAGATATTGCTGCACCTTACATAGTCAAAGGGGTGAAGCCTAAAGTTGCAGTGTTACGTGAACAAGGTGTCAATTCACATGTTGAAATGGCAGCAGCATTTGCTCGAGCAGGTTTTGAGTCAATTGATGTTCATATGACGGATTTATTATCAGGTCAAGTGACTTTGAATCAATTTAATACGTTAGTTGCGTGTGGTGGTTTTTCTTATGGTGATGTATTGGGGGCAGGCGAAGGCTGGGCTAAGTCGATTTTATTTAATGAACAAGTCCGTCATGAATTTGAGCAATTCTTCCATCGCAATGATACGTTATCGTTAGGTGTTTGTAATGGCTGCCAGATGATGTCGAATTTAAAAGAACTGATACCTGGTGCTGAGTTATGGCCTCGTTTTGTTCGTAATGTATCGGAACGTTTTGAGGCTCGATTTAGTCTAGTTCAAATTCAGTCTAGCCCTTCATTACTTTTTACTGATATGGCTGGATCGCATATGCCGATTGCGGTTTCACATGGTGAAGGTCAAGTTGAAACCTATGATTTAGCGCATTTAACTGATTTAGAAAACTTAGGTTTGGTTGCCGCACGTTATATTAACCACTTTGGTCAAGTGACAGAGCAGTACCCGGCAAATCCAAATGGTTCACCAAATGGTATTACCGCGGTAACCTCAAGTGATGGTCGAGCAACGATTATGATGCCACACCCAGAGCGAGTATTTAGAACGGTAACCAATTCGTGGCATCCTGATAATTGGGGAGAAGATAGTCCGTGGATGCGAATTTTCCGTAATGCTCGTAAGCAACTTGGTTAGTAAAAAAATCGCCGACAATAGTCGGCGATTTATAAACATAATTTTAGCTTTAACCGTTTACTTTTTTCTACTCTTTAACGGCTGTGCTAAATCATTATTCATTCTTCGCAATAATTGCTCAGTCGTTTCAAAGTTAATACAAGCATCAGTAACGGATACACCATATTTGAAATTTTCTTTTGGTTGTTCAGATGATTGATTACCTTCAAATAAATTACTCTCTATCATTACTCCAATAATCGAGTTATTGCCTTGCTTAATTTGCTCAATAATCGAGTCTGCAACGATAGGTTGATTACGGTAATCTTTATTGGAATTAGCATGACTACAATCTATCATTAAGTTAGGGACTAATTTAGCCTTATCCATTTGCTGTTCACATAAAGCGACATTTTCAGCATCATAATTAGGTGCTTTTCCGCCTCTAAGGATCACATGACCATGTGGATTACCTAAAGTTTGTAATACTGTAACTTGTCCTTTTTGGTTAATTCCAACAAATCGATGTGCCATTGAAGCTGATTTCATTGCATTAATTGCTACGTCTAAACTACCATCTGTGCCATTTTTGAAACCAACAGGCATTGATAGTCCAGAAGCCATTTCTCGGTGGGTTTGTGATTCAGTTGTTCTCGCTCCAATAGCTGACCAGCTGATTAAATCACCAATGTATTGCGGAGTGTTTGGATCCAACGCTTCTGTCGCAATTGGTAATCCAATCTTAGTGATATCAAGTAACAACTTACGTGCTTTTTTTAAGCCATGTTCAATATCAAATGAGCTATCCATATGCGGGTCATTAATCATACCTTTCCAACCAACAGTGGTTCTTGGTTTTTCAAAATAAACTCGCATAACAATAAATAAGTTATCTTTCACTTCATCAGAAAGTTTTTTTAATTTATGTGCATATTCAATAGCTGCATCAGGATCATGAATAGAACAGGGACCACAAACTATAAGTAATCGGTGATCTCGACGTTCTAAAATATCAACAATGGTTTGTCGGGATGAAGCAATTTGATTTTCTAATTCAGATGATAATGGATAAAGGTTTTTTATTTCTTCGGGCGTGATTAACATATGCTCATCTCTGATTCGAACATTATTTAGTGTATCTTTTAACATTTGGTTTTCCTTGTTAAAATCATTCATATTTTTATATGTAAAATATTAATTACATAAACAAGCAATATGTAAACACAAAATTACGGAATAGTAAATCAAAAATTAACTTATTGTTAGATTAATTAATGTTTTGTAAGCTAATATTTACAGGTATTAATAATTTAACTTGAGTGGATGTAAATAAATATGTACGGATGCGGTGAGAGAATTGCATGCATCCGTATATTGAATATAGCCGGTTATGTGAAAAAATGAGAATTTAAATAGATGATATTGCTTCTAATATCAATTGTTTATCAACAACATCAATGATTTCAACTGCACCTATTTTAGTTGGCAAGACCAATCTAATTTGTCCTGAAAGAACTTTTTTATCTCGTAGCATATGTGGAATATAAGATTCAATTGTCATTCGTTCCGGTCTTTTAACTGGTAGTTTAGCTTTAATTAATAGATTTTTTATTCGTTCAATATCTTTATCAGTCAATTTACCAAGCAATTTAGCTGTTTGTGCCGCCATTAACATACCAACACTAACTGCTTCACCATGTAACCAATTACCATAGCCGAGTTCCGCTTCAATAGCATGGCCATAAGTATGACCAAGATTCAAAATAGCACGCATGTCTTGTTCTGTTTCATCGGCGGCAACGACTTGTGCTTTTAGTTTACAGCAGTGATAAATACAATAACTTAAGGCATCTACATCTAAATTAACTAGATCATCGATATGCGTTTCTAACCAATTAAAAAACTCAGAATCCATAATGATGCCATATTTAATTACTTCGGCTAAACCTGCTGAAAGCTCTCGTGGTGGTAGAGTTTTAAGACAATTAATATCAATAACGACAGCTTGTGGCTGATAAAATGCACCAATCATGTTTTTACCAAGAGGATGATTGATGGCTGTTTTTCCTCCAACGGATGAATCAACTTGTGATAATAACGTTGTCGGTACTTGTATAAATTTAATTCCTCGTTGATAAGCAGAAGCAGCAAAACCAGCAACATCACCAATAACACCGCCACCTAGCGCTATAAGGATGCTATTTCGAGTATGATTATTGGCAAGTAGAGCGGTTAGAATTTGATTCCATGTTTCCATGGTTTTATATTGTTCGCCATCAGGGACTATAACAAAATCTGTTTTTATCCCATGAGCCTCAAGCATATCTATCAAATGCTGTAAATAAAGCGGGGCAATCGTATCATTCGTGGCAATAAGTACTCGCTGGCCGCTGTGTAGTTTGAAATGTTCGAATTGACTAAGTAAGTTTTCACCAATAGTAATAGGATAACTGCGATTTTCTAATGCTACATTTAGGATCTTTTGCATAATTATTTCCAAACAAGTTTATGCCAATTTAATATTGCATGTTAACGATAAAAAAGTGGCAGCGCAACTTAGAATCATTTAAACTTACTGCCAATTTTTATCTGTAATGTTGAATTTATATGTCCTTATCTTTCGTATTAGCACAAAAAAATTGGTGTGTAGGTGATATTGAAGGTAATACTCTGAAAATCATTGAATTGATGCAAAGCCATTCATCTCATGATCTTATTATTTTCTCTGAACTTGCAATTTGTGGTTATCCTCCAGAAGATTTAATTTATCGTGATGACTTTAAAAATCGTTGCCAACAAGCGTTATTGGCCATCAAACAAGCTAGTAAACAATGTGGAGTAATTGTTGGTCATCCTCATTGGCAAGATGGTTTGATATATAACTCATTGTCACTATTTCTCGATGGACAGCAATTAGCGTGTTATCACAAACAGCAATTACCTAATTATGATGTATTTGATGAAAAACGTTATTTTACTGCTGGTGAGCAAACTTGTGTGGTCGATTTTAAAGGTAAAAAAGTTGGCTTATTAATCTGTGAAGATCTTTGGCAATGTGAACCCATTGATCGAATTGCAGCAAACTGTGCCGATTTAGTTATTTCGATCAATGCTTCACCGTATGCCTATGAAAAACCTCATTATCGTCAAGAACTTATTAAAAAACATGCAATAAGAATCGGATTACCAATTGTTTACTTGAATCAAATTGGTGGCCAAGATGAGCTTGTTTTTGATGGTGGTTCATTTGTCTGTAATGAAAAAGGTGATATCGTCCAGCGATTAAATTCATTTGAAGAGCAAATTTCTGTTTTTCAGCTCAATGATAATCATAAACCAATACCTAGCCTTAATGGCGATCCATTAGCGGCTGTTTATGATGCGTTAGTACTTGCAACGCGTGATTATATTACTAAAAATGGTTTTCAAGGTGCGGTATTAGGGTTATCAGGTGGCATTGATTCAGCGTTAACTTTAGCTATTGCCGTTGATGCATTAGGTAAAGATAAAGTACAGGCTGTTATGATGCCATTTCGTTATACGGCTGATATTAGTATCGCTGATGCAAAGGAAGAGGCGGAAATATTGGGGGTTGAGTTTGATATTATTTCAATTGAACCGATGTTTGATGCCTTCATGAGCTCTTTAAAACCGATGTTTTTAGGCACGGAAAAAGATACTACTGAAGAAAACTTACAAGCACGTTGTCGAGGTGTTATTTTAATGGCTTTGTCAAATAAACGTCGTAGACTCGTATTAACGACAGGTAATAAAAGTGAAATGTCTGTAGGATATGCAACACTTTATGGCGATATGGCAGGTGGATTTGATGTACTTAAAGATGTACCTAAAACTATGGTATTTGCATTGTCTAAATATCGAAATAGTCGCTCTTATGTTATTCCAGAAAGAGTGATTACTCGTCCTCCATCAGCTGAGCTTGCCCCAGATCAAAAAGATGAAGATAGCTTACCTCCTTATGATATTTTAGATGGAATATTAAAGGGGTATGTTGAACAGGATTTTTCGATTGAACAACTAGTTGCACAAGGTTATGATGAAGTAACAATAAGACGTGTTATTAAATTAGTTGATATTAACGAATATAAAAGGCGACAATCAGCAGTAGGTCCGAAAATTACTGCTCGTAACTTTGGCAAAGGCAGACGCTATCCAATTACTTCTGCTTTTGGATTTAAGAATTGGTAATCTCGAATTAAGGGTAAATAGAGATATGAAAAAAATTGAAGCAATTATCAAACCTTTTAAATTAGATGATATTCGAGAAGCACTTGCTGATCAAGGTATTACAGGTATGACCGTGACTGAAGTGAAAGGTTTTGGTCGTCAAAAAGGACATACTGAACTTTATCGTGGTGCAGAATATATGGTCGATTTTTTACCTAAGGTAAAAATTGAACTTGTGGTACCCGATGATATTTTAGAAACCTGTATTGAAACTATTATGAAAACAGCGCAAACAGGTAAAATTGGTGATGGTAAAATATTCGTTTATAACGTTGAGCAGGTGATCCGTATTCGCACTGGCGAAATGGATGAGTCGGCTATTTAATTAGCATCATATCTGCATAAATATCAGGGCGTTCTTGCTTAATTAGATTATTAGTAATAACGCCTTGAATTGAACAAATCAGAAGGTGCATATTATCGCCTTTTTCAAGTAATAATAACTTTTCAGTTGTATTAGGTGCAGGAATTGTTTTTACACCAACAACAGAGCCGGTATTTTTATGCCAAACTTGAATATCGTCATTAATGCTTCGAATTTTTGGATTAGCAATATACAGCAGGTTATCTTCCATATTTTTCCATTCTAAAAAATCTAAGCTATCGCGGATCTGGTGGATATCATTTTCGATAATAAAACCCCAAAAATAATATTTACCCATTTTTTTTAAATCCATAGCACTATCATAGTAACCAATAAGCTTAAGATTTTTATATATGATTGGACTTTGAAAATAGACGAAGTTTTTTGTCGTATCACTACGGTTTTCAACAGGAATATAAGCTTGATTTTGATTAAAAATTTTGACGTTAGTGTGATCTTTTAGCTCATCTTTGTGTTCATATACATGTTTAAAAAAATCAGGATTACAAGATGTTAATGCATCAATCAAAGCTAATTTGTCGGCTGATGCGGTTGATGTAAAAAACATAAACAGTAATATAAAAACGTTTTTAAACATGTTGATTCATCTTGAAAAAAATATCTACCATTAAATTAACTACTATTGATTGTATAATTATTACAACATAATAACAATGTAAAAACAGCTTTTCTTTTTTAAAGAAATATTAAGAGATGCTGCAAATTTGAACGATTAAAAAAGCCATAATTTTTTAGAACAAAAAAATATAATTAATCAAGCATAAATATTATTAATGTTCATTTATGGAAGACAGATCCCATATTTATCAATTTATAATAAATAATTATTTAAATATCAAGGTAATTGCTATAGTTTAACATAAAAATAGCTCACTAAAATTACTTAAACGAGTAAGTTAAAAAGGAACTTATTATGCGTAGAAAATTAGCGGAAAAAATAAAACAAGAGTTTTCTGGCTTTAAAGACGTTTCGATAAGATCGTTTTTTGGCGGATTTAGTCTTAATAGTGAGTCAACTATGTTCGGGTGGGTTGATCAAAAAAATGTTTATTTAAGAGCTCATCCTAATTATCGATCACTTTTTATTGAACTAGGAATGCAGCCTCTTAATTTGGTTTTTGAAGGTTCAAATAAATTACTTGATTATTATAAAGTCGGTGACAACCTACTGACAGACCGTAAGCAGTTACATGATATTGTAAAAATAGTCATTGAGCATGCTAAACAAGATCAAAGCGAAAAATTAGCAAAAACTCAAAATCGTTTAAAAGCGTTACCTAATATGACAATATCATTAGAAAAACTAATGATAAGTGTTGATATTACCGATATTCAGAGTTTTAAAAGGAAGGGTTACTTGGAAACTTATTACCGAATTAAACATAAGAATCCGAAATTATCACTTAATATTTTATTTGGATTATATGGCGCATTATCTGGCCAACATGTAGCATTATTATCTCAAGATTTGAAAAAAGAAATAGAGTTAGCTTATCAGGAGTTTTTGCAAACTAAGCAAAATATCGATTAATTGTCGGTTTATCCTTTAAGTTAAATACCATCATTAAATTTATTGGTTTAATGATGGTATTAAATTAATTCGCTAGCTATTAGCTTATTATGACGGCTTTCTACGAGTTGTTCTTTTGAAAGGTCTTGGCGTAGGTAGATCGGTGAGTAATGCTTGAGGATCATATTGACTAACCGGAATAGCGTGATCAATTGCTTTTTCAATAGCTGGTAGGTTTTGAGAGTAACGTTCACAAGCTAATGAAATTGAATAACCTTCAGCTCCTGCACGGCCGGTTCGACCAATTCGATGTCGATAATCATCACAATCATCAGGTAAATCATAATTAAAAACGTGGGTTACATTTGGAATATGTAAACCTCGTGCAGCAACATCGGTTGCGACTAATATATCAAGATCACCTTGCGTAAATTTATCAAGAATAGATAAACGTTTTTTTTGTGCTATATCACCAGTCAATAAGCCGACACGATGACCATCAGCCACTAAATGGCGCCAAATTTTCTCACAAGCAACTTTAGTATTTGCAAATATAATACAGCGGTCAGGCCATTCTTCTTCAATTAAAGTTTGTAGTAAAGCTAATTTATCCTCATTTGATGGGAAAAATAGTTCTTCTTTAATCCTATGACCAATTTTTTGTTCTGGTTCAACTTCAATATATTGTGGTTCATTCATATATTCAAAAGCAAGTTCACGAACATTATGGGTTAAAGTTGCTGAAAATAACATAGTGAGGCGTTTTTCAGGTGATGTCATATGTTTAAATATCCAACGAATATCACGGATAAAACCTAAATCAAACATACGATCTGCTTCATCAAGAACGGCGACCTGAATTGCTTCTAAGTTAATATAATCTTGTTTTGCATAATCAATTAGTCGACCAGTGGTAGCAATTAATATATCAACACCAGAAGACAACATTTTTAATTGTTTATCATAACCATCACCACCATAAGCTAATCCTAATTTAATACCAGTTTCTTCTGAAAGAGGTAGCGCATCATGATAAATTTGTACTACTAATTCACGCGTTGGCGCAATAATGATAGCTCGTGGTTGATTCGGCTTATGATCGGGTAATGGATCATTATTCAATAAATGATTAAATGTTGAAGCCAAAAACGCAATCGTTTTACCCGTACCAGTTTGTCCTTGTCCTGCAATGTCAATTCCTTTTGAGGTTAATGGTAATGTTTGTTCTTGAATTGGGGTGCAATAAACGAAACCTTTTTTCTCCAATGCTTTTATAACTAATGGATGCAGGGGAAATTGATTGAAAGTTGTTTTTGTAAGATATGATTGAATCATTATTGTTTAAAATATAATTATCAGAATTTGGCAATTGTAACATACTAAATACAACAACTTCACTAATAATTATATCCTATTATAATAATTACTAGCAGTAGATATGAAAATATCCTAATATAATTTCAGATAAATTCCTTAGGAGATAATTAAATGAGTCATAGCATTGTTTCACTTTCTGAAGCTACATTTGATAAAACAATTAATGAATCAACAAAGCCTGTATTAGTTGATTTTTGGGCTGAATGGTGTGGACCTTGTAAAATGGTTGCCCCTATTTTAGAGGAAATCGCGCAAGAATATGGTGATAAAATTATTATTGCCAAATTAAACGTAGAACAAAATCCGAGTATAGCGCCAAAATTTGGTATTCGTGGTATTCCAACATTGTTAATTTTTAAAAATGGTCAATTAGTAGCTACTCAAGTAGGTGCCTTATCAAAAGCACAACTTAAAGCATTTATCGACCCACAACTTTAATTTGTTCAATGAATATTAGTAATAAGCGTTTATAAAGGCGCTTATTATTTTTATTTCTATAAAATATAATCAAAAATATAGACATCCCTATAATTTTAGTGTAAATTGCTTGAAATCTTACAGAAACCCCTTTCAGCAATCCATTGTTTTTCTTGATAAAGTGGTGTAAATTCAATATCCAATCGCGTAATTATCATCAAAAGCTAAGTAATAATTAATTTTACACATTGCTTGAAAGAGAAATTTTTATAAGTAAATGAAAGAAATATACAACAAAAGCAGTAATTGCAAACATATCAATTTTATCCTCAAGAATTTTTAAAACTATGAATTTAACTGAATTAAAAAACACTTCTGTCGCCGAGCTTGTAGCGCTTGGTGAGAAAAAAATGGGGCTTGAAAATCTTGCCCGTCTTAGAAAACAAGATATTATCTTTGCAATCTTAAAACAGCACGCTAAAAGTGGTGAAGATATTTTTGGCGACGGTGTTCTCGAGATTTTGCAAGATGGCTTTGGCTTTTTGCGTTCTGCTGATAGTTCTTATTTAGCAGGGCCTGATGATATATATGTTTCACCAAGTCAAATTAGGCGCTTTAATTTACGAACAGGTGATACTATAGCTGGTAAAATTAGACCGCCAAAAGAAGGTGAGCGTTATTTTGCTTTATTAAAAGTAAATGAAGTTAACCACGATAAACCCGAAGACGCTCGCAATAAGATCCTTTTTGAAAATTTAACTCCTCTACACCCTAACTCTCGCTTACGTATGGAACGAGGCAATGGCTCAACCGAAGATATTACCGCAAGAGTACTTGATTTAGCCTCTCCAATTGGTAAAGGTCAACGTGGTTTGATTGTTGCGCCACCTAAAGCGGGTAAAACCATGTTACTACAAAACATTGCTCAAAGTTTAGCGGTTAATCACCCTGAGTGTGAATTAGTTGTTTTAATGATCGATGAGCGACCAGAAGAAGTGACTGAAATGCAACGCCTAGTTAAAGGTGAAGTTGTTGCTTCTACGTTTGATGAACCAGCGGCAAGACATGTTCAAGTTGCCGAAATGGTAATTGAACGTGCAAAACGTTTGGTCGAGCACAAAAAAGATGTCATTATTTTATTAGACTCAATTACTCGTTTAGCGCGTGCATACAATACTGTTATCCCATCATCAGGCAAAGTATTAACAGGTGGTGTTGATGCTAATGCCTTACATCGCCCTAAGCGCTTTTTTGGTGCGGCTCGTAATGTGGAAGAAGGTGGTAGTTTAACAATTATAGCGACTGCTCTAATTGATACCGGTTCTAAAATGGATGAAGTTATTTACGAAGAGTTTAAAGGTACTGGTAATATGGAAGTACATTTATCGCGTAAAATTGCTGAACGTCGCGTATTTCCTGCTATTGACTTTAACCGTTCAGGTACTCGTAAAGAAGATTTAATGACTTCTCCTGACGAATTACAAAAAATGTGGATTTTACGTAAAATTCTCAATCCAATGGGCGAAATTGACGCAATGGAATTCTTAATCGACAAACTTGCCATGACTAAAACTAATGACGAGTTTTTTGAAATGATGAAACGCTCATAATTTGCTTTGTTTAAAGCAATTTAATTAAAGTTATGAAAAAAAGCCGTATTAAGTATTGATACGGTTTTTTTTATGGCAGAATGTAATCTAATTGCGACTAAATAATTGTGTTAGCGCAGTAATATCAAATCTTGTAAGGTTATAAAGATTAAATCAAGTAAAGTAGAGGAGCCAAATTATGTCTAAACAACAAATCGGTGTCATCGGAATGGCCGTTATGGGGCGAAACCTAGCACTGAATATTGAAAGTCGCGGATTTTCAGTATCAATTTACAATCGCTCTCGAGATAAAACAGAAGAGGTTATAGCTGAACATTCTGATAAACGATTGGTTCCTTATTATAGTATTGAAGATTTTGTTAATTCTTTGGAAAAACCTCGCCGTATCCTAATTATGGTGCAAGCAGGTAAAGGTACTGATGCTGTCATTGATGAACTCAGACCCTTGTTAGATAAAGGTGATATTATTATTGATGGTGGTAATGCTTATTTTGAGGATACAATTCGTCGTAATAAAATGTTATCCGATGAAGGCTTTAATTTTATTGGGACAGGTGTCTCTGGTGGAGAAGAAGGCGCATTAAAAGGGCCATCAATTATGCCTGGCGGTCAAAAAGAAGCTTATGAACTTGTTGCACCAATTTTAGAAAAAATTGCTGCAAAAGCAAATGGGGAACCTTGTGTAGCTTATATAGGTCCTGATGGAGCCGGACATTATGTTAAAATGGCTCACAACGGCATTGAATATGGTGATATGCAATTAATCGCTGAAAGCTATAGTGTCTTAAAACATGTAGGTGGATTAACTAATGATGAACTTTCTGACGTTTTTTCTGATTGGAATAAAGGTGAGTTAGATAGTTATTTAACCGAAATTACGGCAGATATTTTTAAACATAAAGATGAAAATGGCGATTATTTGGTTGATAAGATTCTGGATGCGGCAGGTAATAAAGGTACTGGCAAATGGACAAGCCAAAGCGCATTAGATTTAGGCGAACCATTATCTTTAATTACTGAATCGGTATTTGCACGTTATATTTCAGCGATTAAGGATCAACGTGTTGCTGCGTCAAAAGTACTAAAAGGGCCTAGTAAAGAGGCATTTACAGGAGATAAGCAAGTATTAATTGAAAAAGTTCGTAAAGCGCTTTATATGGGGAAAATTATCTCTTATGCACAAGGGTTTGCGCAATTAAAAGCTGCATCAGAACATTATAATTGGCAACTAAATTATGGTGAAATCGCTAAGATTTTTAGAGCAGGTTGTATTATTCGGGCACAATTTTTACAAAAAATTACTGATGCTTATAATGAAAATAATAATATTGATAACTTACTTTTAGCGCCATATTTTTCTAAAACCGTTGAAGCTTATCAACAATCATTGCGTGATGTAATTTGTTTAGCTGTTTCGCATGGTATCGCTGTTCCTACACTGTCGGCTGCAATCGCATATTATGATAGTTATCGTTCAGCAGTATTACCGGCTAATTTGATTCAAGCTCAACGAGATTATTTTGGTGCGCACACTTATAAACGAATCGATAAAGAAGGTGTATTCCATACTGATTGGTTAAATATTGAATCTTAATTCTGATTAATATCTATACTTGTTCTTATATAAGAGTGCAAAATTAATTTGTACTCTTATAAAATTTATTTACCTTTTATATCCTATTTATTCAAATTTTTTTAATGCTATTCACCGGAAGACTTGTGATTATTGGGTTTTCTTTGTCAAGTAAATTATTTTTTTAAAAAGCTAGAAAAACACAATATATGGTGTATAATTCAAACATATTTACTATATATAGTATTTTCTAAAGCGATGTGAAAATCCGAGTTTATATCAAAAAGCCTCATATTTTAATAAAAAATCAATAGTTTTGAATAAGAACATTAACTATTAAGGTCGATAAAAACTCATGCTAAGCGCTAACTATTAATGAATATTGAGGAGTATATATGCCCGTAGTAATCAAACGTGACGGTTGTCAGACTGCATTTAATGAGACTCGTATTAAAGATGCTATTATAAGAGCAGCTGTTGCGGCTAATGTTAACGATCCAGATTATTGTGCAGCGGTGGCTCGCGTAGTGACTAATCAAATGATGGATCGTGAAAGTGTCGATATTAATGAAATTCAAAATGTTGTTGAAAATCAACTAATGTCAGGGCCTTATAAAAAATTAGCAAGAACCTATATTGAATATCGACATGATCGTGACCGTGCTCGTGAAGAGCGTAGCCGTTTAAATCAAGATATTCGTGGGCTAATAGAACAAAGTAATGTCGCTATTTTGAACGAAAATGCGAATAAAGATAGTAAAGTCATTCCTACTCAACGCGATTTATTAGCAGGTATTGTTGCTCGACATTATGCGAAACAATATTTATTACCAAAGGATATTTCGCGCGCGCATGATAGTGGTGAAATACATTATCATGACCTTGATTATGCGCCATTTTTCCCAATGTTTAACTGTATGTTAATTGATTTAGATGGCATGTTAACTAATGGCTTTAAAATGGGTAATGCTGAAATTGAACCGCCAAAATCTATCGCAACAGCAACAGCAGTAACAGCTCAAATTATTGCGCAAGTTGCTAGTCATATTTATGGTGGTACCACCATAAATCGTATTGATGAAATTTTAGCAAAATTTGTCACTATTAGTTATCAAAAACATAAGCAAGTTGCTGAGGAATGGAATATTCCAAATCCTGAGGCTTATGCAGAAAGTCGTACCCAAAAAGAGTGTTATGATGCATTTCAATCTTTAGAATATGAAGTAAATACTTTGCATACTGCTAATGGACAAACCCCATTTGTTACTTTTGGTTTTGGTTTAGGAACCAGTTGGGAATCGCGGTTAATTCAAGAATCAATTTTAAAAGTGAGAATAAAAGGGTTAGGTAAAAATCATAAAACGGCGGTATTCCCTAAATTAGTTTTTGCAATTAAAGATGGTATTAATCACAAACAAGGTGATGCTAATTATGATATTAAACAGTTAGCATTAGAGTGTGCAAGTAAACGTATGTATCCAGATATTTTAAATTATGATAAAGTCGTTGAAGTAACTGGATCATTTAAAACACCAATGGGATGCCGTAGCTTTTTGGGTGTTTATGAAGAAGACGGTCAACAAATTCATGATGGCCGGAATAATTTAGGTGTTATTAGTCTTAACTTACCTCGTATCGCCATTGAAGCTAAAGGTGATGAAGCTCGTTTCTGGGAAATTTTAGACAAACGTTTAGCTCTTTGTAAAAAGGCATTGATGACTCGTATTGCTCGTCTTGATGGTGTCAAAGCTCGTGTTGCTCCGATTTTATATATGGAAGGTGCTTGTGGTGTTCGCTTAAAAGAAGATGACAGTGTTTCTGAAATCTTCAAAAATGGCCGTGCATCAATCTCTTTAGGTTATATTGGTCTGCATGAAACTTTAAATGCACTTTATGGTAACCAAACTCATCCATTCGATAGTGAAACCTTACGTAATAAAGGTGTAGCAATCGTTGAACATTTAGCTAAAGCGGTTGAACAATGGAAAAAAGAGACTGGTTATGGATTTAGTTTATATAGTACACCGAGTGAAAACTTATGCGACCGATTCTGCCGTTTAGATACTTCTGAATTTGGTATTATTCCTGGAGTAACAGATAAAGGTTACTATACTAACAGTTTCCACCTTGATGTTGAGAAAAAAGTGAATCCATATGAAAAAATCGAATTTGAAAAACCTTATCCAGCAGTAGCAAGCGGTGGTTTTATTTGTTATGGCGAATACCCTAACATGATTAATAATGTTAAAGCATTAGAAGATGTGTGGGACTACAGCTATACGCGTGTACCTTATTATGGTACCAATACCCCAATTGACGAATGTTATGAATGTGGTTATACCGGTGAATTTTCATGTACTAGCAAAGGTTTTGTTTGTCCTAGCTGTGGTAATCATGATTCAGCTAAAGTTTCTGTTACTCGCCGTGTTTGTGGATATTTAGGTAGCCCTGATGCTCGTCCATTTAATGCGGGTAAACAAGAAGAAGTCAAACGCCGAGTTAAACATTTAGACAATGGGCAAATAGGCTAATAAATTATTTTATCATTATGAATTATCATCGTTATTATCCTGTTGATGTTGTTAATGGCGAAGGGACTCGTTGTGCACTTTTTGTTGCCGGCTGCGTACACCAATGTCCTGGCTGTTATAACAAAAGCACATGGGGAATAAACTCTGGTAAGCCATTTACACAATCACTTGAAGATCAAATTATTAAAGATTTACAAGATACTGAAATAAAACGCCAAGGATTATCGCTTTCTGGTGGTGATCCTTTGCACCCACAAAATGTCCCTGCCATTTTAAAACTGGTAAAACGAGTAAAAAATGAGTGTGATAATAAAGATATTTGGTTGTGGACAGGCTATAAGCTTGATGAATTAACCGATGCTCAACAAGCTGTAGTTCCCTATATAGATGTTTTGATTGATGGCAAATTTGTGCAAGAACTGGCTGATCCCAAACTTTTATGGCGAGGCAGCAGTAATCAAATTATCCATCGATTTAAGTAAAATTATTGTGATTTATGCAAATTTAACAGATAAGAAATTGCTTCTCGATAATTGATTTCAAGGTTTTCACTACTTGATGATGTAATATGTAAGTCAGTAATCTTGCCATTATCAATCCCATAAACCCAACCATGTAAATTAACTTTTTTGCCTCTTTGCCATGCTGATTGAATAACGGTTGAATGTCCTAGATTATAAACTTGTTCAATAACATTAAGCTCACATAAAATATCTAAACGAATATCGGCAGTAAACTCGCCGATTAAAGAACTATAACGGAACCATAAGTCACGAATATGTAATAACCAATTGTTAATTAGACCTAGATCGGGGTTTTCGACTGCAGCTTTAATTCCACCACAACCTAAGTGTCCACAAATGATAATATCTTCTATCTCAAGTACATCAACGGCATATTGCACGACAGATAAACAGTTAAGATCGGTATGGATAACCAAATTACCAACATTACGGTGAACAAATAATTCTCCGGGTTTTAATTTAATCAATTTTTCAGCTGGTACTCGACTATCAGAACAGCCAATCCATAAAAATTTTGGATTTTGAGCAACGGCAAGCTGTTTAAAAAAATCAGGATCTTCTTGTTCTATTTTTTCTGACCATTCGTGATTAAAGCGAATAAGATCGCTAACATCAAACATAATGTCTATTCCTTGTTATATTTCATTGTTAGAAACATTTGCTAATTTTGTATTAACTAAATTGTTTTTATATGCTGAATTTTACTTTTCATTATTAACTTTCGCCATATTGGCGTAGTAAGAATTTTTGCTTTAATAATTTTGCTATATAGTTTAAAGCGTAAAGGCATTGTTTTTTGATAATAATGTTTATTAGGTTTTGCTACGCCACTATTTAATATTTTGCTAAGAATTTCAGCGCTATCAAGTGCATAACTGATACCCTCTAGTGAGCTAGCACTAATAAAGCCCGCAGCTTCACCAATTAAAAATATATTTTCATTACCAGTATAAAAATCTCGGAATCGGTTTGGATAAACAACAAGACACTTTTCGGTTTTTAATGGTTCGCCAAAAATAAAACCTTGTTGAGCTAATTTTTCTTTTAATAACTCGAAATGTTGATTGGCTGTCTTTTTAGGGAAGGCACCGCCAAAAATGAAATATTTATTTTTGGAAATGCTCCATGCATAACAATTTGTGGTTTTATTATCAAAAATACAAGAATAAAAGGGAATTTTATGGTTGTCTGTAAACCATTGTTGGATAGCAACATATTGTCTAATAGAATGATTAGGATAGCGCATACGTCGCACAACTGAATTTGCGCCATCAGCTCCAACTACATATCTAGCGGTAATCTTATGTTCAATTTTATTTTCATCAATATAAGTGACTTGATATCCATCAATGACTCTTCTGATTTCTTTGCATAGCGTATCATGTAACACATTGACACTATTTGGTATAAGCGACTTTAACCATAGGTCGAATTTATGTCGATCAAAACTGACATAACTGCGTTGATAATTACGGATCAGTTTCGTTTGCAGATCGATGGTTTTTACGCTGAAAATTTGCGGATCAGTTAATATATCCAATGGTAAATTTAGCTTTTGTCTTACAAACGCTTTTTGTGCATCATTAGCCAATAAGCCACCACATGGTTTTTGAAAACCTTCATCACCAGCTTGATGTTTTTTATCTAATGCAATGATCTTAAAAGATGGGCTAAGTAACCGAGCGAGCGTGCTACCGGCAGGTCCAAGTCCAATGATGGCAATATCGTAATCCATATTCTTGTGTTATCTGTTTTATTTGGTTGAAAGCTGACCATTTTACCATATTCGATAAAAAGGCAGTTAATAGTAAAATCGAAGATTTAGTCGATTTTACTAAAAAATTTTGAGGAAAGGGGTTTTTTAGTCGATTTTAATTAATTGTGATCAGTTAATTTGCTACCGTCTGTAAAAATTCCTTATTTAATTCATCAAATGGTAAAGTTCGACTAATCACAACTAAGCGAGATATTTTTTCGGAAGCTTGTTGCCATGGAGAACCGTAATCAAAACCGACAATTTTATGGACTCCTTGAACAATGAGCCTTTGGTTATTGTCTTTAATTGCAAGTATTCCTTTATAGCGCAGCATATCATTGCCATATTTTTCAACTAGATTTTCCATAAATGAGCCAATCTTTTTAAAATCAAGCTCTCCAGCTTCAAAAAGATAGGAACATATATCATCATTCCAAGATGAGGTTTGATATGGAATTGTTTTAAAATTAGTTTCTAATTGTTTGGATGGATTAACAATAAAAAAACCTTTATTAAGAACTAATTCCTCATCTAAATCAAAAGCATGGATATCTAACCATTGTGATTTTGCAATTTTACCATTAATCGCTTGATAGATAGTTGCTTTACTATTAATTTTTTGAAGGCGATTTAGAATTTCAATTTGTTGTTGTTCGGTGATGCAGTCGGTTTTAGATAAAATAATACGATCGGCAAAACCAATTTGAGAAACAGCAACTCGATGTTCATTTAAATGTTGCAAAATATGTTGAGAATCAACAATCGTAATAATTGCATCAAGTCTAATGGTTTCTCTAATTAGCTCATCAATAAAAAAAGTTTGAATAATAGGTGCCGGGTCGGCAAGCCCAGTGGTTTCAATAATAAGTCTATCAAATTGCAATTTACCAGCTTGTCTTTCTGCGTGCAATTGATGGAGTGCTTTGGTCAATTCACCTTGCACAGTACAACAAATGCAACCATTGGTCATTTCAACAATTTGAATATCATGATTTGGTGTAAGTAAGTTGCTATCAAGATTTACTGGACCAAATTCATTTTCAATAATCATTATTTTTTCATTGTGATTATTTTCAAGCAGGTAATTGATGAGTGTTGTTTTTCCTGAGCCGAGAAAACCAGTTAATAAGGTAACTGGTAACAAGGAAGTGCTAATATCTTGTGTCATAAACTATTCCTTTCTATTTAACAACACTTAAAGCCACCTTTACCACTATAACGAGCATCTTGTCGTTCTTTAAAAAACTCTTCATAAGTCATAGGTGTTTGTTCTGGATGAGTTAGTTTCATATGTTGTACATACGTATCGTAATCGGGAATCCCAACCATTAGTTTGGCTGCTTGACCTAAATATTTTCCAGCTTTAGCGATTGAGTCAAACATATTTATCTCTTTTATTAAACAAAGCAGTTAAAATTATTTTATTTTTAAACAGTTGATATTTTCAAAGATATCAATCTCACTATAAATGTCGATGTGAAGTGAGTCAATCTCTGATTAATAATAATTTTAATCTAATTTATTAAATAAAATTTAGTAAAAATAAAAGAGGTATATTAAATAATTGAAATTGTGTTGGGTTGTTTTAGTGAAGATAAATTAGTCATTATATTTTGGTAAAATTCATTTATCTATTGATAAATAACTTCTATAATAACGGCCATTTAAAATGAATAAGAGTTAACAATGGAAAAGTTTCACGTTACTGGCCCTACTTCTTTAAATGGGGAAGTTGTCATTTCTGGCGCTAAAAATGCTGCGCTACCTATTTTATTTGCTGCAATTTTGGCTGAAAAACCAGTTGAGTTGCAAAATGTTCCCAAATTAAAAGATATCGATACAACACTTGAATTGCTTGCGCAATTAGGCGTGAAATACCAACGTAACGGTTCTATTCATCTTGATGCTGGCCAAATTGACAATTATTGTGCACCTTATGAACTCGTCAAAACCATGCGTGCATCAATTTGGGCTTTAGGTCCACTGGTTGCTCGATTTGGGCAAGGGCAAGTTTCATTACCGGGTGGATGTGCAATAGGTGCAAGACCTGTAGATTTGCATATTACTGGTTTACAACAGTTAGGTGCGACAATCACTTTAGATGAAGGATATGTTAAAGCAACAGTTAATGGTCGTTTAAAAGGTGCTCACATTGTTATGGATAAGGTGAGTGTTGGGGCGACAGTAACAATTATGTGTGCAGCAACCTTAGCTGAAGGTAAAACTATAATAGAAAATGCAGCTTGTGAGCCTGAAATTGTTGATACCGCAAAATTCTTAAATATGCTGGGCGCTAAAATTACCGGTGTTGGCACGATGCGTATTGAAATTGAAGGTGTTACTAGTCTGGGTGGTGGCGTACACGAGGTTGTTTCTGATCGTATTGAAACAGGAACTTTTTTGGTTGCAGCTGCTATTTCAAGAGGTAAAATAACTTGTCGTAAAACTGATCCAAATTTATTAGATGCTGTGCTATCAAAATTGAAGGAGGCTGGTGCTAATATTGAAACAGGTGCAGATTGGATCTGTTTAGATATGCAAGGCAAACGAGCAAAAGCTGTAAATATTCATACTGCACCACATCCGGGGTTCCCAACGGATATGCAAGCCCAGTTTTCATTATTAAATATGGTGGCAGAAGGAACTGGAATCATCAAAGAAACGATTTTTGAAAATCGCTTTATGCATGTGCCAGAACTTATTCGTATGGGGGCACATGGCGAAATCGAAGGTAATACATTAATTACTCATGGTGTCGAAAAACTTAGTGGTACTCAAGTTATGGCGACTGATTTACGAGCTTCAGCAAGTTTAGTTTTAGCCGGATGTATCGCTGAAGGTTCGACAGTTGTTGATCGTATTTACCATATTGATCGTGGTTATGATAATATTGAAGAGAAGCTTAGAAAATTGGGCGCTAATATTGAACGATTCAAATAGTTTTAATTTTTGACGCTGTTTAAACACAGCTATTAGATAAAAAGGAGTGTAATATGACAAAGCAAGCATTAGTATTTTTATCGAATGGCTGTGAGGAAACCGAAGCTGTTACAACTATTGATCTATTAACTCGAGCCGGAATAAATGTTACTTACGCTAGTATCACAGAAGATAGACTAGTTGAGTGTTCTCGTGGAGTAACAATCTTAGCTCAAAAAGTATTTTCAGAAGTTAGTAATGTTGATTTTGATGTGATTATTTTACCTGGTGGATTAAAAGGTGCGGAAAACTTTCGTGACTCCCAGCAATTAATTAAAAAATTAAAACAAGCACATCAAGCCGGCAATTTGATTGCTGCCATTTGTGCAACACCAGCAATGGTTTTGCAACATCACAATTTATTCCCAAATGCTTATATGACTGGTTATCCAACGACAAAAGATACAATTAAAAATTGGAAATCGGATAGAGCTTATTTTGATGCTCAATATAAACTTATCACCAGTCAAGGTCCTGGCACGTCTATGGATTTTGCCTTAAAAATAATTGAAGTTCTGTTAGATAAAAAGGCTGCGGCTGAAGTAGCTGCACAATTGGTTCTACCACAAGGGATAGCATCCTACCAATAAATAGGTAACAAATGTCAAAATCACATTTGTACGAAAAGTTAATTAAAAGGGCAACACTAAGTGCTGTTTTAATTTCTGTTTTCCTAATTATTATAAAATTACTTACCTGCTGGTTTACTGGCTCGATGAGTTTGTTTGCCTCTCTTTTAGATTCAAGTATTGATTTACTTGCATCTGGACTTAACTTTTTCTTAGTTCGTTATGCATTAAAACCGGCTGATGATGATCACACATTTGGGCACGGAAAAGCAGAATCGTTAGCTGCATTAGCACAAAGCACCTTTATTATTGGTTCTGCAACTATTTTGTTAATTTCAAGTATTAAATCTATTATTCATCCTGTAGCAATAGCCTCACCTCTATTAGGTATTGCCGTATCTGTGATTTCAGTTATTGTGACAGGCGTATTAGTTCTATATCAAAAATATGTAATAAAACAGACTAAAAGTAAAGCAATTGAAGCTGATATGTTGCACTATTCTTCTGATATGTTTATGAATATTGCGGTTATTGTAGCTCTATTTTTAAGTTGGTATGGTATTACTTATGCTGATGCCTGTTTTGCCTTTTTTATTGCGTTATATATTTTTTATAATGCTTATAAAATAGCCTATAGTGCAATTCAAGACTTGTTAGATAAAGCTTTGTCAGAAAGTGATAACCAAAAAATTTGTGAAATTGTTCGTTCATACTCAAATGTACATGGTTTTCATGATTTGAAAACTCGACAAGCTGGTCCGTTAAAATTTATACAGTTACATCTTGAATTAGACGATGATATGCCTTTAATCAAAGCGCATGCAGTCGCCGATGCGATTGAGAAACATATTGCTCAAGAATTTGCGCCTGCAACTGTGATTATTCATCAAGATCCTGTTTCTGTTGTTCCCTTAGAAATGAATAAGTAGAGAAACTAATCAAAATAGCTTCTAAACTTTTATTGTTAGTTAATTATTATGACCTTATAATAACCGAAGGTTTATATATTGGAGTTATTTTGTATGATAAAAAAAATAGGTATTTTAACCAGTGGTGGTGATGCGCCAGGGATGAATGCAGCTATTCGAGGTGTTGTGAGAACAGCCTTAACTGAAGGATTAGATGTTTTTGGCATTTATGATGGTTATTTAGGTCTGTGTGAAGATCGAATCGTTCAGTTAGATCGTTCTAGCGTTTCAGATATTATTACTCGTGGCGGTACATTCTTAGGATCAGCTAGATTTCCTGAATTTAAAGACCAAGAAGTTAGAAAAAAAGCGATCGCTAATTTAAAGAAACATCAAATCGATGCATTAGTTGTAATTGGCGGTGATGGTTCTTATATGGGGGCGATGCGTTTAACTGAAGAAGGTTTTCCTTGTATTGGTTTACCTGGCACCATTGATAACGATATTCGTGGAACTGACTATACTATTGGTTATTTTACTGCTTTAGGCACCGCTGTAGAATCTATCGATAGATTAAGAGACACCTGTTCTTCGCATCATCGAATCTCTGTGATTGAAATCATGGGCCGTGATTGCGGTGATTTGACAATAAATGCAGCAGTTGCTGGTGGGTGTGAGTTTATGATTATCCCTGAAGTTTCTTATACTAAAGAAGACTTAATTGAAGAGATAAAATTAGGTTTTGCTAAAGGTAAAAAACATGCGATAGTTACTGTGACTGAAAATATGTGTGATGTTAACCAATTAGCGGCAGATATTGAAGCGGCTGTTCATCATGAAACTCGAGCAACAGTTTTAGGACATGTACAACGTGGTGGCTCTCCAGTGCCTTATGACCGAATTTTAGGTTCACGTATGGGTGCTTATGCTGTTGAATTACTTATTAAAGGTCATGCAGGCCGTAGTGTCGGTATTCAAAACGGTAAGCTCGTCCATCATGATATTATTGATGCGATTAATAATATGAAAAGACCATTTGACATGGATCTTTACAACACTGCAAAACGTTTATTCTAAAAATTGCTCCATTGATAATCGAATAATAAGATGTGAATAATTGATAAGGCTAAGCTTTTAAATAAATATATCAATTATTCACATTATTGATTTTATAAAGATTGTTTACTCAATAAATATTCAAAGTATTCTTCTGCTCATATTTAATCAATTTCGATACAAATTTGAGGTTTTTATGACACTACAATATAAGCAAGATAATGACCGTTTTTATGTTTGTAATGATAATAATCAAGAAATAGCAGAAATGACATTTACTCGAATTGGGCATGATAAGGCAACGATTAATCATACATTTACTGATCCTGCTTATCGAGGTCACGGTATTGCAGATAAGTTGCTTGAACTTGTTGTGAAAACATTACAGCAAGAAAAGCGTGAAATTATACCTTTATGTTCGTTTGCTAAAAATAAATTGAATAACTAAATAAAGTCTATTTTATATATAGACCTCTTGTAATTTTCTCCAGCTTTTGTCAAGAAATATTTTATTGTTTTTCTATAATAATCCTAGTTTTTCTTAGCAGATTTTGTGCTAATGTATGCTAAATTTTCTTTGTTATATTTTGCTTATTAAAATGACAACAGTCAAACCCCAAAAAATCCATTCTATTCATGTATTGCGTGGCGTAGCTATCATCATGATCGTCTTTAGTCATTGCTTAGGCGTATTTAAAAATAGCAATTTAATTGCTAATAGTTATTTATTTTCTTTTTTGAATTTATTTGCTTTTAACTTCACCACCTTTTTTGTACTAATTGCGGGTTTTTTATTTCAACATTTGACCTACAAATATAAAGTAAGAGAATATTATTTATCTAAATTCAAAACGGTAGTATGTCCATATATATCGGTATCGATCTTCTGTTTTCTCTATTTTCACTATCAGTCTTTATCCAGTTTACCTTTTTTTTCATTTGCTGAACCGAGTGCGTTTGGTTCTATTGTTAAAATGATGTTGACAGGAACACAATTGTTACCACTGTGGTTTATGCCGATGATTATCATGATTTTTGCAATCAGTCCTTTATTATATTCGTGGTCTCAAAAAAGTCTGATTATTATTGGTTTGATTTCAATGTTCTGGATAGTTATGTTTACTAAACCTGATTATACAAAACCGTTATTAAATTTGTTGCATTATGGACCGGTTTATTTAACCGGTATGATGATAAAACAGAATTATGAAAAAATTATGCAACTAGTTAAAGATAATCTATTATTAGTGATTTTCTTTTTTGGTTTATGTTTTTGTATCCCATTTGCTTATCGTTATGTTGACCATCTAGGTGTTGAAAAACTTTATTATGATACATTACAAAAAATTATTTTGTTTATTTTAGCGCTTTACTTTTTAGATGGTTTAAATCGTAAGAATGAACATGGAAGAACATATAAGTTTTTTTCATATATGGCTAATATCAGTTTTCCTATTTACTTTATTCATGAAATTATCGTGTTACTTTTGGAACAACAAGTGGGTAATTCACCAATAGCGGACGTGATTAAAACTGATAACGGACAATTAGCTTCACTTGGTGCAATTAGCTTTTTAATATCTGCATTAACGATAAGTATCATTATTGCAAATCTAATAAAGTTAATATTTAAAGATAAAGCAAAATATTTAATTGGTGGTAATCGTTAAAATAAAATTGTTATTAAAAGAGGAAAAAGATAGATATTTTTATTTTTTGGATGTTGAAAAGTGTGATTTATAGCAACATATTGTTTTTTTTGTGTTTATAATGCTGGTTGGATATATATTGCAAATATACCAATATGAGTGTTGAACAAATAAAAAACAAACAGAATCCTAATTGTAATTTTTCACTTGCCAAAAAAAAAGAAGTGCCTATAATGCGCATCCACTGACACGGCGTCAGCGACAAGCAGACAAAGGTCGTGTTAGTGAACAAGGTCAAAAATTTTAAAAAAAGATCTTGACGAATAAAAAGGTGTAGCGTAGTATACGCAGCCCTTGAGACAGCAAACTGAAACAAGAAATTGTGAAGTAAATTAAAAGACTGTCAGCTCTTTAAAAAGAAGAAACAGACAATCTGTGTGGGCACTTACGAGACGAAAAATTAAAAGTCTACGGACTGAAAAAAATTAAGTCTTGATAAGTGACACTGAAGATTCATTTGAATTATGTCAGAG
>NZ_JACFSF010000032.1:0-403 GCF_016100565.1 Gilliamella sp. M0364 | reverse complement strand
ATGTGCGAACTCGATATTTTACACGACTCTCTTTACCAATTCTGCCCCGAATTACACTTAAAACGACTCAACAGCTTAACGTTGGCTTGCCACGCATTACTTGACTGTAAAACTCTCACTCTTACCGAACTTGGCCGTAACCTGCCAACCAAAGCGAGAACAAAACATAACATCAAACGAATCGACCGATTGTTAGGTAATCGTCACCTCCACAAAGAGCGACTCGCTGTATACCGTTGGCATGCTAGCTTTATCTGTTCGGGCAATACGATGCCCATTGTACTTGTTGACTGGTCTGATATTCGTGAGCAAAAACGACTTATGGTATTGCGAGCTTCAGTCGCACTACACGGTCGTTCTGTTACTCTTTATGAGAAAGCGTTCCCGCTTTCAGAGCAATGTT
>NZ_JACFSF010000031.1:0-408 GCF_016100565.1 Gilliamella sp. M0364 | reverse complement strand
TTGAGTTAGTTGGTGTAGACCCTCAAAGTAATAAAGAAGTCGTCAAATATGGTTTCCAGTTAAAACAGTGGTTTGTTAATCGTGGGATAATCACTCAACTTGAAGATAAGAATATATCTTGGTGTGAGAAAATAGGTTACCGTGTTCCTAATTATCAAGAGCTAACTAATGCACCGGTTTCTGACATCGCCAGCTCTACATCGCCTTCACAAGATAATCATCTTACGCGTGCAATTGATAACGGCTTTTTTGCTGAGTGGGGTTTTATGTATGCTTACAAAAATGCTCAATTTACGCGTGTGTTACCTTATTTGGCTACCGATATCAAAATCAATAGTGGTACGAATAACGGTACTGATAGTGATAGCAATAATGGTACGGATACCAATAACCCTAAAATTGCTGTAC
>NZ_JACFSF010000030.1:0-408 GCF_016100565.1 Gilliamella sp. M0364 | reverse complement strand
GTGCTTTTATGGCAACCCCGGCATCCCAGGCGCTTATCCAATTATAACCACCTTGACCATTAGGAAAATTCAAACCTATTATTTGCCGTAAATCAGTTAAAGGGTTAAAACCATCGCCTAATATAATATAGGGAGAATTCCCGGTAATAACTTTGACGGTACTGGCTCTTAGAGATGTTAATGCAGAACTACTTGATGAAAAGAATAAAACTAAAGTAACGGCGAAAACGCTAAAAAGCGGCGAAAATAAAAATAACCTTAAAAAACGAGAAAAAAATAAATTACTAGAAAAGACTAAACGTTGATTGCAACAATAAGATGATTTTAAAGTATAAGTTGGGCAGGTTTGGTGTTTGGTGTTTGGTGTTTAAAATTATAGTTCATAACAACAGCCTTGTCAAGTAATTC
>NZ_JACFSF010000029.1:0-412 GCF_016100565.1 Gilliamella sp. M0364 | reverse complement strand
CGTAACAAGGTAACCGTAGGGGAACCTGCGGTTGGATCACCTCCTTACGAAGTGCTCGTAAGTGTTCACACAGATTGTTTGTTTAGAAAGAGTCACTTTATTGGGTCTGTAGCTCAGGTGGTTAGAGCGCACCCCTGATAAGGGTGAGGTCGGTGGTTCAAGTCCACTCAGACCCACCAATTCGACTGCTTAAGCGGATAGCTTGATTGGTTGATGAAGTGAGACAATGGGGCTATAGCTCAGCTGGGAGAGCGCCTGCCTTGCACGCAGGAGGCCAGCGGTTCGATCCCGCTTAGCTCCACCATTAAAGAAATCTCTTTTATATATAAATTATGTTTGTATTTATTTGATATTCGAATGAATAGAAAGATAAAGCTCTTTAACAATTAGGAACAAGCTGAAAGAAACGAGT
>NZ_JACFSF010000028.1:0-434 GCF_016100565.1 Gilliamella sp. M0364 | reverse complement strand
TGTTAAAGGTTAAACGCAACTTATTGTATTTATATGTTTATTGATAGGTACAATTTGTTGCGTTGTATTTGCCAGATTATCAATCGTTAACTTTATAGAATTAATCTCCACGGCATATCGCTCTTTTGTTAAAAATATCCTTATTAATAATATTAGGATTTCCTTGATTTTTGCCACCCATATTGATTACAACCTGACCATTTTGTCTCAAACCAAGCGGATAAAAACGTGCAGGACCAAGGCCGGTATTAAAAGTCGATTTAGTAGCGGTCCATATCTCGTTTGCAAAAAGAGAGTTATAATTACCCAATACCCCCCATTCCCCCATAAAACTGCCTATACCTCGGACAAAATTTGGATTCCAATCACTATTTCCTTTATATTCTTCTAGTGTATATAGCAATCCCCTACGAAAATTGTCATCTAAAGCTTCA
>NZ_JACFSF010000027.1:0-465 GCF_016100565.1 Gilliamella sp. M0364 | reverse complement strand
GAAACCATATTTGACGACTTCTTTATTACTTTGAGGGTCTACACCAACTAACTCAAATGTAATAGGCAATACCGGTTTATGTATATATCCTATACTATTTGGGTAATTTGAACCTTTTTGCATTTCTGTAGCGACTGGACCAGTTAAGGTAACACGAACACTGGTACTTGTTACATCTGTCATTGTAGCTGTGATACCATCATGAGTAACTTCCTTCCATAATAAAGCCTCATTACTACCAATGATGTCTAAATCAAAATATAAATTATCAGCGCCTGTAGTAGGAAAGTTGCGATGATAAGATGATGGGGTAGCAGTTTGAGTAATAAATCCTTTCTTAATATCCCATATTGGTTCAGGACCTGCGAAGCTTGAACTAAAAATAAGGTTTGGTGTGGCAAACAAAACTGAAGGCGCGGCCTTCGGATTAATGTAATAAGTCACATTACTAGAGTTAAAATCACT
>NZ_JACFSF010000026.1:0-531 GCF_016100565.1 Gilliamella sp. M0364 | reverse complement strand
TGGTCAAGGTGGTTATAATTGGATAAGCGCCTGGGATGCCGGGGTTGCCATAAAAGCACCGCCAGGTATGCATTTTAATCAAGTCATGTCCCATAGTGTCATTAGTGATGGTAATGCTCATCATATTCCTTATCTTAGTATAGGTGATGCAGATGGTGATGAAGCGGGTGGATATATATCAGGTTATCTAAAAGCGACATGGTATGAAAATGGTGCACAAATTCCGAATGATAGGTTAGGTAATGAATTGTGGGGATGCGGTGGGCCCTATAAATTAAGAGTAGAGGTTTGGGATATCCAAGCTAATACCCCTTATGGTGTGCCTAATAATCGTTATTATGGTAATAGTTGGGTGGAATATACTGTCATTCCCCATAATTCCAGTATTTGCTATTTAAGACCAAATGATATGGGTAATTATGGCGGTTATGATGGAAATGTATTTCATAACTTTTGGGGCTTTTCTCGTTGGAGTGGTTTCCCAACCACGGGTTTTCAAAATGCAGCATTTACGTTAATCGGTGCAGGTGC
>NZ_JACFSF010000002.1:0-355983 GCF_016100565.1 Gilliamella sp. M0364 | reverse complement strand
AAGTGTAGTGATACATTGAGCTAACTGATACTAATGAACCGAGAGTCTTAACCTTACAACTCGGAGTTGTTTTGGATACGCGAAGGTAGAGATAGATTAATAGATACTCGAACAGTTTGTTCCGGATTGAGCGATTGATGTGGATATGAGATAATGCGCATCAATTGAGAGAAGAGAAGACAGGATATGTCTGGCGGTAATAGCGCGGTGGTCCCACCTGACCCCATGCCGAACTCAGAAGTGAAACGCCGTAGTGCCGATGGTAGTGTGGGTATTACCCATGTGAGAGTAGGGTGCCGCCAGACTTTTAAATTTTATATATACATACCAAATACGGTGGAGCGGTAGTTCAGTTGGTTAGAATACCTGCCTGTCACGCAGGGGGTCGCGGGTTCGAGCCCCGTCCGTTCCGCCACCTTTTCTAGGGGCGTAGTTCAATTGGTAGAGCACCGGTCTCCAAAACCGGGTGTTGGGAGTTCGAGACTCTCCGCCCCTGCCATAAAAAATGATATTTTGCTCTAAATTTAACCACTTATTCAAATTTCTTTACATAAATAAAAAAATTTTGTTTACAGATTTACTTTGTCAATTATAATTCCCGCCCAACAATATTTATAATCTAGAGGATATAACATGGCTGAGAGTTTTGTAAGTCAACAACGTTTTTTTGATAACAAGAATTATCCAAGAGGGCTTTCTCGACATGGTGACTTTACTATCAAAGAAGCTCAGATCTTAGAAAAATATGGTTGTGCTTTTAGAGATCTTGATACAGAAGTTAAAAAGCCAGCTACTCCAGAAGAAAAATCTTTTGTTGCGGTTTGTAAAGGTAAAAAAGAGCCATCTACTGATTATGAAAAAGCATGGATAAAGTACCTTTCTAAAATTAATAAACCAAAACGTTTTCATACATTATCAGGAGGAAAACCTCAAGTTGATGTAAGTGATGATTTTGTTGATAGTGATGATTAATGCTTTAGCCAATATTTTTGTGCAGTTGAATTAATAAACGATCCATAGAACGATAACTCAGAGCTTCTGAAATATGTTTTCGTTCTATGTTTTTTGAACAGTCTAAGTCAGCAATAGTTCGTGATACTTTTAATATCCGATGCCACGCTCTAGCAGAGAGACCTAACTTGATTAAAGCCTGCTCCAAATAATTATTGTCTTCATCACTTAGTAAGCAATGTATTTGAATTTCTTTTGGTGATAATTGACTGTTTAATTTGTTATTTCTTGTCATTTGAATCTTTCTTGTATCAATAACTCTTTTTTTTACTATTTCAGTTGGCTCTGTTGCTGTAGCCTTTTGACTTAATGTGCCTCTTGGTAGTAATGGTACTTCAATAGAAATATCAAACCGATCTAAAAATGGCCCAGATAGCCTATTTAAGTAACGTATTATTTGTTGTGGTGTTGTTCTGTTATGAGTGCCTTGATAATGACCTGTGGGACTTGGATTCATTGCTGCTATGAGTTGAAACTTTGCTGGAAATTTTATTTTTGCATTAGCCCTTGAAATAACTATTTCACCTGACTCAATGGGTTCTCTTAATGCATCTAAAACTTTACGGTTAAACTCTGGTAACTCATCTAAAAATAAAACCCCATTATGTGCTAATGAGATTTCGCCTGGTCTTGGAATTGATCCACCTCCTACTAGTGCAGCAGCTGATGCACTGTGATGTGGTGATCTAAATGGCCTTGTTCGCCAATTCTTTATTGAACCATTTGAGTTAACTAGGCTTGCAATTGCTGCACTTTCTAGTGCTTCATCATCTGATAATGGTGGTAATAATGACGTTAATCGTGTTGCTAACATTGTTTTTCCTGTCCCTGGTGGTCCTATCAATAATAGATTATGTCCACCAGCTGCAGCGATTTCTAATGCTCTTTTAGCATGTTCTTGTCCAATTACATCTTGTAGATTAGCGAGTTGATTATTTTCTTCTTGATATTGTCTATATTCGACCGATGATAAGTTAATTTCATTATATAAATATTGACATAATTCCAGTAAATTATGCGTAATTAAAGTATGATTTTGATGAATTAACGATATTTCAGATTGATTCTCTGCTGAAATAATTAGAGTTCGATTATTTTTTTTAGAAGACAAAGCTGCGGGAATCGCCCCTTTTACTGACTTAATTTCGCCCGAAAGAGCTAATTCACCTAAAAACTCATATTTAGCAAGGTGATCCATTGGTATCTGTTCTGTTGCTGCAAGAATAGCAATAGCTATAGGTAAATCAAACCGACTTCCTTCTTTAGGAAGATCGGCAGGAGATAAATTAACGGTTATTTTCTTTGCTGGAAATGTAAAACCACTATTAATAATAGCACTTCTAACACGGTCTTTGGATTCTTTTACTGTTGCTTCTGGTAGGCCAACAAGCACAAAACCAGGTAAACCATTACTAATATGTACTTCGACGTTAATTTGAGGTGCTTGTATACCAATAGAGGCTCTTGTATAAATGATTGCGAGTGACATAATTTATCGTCATTAATTTGAGATTTTTAGCACTTTATTAATAATTCTAGAATGTGCATAAATTTATGACTAAAAATGCGTGTTCGTTCGCAAAAAATTTCCTAATTTTGTTACTACTTCAATTTTTTGTTCTTATAAAGAATTTAGAAATAAATAGTGATATAAAAAATAAACAAGTGTTGCTTAATACAACAGAAGGGCCTGTTGGGGTGTCATAACATAATGAAAATAGTATGCCACCAATGATTGAGATCATACCGATTAATATTGCAATAATTGCCATTGATTCAGGATTTTTAGCATAGTATTTTGCAGTAGCTGCTGGGATGATTAACAGTGCTGTAATTATCAAAGCGCCAACAAATTTCATAGCAATACCTATTGTTAATGCTAATAGTATGGTTAGAATAAATTTTGTTATTGGTACATTAATTCCATGACTAAATGCTAATTCTTCACTAACCGTAATAAATAAAAAATGATTCCACCGCCATACTAGCAATAATCCAATTGTTACTACACAAATGACTATTTGGTAAACATCAAACATTGTTATAGATAAAATATCACCAAATAGATAGCCCATTAAATCAATACGTATATTATTCATTAAACTTATTACAACTAAACCCAATGAAAGAGCGCTATGAGCTAAAATACCCAGTAAGGTATCAACAGGAAGTTGCTTTTGAGATTCTAACCATAATAATCCAATAGCTAATATCAATGTTACTAAAATAATGGCATAAAATAGATTGATATTTAAAAGAAAACCAAAAGCTACCCCTAATAATGCAGCGTGAGATAAAGTATCACCAAAATAGGACATTCTTCGCCAAACAACAAATGTGCCTAAAGGTCCTGTCAAACAGGTTAAGCTTAATCCTGCCAGTAAAGAGGGTAACAGTAACTCTATCATTATTTTTTTCCTAGTTGGTCAGGTAATATAATTTTTTGATTATGTTGATGCTGATGTTGGCAAAAATCATGATCATGATTGTGATGATGTTTATATAAAGCAATTTGTGATGCACCATGTTGTCCAAAAAGCGAAATAAACTCTGGATCATCTGAAACACTTGCTGGTGTTCCTGAACAACAAATATGGTGGTTTAAACAAATTACCTCATCAGTTTTTGCCATGACTAGATGTAGATCATGTGAAACCATTAATACACCACAGTTAAACTCATTTTTTGCATTAATAATTAGATCATATAACAGTACCTGTCCATTAACATCAACGCCTTGGGTCGGTTCATCAAGAATGAGTAACTTTGGGCGTTTGGCTAATGCTTGTGCTAAAAGAACTCGCTGTAGTTCACCACCTGATAGTTGATGCATGGATCGATTTATCAAATATTCAGCCTTAACTAATGATAATGTTTTATGAATATCTATTTGACTTAACTGTTTATTTAACTGCATAAAACGTTTTACAGTAATCGGTAAAGTCGGATTTAAGTTTATGGATTGAGGAACATAACCAATAGTTAAATCAGATGCACGTTTAATGGTACCAGTGGTTGGTTGAATTAAACCTAAGATAATTTTGACAAGTGTTGATTTACCAGCGCCATTTGGTCCTAATATTGTAATAATTTGATTTAAATTAACCGTTAATGAAACATCATATAATATTTTCTGGTTATTTATTTCAATGGAAACATTATCAAGTGACATTAATTGCGTCATGATATTATTAGTCCTTGCTGGTCAATATGTTATGTTATATTATAACAATTATTCTGGTTTATTCCATCATATTTTATTAATATTGGATGATAATGTGAAAAATTTAACTAACACTATTATAAAGTCTATCCGTTTTTTTTTATTGGTTTTTTTATCTATTTGGGCGCTAATAGCTAATGCCAATGCGACAATAATTTCTTCAGTAAGACCTATTGGATTTATTACCGAAGCAATCGCATCAGGTGTAATAGATACTGATATATTATTACCGGATGGTGCTTCACCACACACTTATTCATTGAAACCTTCCGATTTAATTAAAATCAAAAATGCAGACTTAATAATTTGGATTGGTGAGGATATGGAAACTTTTATGCCAACTGTATTAAAAAATATTGATCACCATAAACAAATAGAATTAATGGATGTTGGCGAAATTAAAAACTTACTCCGCACAAACCATGAAGAAGATACACATCATGATATGCACGCAGATGATGAGCATCATGGTGAATATGATGAACATATTTGGCTTTCTCCTACTATTGCTAAAATCATTGCTAAATCAATTCATGATAAGCTGCTTGATTTATACCCCAATAAAGCGGCAATACTTGACTTAAATCTAGACAAATTCATTACAAATTTATCAGAAACGGAACAAAACATTGCAAAAAAACTAATTAACGTCCAAAATAGGGGCTATTTTGTGTTTCATGATGCTTATGGCTATTTTGAATCATATTTCGGATTAAAAAATCTAGGAAGTTTTACCATAAATCCAGCAGTACAACCTGGTGTTCAAAAAGTTTATGCAATTCAAAAAGAGTTAGCTGAACACCAAGCGGTCTGTGTTTTTAGAGAGCCACAGTTTAGCCCTGCAATAATTAAAAAGATAGTGAATGGTACGGATGTTCGAATTGGTGAGTTAAATCCATTAGGGACAGGTATCCCTATAACAAAAGATTCATATTCACACTTTTTATTTGCATTGACACAAGAACTGTTGGATTGTTTAGATGAAAAATAATTTAGATAATAGATAGTTAAGGTTAATTTTGGTACGGCAGATTAAATCCTCTGATATTGAAAAAAATAATTTGAAAATTCCTTATTTTTCAATATTGGGAGTCCTTGTTGCTGTGATTTTAGTAACTATATTGTGGCGTCCTTTAAATTTAGATCGTACAGAGTATGTTCCTTTAAATTCACAAGCGCAAACCACAGTGACAGATACATCAACATCATCAGTTGTTATTGGTGATGGCCGAGTAGATATGGTTGGTGATAAATCAAAATCGGAAAACGTCACTGAATCGTCCGATGTTCCAGAAGATGCTATAGCTAAAGATGAATTAGACGATATTGCTGAAGAAAAAGATAACACCGTACAATATACTATTTCACGTGGAGATACATTACACGATATTTTAGTTCGTTATAATGTTAATCGAAATGATATTTCACAATTAACCAGTAAATTTAAACAGCTCGCCAATTTAAGAATTGGGCAACAAGTGAGTTGGACAACTGATGACAACCATAATTTATTAACTTTCAATTGGACAATATCAAGTAATAACGTTCGAATTTTTGAAAAGTCAGGCAATAAATTTATAGAAAGTTCTGAAACTATAGAAGGTACATCTGAAAATGTTGTCATTACTGGAGATCTTAAAACCAGTTTTGTTGCTGATGCACGTAAAGCCGGTCTAACTGGCAATGAAATCGGTATTATTACCCGAGCCTTGCAATGGCGCTTGGATTTTCGCCGTTTAAAAGTCGGAGATAAATTTGCCGTATATTTGTCACGTGAAATGCATGGTAAAAGATTATCTAAAAGCAAACTTCTTGGTGTTCGAATTAAAAATGGAACTAAAGATTATTACGCTATTTTGGCTGATGATGGTAAATACTATGATATTAATGCGAGTAGTTTGTCGCAAAGTTTTTTCCGTTATCCTTTGGCGAAGCAAGCTCGCGTATCATCAGGATTTAATCCTCGCCGTTTAAATCCTGTTACAGGCATCGTTACTCCGCATAATGGTGTTGATTTTGCTGTGTCTCGGGGAACACCTGTTTTATCAGTTGGTAATGGTGAGGTCGTTATTGCTAAATATAGTGGTTCTGCTGGTAACTATGTGGCTATTCGACACGGTAGGCAATATATGACAGCTTATATGCATCTGGATAAAATTTTAGTAAAACCAGGGCAACAAGTTAAGCAAGGCGATAAAATTGGGTTGTCCGGTAATACTGGACGTTCAACAGGACCTCATTTGCATTTTGAATTACATATCAATAACAAACCGGTTAATCCATTAACTGCTAGTTTGCCAATTAATGAAGGTTTGACTGGTAAATCTAAAAAAGCATTTATTGAAAAAGTTAAAAATATTAAACCTAAACTTAACTTTTAACTGATTTTGTCTTCAAATTCATTATTTAAACTAAAAATTCTTATTCGAAAGAAGGCCAATGCGTCAGTAAAAAGTTGTGCTATCATAAGGTAATTTTATTTAAAATAAATATCGGGTGTAGTTTGAACAAACCAACGAAAAAGACATCTACTAAAAAAGCTTCGAAGAAAAATAACAAATCATGGTGGCGCCGTATCTGGTGGTTGCTATTTAAGTTATTTCTTATATTTGTTGCAGTAACTGTTGTTTATGGGATTTATTTAGATCAACAAATTAAAGAACGGATCGATGGTAATGTCTGGGAATTACCGGCTGCTGTATATGGTCAAATTGTTGATCTTGAACCTGATAGTGATTATAGCCTTAGTGATGTTGTTACTTTGTTAAAAGGTGCACAATACCGTCAGCAAGATAGTAAAGCAACACGTCCCGGTGAATTTATTGTCCAAAACGATGCTGTTGAAATCTATCGACGACCATTTACTTTTCCTGATGGTGAAGAACAAGCTTTTCGAGTTAGAATAACTTTTTATGATAACAGAATTGATCGTATATCTAATTTAGATACTGGCCGTGACTTTGGCTTACTTAAAATTGATCCTAAATTAATAACTATGATGCATTCACCTAACGGAGAACAACGACTTTTTGTTCCGTTAAAAGAGTTTTCTGATTCGTTAATAAAAACCTTAATTGCAACTGAAGATAAACGTTTTTATGACCATCATGGTGTAAGTTTATACTCAATTGGACGGGCTATTTTTGTCAATTTGACCACTGGCCGAACAGAAGGTGGCAGCACATTAACACAACAAACGGTTAAAAACTTATTTTTGACCAATGAAAGAAGCTTAAGCCGTAAAATACGTGAAGCATATATGGCTATAATTTTAGATGCTCGTTATAGTAAAGAACGTATTTTAGAACTTTATCTAAATGAGGTTTATTTAGGGCAAGCTGGTAGTGAAGAGATACATGGTTTCCCATTAGCGAGTCTTTATTACTTTGGCCGCCCAGTTAATGAATTGACATTAGATCAACAAGCTGTATTAGTGGGGATGGTAAAAGGTGCTTCATACTATAATCCTTGGACTCAACCACAACAAGTGATTGAACGTCGTAATGTTGTCTTAAAGCTTGCTGAACAGCAAGGGATTATTGATGAGGAGTTATTCAACTTACTTAGTCAGCGTCCACTTTCCGTTTTACCAAAAGGGGGAGTAATATCTCCACAACCAGCATTTATGCAAGTTGTGCGTAGTGAGCTGAGAAAACAGTTAGGCGATAAAGCAGATCATCTTTCTGGTATGAAAATTTTTACCACCTTTGATCCGGTTGCTCAAGCTGCAGCTGAACAATCCGTAACCAATGAAATCGAAAATTTACGCAAATCGACGAATAAAGATTTACAAACGGCAATGGTCATTGTCAGTCGTGAAACTGGTGAAATTCGTGCAATTATTGGTAGTGCTGAACCTCGTTATCCTGGTTATAACCGCGCGTGGTTGACAAGACGAGCAATTGGTTCACTTGCAAAACCGTCAACTTACTTAACAGCATTAGGCCAACCAGGGCGTTATCAGCTTAATAGTTGGCTTGATGATAGCCCATTATCAATAAAGTTGGATAATGGTACTTATTGGCAACCAAAGAATTTTGACCGCAAGTTTCGCGATAAAGTGATGTTAATTGATGCGTTAGCCCTTTCGCTTAATGTCCCTACCGTTAACTTAGGAATGGGATTAGGTTTAGATGCAACCAAAAATACTTTACAAGCACTGGGTGTGCCAGAAGATCGTATTCCGAATTTACCATCACGATTATTAGGTGCACTAGAGTTAACACCTTTAGAAACAGCACAAATGTTCCAAACTATTTCCAATAATGGTCAACGCTCACCACTAACAATTTTAAGATATGTATTGTCCGATAAGGGCGAACTTGTTTATCAAAATTACCCACAGCAAATTCAAGCGGTTTCTCAACAATCTGCTTATTTGACGACTTATGCTATGCAACAAGTAGTTGAATCAGGAACATCACGCTCGTTAAAAGCTAAATATGGATCATTTAATTTAGCAGCGAAAACAGGGACCAGTAATGATTCCCGCGATAGCTGGTTTACTGGAATTGATGGTAAAAATGTTGCGGTAGTTTGGATAGGTCTTGATGATCATTCTCCGATGAAATTAACGGGTGCAACAGGTGCTTTAAAAATATATAGTGAATACTTACAAAATAATCCGCCAAAAAGGTTACAACTTCCCGTACCGCAAAATATATTTATGGTGCCTATTGATAGTAATGGACATTGGCAGTGTAATGGCGGTGGTGTACGTAGTTTACCTGCATGGACGATCAACCCTCAAAGTTTATGTTCGGCTAGCCCTCAGGCTGTATCTAATCAACAAGCACCAAGTTGGGTGACTGACATGTTAAATAATTAAATGAGGTTATCATATGCCTGAATTACCTGAAGTTGAGACGAGTCGACGAGGTATTTTACCTTATTTAAAAGGCCAAACTATCGCGCAAATTATTGTCCGAAACTCAAAACTTCGTTGGCCTATAGATGAAACAATTAATAATACTCAAGGGCAAGTAATAGTAGATGTTAAAAGGCGTGCCAAATATCTACTGTTACAACTGACACATGATTGGATTGTCATTCATTTGGGAATGTCAGGTAGTTTACGCATATTAGAATCATACCAAGAACCAGCTAAACATGATCATGTCGATTTAGTATTAGCGAATGGAGTGATATTAAGATATACCGATCCAAGACGTTTTGGATCATGGCTATGGACCCACACTATTGAAGAATTAACTCAATTGAAGCACTTAGGGCCAGAGCCACTTAGTGATAACTTTTCAGCTAATTATTTATTTGAAAAAGCTAACAATCGAAAAATACCAATTAAAAGTTGGATTATGGATAATCATATTGTCGTTGGTGTTGGTAATATTTATGCTTCAGAATCATTGTTTTTGGCAAAAATTAATCCAAATCGAAAAGTTAGTAGCTTAACATTAGTTGAATGTGAACGATTAGTTACAGCAATTAAGCTGGTACTTACAAAATCTATAGAGCAAGGTGGAACGACACTTAAAGATTTTGTTCAATCTGATGGTAAACCGGGGTATTTTGTCCAGAACCTCCAAGTATATGGCCGAGAAGGTGAGAAATGCTTAATTTGTCAATCTAATATCAAGTCTAATAGAATAGGACAACGTAATACATTTTATTGTGAAACCTGCCAAAAATAATAGATAAATTTAATTATATTTTTCTTTTCTAACAATTGTTTTAATTATTGATAGTAATATAAATTCAACTCTTTTTAGTTATCAATCATATAAAAATACTTATTAATCTCTTTTCACTTAGTTTATTTCGGAATAGTATAGATAATAAACAATTTATTTATGGAATCAAAAAGAATATAATAGTATCAATTAAAAAATCTTTTTTACTCAAAAGGCTATGGACTTGTTACACAATATCGGCTATCTTTCTCGCTGTAAAATTAACTATATTTTGTAAAGCATAGTATCTATTATAAATTAATTATAATGTTTTAATTTTAAAATACTTTTCTTTATATGGGGTTAAGTTTATTTTAACCTAGTGTATTTCGCTTTGATTAAGGAATTTAAGATGATCAAATTTGCTTCTCGCTTTTTGATAGCTTGTTTTGTTTTATTATCAACAATGATGGCTACAGCTGAAGTTAAGATTGTAATTACTGATGGCGTCAGTTCGGCCAAGCCAATTGCTGTCGTACCATTTAAATGGACTGGTAGCGGAGAGCCTCCCCAACTTGTAGATAATATTGTCGCATCTGACTTACGTAATAGTGGTAAATTTAATCCTATTGACGTCGCAGCAATGCCACAAAAACCAACTACAGCATCAGAAGTTAATCCTGGCGTTTGGAGTAATATGGGTATTTCTGCTGTTGTAGTAGGATCAATTCAACCAGATGTGTCGGGGAAATATCTTATAACTTATCAACTAATTGATACAGTTGATCGACCAGGTTCAGTATTAGCAGAAAACCAATTCTCTATAGAGCAACGTTGGTTACGTTATGCCTCTCATACTGCAAGTGATGAAATCTTTGAAGCATTAACCGGTATTAGAGGTGCATTTAGAACACGTATTGCTTATGTGGTAAAAAATAATAAAGGACCTTATACCCATGAATTGCGTGTATCAGATTATGATGGTTATGATCAAATTACAGTACATCGTTCTAAAGAGCCATTAATGTCGCCAACATGGTCTCCTGATGGTAAAAAATTAGCTTACGTAACTTTTGAAAGTGGCCGTTCTGCTCTTGTATTAAAGACTTTAGATAGTGGTGCAGTTGAAACTATTGCTTCATTCCCTCAACATAATGGTGCGCCAGCATTTTCGCCTGATGGTAGTAAATTAGCTTTTGCTTTGTCAAAAGGGGGCAGTTTAAATTTATATATGATGAATTTGAGTTCTAAAAAAATTACCCAAATTACATCAGGACGTAGCAATGATACAGAACCTTCTTGGATGCCAGATAATCAAACCATAGTTTATACCTCTGACCAGGCTGGACGTCCGCAACTTTATTCAATTAATATTGGTAGTGGAGCATCGCAAAGGGTAACTTGGGATAATACCCAAAATCAAAATGCTCGCGTATCTCCAGACGGCAAGTTTATTGCTGTAATTTCTACTAATAATGGTGAGCAACATATTACTCGATATGATGTAGAAACTAATACATATCAAAGATTAACCGATACTTTTTTAGATGAAACACCGAGTATTGCTCCAAATGGCACTATGATTATCTACAGTTCTTCACAAGGTTTAGGTACAATTTTAAATCTTGTTTCTACTGATGGTAATTTTAAAGCAAGGTTACCAGCAACGGATGGGCAAGTGAAATTCCCTTCTTGGTCACCTTATTTATAAGAACGGCTAAATTTTAGGCAATAATGACATTATTAAAATTGTGTAAATGTTAAGGTCGTTATAATATATACTTCTAATCTTTCTAGTTAGTAACCGTGCGTTACTTTGAAGTTGGTTAGATGTATAAAAAAATAAGTAAAATTTATTTAAAAACAAAGGAGTTAATACAATGCAATTTTCTAAATTTCTTAAAGTAGCCGCGGTTGCTTTACCATTAATCGCTGTAACTGCATGTTCATCAAACAGTAGCAGTAAAGCAGGCGGTAACGGTGCTTTATCAAAAGAAGCTTTAGAGCAACTTCAAAAACTACAACAAATTAACACTGTTTATTTTGATTATGATAAATACAATGTTAAATCAGAATATGAAACATTGTTAAATGCACATGCTGTATTTATTCGTTCAACTAACTTAAACGTTATTATTGAAGGTCATGCCGATGAGCGTGGTACTCCAGAATATAATATCGCTTTAGGTGAACGTCGTGCATCAGCAGTTAAATCTTACCTACAAGGTAATGGTGTTTCTGGTGAACAATTATCAATCGTTTCTTATGGTAAAGAAAAACCAGCAGTATTAGGTCACAACGAAGCAGCTTATGCTAAAAACCGTCGTGCAGTAGTTACTTACGCTGGATACTAATCCCATCTAATGACGGCTGAATCATCAGCCGTTTTTTATTTCCAATGTTCACGTTGAGTTTATATAATATGTATAAAAAAATAATCACATTGTCCTTATTTCTTTTGTTTGCTGGTTATGGTTGTGCTGCTGGTAGTTCTGATGTTGATAGAACAATACAAGCTCAAGGGCAGTTAATCATTCAGAATCAACAAAAAATTAGTGATCTACAATCTGATTTAGATACACTTCGTGGCCAATTAGAAGAAACAAGGCACCAACTTAATCAAACTATTGAACGTCAAAAAATGATTTTGCAGGAAATGGCTAATGGTACAGGTTTCTCCGCAAGTAATTCCAATACAGGATCACAAGAAAACAGTTCTGATTCGGTTGCGAGTCCTGAACAATCATCTTCAGAACTATCTGGATGGTCGACATCGGGAGATGATAAAGCTGATTATAATTTTGTCATGCAATTTATCAATGATGACAAACAAAGTGACAATGCTATTGTTGCCTTCCAAAATTTCTTAAAAGCTTATCCAAAGACCAACTATCGTGCAAATGTTAACTATTGGCTTGGTCAACTTTGCTATAAAAAAGGTAAAAAAGATGATGCTTCATTCTATTATGCAACAGTAGTAAAAGATTTTCCTTCTTCACCAAAAGCTGCAGATAGTCTTTATAAAGTAGGTGTTATCTTACTTGATAAAGGTGATAAAAAGAATGCTAAAGCTGTTTTTCAACAAGTGGTAAATAAATACGCTAAAGATAAAAATGCAGTTGAGCAAGCAAATAAAAAGCTATCATCGCTGTAACAAAGTGTATAAATAACCAGCTATCGAATAAAAATAGCAATAAAAGGGTTGCGCCTTTTTACAATTCTAAGTATTATAGCAACCCGAAATTGCTTGAAACACAAAGTAATTTAACAAGAATTATCTTATCAAAATGGGTTGTTAGCTCAGTCGGTAGAGCAGCGGACTTTTAATCCGTTTGTCGAGCGTTCGAATCGCTCACGACCCACCACCCTTTTTCATCAATATAAAAAACAACTCAAATAAAATTAATAGATAAAGCGATGAGAACGCTAGCGTTCGACAAATTCGTCAGGAACGAATTTGAACAACACAACGTGTTGGCCCTGAAAGGGTGAGACACAGGATGTGTCGAATAATCTAGCTCACGACCCACCACCACTTTTTCATCAATATAAAAAACAACTCAAATAAAATTAATAGATAAAGCGATGAGAACGCTAGCGTTCGATAAATTCGTCTGAATTATTTCAATTATCGTTTATTCAATTTTTTATCATTTCTAAAATTTGCTTAAACTAGTAAATTGGTCCCTAACTAAAATTAATTAAATTTCCTAATTATATAAATTAATTTCAATAAGATATGAGTTGATAACCTTTTTTAATTGATTAAAAAATATAAAATAATTTGTAAATGCAAACAATAATCATTATCATTATTTGTTGTTATTTTGAAATTAATTAGATAACACAGCAAATAATAGGAAAAATAATGAAATTAGTTAATCAATTAGTCTTACCTTGTATATTGGGCTCATCAGCTTTTATAGTTAATGCCCAAGAAAAAGTTAATGGTGATAATGATATTGAAACTATGAAAGTTGTCGCAACTATTAAGGATAATAATGATCAGCGCATAAAAAAATCATCAACAGCAACTAAAACATCCTTTGATATTAAGGATATACCACAAACCATCAATTCGGTTAATCTTGAACAAGAGAAAATTTATGGACAAAACGACCTAAGTGTTATTGTCAATAAATTGCCTGGTGTAGATGCAACCTATGATATGCGGGATGAAGGCATAAAAATTAGAGGCTTTTCGGCAAGTTCTGGTGATATTTACCGAGATGGTGTTCGTGCAAGCGGACAGGTTAGGCAAAGTACCGCTAATATTGAGCGAATTGAAGTACTAAAAGGGCCTGCCTCGGTACTCTACGGTCGAGGTTCTGGTGGCGGAATAATAAATATGATCAGTAAACAAGCCAACTTTGATTCACCAACGACATTAAGTATTCGTGGTGGATCTTGGGATAAATATGGTGGAATGGTAGATATTAACCATGTTTTACATGATAAGCTTGCGGTACGAATGACCATTGATCATCAATCGGATAAAAGTTTTCGTAAAGGTATTAAACAACGAGATACAATGATTTCTCCAAGTTTATTGTACGATAATTTGGAAGGATTTAATTGGTTAGTACAATATACTAATGATAAATTATGGCGTAAACCTGATCGGGCTCCAGCTTATTATGATTTACCTAAAGGTGTTTCGATTAAAACGGCTTATGCGCATCCAGATGACTATGTCAAAGATAATTTTAATTCATTACGTTCGGTAATGGGATATCAATTCAATCATAATTGGTCTATCAAATTAACGAATATGTATCGTAAAGCTGATCAAAATTTTGATCATCTTTATGCGGGTACTTATTGTGATCTGAATGGAAAAACTAGCAGAAATGCCTCTTGTAACTACCAAGGTAAATTGAAATTCCGTCGAGCTTGGCAAGAAACCTCAAACAAAACCTATAGTAATACGCTTGATTTAGCGGGTAAATTTGCTACGGCAAGTATTGCTCATGATATGTTAATCGGAATTGAATATAATATTGAAAAACGACAACCTCGATTAGCTTTAACTAGTGAATATCCAGAAGCAATTGATCCGTTTCATCCTCATTGGAACTCTAAAAAGCCTCGCTACAATAAATTAAATACTAAGACAAATCATAAAGCTACATCTAAAGGATTATATTGGCAAGATCTCATTAGTTTTACTGAACAATGGAAATTACTTGCAGGATTACGTTATGATAAATATGAGTTTGCTTCGGATAATAAATTAAATCATCAAAGTCGTTCTTATGAGGGTCACTCTTTAAGCCCACGGATAGGATTAATTTGGCAGCCGATAGAGTCACAAAGTTTTTATGCTTCTTATAGTAAAAATTTTGCACCTTATGGTGGTCGAGGCATGATAACTATTGCTACTGATTCTAAGACGGTCTATGATGACAAACCTCAATATTCACGCCAGTATGAAGTCGGGATTAAGAGTGATTGGTTTAATGATAAGCTATCTTCTCAAATCGCCCTCTATGACCTTGAACTGTATAATGATCGTTATCAACCAGATGCCGTCAATGACCCTTATAATTGGCAGGTTAGAGGTAGTGATCGAAGCCAAGGTATAGAATTAAGTGCAATAGGACAATTGAGTAAAAATTGGTATATCAATAGTGGTGTTGGTTATCAACAGGCTAAAGTTCATAAAGATAAAAAATCACCTGATAATAAAGATAAGTATTTATCTAACACAGCCAAACATAGTGGTTATTTAGGTGTTCGTTATTTACCTTATGAAAATTGGTTTACCGAAATTGAATTCAATTATAAGGGCTCAATGTATAACGATGATAAAAATCTGGTTAAACGTTCTGGTTATGGAATATGGAATGCGGCAGTAGGTTATCAAACACGATCTGTTGATATAACTTTAGCTGTAACTAATTTATTGGGTAAAGAGTATTGGCGATCAAGTAGTATGCCGGGAACGCCTAGAGCTTTCTTACTAACTGCTAGTTATAAATTATAATTGTTAATAAGTATTTGTCAGAGCTAAATTAGGTTTTGATACATTAAAGAGGGAATAGTATTCCCTTTTTTAATTATTCTTATCTTTTAACGACTGATTAAATAATTCTGAGCAACTAATTTGAATAATGAGATTAATGTTAAAAAACTTAAAATAAAATTTAGATGTAGCAAAAAATCATTTATTAATATCAAAAAACATCCTTATTTAGCTATTTTATGACTTAAAAACCCCTCTCCTCAAAATTTTTACATTATTTTTACTTATACAATTTGCTAATTTTGAATTTTCTTTAATGTGCATAATATTTAATATTTCGCTAGTATAGAATTTGTACTAGTTAACAAGGCTAAACTAATTACTGTTAATACTATTGATAGTAGTAATTACGTTAGGATTGCATAAAATAAAAACAATGCTATATTATATGAATAATTAATCAAAAAAATAGAATAAATATTCAATTATTGTGCTTATGAATAGAGCTTTAAAGGATATTATAATATCAGCAATGGGAGCTTAATTATGGTTTTCGATATTGATTTAATAAAAGATATTTATCAAAGTTATCCACAAAAAATTGATGTTATCCGCCAGAAAATTGGAAAACCATTAACATTGACGGAAAAAATTCTCTATGCTCATCTGGCTGAAGGAGAGGAACTTAAAGCTTATAAACGAGGGGAAGATTATGTAAATTTCTCCCCCGATCGTGTCGCGATGCAAGATGCAACCGCACAGATGGCACTATTGCAGTTAATGAATTCAGGCCGTAAACGAGTTGCAGTTCCATCAACAGTCCACTGTGATCACCTTATCCAAGCTTATAAAAATGCCCATGATGACCTGATTATTGCTGAAAGTAATAACCATGAAGTTTATCAATTTTTACGTGATGTTTCGAACAAATATGGTATCGGATTTTGGAAGCCTGATGCTGGTATTATTCACCAAGTGGTGCTGGAAAATTATGCCTTTCCTGGTGGGATGATGATTGGTACCGATTCACATACCCCTAATGCCGGTGGTTTATCCATGATAGCAATTGGTGTTGGTGGTGCTGATGCTGTTGATGTAATGGCTGGTATGCCATGGGAACTGAAAATGCCAAAAATTATTGGCGTAAAATTGATTGGCAAATTATCGGGTTGGGCATCACCAAAAGATGTCATTTTAAAACTAGCCGGTATCTTAACAGTTAAAGGTGGTACTAATTCTATTATTGAATATTTTGGTGAAGGTACTGAGTCATTATCTGCCACCGGTAAAGCAACGATTTGTAATATGGGGGCAGAAGTGGGAGCAACGACTTCAATCTTCCCTTATAGTAAAAAATCTGCTGATTATCTTAGCATGACCGGTCGTCAAGAAATCGTTGATTTTGCTAATACATTAACCGATTGTTTCAATCCTGATAAAGCGGTATTAGAACAACCTGAAAATTATTACGATCAAGTTATCGAGATTAATCTATCGACGTTAGAACCTTATGTTAATGGCCCATTTACTCCTGACTTAGCTTATCCTATTTCCCAGCTTGCCTCTGCTGTTAAGGAACATGATTATCCTGATAATATGGAAGTTGGACTTATTGGCTCATGCACTAACTCTTCTTACGAAGATATGATGCGCGCAGCCTCAGTGATTGATAATGCCAATAAGTTAGGCTTGAAAGTAAATGCCAAGCTAATTATCAATCCTGGTTCAGAACAAGTTAAATATACTTCAAAACGGGATGGTATTTTAAGTCGTTTTGAACAAGCTGGTGCAGCTATTATGGCTAATGCATGCGGGCCTTGTATTGGGCAATGGCGTCGAGATGATGTTGCCGATGAACACAAAAATTCGATTGTCACTTCGTTCAATCGTAATTTCGCTAAACGTAATGATGGTAGCCCAAACACCTATGCATTTGTTTGCTCGCCAGAAATAGTAGTAGCGCTATCAATTGCTGGTAAATTAAGTTTTAATCCATTAACCGACAATCTGATCAATGATAAATGTGAAAAAGTGAAGCTTCCTGAACCCATTGGCGATGAGTTACCAAAACAAGGATTTGCTGTCGATGATGCCGGTTATATTGAGCCGATGGCTGATGGTAGTTTAGTTGAAGTTCGTATTGCACCTAATTCAGAACGGTTGCAACAGCTGTTACCTTTCTCACCTTGGGATGGTAAAGATATTATTTCGCAACCGTTATTGATTAAAGCAACCGGTAAATGTACCACTGACCATATTTCAATGGCCGGTAAATGGTTAAAATTTCGTGGTCATTTAGATAATATTTCCAATAATATGTTAATTGGTGCGGTTAATGCTTTTAATCAGAAAACCAACAGTGTGTTGGATGCACAAACTGGCGATTATGTTGAAGTCCCTGCGTTGGCTCGTAAATTAAAAGCACAAGGAGTCGGCTCAATAGTCGTTGCTGAAGAGAATTACGGTGAAGGTTCGTCAAGAGAGCATGCCGCAATGGAGCCGCGCTTTTTAAATGTTAAAGCAATTGTGGTTAAATCGTTTGCGCGTATTCATGAAACTAATCTGAAAAAACAAGGCATGCTTGCATTAACCTTTGTTAACAAAGATGACTATGACAAGATTCGGGAAGATGATCAAATTAGCATTACAGGACTTTGCGATTTTGCACCGGGTAAAAATTTGACATTAACCCTTCATCATCGTGATGGTAGTCAAGATTCTTTTGCAGTGGCGCATACTTATAATCAAGCACAAATTGAATGGTTCAAAGCGGGTAGCGCATTGAATAAGTTAAAAGAAGAATTTAAATAAGAAATAAGAGGAAGAGACAATATGAATCAGCAAGTTTCAATTGAAAATGGACAATTAGTCGTTCCAAATCATCCAACGATTCCTTTTATTGAAGGCGATGGCGTTGGTAAAGAGATTTGGCATGCTGCTCAAACTATTTTTGATAAAGCAGTTGAAAAGGCTTACCAAGGCAAACGTAGTGTTCTATGGAAAGAGGTACTTGCTGGTGAAAAGTCGTTTAATGCAAATGGATCATGGTTACCGCAAGAGACCATGGATGCCTTCAAACATTATCTTATCGGTATCAAAGGACCATTAATGACACCAGTTGGCGGTGGGATCCGCTCACTCAATGTTGCTTTGCGTCAAGAGTTAGATCTTTATGTCTGTTTGCGCCCAGTGCGTTGGTTTAAAGGTGTTGAATCACCGTTAAAGCACCCAGAAAAAGTCAGTATGACCATTTTTCGTGAAAATACTGAAGACATTTATGCCGGTATTGAGTGGCAACAAGGTACAGCTGAAGCTGAAAAGTTTTATCATTTTTTAGCTGACCAGATGAAAGTGACCAAAGTCCGTTTTCCTAACACTTCGGCTTTCGGGGTTAAACCTGTTTCTATTGAGGGATCTGAGCGTTTAATCCGAGCCGCAATTAACTATGCATTACAACATAAATTACCATCGGTTACTTTAGTTCATAAAGGTAATATTATGAAATTCACAGAAGGTGGATTTAAGCAATGGGGCTATGAACTTGCGGAAAGAGAATTTACTGACGTAGTATTCACCATGAATCAATATGCTAAAATTCAAAAAGCCGAAGGTAAGGCAGCAGCTGAACAAGCATTACAAGCCGCGAAATCAGCCAGTAAATTGATTATAAAAGATGTGATTTGTGATGCATTTTTACAAAATACCTTGTTAAAACCCGAGGATTATTCGGTTGTTGCGACATTAAACCTTAATGGTGATTATGTTTCCGATCAGCTTGCCGCCATGGTAGGTGGGATTGGTATTGCACCGGGCGCTAATATTAACTATTTAACCGGACATGCTATATTCGAAGCGACCCATGGTACCGCTCCTGATATTGCCGGCCAAAATCAGGCCAATCCATCATCACTTTTATTATCTGGCGTGATGATGTTTGAATATTTAGGATGGCATGAAGTTGGGCAACTAATTACTAATGCAATGGAAAGCTTATTTCAATCAGGCAAAGCAACTGCAGATTTAGCGCGCTTTATGCAAAATGGGCAACCATTATCAACAACCCAATTTACTCAAGCCGTTATCGATAATTTATAATTCAAAGGGGATGGTTAATGAAAGAAAAGTTCTTAGTTTATAAATTATCGGAAACCATTAAAAATACCAGTAAAATTGAATCTCAGCTATTCGAACAATTTAATGTAAAACGTGGATTACGTAATGCTGACCATACCGGTGTTTTAGTTGGGTTAACCAAAATTGGTGATGTATTAGGTTATGAACGCTTAGATGATGGCTCACTAAAACCAATTGCAGGTAAATTATTATATCGTGGTATTGATATTGAAGAGCTTGTGCATAATGCTCAACAAGAACAACGTACAGGTTTCGAAGAGACTATTTATTTACTTTTATCTGGTTCTTTGCCCGATAAAGAAGAATTACGTGATTTCTCACGTTTACTTTGTGAATCAATGGCATTAGAAAAGCAAACCAAGATTGCAATTATGGAGCTTGAAGGGCACGATGTAATGAACATTTTGGCTCGAACTGTTCTAGAAATGTATACTTATGATCCGGAGCCTGACGATGCCTCACGCGATAATTTAATGCGTCAATCCATAGATCTGATTGCTAAATTTCCAGCTATTATTGCGTATGCTTATAATATGTTAAGCCATAGCGCTAAAGGAAAATCCTTACATATCCGCCATCCTCATGAGGATTATTCAATTGCGGAAAATTTTCTTTATATGATGAAAGGCTCAGGAGGATATACAGAGTTAGATGTAAGAGTACTTGATTTAGCCATGATAATTCATGCTGAACATGGTGGCGGGAATAACTCAACTTTTACTGTTCGAGTAACGAGCTCAACGGGTACTGATACTTACTCATCAATTGCCGCTGGGATTGGTTCATTGAAAGGCCCATTACATGGCGGAGCAAATTTACAAGTCGGAAAAATGCTTAAACATCTCGCTGATGAGATTAAAAATTGGACTGATGTGAATGAAATTGATGCTTATTTACAACGTATTTTAAATAAAGAGGTCTTTGATCAAAAAGGGCTAATTTATGGTATTGGTCATGCTGTTTATACGGTATCAGATCCACGGGCAATGTTACTAAAAGAGATGGCATATAAACTCGCTCAAGAAAAAGGCCGAGAAAAAGAGTATAACTTTTTAAATTTACTAGAAGAACGAGCTATTCATGCGGTGGTGAATCGTAAAAATGCCCGAACCAAAAAACAAGTTTGTGCCAATGTTGATTTTTACTCTGGGTTTGTTTACGACATGATTGGTTTACCTAAAGAAGTTTATACTCCTTTATTTGCTATGTCGCGAATTGTTGGTTGGTGTGCTCATCGCATTGAAGAACTCAATTTTGATGATCGTCGAATTATCCGTCCGGCCTATAAAAATATTGGCCAACTTATGTCATTTACTCCTTTAAAAGATCGTTAGTTTATTTACCGTCAGTATTTCCTGACGGTAGCTGCTAAAAATATTGCTTATTAAAAAATCGTGGTGATTTAGAACAATAGTTTGTAGACTATGCCTAATTAATCGTTTTTGGCTATGTACTTTGTACATAAATTATATATGAATCTTTTAAAATCTTTAGCTACAGTTAGCTCGATGACAATGGTTTCACGTGTTTTAGGATTTGTACGTGATGCTATTATTGCCCGCTTTTTTGGTGCGGGAATGGCAACGGATGCCTTTTTTGTTGCATTCAAATTACCAAATTTGCTTCGCCGTATTTTTGCCGAAGGTGCGTTTTCACAGGCGTTTGTACCGATTTTAGCTGAATATAAAAATCAACAAGGCATTGAGGCTTCACGTACTTTTGTAGCTTATGTTGCGGGGCTATTAACGCTAGTATTGGCTATTGTTACCTTAATTGGTGTTATAACTGCACCTTTTATTATAATGTTAACTGCCCCCGGATTTATGCAAGATTCAACTGAAAAGTTTGAGCTTGCTACTGTGATGTTGAGAATAACATTTCCCTATATCTTTTTTATTTCACTCGCATCATTAGTTGGTGCCATACTTAATACCTGGAATCGTTTTTCTGTTCCTGCGTTTGTGCCAACTTTACTTAATTTAAGTATGATAGTTGGTACATTATTTTTAACACCTTATTTTAATCCTCCGGTACTTGCACTCGCTGTTTCGGTAGTTATTGGTGGTGTTTTACAACTGCTTTATCAGCTACCATATTTAAAAAAGATTGGTATGTTAGTTTTACCGCGAATTAGCTTCAAAGATAGTGGTGTTTGGCGAGTGTTAAAACAGATGGGGCCAGCTATTTTAGGTGTATCAGTTGGACAAATATCACTGATTATAAATACGATTTTTGCCTCATTCCTAATTTCAGGTTCTGTTTCATGGATGTATTATGCTGACCGACTTATGGAGTTTCCTGCCGGTGTGCTCGGTGTGGCTCTAGGTACTATTTTATTGCCATCTTTAGCTAAAAGTTTTGCCAAAGGTGACCAAAAACAATATTCAGAGCTATTAGATTGGGGGCTTCGTCTCTGCTTTTTATTAGCTTTGCCAAGTACCGTAGCATTAGGTGTTATTTCAAAACCATTAATATCAACTCTTTTCGAGTATGGGCAATTTACTTTGAATGATACGTTAATGACCCAACGTGCATTAATTGCGTATTCAATTGGTTTACTCGGGCTGATTTTAATTAAAGTATTGGCTCCTGCATTTTATTCCAGACAAGATATTAAAACACCCGTTAAAATAGCTATTGTCACTTTGATATTAACTCAGTTAATGAATTTGGCATTTATTGGGCCATTACAACATGCAGGACTTTCATTATCAATTGGGCTGGCAGCATGTTTTAATGCTGGGCTGTTATTTTGGCAACTTCGCAAAAAGAAACTCTATCAACCTCAACCGGGCTGGTACCGATTTTTAATCAAGGTAATTATTGCTGTTATATTGATGTCTTTTACTTTGTGGTTTGGTGCACAGTTATTACCCGATTGGTCAACTGGCTCAATGTTAGCCAGAATTGGTCGTCTATTCTTATTGGTTATAGTTGGTATTGGCATCTATTTTGGATCGCTGGCTTTAATGGGTTTTAAAATAAAGCATTTTATTAAACGAATTGAATAAATATAGATAACAAGGAAGTAAGATGGAGAAAACGTTTTTTTTTAAATTGTCGATGATAGGTAGTACAATTTATTTGTTTCTGAGTTTTTTATTGATTATCTTGTATCGCTCTTGTCTACCAGATATAGGTTTCTCTCAAGAATTATTTTGGGAAAATCTTGACTCCACTAGCTTAGATTCGCTTTTTTTATCTCATTTTTTTGAAGCGTTATGGCTTTTTGGTTTATTAACATTATTTCTTCATTTTAATAATATTTATCTTGTTAACATACATAATGTCCTTTTATTATTGCTATTAATATTAGCGTATTCAGGCATCACTTTTTGTATATGGCGTTCTATTGACACTTATATTGATGAGCTATCTTCTTCATCACTGCGTGTATTATGTGATTCTGCATTCATTTTTCTTCATTATATTTTTTATTCTTTACTTTTATATTATTTGGTTGAATTATCGAAAAAAATTTTTTTTAAAAATCGACAAGCTTTTTGTTTAACGTCCGAAAATAGTAGTTTAATACATGCGATACTTTTTTTAGCATTTATTTGTCCAATTTTGTATAGTGGATTTAGAATAATTGAAAATTTAATTATGTTTTTTGGCCATGGATCTGTTAATCTTGATTTAAAATTTACTTTTATCCTTTTTATACTATTTTGTATGCGTGTTAGTAAAAAAAATTTCATGATTTCTTTTGATGAAATTCAATACGCAAGGTTATTTAAAAGTGTATTCGTATCTAGTGTCTTGTTGTTAGTTAATGTTTTAATTTGTTTACTTCTTAGAGGAGAGTCTAGAAGTTTTTATTTTGATTATTCCTCGTTAATCTTAGATTATGTTAAACTGTTTTTTTTAGTTGTATTTTTTCTTTTATTAACTTATCTAATTTTCAATAAAGTGACTAAATATTATTTTTTAAAATTTGATAATAAAAAATAATCAATGGAATGGAGTGTAATATACATATGGAAAAGAGTTTATTTAAACTACCGTTGATAGGTTGTTTAATCTATTTTTTGTTAAACATATTATTGAATATATTTTCTTTATATTTGCACGCAGATGAACTTTTCTTAGGTAATTTTACTTGGTATGTATTTTTTGATGGGCCTTTTTCATTTTTATTACGGTTTTTTTTTGAACACTATTTTATAGATTCCTTATTAGTTTTTGGCCTTTTAACTCTATTCTTTCATTCTGCCCATGTTTATGTTGTTAATAAAGTTAATATCACTTTGTTAATTATTATAATGTTGATTTATTGTATTGTTGCCTATTTCATAACAATTAATACGAACGTTTATTTAAAAATAGAATCGCCTTTGTTTCTAATATTTTTTAATATAGCATTTGCTATTATCCGTTATGTACTTGATGCTTTACTTTTATATTATTTGATTGTTTTTTGTAAAGGTTATTTTATTAAAAGCCAAAATCAGTTTATTTTAACGAAAAAAGACTCCCCAAATATTCACTTTGTTCTTTTTTCTATTTTTAGTTGCTTTATATTGATTAAATGTTTTATTTTTCTAAATCGAGCCTTTTTAAATGTATTTAATGGTTCTATTTATAATTATTTAACGGCTATTTATTTGGTTGCGATATTATGTGGTTTGGTATTAAGCAAACAATCTTTTCATGTTTTCTTTGATAAAATTCAATATGAAAAACTTTTTAAAAGTGTATCAATATCTAGTGGTTTAATTTTCTTCTTTGTTTTTATTGCCTTTACTATCATTGATAATAATCCATCAAAATACTATATTGATTCATTTATATCTGTTTTTAACAATATTAATAAATTACTTTTAGTGATATTGCTTATTTCATTGATTTGTCTAACTATTAATAAAACAACTAAATATTATTTTGGTAAGGCAGTATTTAGAAAGAGTCAAAATTAGTTAGATTCATTATCTAATTTGGTTTTCAAAAAATTACAGATTTCATTTTGTGATTTTAGTTGCCTGATTTCAGGTAATAATATTGATGCTTGTGGGTAATATTGTCTTAAATAAGCTAACCACTGTTTTATTCTAGCCGAATGGTAAAGTGGTTTAGCATCTTCGATGGATGTCATTGCATAACGAAGCAGTAATTGCATTACTTCTTGCCAATTTAATGGTGAATGATTAAAACGAATTGTATTGGCTAAATTAGGAATATTAAGTATTCCTCGACCAAGCATAATGTCATTTGTTTGGCTTTGCGTTAAGCAATTTTGAGCATCTGCAATAGAAAATATTTCACCGTTAGCAATAACCGGAATGGTTAATTTTTGTTTAATTTTACCAATGGTTGGCCAATCAATTTTCTCGGCTTTATATCCATCAGCTTTAGTACGTCCGTGAATAACAATTTCATTAGCACCAGCTTGTTCAATTGCTTCAGCTATTTCGTAACAGTGAGATTTATCATCCCAACCTAATCGAATTTTAACAGATAAAGTTGAGGCAGAGCCAATTGCTGTCCTAACTTGAGTTACAATATTAAATATTTGCTCAGGATATTGTAATAAATAAGCACCACCATGGCTGCCAACAACGGTTTTAGCTGGACAACCAAAATTGATATCTATGCCATAAGAACCAAGTTCAAGCGCTTTAATGGCATTTTCAGCCATCCATTCAGGAGATTGTCCTAATAATTGAACTCGGACTGGCGTTCCTGATAAGGTTTTTCCTTCATTATAAAGTTCTGGACATAGTCGATAAAAAGTTCGGTTTGATAATTTATGCTGAGTTACTCTTACAAACTCAGTGACACAATAATCAAATTGATTGATTTCAGTTAATATTTGCCGCACATGATAATCAAGAACCCCTTCCATTGGTGCTAAAATGATGCGATTTATTTGCATTTTAGATCCTGTTTAGCATGTTGGTTTCCACAGACAATACAATTAGTTTGTTTAGTAAATATGACTTGGTTAAATTCCATTGTCATACTATCAATCATTAGAACTCGACCAATTAAAGGTTTTCCATAATTGGTAAGTACTTTGATTGCCTCTAGAGCTTGCATTGAACCGAACATACCAACTAATGGTGCCATTACCCCGGCTTCAATACAAGTAAGTTGGTCTTCACCAAATAATTGACTTAAGCATTGATAGCATGGTTGATTATCTTGATAATTGAATACAGTGAGTAAACCTTCCATGCGGATTGCTGCACCAGAAATTAATGGTTTCTTTTCGAGAAAACAACAGCGATTAATTTGTTCACGGCTAGTTAAATTATCGGTGCAATCAATAACGATATTATGTTGTTTGATTAGGGAAATTAGCTCATTATCACTCAGTTTCTGATTAATTGTTTCAATAATCATATAGGCATTAATATTACATAATGCTTGTTTTGCGACTTCAACCTTATACTGATTTATTGATTGTTGAGTATATAAAATTTGTCTATTTAAATTCGACGCTGATATTGTATCAAAATCAATTAATGTTAGTTTACCGATGCCTGATGCTGCTATATAGACGGCAGCAGCACAACCTAACCCGCCTAACCCGATAATTAAGGCTGTACTATTTTTTAAAATTTGCTGCTTGTCGATATCAAATCCATGCAAAGTGATTTGTCGGTCGTAGCGTAGCAATTCTTGATCAGAAAGCGTTAACATATGAAGTGATAGTTATTGTTGATAATGATTTGTATAGTATAACAAAAACTTGGCACATGATTGTGCCAAGTTTTTAACTTTATTTATCAAAACCAGATAGGAATGTTAAATATTCTTCTTTTGTCATAAGTGGTTGGTAATTTGTCATTAATGTTTGAGCTGATTTCGCATCATCATAAAGTAGATCAATAATGGTACATGCCATCATTTGTGCAGGGCGAATATAAGCCATATCTTCATCAAATACAGTGTAATCTTTGCCATGTAACACGCCTCTAACCGAACCAATCCAAGGATGACTTACTGGCATAATATGCGATAGATCACCTGTGTCGGTACTTCCTGTCATATGAGGTGCAATTGAAACATTTTCTTCACCAATTAAATTTTCAGCATTTTGTTTTAGAAAATCATTCAGTGTTGGATTATTATTTAACGGCAGATAACCTGGAAGATCTTTAATTTCACAAGTAGCACCAACAGCCATTGCTCCTGCCTTTAGTGCTTGATTAATTCTTTCATTAGCGTCAATCATGGCTGGTACATTACCTGCTCGCACATAACTTTCCATTCTTACATCGCTTGGTACAACATTTACTAAATCACCACCTTGGGTAATAATTGGATGAAAACGAATATAATCTTTTTCTTGAAATGTTTCACGGATAGCATGTACACCCATCATTCCCATCATAGCTGCATTTAATGCATTTACACCAGCATGAGGAGCTGCGGCAGCATGGGATGCTTCACCTTTATATTTAATTAGTTTACCAATAAAGCCATTGCTTGTAGTTGAGATCTCAATAAAACCATCTTGGCGTTCATTTGGAACACTGGTTAAATGTATTTGTAATGCCATATCAACATCATCAAAATCACCGCGAGAAATTAATTCTGGTTTGCCTCCAATATATTTAATCCTACCTTCTTCTATTAATCGATTTCGATACGTAATTTCAACATATTCTTCGGCTGGAACGGCAAATGGTACTACATCACCAGCTAAAAATTCCATTGCACCTGAGTCAATTAGTCCCATAGTGACAGCCATCATATTAGCGATTTGCGCATTATGTCCACAGCAGTGAGCCGCACCGGATGTTTCATCAGCAGCAGGGTGGTCAGCACAAATAATCGCATCAAGCTCACCAATAACCGCTATACTATATTTGCTATCTTTACCGCCTTTAAGACGACCTTTTACCCCGGTTAAGGCTAATTTATTTTTAAAAGGAACACCTAATTTCTCAAAAGCATCTTCTACTTTTTTAGCGGTTTTGTGTTCTTTATAGCCAAGCTCTGGTTCTGACCAAATTGCCTCGGCAATTGACTTGATATCTGCTTTTCGATTTGCAATTGCATCGCAAACTTTTTTCTTTAGTTCTTCTTTTGTCATAAATAAAATCCTTATCTAAATTTAGATAACGCCTTCCCAGTGTAGTGTGACTTGAGCAATTATAGCTGCAAAAATAAATGTACCAGAAAAAACAGCTAAAGATACGGGAATAATGCGCCAAGAGATATTTTTAAATAACGCAAGATCTTTACCGATAGCTAATCCTGCATAAGCAAGTATAGGCGTACAAACTGCAAGTAATGACACTTGATCAGTAATTGCAACAATTTCTTGATGGTATGGGAATATTGGTGCTGACATGATAGCTGCAACCACAGATACCCATAAAATTACCGGTAATTTATTAAATCCGGGTAACTTACTTATTAACAGCCCTACAATAGAGATAATAACTAGCATCGCTACTGCTTCAAGCGATGAAATCAAATCAATTTTATATCCCACAGTGTTACCAGCTGCCATAATAATGGCGACTAAAATAAATACAAAAATCGTCTCGAAAATCTTCATTATGACATCCTTATTTTTTGCGTCGAAAACGGTCTAAAGTGTTATACATAAAAGAAGCGAAAGGCAAAGAAAATAGTGTGTAAATATACATACCCACCATTCCCGACATTAAATTCGCTGTGGTAGCATAAGCATTAATGTTTTCTGATAAGTCAGGATATAAATCGCTTATTGGTGCAAGTGAGGCTGCCATCATACTTCCACTACCTACACCAGCTCCCATTGCTAGCGCATATGGGTGTAGAATGTTCAATTTTGCTATTAAGCTGGCAAGAATACTCATCCAAATCGCACCATAAAGAGTACCGCAGACATACATAGCCATAACACCTCGACCTTCGGGTGAATCTAAACCATATTTATCTGCAACTATGGCGATATTAGGTTCGCGAGCTACCGAATAAGTAGCCCCAACAGCTTCTCGTTTCATACCTAAGATCATTGCTAATGGTAGGCCCAGTAAAATGGTTCCGGCAAAATGACCTAATTCTTGAAAAATTAGGGCTAGTTTGGCATCTTCTAAAATCATATCAATTTTCGGGCCTACAGCTACACCAAGTTTTGCGACAAGTAGAATTAATGTAACCATCATAACAAGACTTGCATTTTGCATATTTTTATTGGTTAATATTTTTAGTTTTGGGAAGCTAATAATGCCACCAAAAATCATTGCATATAGCATTGGATAAACAGCAATAATCCATATAGTTTGTCTGCCGATAAGCTCACAAATAATTACTACTAAAAAGGCAATTAAATGCAATTTATAGTCTCGTAAAACTTCCATTCTTGCTCCTTCTTCATTTTTTTATCTATTTTTACACTGCACTTCTTATACTATTGTTGCTCCTAAGGTATTTTGAAAGTGTTTTAAAGCCCATTGATGGCCAATAGGATCAAAGCTTGCAACAGCATTTTGATGAATAACTAATTTATAACCTAAGTTATAGGCATCTACAGCCGTATGTAAAATACAAATATCAGTACAAACGCCAATCAGATGGATTTCAGTGATATGTCTTTCGCGTAAACGGAGGTCAAGATCCGTACCACAAAATGCTGAGTAGTGACGTTTATTGATCCAGTAGATATTGTCTGAATATCGGTGTTGTTGGTAAAGTTGCTGTAATTTACCAAATAATTGTTGGCCAACAGTCCCAACAAGATTGTGAGGGGGAAATAGCGAATTTTCCGGATGGTATTTATCTAAAGGTTCATGAGCATCAATAGCAAAAACGATAAATTCATTATTGTTAATAAATGATTGAGTTATGTTTATCATTTCTGATTCAATTTGTTGACCTACGGAACCGGTTGTTAAAGCTCCATTATCAGCAATGAAATCATTAGTATAATCAATTGAAATTAAAGCTTTCATATCCAATAAACAACATTTAAATAATCCTAAAGCTTATTAATAAATATCAGATATGACAAGTTATTAAATTAATCATTTTTCAAATTTATTTATAAAAGATGTATTTTGATTAATTATCTTATTGAATTTAAATAAATTTACAAATGATTATATAAATTAAAATTATTATCATAAACTGAGTATAAATAAATTAAATAAGGATTATTTTTATAGATAGTCTTTATCCCCCGATAAATTGCTCTATAATAATTATCATTTTTGACAATTGTACACAGGATATATTTAATGAGAACAATTTATTGCGGACAAATAAACGCAAGTTATATTAATCAAGAAGTCACACTATGTGGATGGGTCAATAAACGCCGAGATTTAGGTGGAATGATTTTTATTGATATGCGTGATCGTGAAGGAATTGTGCAAGTTTTTTTTGATCCTGATTACCCACAAGCACACGAATTAGCTGGCGAATTACGTAATGAATTTTGTATTCAAATTAAAGGTAAAGTAAGAGCAAGACCTGAAGGTCAAGTTAATAAAGATATGGCAACTGGCGAAGTTGAAATTTTGGCTACTGAGCTGACTATTTTCAATCGTAGTGATGTCTTACCTCTTGATTTTAATCAAAACAACAGTGAAGAACAACGTTTAAAATATCGCTATATTGATTTGCGTCGACCAGAAATGTCTACCATTTTCAAAACTCGAGCCCAAATTACCGCATTTGTTCGTTCTTTCATGAATGAACATGGCTTTTTAGATATCGAAACACCAATGTTAACCAAAGCAACACCTGAAGGGGCTCGAGATTATCTTGTACCAAGTCGTGTTCATAATGGTGAGTTTTATGCATTGCCACAATCGCCACAGTTATTTAAACAGCTGCTAATGATGTCAGGCTTTGATCGCTATTATCAAATTGTTAAATGTTTTCGTGACGAAGATCTTCGTGCTGATCGCCAACCTGAATTTACCCAAATTGATGTTGAGACCTCTTTTATGAGTGCTGAACAAGTGCGTGAAATTATGGAGAAAATGATTCGCGAACTTTGGTTACATGTAAAAAATATCGATTTAGGTCGTTTTCCAATATTAACTTTTGCTGAAGCAATGCGACGATTTGGTAGTGATAAACCAGATTTACGTAATCCACTGGAAATTATTGATGTGGCTGATTTAGTAAAAGATATTGATTTTAAAGTATTTTCAACACCAGCGAATGATCCAAAAGGTCGAGTTGCGCTACTTTGCGTACCAAATGGTGCACAATTAACACGCAAACAATTAGATGATTATACGCAATTTATCTCGGTATATGGCGCTAAAGGTATGGCGTGGATCAAAGTTAATGAACGTAACAAAGGTTTAGCAGGTGTACAAAGCCCAGTAGCTAAATTCTTTAATGAATCTCAAATGGAAGCTTTATTGAATCGTGCTGATGCTAAAGATGGTGATATTTTACTATTTGGTGCAGATAGTTATAAAGTTGTTAGTGATGCATTAGGGGCTTTACGTTTGAAAGTCGGTAAAGATTTAAGTATAACTGATGAGAATAAATGGGCAGTACTTTGGGTTGTTGATTTCCCAATGTTTGAAGAAACAGAGGAAGGCTTAAGTGCTATGCATCATCCATTCACATCACCGAAGGATTTCACGCCAGAGCAATTAATTAATAATCCTGAAAATGCGGTAGCTAATGCATACGATATGGTTATTAATGGTTATGAAGTAGGTGGTGGTTCTGTACGTATTCATCGAAGCGAAATGCAACAAGCTGTATTCTCAATTTTGGGTATTAATGAAGATGATCAGCGTGAAAAATTTGGTTTCTTACTTGATGCACTAAAATATGGTACACCACCGCATGCAGGTTTAGCCTTTGGCTTAGATAGATTAACTATGTTGTTAACTGGAACTGATAATATCCGTGATGTTATTGCTTTTCCAAAAACAACTGCAGCAACATGTTTGTTAACTGATGCACCTAGTCCAGCTAATCCAGCAGCGTTAAAGGAACTTGGTATTGAAGTGAGCCAAAAGTAACGGTATTTATATGCAAAAGTATAAGAACCCTGAGTCAGTTTTAGTTGTTATTTATTGTAAAAGCACTCAGCGAGTTCTTATGTTGCAACGTAAAGATGATCCTAATTTTTGGCAATCAGTTACAGGTAGTTTGGAAAAAAATGAATTGCCTAGGGATACGGCAATTCGTGAGGTTTTTGAAGAGACCGGTATAGATATTAATGGAAAAAATCTTAAATTAATTGATGCAAAACATGTGGTTGAATTTGAAATTTTCCCTCAGTTTAGATATCGGTATGCACCAGAAGTAAAGATAAATAAAGAGCATTGGTTTTATTTACCTCTTTGTGATGAGGTAACGCCAGTACTTACTGAACATTTATCTTATCAATGGTTAACTATAAATAGTGCAGCCAATCTTACTGTATCACCAAATAATGGTGAGGCTATTGGTAAAATTGGTTCAATTGAGAAAATTAATTTAAGAGATCAAAAATGAAATTTAATCAATATATCTTTTTGTTGTTTAGTTTATCCTTTTTAATATCAAACAGTTATGCTGAGATAAATATAAAAAGGTGCAAAGTTAATCAAGGTGACTACATTATTTTTGATGAGTATGATTCTCAAATCGCCGAAAAAATCATCGATTATAAATTACATAATCAACCCGAGAAACGAGAAAATAGTATTATTAAAATTTTCGCCAATGAAAATAGTGATGATCGTAATTATTGGTTAGCTTCGATTAAAACTGATAATAAAACTGAAGATTATTTATTTTATCAAGTAGATCAAAATAAATTTACTGAAATTGATCAGCAACAGTTTCAAATTTTATTACCTAAAATTGTTGGGTGTAATCAGATCAAAGAAGTTCCTATATATAGTGAAAATTTCGATGCAGATTAATTAATATTTATCAGCTTGTATTTGATTAATGTAATTTAGAGTTGAAAGGAGCAATAATGGCATTATCTAATTTTCGGGATTTTTTAGATTACCTTGAACAGCAAGGCGAACTGAAACGAATTAGTTATCCGGTTAATCCTCATCTTGAAATGACAGAAATCGCTGATCGTGTATTACGTTCACAAGGTCCGGCATTATTGTTCGAAAATCCAATTGGTTATAAAATCCCAGTGTTGTGTAATCTTTTTGGTACGGCTAAACGAGTTGCTATGGCGATGGGGCGAGAAGAAACTACAGAATTGCGAGAAATTGGCGAATTACTCGCTTTTTTACGAGAGCCTGAACCACCGAAAGGTATCCGACAATTTTTTGATGTTTTGCCTAAATATAAACAAGTTCTCAATATGCCGGTAAAGCATCGGTCTTCAGCACCTTGTCAGGAATTAATTTTTAAAGATGAAGAGGTCGATTTAACTCAATTACCTATTATGCATTGCTGGCCAGGAGATGTTGCCCCACTCGTAACTTGGGGGTTAACAATAACCAAAGGTCCTCATAAAGAGCGTCAAAATATTGGTGTTTATCGCTTACAATTATTAGGTAAAAATAAATTAATCATGCGTTGGTTATCACATCGTGGTGGTGCGCTTGATTTTGCTGAATGGCAAAAATCTCATCCAAATGAAAATTTTCCAGTTAGTATCGCAATAGGCGCAGATCCAGCCACTATATTAAGTGCCGTTACGCCAGTGCCAGATACATTATCAGAATACGCTTTTGCAGGATTGTTACGAAATAGTCGAACTGAAGTTGTTAAGTCATTATCAAATGAATTAGAAGTGCCAGCAACAGCTGAAATTATTCTCGAAGGTTATATCGATCCCAACGAACTTGCTGCTGAAGGCCCTTATGGTGATCATACTGGTTATTATAATGAAGTTGAAAAATTTGCCGTGTTCACGGTAACTCATTTAACTCGACGCAAAGATGCAATTTATCATTCCACTTATACCGGTAGGCCACCAGATGAACCGGCAGTAATGGGATTAGCATTAAATGAAGTGTTTATTCCAATATTACAAAAACAATTTCCTGAAATTGTTGATTTTTATCTTCCACCAGAGGGATGTTCTTACCGAATTGCTATTGTCACAATCAAAAAACAATATCCAGGGCATGCCAAAAGAGTCATGATGGGTATTTGGTCCTATTTAAGACAATTTATGTATACTAAATTTATTATTGTTTGTGATGATGATATTAATGCAAGGGATTGGAAAGATGTTATGTGGGCTATATCAACAAGAATGGATCCACACCGAGATACTACATTTGTTGATAATACTCCAATTGATTATCTAGACTTCGCTTCACCTGTATCTGGCTTAGGGTCTAAAATGGGATTGGATGCTACAAATAAGTGGCAGGGTGAAACAAATCGAGAATGGGGTAGCATTATTACTAAAGATGAAAAAGTGGTTGCCCATGTTGATAAAATTTGGCAGGAACTTGGTTTGTAATATATTTAACTAATTAATGGGAAAGTAATGGATAAAGTTAATTGCAAAACAAAACTATTCCCTTTTGGAGCAATTATGTATAATTATTGCCAATATTATGGCATTTAGACAATTATGAAAAAACTTCAAATTATATTGGCTTTGATGTTATTTATCTCTTATGGAGTAATGGCAAGTGAAGCTAAAACACAGCCTGATACGGAATTAAAAGTGAGCGACCCAGGTTCACTAATACCTTCTTTATTGCTTGCTGCTGAAAAGGGTGATATGCAATCACAATATAATCTCGGTACCATTTATAAACAAGGGTTAGGTGTTGAAGTTAATGATTTAAAAGCATTTTTTTGGTTCAATAAAGCTGCGGAACAAGGATTAGCTAAAGCACAAAATAATTTAGCTTATATGTATCAAAATGGATTAGGAACCAAAGCGAATTTATCTGAAGCATTCAAATTTTTTAAATTGGCAGCTGATCAGAATTATCCTTTAGCTAAATATAATTTGGCGTTAATGTATAAAAATGGTGAAGGAGTTGCTAAAGATATTTCTGCTGCGATTAATTATTTTCGTCAAGCAGGTGATCAAGGTATTTATGATGCCTACTTAAATTTGGGTATTATGTACTTTTTTGGTGATGATGTAGAAAAAGATCGAATGCTTGCTGCTGATTGGTTTAGTCAAGCAGCGAAAGATAATAATGCTGAAGCACAATATTATTTAGGATTAATGTCTCAAAATGGTGATGGTTTAACTCAGGATTATGTTGCTGCACTTTATTTTTATACGCAAGCTGCAGAACGTGGCCATATATTGGCCATGTATAATTTAGGTATTATGTATGCAACAGGCTCAGGAACAAGACCTGATAATACTCAAGCAGCTCATTGGTTTACTAAAGCTGCCGAAGGCGGTAATGCTGATGCCCAATATAATATTGCTGTTATGTATGATGTGGGTGGTGGTGTCCCGAAAGACGAAAAGAAAGCTATAGATTGGTATAATAAAGCTGCCAATCAAGGAAGTGTTGATGCTCAATATAATTTAGCTATTAAATATCTTGAAGGTCAGGATATTAAACAGAATATTAATTTAGCTATCTATTGGTTCACTAAAGCCAGTGAGCAAGGTGATGAAGATGCTAAAGCATATCTGGAACAACTTTCTCAAAATAAAAAGGGCGAATAGCCCTTTTTTATTATCCTGAATTTCGCATTCCTGCTGCAATACCTGAAATTGTTATCATTAATCCTTGTTCAACAATACTATTTTCATCATTATTTTTACGAGAACGACTCAATAATTCGGCTTGCAATAAGTTAAGTGGTTCAATATAAGTATTACGCAATGCGACTGACTCGGCAATCCATGGTAAGTCAGCCATTAAGCTAATATCATCCGTGATGGTTAGTACAGTATTGATATCTTCAGTTAATAAATTTCTTAATTCATCACCTAATGGCCATAATGTAGAGGAAACTAGACGTTGTTCATAATATTCATGAATATTTGGTGCTGCTTTGGCATAAACCATTTCTAGCATTCCTAAACGAGCATTAAAAAATGGCCAATTATGATACATATCTTGCAATTGCTCTTTTTTACCTTCAAGGATAACAACTCTAAGTGCACTACCTGCACCAAGCCATGAAGGCACCATTAAACGGTTTTGAGTCCAAGCAAAAATCCATGGTATTGCACGTAGGCTCTCTATTCCACCACCTGTTCGACGTTTTTGTGGACGGGAACCTAATGGTAATCTACCTAGTTCAGCTTCTGGTGTAACTGCTCTAAAATAATCAACAAATTCAGCTTTTTCGCGAACATAGCTTCGATAGCATTGGCAAGAATAATCTGACATTTCATCCATAATATCTCGCCAGACTTGCTTAGGCTCTGGAGGTGGAAGTAAATTTGCTTGTAAAATCGCTGATGCATAAAGCATTAAGCTACTAAGTGCAACCTCAGGTAAACCAAGCTTAAATCTAATCATCTCGCCTTGTTCTGTAACACGTAAACCACCTTTAAGTGATCCTGGTGGTTGTGAAAGTAAAGCCGCATGAGCTGGTGCACCACCACGTCCAATTGAACCACCACGACCATGGAATAATACTAAGTTAATATTATATTTTTCAAATAAATTGACTAGTTCTTCTTGTGACCGATATTGTGCCCATGACGCAGCAAGTGTTCCTGCATCTTTCGCAGAATCTGAATAGCCAATCATTACCATCTGTTTGCCATTGATCTTTTCTCGATACCAAGAAATATCTAAAAGTTTTTGCATAACAGATTTAGCATTATTTAAATCCTCTAAGGTTTCAAATAACGGTGCAACAGGAATATTTTTTTGACAATCAACACTTTTTAGGAGTAAATAAACTGCCAAAATATCAGAAGGAGCTTTGGCCATTGAAATTACATAAGAAGCAATTGATTCCTCACCCGCTTTTTTAATCACTCGGCAGGTATCTAACACTTCTTTTACCATTTCATCTGGTTGCCAATTATAAGGAAGTAATGGTCGATTAGATTGCAATTCAGCTAATAAAAATTCCTGTTTTTCTTCTTCTGTCCATGAGGCATAACTACCTAAATTAAGTTCTTTAGTTAAAGCATCTAAAGCCTCAGTATGGACCGAGCTGTCTTGACGGATATCTAATCTAACTAATTGCAATCCAAAGCTTTTAATACGTCTTAATGTATCTAATAATGGCCCATGAGCAATAGTTGACATGCCATTCTCTATTAAAGATTCATAACAGATATAAAGTGGTGTCCATAATTGTTCATTTTTAGTCAAAAGATCGGCTGGCGCTAAAACTTGCTCATTGTTTAATAGTGAAATGATATAACCGTGGGTTTTAACTAAACGAGATCGTAGTTGTTTCATTACGGCTCGGTAAGGCTCTGATGCAGTTTTATTTTGTTCGTTTAATAAATCAATAACCGATTGACTACATTCTGTCATGGATAATTCACGAACTAGAATCTGAATATCCGCTAAAAATAATTCAATTGCTTTTAATCTGGCTTGTAACATGACCTTTTCTGTCACCTTAGCTGTGACATTTGGATTGCCATCTCGATCTCCGCCCATCCATGAGGTAAATTTAACTGGTACATGTTCAACGGATAGTTCTTCATTAAAGGAATCCACAAGTTGATCATTGAACTCACGTAAAAATAGAGGAACACCTTCCCATAAACTATCTTCAATAACCGAAAATCCCCATTTAGCTTCATCAAGAGGTGTAGGGCGTTTTTTACGAATTTCGTCGGTATACCATGCTTGGCAAACGAGCTGTTTTAAACGACGCATAATCCGTTCTTTTTCATAATCGGCTAAATCATTATGGTCAAGTTGTGATAAGCAACTATTAATTGCGGTATAAGTATTAATCATTGTGCGGCGATTGATTTCGGTTGGATGAGCAGTAAGTACTAACTCAATAGATAAATTATCAATCGCTTGTGAAATAGTTTGAGGGGCAAAATTTAAGTTTTTAAGTGATTTGAATAATTCAGTCATCTTTTTAGGACTACTTGATGCTTCGCCATGAGGCGAAATACCATAATACTCTGCAGCAGTGTTAACTAAATTTAAAAACTGGTTGAATGCACGTGCAACATGAAGTAGATCTTGATCATTAAGATTCTCAATTAACTTAAGTAATTCATTATGCGCTTGTTTATTTCCTTGTTGCGCCGATTTGGATAACTGACGGATTTTTTCGACTAAATCGAAAGTTTCATTACCTGTTGCGCGTTTAATTGCATCGCCTAATAGGGTGCCTAACATATTGACGTTACTTCGCATTGATGAGTATTGATTATTCATTCTATTCTCTACTTGTTTATATTTTTGCCTAAGTGCGTTTAAACTGTATGATTAAAATGACAATTTAAAGAAAAAGGTATAAATATAGATTAATTGCTCAGGATACATACTTTATAACAATGTTGTATTGAATTTAAATAATAAAATTTTATGGATTTTATTATTTCTATTGTTTTTATTATATTTGCTAAATAAATATTCTTACTATTATGAAAAGTTAAAATTTTATTTAGAAAGACTTTTTTGTATTAACACTGCGTTAGTAAACTGTATATTGTTGTCAATTAAGTATATACTAATGTCATTATGAATAAGTATTGGATGAATTAATGATCGTTGTTTTTTATATCGCATCGATAATTGCTGTTTTTGCAAGTATAAAAGTGATTTTTTGTCGGCGAGTAGAAAAAGCAATTTTATATCTGGCTATATCACTTTTTGCATCAGCATTAATATTTATTCTCCTTGAAACATATATTTCGGCTGTTTTATATATTCTTTTTTTTATTGGTGGAGCTGTCATTCTGTTTAGGGCTGTTTCTTTAATGCTCGAAATGCGTCGTGACAATGTTGAAAATGGTAAACATGGTATCAGCCCCAAAATTTGGCTAGGACCATTAGTTTTAGCATTTATTTTATTAGTTGTTCTTATTTATGGCGTAGTAAGCACTGACTATACACAGTTCACGGAATCTCATGAATTGATGCACCAAATGTCAATCTATGCTTATGTATTAATGGCTGAGTTAGCTACATTTTTATTATTAGGTGCTGCAGTTATATCTTATCATTTTATGCATCGAATGCTGTCGGAGAAATAATGTGATACCACTTATGTATGGTTTGATTTTTGCCTCTATCTTATTTGTAGTAGGGCTTTTAGGGGTAATGATTAGACGTAATCTCTACTTCTTATTGTTAAGTCTTGTCATCATGAATAATGGAGCCATTGCAGCACTTTTTGTTGCAAGTAGTTATTGGCAGCAATCTGATGGAGAGGTGCTTGCTATATTAGCGGTAACGGCGGTATTAGCTCAAATATCTGTCGGGCTTGCTTTACTGGTAAAATTAATTTATCGACGTAAAAACTTTAATATTGACTCATTGAGTGAAATGAAAGGATGAATTTACTTTATTTAACTATCATTGTTCCATTATTATCTTTCTTGATATTAGTCTGTTTTGGGCGACAAATACAATCCATTAATGTTATGTTAATCGGGATTTGTACGATGTTTCTTGTTGGATTAATAACAATATTTTCTTGTATTGATTTTACTACCAATACTGTTCCTGATATGACATTGGTTTATACAAGAAATTTATGGACTTGGTTTTCAGTCGGTGATTTTGAAGTTCCTATATCTTTAACACTAGATGGCTTATCACTAACATTCTTAGTATTAATATCATTCTTTGGTTTATTGATCTATTTTTTTGCCGCTTGTTATTTAAAATCGAGAAAAGATATTTATACTTTTTATGCATATAGCAATTTACTAATAGCAAGTGTGTTAACGGTTGTTCTTGTTGATAATTTGTTTGTGATGTTACTTGGTTGGGAAGGGGTGAGTATAAGTACTTACTTACTTATTGGTATCTACTACAAACAAGCTCGCAATAGTTATGCTGCCGTTAAAGCATTTGTTATGATGCATTTAACTGATATTTTTCTAATCATAGGTATATTCTTACTTTATCAGACTTTAGAAACATTAAAAATTAGCGATATTTTAATAAAAGCGCATAATGATTTAGCTGTTGATTCAGATATTATTTTTTGGATTACGTTAATGTTATTTCTTGGCGCTATGAGTAAATCTGCGCTTTTCCCAATGCATTCATGGTTCAAAGAAACAACACTAGCACCGATGCCAGCGGTTGCGTTATTGCAATCTTCTACTGTTATATTTGCTGGTGTTTATCTGGTCTTAAGACTAAGCAATCTGTTTATGATGTCAAGTGATACGCTTAATATAATGCTTTTATTTGCTTCTTTGACTGTTATTTTTGCCAGTAGTATTGCTTTGGTTCAAAATGATATAAAACAGATTATAACTTATATCAATTTAGCGCAAATAAGTTATCTATTTTATGCATTTTCGACCCAGAGCTGGAATTTGTCATTAAGTTGTTTGATTAATTATGCTGTAACTAGCACTTTACTTATTCTTGCTTCTGCAATTTTAATCAAACAGTGCCAAGGTGAACGAGACATCAATAAACTTGGTGGCTTGTTAAAGTCTAATCGAGTTTTATATGCAATCTTCTTAGTAATCATGTTATCACTTAGTGCCTTACCGTGGGTGTCAGCATCATTTTATATTAAAGGTGATATTATTTGGGGATTAATGGCTCAAGATAGCTTAATGGCCGGTACTATCGGCTTATTAGGTATTTTATTGTCTAGTTTATGTATTTGGCGATTGATATTTTTGGTTTTCCATCATTCAATTAAAATTGAAAAGATAATAAGAATCAGAAAAATAAATTATTATCCGCTTTTTATCTTATTGATATTTACTACGGCACTGTTTATTTACTTGCCATTGCCGATAAAAGGGATAATCCCAATAGCCAATTTAGATACGCAAGGTCAGATCCCATTTAGAATATTGCTGTGTGCAGTAACCTTATTAAGTTTAGTCATTGCCTATATTCTTTATGCTCATCCGAACGCTGAAGTTCATGAAATTCTCAATACTCCGGTGATCAAATCGTTAGGAAAATTATGTAAAAGTGATTGGCGATTTGACTATTTGTTAAATAATGTTTTTGTAAAACCATATATTTATTTAGCAAACTTACTGAAAAAGGATCCATTAGCATTATGGGATGATTGGATTATGTGGGGGATAAAGAAAATAAATGCTTATATTGTCAGTTTAGAAAACGGACAAATAAGATGGTATATGGTTTCAATGGTAATAGGTAGCATTATTATATTAATGTTATTGATTTTTATTTGATAAAGGTGTGAACTTAATGTTGTTATGGCTTGTTTTCTTACCTGTAATTGGCGGATTTATTGGTTGGCTTTGTCATGTATTTTTACAAAGAATCATGACTTCAACCGATATACAGTTGCGCTGGCAACGTTTACCAATGATGATTGCTCTTACAACCATATTAATCACGTTTATTTTGGTAATTGTTTTATGGGCAGATGCAAGCAGTTCTTTAGAACAAAGTCCAAACTGGATTAAAGAAGTTAATATTGATTGGATCCCTTTACTTGGTATTCATTTTCATTTGGTATTAGATGGTTTATCTTTGATTGTTATTAGTTCAACACTCTTTATTGTATTGTTAGTTATTGTTTATTCTAGTAAAGAAAATCTTAATAATGTCGGATTATTTTATTTATGTGTATTATTTATGGCATCAGCCATTATGATGTTATTTGTAATCACTGATCTGTTTTTAATGTTTTTCTTTTGGGAAGCGGTAGCTATTCCAATCTATTTTTTAATTTCGTTGTGGGGCAGACGAGATTTAAATTCACAATTACGTTTTAATGGTGCTAGCAAATTTTTAATTTACACTCAGATAAGTAGCCTACTAATGCTAATATCGATTGTATCATTGGCCTTAATCAACTGGAACATAACGGCGAAATGGACTTTTGATTATCAAATTTTAACTAATACGCCGATTTCAAGTAATACCGAATTTTTATTAATGCTAGGCTTTTTAGCTGCTTTTATTATACGTATTCCTTTAATTCCTTTTCATAATTGGTTTATTGAAGCACATATTGAATCGTCAACAAGTGGTTCGATGATGATAAGTGGTTTGTTAGTTAATACAGCGGCATTTGGTTTATTACGTTTTGTGATCCCACTTTTTCCTAATGCTTCGCTAACAATTATGCCGTTTATTTTAGTGTTGGCTATATGTACGTTGTTTTATACCGCTTTACTTGCTTTTAATCAGACAGATATTAAGAAGCTGATTGCTTATATCCATATTGCTTTAATGGGATTTGTCACGGCTATTATTTATAGCGGCTCAGTTATTGCTTTCCAAGGTGTTGTTATTCAAATGATAGCTGTTAATTTAGCTATTGTTGGTATGTTTATAATAAGTGGTTTGTTAGCAGAATGTTATTTAACCCGAAACATTAATCAATTCGTTGGATTAAAAGAGCAGGTAAAGTATTTGTCTTCTTTTACTCTATTTTTTATGTTAGCTGTGTTAGGTATTCCAGGAACGGCTAACTTTGTTGGTAATTATATGATGTTATTAGGTAGTTATAACTCATATCCTTATTACACTATCTTACTGGCAATTGGATTATTGTTATTGTCGATATCGTTAATTATTCGCATGCAACCTATTTTTTATGGCGTAGTTGATAAAATTACGGTTACAAAACACTTGCTGAGTAAAAAAGATATTTTTCTATTGTCTAGTGTGCTTATTGTATTAATTTTTATTGGATTATATCCAAAAATGGTTTTAGATATGTCTTATTCTATTGTCAACCAAACACTGCAATATATAATTACTGAAAGAGTGGGAGAGTAATAACTTATGATAGCTTTATTGCCAATATTTATATTGAGCTTTGCCATAATAGTTTTGCTCATCGCATTATTTATTTTCAAAATAGATACTAAAAAATGTGCTACTTTAACCATATCGGGATTAATTTTTGCATTAGTTTTCTCAGCAATTTTGGGGTATAAAATTTCGTTTAATACCCAAGCAATATCAGATATTAGTAGTGACAATATGCAAATATCTGTTTCTTCGCCACTAGATACTAGTGATAAAACGCCTGCAACTGAACAAACGGTAGCTATTGATGCCGTACCTACAGAACAAGAAATCACTACCTCGGAAAATGCGGAAATTACAGAGTCTGTTACAGAAAATAATGATATGGTTGGATCGTCACCTAATGTAGATGATACTCAGCAGAATGATGCTAATAACGAATGGGGAGCTCACCATGTTACTGCGTTATTTACTTGTGATGGTTATGGGTTACTTTATACCAGCTTAATTTTAATCATTTCAATTGTGGTCGCATCATTAGCTTATCGATGGTTTGTACAAGAAGAAATCAACCATGGATTATTCTATATAATTTTACTATTTATGACATTAGGCGGAATCACTTTAGTTTATGCTAGTCATTTAATGTCATTCTTTCTTGGAATTGAATTACTTTCGATTCCATTTATTGGCTTAATCGGCTATCAATACATCCAAACCCATGCGCTAGAAGCTGCGATTAAATATATGATTTTGTCTGCGATTGCTAGTTCATTTTTGTTAATGGGTATTGCTTTTTATTATGCTACGACTGGCGAGCTGACATTTAGTGGTTTAAGTTATCAATTATCAACCATGACCTATCCAAGTACATTATTATTAATTGGTATTTGTTTAATGTTAGTTGGTATTGGTTTTAAACTTTCGCTGGTACCTTTTCAACTTTGGTTACCTGACGTTTACCAAGGGGCTCCGACAGTTGTTTCATTACTACTATCAACGGTAGGTAAAGTCGCCGTGTTTTGTGCTATTGCCAGACTATTTTTATTAGCACCAATAGTAAATAATGAAACAATCCGTATTATTTTGGTTATTATGGCCTTTTGTTCAATTTTATGGGGAAATTTATTGGCATTAATGCAAAGTAGCTTAAAAAGGTTATTGGCTTATTCCTCAGTTGCCCATTTTGGCTATCTTTTACTGGCTTTAATTGCCGTGCAGTATCAGGTGCTCGCTTTAGAAACAATAGGTGTTTATTTAATTGGCTACATTTTTGCCAACATCTGTGTTTTAGGCGTGATCAGCTTAGAATCCCATTCCAATGAGTTACAGGATCATGAAAAGGAAATTGATCTTTCAGGATTATTTTGGCGTCGCCCTATTTTAGCCTTGGCAATGGGAGTTGGTTTATTATCTCTAGCAGGTGCACCACTTACAGCAGGTTTTGTAGGACGTTTTCTTTTAGTACTATTAGGTGTGACGGCTGAGTTATGGTGGTTAATTGCTGCAGTAGTGATTGGTAGTACTATAGGTTTATATTTCTACTCACGACTTATTCTTAATCTTTATATTAGGCCACCTATCAGCCATGATGATTTCTCAAGTAATAATTCTATTATTAAATTGAAATGGCAAGATATAAAAGTGAGTGAATTATTTATTGTTATCGCAGCATTATTAACCATGGTATGTGGTGTTTATCCTAAATGGTTATTTAACTTGGTTAGTATGGCACAATATTTAACGACTTAATTTTTTTGCTGGTTCATTGTTGGCGGGTACTGTATTTATTTAGTTAATTGAATAAAATTGTTAATAATAGCGATATTTGTTGTTGACTTAAAAGATATTGGCAAGAAATAGTTAATAATCGATTTATTTATTGTGTTATAATTCTGCACTTTAATATTTTTATATTCATTAAGAGGACCAATATGGACTTTTTTATTTCTAATGCATACGCAGCTGATGGTGCTCAGCCTGGTGGCGATTACATAATGCCAATTATGTTGGTGGTGTTTGGGCTATTTTTCTATTTTATGATTATGCGTCCACAACAAAAACGTGCTAAAGCACATCGTGAGTTAATGGCTTCTATTTCAAAAGGTGATGAAGTATTAACTAATGGTGGACTTATTGGTCGAGTATCAAAAGTTAATGAAAATGGTTATATTGTGTTAGAGTTAAATGATACAACTGAAGTTGTTATCAAACGTGACTTCATCACATCGGTATTACCAAAAGGAACAATGAAATCATTATAATAGATTTTGCTATTATAATTCATTGTATTAATTATCTAATCCCACAAGAGAATATGTCGTGCTAAATCGCTATCCTTTGTGGAAGTACATTATGTTGGTCGTCGTGATTTGCGTCGGCCTACTTTATGCTCTTCCAAATATTTATGGTGAAGATCCCGCTATACAAATTTCAGGTTCAAATAGTGCCGAAATTAATGTTGCTACGCAAGATAAAGTCAAACAACTTTTGGTGAAAAATCAAATTGAACCTAAATCACTAGTTTATGAAAATAAATCTATTTTAATTCGTTTAAGTGATAATGATACTCAGCTGAAAGCTAAGGAATTAATATCACAAGAATTAGGTGATGATTATACTGTTGCACTAAATCTAGCGCCTGCAACACCATCATGGTTAACAATGATTGGTGCCGAACCCATGAAATTAGGGCTTGATTTGCGTGGTGGTGTGCATTTCTTAATGGAAGTAGATATGACTACTGCGTTAAGTAAATTGACAGAACAATCGATTGAAAATTTAAAAGCAGAGTTCAATAAAAATAATCTAAATTACAAAGCATTAAATAAAAGTAGTAATCAACAAATCTTAATGCAATTCGATAATACAGAAGATCGAAACAAAGCTATTACTAAAATTAATGGATTGCAAGATTATGAATTAACTTCGCAAAGTGAAAATAGTATCGTTATTAGTGTCAGCCAACAGCGGCTACAACAAGCTAAAAGTGATGCTGTACAACAAAATACCACCATTTTGCGTAATCGTGTTAATCAATTAGGTGTTGCTGAACCAATTGTTCAACGTCAAGGTTCTGATCGTATTGTTGTTGAGTTACCTGGTATTCAAGATACTGCATTAGCTAAACGAATTTTAGGTGCAACTGCAACCCTCGAGTTTAGACAAGTAAATGAAGATGGTTCAACTGACTTAGAAGCTATTTTAAAAGGTGAAATGCGTGTTCCATATGGTTCTGAAATAAAATATATGGAAAATGGTCGTCCGGTCTTACTTTATAAACGTGTAGTATTAACAGGTGATCATATTACCGATTCTTCATTTAGAGTAAATGAATATAGCCAGCCTGAAGTTTCTATTAACTTAGATAGTGCTGGCGGCAAAACTATGCTTGATTTCACGCAGAAACATCTGAAAAAAGCAATGGCAACATTATTTGTTGAATATAAAGATACAGGAAAACGTGATGAAAATGATAAACCTATTCTTGAAAAACAAGAGAGAGTTATCAATGTAGCAACGATCCAAGGTATTTTTAGTGACCGGTTCCAAGTAACTGGGATTAGTAGTGTTGATGAAGCTAGAAATTTATCACTACTATTAAGAGCAGGTGCATTGATTGCGCCGATCCAAATAATTGAAGAACGTACCGTTGGTCCGTCAATGGGGCAAGAAAATATTACTCAAGGTTTAGAATCTTGTGTATGGGGATTATTAATTTCGGTAATCTTTATGTTAGTGGTATATCGTTTATTTGGTGTATTCGCTAGCCTTGCATTAGTTGCAAACTTAATTCTTATTGTTGGTGCAATGTCTTTATTACCAGGGGCAACATTAAGTATGCCAGGTATTGCCGGTATCGTACTAACTGTAGGTATGGCGGTTGATGCGAATGTTTTAATTAATGAGCGTATAAAAGAAGAGCTCAGTAATGGTCGAGGTGTCCAACATGCAATTAACGAAGGTTATGCTGGCGCTTGGAGTAGTATTTTTGATGCCAATATTACCACATTAATAACTGCGATTATTCTTTATGCAGTAGGTACAGGTTCTATCAAAGGCTTTGCCATTACATTAGGTATCGGTATTGTAACATCGATGTTTACCTCGATCGTAGGGACTCGAGCTCTGGCCAATCTTATTTATGGTGGTCGTCGCGTCAATAAGTTATCAATTTAGAGGTTTATTGTGACTATTAATAAAAAAGAAAATCATGATGTTAGAGAATTAAATCATGGCCGAAGAGTACTCGACTTTTTAAAATTTGGCTTCATTGCTTTTGTTATCTCAATGTTATTGGTTGTTGCTTCATTTGTGGTTATTCTTGTTAAAGGGTTCAATCTGGGACAGGATTTTACCGGTGGTACCACAGTTGAACTGACAGTAACTAAAGCCGTAAATCTTGATGACTTACGTAATAGTTTACGTGATGCCGGTTATCATGAGCCAGTCGTTCAGTATTATGGCAGCAGTAAAGATATTATTATCCGATTAGCAACCGCTAATCAAAATGAGGGTAGTGTATCATCTGCAATTGATAATGCATTAGGTACTAAAATCTCTAATTTAGTACATAAAGATATTGATAGTAATGCTGAAATTAAGCGAGTTGAATTCGTTGGTCCTACGGTTGGTACTGAATTAGCACAGGATGGTATTTTGGCGATCTGTGCAGCATTAATTTGTATCTTAATCTATATTGCATTTCGATTTGAATGGCGATTTGGTACTGGTGCTGTTGTAGCATTAGCGCATGACGTAGTCATTACCGCTGGCTATTTATCACTCTTTGATCGTGAATTAGATTTAACCATTATTGCAGCAATGTTATCTATAATTGGTTATTCACTTAATGATACTATCGTTGTATTCGATCGAATTCGTGAGAATTTTAGAAAAATACGACGTGCGTCGCCATATGATGTTATCAACATCTCATTAACTCAAACATTACATCGAACCTTAATGACATCTGGCACAACGTTAGCCGTTGTTATTATCTTATATATTTTCGGTGGTTCAATGTTAAAAGGCTTCTCTGAAACATTAGGGGTCGGTATTGTGTTAGGTACAATTTCATCAATTTATGTAGCAGCATATATGTCGCTTAAATTAGGTGTGAAACGTGAACACTTTATGCCACCAAAAGTTGAAGCAGAAGGCGCGGATCAAAACGCAATTTTACGTTAATCATTCAAGCTCTGTCATAGCCTGACAGAGCTTTGCTAGATTGTTTTTTGAGCAAATAATATTAATTTATTTGACACCCTTTAACTAGTTGCATATTATTAGCCACAGTTTTTTTATCCCTTTAGGGGCCATAGCTCAGCTGGGAGAGCGCAACGCTGGCAGCGTTGAGGTCAGGGGTTCGATCCCCCTTGGCTCCACCAATTCTAAATTCTGCAATTCAAATCCTTTTAGAAATATTTATACAGTGCTAAGATAGCAAAACTAGCAATTATTAGTCGTTAAATATGATTCAATACAATCCAAATATCTTAGCAAATGAATGTCGTGATATGAATGATATTCGAGCAGAAATTGACAATATAGATCATCTGGTAATTCAATTACTCGCAACTCGTTTTGACTATGTTAAAACAGCAAGCCAATTCAAAAAAAATGCTACCGATGTGCAAGCTAAAGAACGTTTTAATAGCATGCTTGAGCAACGTAAACTTTGGGCTGATGAGTTAGGTCTCAATGGCGATGTAATTAAAGAATTGTATGCTAACTTAGTTAGATATTTTATTGATGAAGAATTAAAGTATTTTAATAATAATGGTAAATAAAATGAATTACGCCAATAAACAACAACTATTAGATGAAATTAACAAAACAGCTAAACTATTTATTGATGAATTCAGTGAATTAAGCGAAGCCGAAAAAGATAAACTAATTGAAGGTGTTGATCGAACGCCAGCACAAATGATTGCTTATCAACTTGGATGGTTAGATCTTGTTAAATCTTGGGATGATGCTGAACTTGCTGGGCAAACCCCTGTATTGCCAGCGGAAGGATATAAATGGAATCAGTTAGGTGAATTATACCAACATTTTTATAAAATATATCAAGATTATTCATTACAAGAACAGATCCAATTATTTAAGCAGAAACTGACTACTTGGAATAGTTGGATTGAGTCATTAGATGATGATACGCTTTTTACTAAAGATGCTCGTAATTGGACAAAACCTTATCCTTCAGCATGGCCTGTGGCACGATTTATCCACATTAATTCAGTTGCACCATTTAAATCCTTTAGAACTAAAATCAGGAAATGGAAAAAACTAAATTCACATTAGTAACATCATAACAATTTTTTAAAATAGATAGGAAAATATATGGCTTTTTCAGAATTAGAAAAGGAACAACTACTAGAACTTAAATACGTTGGCGATAAAATTATTGAAAGACTTGAAGAGATGCAACTTGATTCTTTTGATAAATTACGCAATGCCTCGTTAGATGAAATTCTTAACAAAGGTGCATTATTAACTGGCTCAACTTGTTGGAAAAATAGCCATCAAGCTAAAACAGCCATCCAAAATATTTTGGCTTTGGTTAATCAAAGCTAATTAATATTTGATTCTAACTAATTACTCAATCTATGATTATCCCTATGTATATAGGGAACACGAAGGTGACGCTATTCGCGATATTTGGGGGCACGGTTTATCCCTATGTGTATAGGGAACACCCTAATTATAACCATTTGTTTTATAATTGAAATATAAGGGATTAATTTTTTACCGATTTTTTCTGTATGAAATTCACTCAACTTATTGCAAGTTAAAATTATTAATATTTAACTTTAAATTAATTTAGATAAAAGCCTAATTCCTTAGAATAAAAAGAAGACTCTTTTTCAATAAGAACAATAATGGCATTTGGTCTATGTATTTGTTGTCTCAATTTTTCTAGATGCTGTTGGTCAAGTTGTGGGACGGTATTTTTAACTCTAGCCCATTTAGATGCACTAATTGTAAAATGACTTTGTTCCCATGCGTATTCGTTACCACTACAGTAAGGAATAACTTTTCCATCTTGTTGATATGCTAAATAAAGATCAATATTATCTTTTGATAAACGGGTTGAAACTTCAATTTCCCTATCCCATTCACCATTGAACTGTTCACGGCTATAGCATTTATTAAAATTCAATATAATACTTTTAGCTTGTGAACTTTGTCCTAATTGTTCTCCTAATGCTTTATAAAAAGCCTCTTGTAAACCTTTTGGTGGTTCAAGATCATGGCGATAAACCGCTTCTATAAGTAGTCTCGCCGCTTCAGGCATTGTTATAACACCTCTTTCACGTAAAACCCGTTGGGTAAACCATAAATAGGCATGATTAGCGTAAACATATTTAGTATTGCGAAATTCTGGATTATCTAGCCAATCTTCGCTTGGATCATCCTGCCATGTTGGCGCAAATACGGTCAATATAGGTGGATTTCGCTCATCACGTGGTTGATTCTGGTGAGTGGCTGATTTGATATTTCCGTGTTTATCTCGCACATGTCGTTGTAAACGCCCTGCACGTTGAATCAATAGATCAATAGGTGCAATGTCACTAATCATTTCGTCAAAATCAAGATCTAATGATTGCTCAATGACTTGAGTCGCAATTATGATTTTTGCCGAGCGAATGGTGTTATTTGAAGTTTTTCCCGCCCATTCGATAGTTTTTTGCTCGATAGCCAAACGATCACAATAAGCAAAACGACTATGAAATAGCAAAATTTGCTTAGTATCAAGATGTAAATTTTGTTGTATTTGTTGATATAAACTAATGGCATCAGCCACACTATTTTTTATCCAACAAATAATTTTTCCTTGCTCAATTGTACTCTTTATTTTTTCGATACCGGAATTGATATTATCAATCCAGTCAATCTTAACTTGTCGCTTTACTTCATCTCTTGTTTCTATTGCTTGTTCGACTAAGCTTTTTTGATTTAGTTGAGTAAATAAAGGAAAAGGTAAATCTGTATTAACTGTTAAAGATGATGGTGTTGATGTTAATCCACTATAGAAGGCGTTAAGCAATTTTTCGCGCAGAAAAAATGGTAAAGTCGCAGTAAGAATAATTGCACTGCCACCTTGCGATGCATGATTATGCAATAATGATTCTAATAGTTTTACCATATAACTATCATAAGCATGAACTTCATCTAAAATAAGTAATTTATGACGCAACCCTAATAATCGCAAAGATTGATGTTTAAATGGCATCACAGCCATCAAAGCTTGATCCAACGTACCAACCCCAACTTCCGCCAGTAATGACTTTTTACGAGTATCGACAAACCATTCATTGCACTCGCTACTGGCTGAATTATCATTGTTGAGATATTTTTGCTGACTAATATTATCTAAATTAATTATTGTTTGAGTAAAAGTCGGATTCATGTAACTTGCACCATGAGCCAAAACCAGTGATGGATGGCTGTCGGCTTGATACAATTGGCCGTAGACCTCTGCCGTTCGTTGATAGATACCATTAGCGGTTGCTTGAGTAGGCATACCGATGTAAATACCGTGTGCTTTCCCGGCAGCCATTAATCGATGTGCCAAAATCATGGATGCTTCGGTTTTACCGGCACCTGTGACATCCTCCATAATAAATAATTCAGGTCCAATATTGGTTAATTGGCAGGATAGTGCTTGTTGTTGTAGTGGTGTCGGTTTTTCTATAAATGGAAACAGGTTCTTAATACCATTAAAAGGAGTAATGGAGGCCCTTTTAGGTAAAGTTGCTACGGCTTTTTCAGCATTAGCGAGTGCATAGTTTGCCCAATACTCTGATAACTCCATTGATTTTGAACAAAAAGGGAAAAATTGCTCATTGGAACCTAACCAATCGCTAATAACGGTTATGGCTGCGATTAACCAGCTCAATTTGCCGAGAATTTTGCGAAATTTTTTATCAAAAAAACTAGTGTGGTAGCCAGCTAACCGATTATCTACGATAAACAACTTATTAATTGCTTTAATATAATCTAAAGATGCTTGTTTATCTTGTGAATTAAATGCTAAGTTGCCTTTGGCATCTAAGATTGGCGGCTTGCCATGGTGGCCGGTCATGATTAATAACCAGATATTATATATTTGGTCAATATTATAATTGTAATGTTCTAATTGGATTTCTGATTCTTGCATTAAATAATTCTTCCATAACCAGTGTCCAAGAGAATCATGTCGAGTTAAATAACTTTTGGCAGGATCTGGGGCGACGAGATGGGGATTATTGTGTTTGAATAATTGCTGAAATCCATTAGCGAATTTGCCAATATCATGCCAAGCTAGAAAATAGGCGAACCAAAGGGCTGCTGTTTCAGTGTCATCTGATGAAAAACCAATCTGTTCAAATAGCTCTGCAGAATTAAAATAATCGTTTTTTACTATATGATATCCACAAGCTGCAACATCTAAATTGTGGTAGGCTAAAAGGTGATAATTATCTGACTGATCGCCTTGTTGGCATTTTCCCCAATATTTGTAGAATGATTCAAGCATTAAAACGGATATCCTTATTTTAGATGATTAACTGGTTGGAGTATTTAGCTGAGTATCATTAATGATTCTAAAATAATAAAATAATATCGATTAAATTGCTAAATTTTTATACTAAAAAACCCCGTTCCTCAAAATTTTTTTATTATGAATCATGACGATTTATTCTTATCTAGTTAAAAATTTATTTTCTATAAAAGAATAAATCTTAAACAAATATTGATAACAATTAATGTTATAATCGCTGTTCATTATTAAGTTTATTAATAAGGTTTTGCTCATTCGCTGGAAGTTTGGCAAAATAGTTAACTTACTATGTTATTAAGCGTATTCTAAATTGTTTGAAATTTTTAAGACTCAATAGGGTAAAATCTTATTTTGATAAATTGTTGATAAAACAGGAACTAAATTAGGATGATTAGTCAAAGAAAAAAAAATATCAAAAAGTTATTCATCTCAAGCTGTTTTAGTGGATTATTATTTTGTTCAATGACTATCTATGCCGAAGAAGAACCAAATGTCACTTTGCTGTCAGATACACCGCTACAAGCTAACCCATCAACTGAGACCATTGAATCCCAGCCGATTGACAGCATAGAACCGAATCAACCAACCGAGCATATTTACCATAAAACCATTTTTTCGTTATTGGGTGATCCGAAATATCCTGAAAATTTTGACCATCTAGAATATGTGAATCCCAATGCCCCTAAAGGTGGGATTATCAAACTACATGAAATAGGTACCTTTGATAATTTTAACCGTTTTGCTAGTCGTGGCGCACCTGAACATCATTCTGGTTCGCTATATGATTCTCTTTTTACCTCAACAGCCGATGATATTTCCAGCTTTTATCCACTGATAGCAACTTCAATAACTTATTCTGATAGTTATCGTTGGGCAGAAGTCTCGATTAATCCTAATGCACGTTTTCAGGATGGTAAACCAATAACCGCATATGATGTGGAATTTACTTTTCATAAATTTATGACCGAAGGTGTTTCACAATATCGAGTTTATAACAAAGGTATAAATGTTAAAGCGATAGATGATTATCGGGTTAGGGTGGAATTACCTGAAACCGATCGTGAAAAATTACTTTCTTTTGTTGGTAGTATGCGTGTTATTCCTAAACATTTTTGGCAAGATCATAATTTTTCTGAGCCGTTAAGTACTCCTCCTGTTGGCAGTGGCCCTTATTATATTAGTGATTATAAAATGGGGCAGTATGTAGTTTATAAGCGTAATCCTGACTATTGGGCAAAAGATTTACCTGTTAATAAAGGTTTAGATAATTTTGATGAAAAACGTATCGATTATTATATGGATACGAGTATAGCTTTAGAGGCGTTTAAAGCTGGAGAATACGATTTCCGAGGTGAAGGACAACCGAAAAACTGGTTTACTCAATATCAAGGAAAATACTTTGATTCAAAAGATATCATAAAGCAAGAAAAAAACGTCGAAACCGCTGTAGATACTAAATGGTTAGCATTTAATTTGCAGAAAGATCTTTTTAGAGATGTTAGAGTTCGCCAAGCAATAACCTTAGCTTTTGATTTTGAATGGCTTAATCACGCCTTTTATTATGATAGTTATAAAAGACCGTTTAGCTTTTTTGAAAATACCATTTATGCTGCAAAAGGTAAACCTAGTGAACAAGAACTTAAATGGTTAACACCATATAAAGATATTATTCCCGAGCAAACCATTGATGAAGCCTACACTATTGCGAAAAGTGATGGACAAGGTTTTAACCGCAATAACTTATTAACTGCAGCTAAATTGTTAGAAGAAGCGGGTTGGATCATTAAAGATGGTAAGTTAATTAATGCTAAAACTGAGCAACCTTTTGCGTTTGAATTGTTGACTTATCTAGGTGATGACATTAAATATGCGATTCCATTTCAGCAAAATTTAGCTCGTTTAGGTATTACAATGAAAATAACTTCATTAGATTATGCCCAATTGACGCGCAGAATGCGTGAGCGTGATTATGACATGATGCCACGTAATTATAGTGCAATAGATTATCCATCCTCAGATTTAATGATTTTTTGGGGGAGTGAATATTTAAATTCTTCTTATAATGGTTCAGGATTACATAATCAGGCAATTGATTCGATTATTGCTGAAATAATCAAAAATGTAGGTAATCAAAGAGAGTTAATTTCACTAGGAAGAGCGCTCGATCGTATTTTAACTCAAGAATATCCGATGATTCCAATGTGGTATAACAGCAAAACTTATTATGCATATTGGAACAAATTTGGGCAACCAGCCATACAGCCAACTTATGCAATAGGTATTGATAGCTGGTGGTATGATGCTAACAAAGCAGCTAGTTTGACAAAGAATAGAGTACGCTAATATGTTGAATTATTTTATCCGTCGATTATTGCTAATTATACCAACCTTATTAATCATTTTGACTATCAACTTTTTTATTGTGCAAATTGCACCAGGTGGCCCCGTCGATCAAGCTTTAGCTATGATAGAGAATGGTCCCCAAGCAGGGCAAGTGTTGCTGCCTGGCAGTGAAAATAGCCCTGCTAAGCTGACCGAACCAAAAAATGAATCAAATTATCGTGGTGCTCGCGGTTTAGATCCAGAAATTGTGGCAATGATTGAAAAACAGTATGGATTTGATAAACCGCTTTGGGAACGCTATATCAATACGTTAAAGCAATATATCCAGTTTGATTTTGGTAACAGTTTTTTTAAAAGTGAATCAGTATTAAGTTTAATTGCCAAAAGTTTACCTGTTTCTATTTCATTGGGATTATGGAGTACATTAATCATTTATTTAATCTCAATCCCATTAGGAATTCGTAAAGCGGTTAAAGATGGTTCAAGATTTGATTTTTGGTCAAGTACGTTAATTATCATTGGTTATGCAATACCCGCTTTTTTATTAGCCGTATTATTAATTGTTTTGTTCGCAGGTGGCAGTTATTGGGATATTTTCCCGCTACGCGGATTGATTTCTAATAATTTTGAACAATTAGATTTTTGGGGCAAAGTAAAAGATTATGCGTGGCATATTTGCTTACCGACTATTGCTATGGTAGTAAGTGGTTTTGCCACACTAACCATGTTAACCAAAAACTCATTCTTAGATGAGATTCGTAAACAATATGTTGTTACTGCCAGAGCGAAAGGGTTAAGTGAAAGGCAAATTCTGTATAAGCATGTTTTTCGTAATGCAACCTTGCTTATTGTATCGGGTTTTCCTGCGGCATTTGTTGGCATTTTATTTACCGGTTCCGTATTGATTGAAGCTATTTTTTCGCTTAATGGATTGGGTCTTCTCGGTTATGAAGCAATTATTCAGCGCGATTACCCGGTTATTTTTGGTTCATTGTATATATTTACATTGATTGGGCTTATTACCAAACTCTTATCAGATTTATCTTATATGATAATCGATCCACGTATTGACTTTGAGGCTCGCAACTGATGACTACGCACTATTCAATTAATCAGCTACGTTGGCAACGATTTAAACGCAATCGACGTGGGTATTATTCATTATGGTTATTTTCAATATTATTTATAATCAGCCTATTTTCTGATTTTATATTTAATGATCGACCAATATTTATCAAGTATCAAAATAACTATTATTCGCCAATATTCCATTTTTATCCGGAAACTGAATTTGGTGGACAATTTCAAACACAAACTAATTATTTAGATCCAGCGGTACAAAATAAGATTGAGTCTGATGGTTGGATACTTTGGCCTCCATTTCGTTATACTCATAATACTGTGATTCATGACACAACCAGCACGTTTCCTACACCACCATCAAAAAACCATCTGCTTGGCACCACCGATGCTGGATTTGATGTTTTAGCAAACATTGCCTATGGTTTTAGAGTTTCAATGTTTTTTGCCCTGTTTCTTACCTTTTTTACCTCCATTATCGGCGTGCTAATTGGCGCGATTCAAGGTTATTATGGTGGAAAAGTTGATCTATTAGGACAACGATTTATTGAGATTTGGAGTGGTTTACCTGAACTATTTGTGATAATTCTGCTTGCCAGTATCTTACCGCTTAATTTTTGGTGGTTATTAGGTATTACGGTGTTATTTGGCTGGATGGCATTGGTCGGTGTTGTTCGAGCAGAATTCTTCCGAACCCGTAACTTCGATTATATTCGAGCCGCTAAGGCTATGGGAGTAAGCGATAGTAAAATTATGTTACGACATATGCTACCAAATGCGATGGTGGCAACATTAACATTTTTACCATTTATTCTTTGTGGTTCAATTTCAACACTAACGGCACTTGATTTTCTTGGCTTTGGTTTACCAATTGATTCACCATCTTTAGGGCGATTATTACTCCAAGGCAAAAATAATTTGCAAGCGCCTTGGTTAGGAATTAGTTCTTTTTTAGTTATTTCCATCTTATTGTCACTGTTAATATTTATTGGTGAAGCAATTAGAGATGCATTCGATCCAAACAAAGGAGTATATAAATGAGTTCTCCTTTATTATCTATCATTGATTTAAGTATTGCCTTTAAAACTGGCCAGCATTCACAAAATCAAGTTGTTGACGCTATTAGTTTTGATATTAATGAACAAGAAACAGTGGCATTAGTCGGTGAGTCAGGCTCTGGTAAAAGTGTAACAGCACTGTCAATATTAAGACTGTTATCAAAAGAGCGAGTGATTTATCCTTCAGGAGATATTATTTTCGAAGATAAATCATTATTACATGCCTCGGAAAAAGAATTGCGTAAAATTCGCGGTAATGAAATTAGTATGATATTTCAAGAGCCAATGGTATCACTTAATCCATTGCATACCGTTGAAAAACAACTTTATGAAGTCTTATCTTTACATCGGGGTATGCGACGTAATGTGGCTCGAGGTGAAATCTTACAATATCTCGATCGGGTTGGCATTAAAGATCCTAAAAGCAAACTGGCTTCTTATCCTCATCAGTTATCTGGCGGTGAGAGGCAACGTGTAATGATTGCCATGGCCATTTTAACTCATCCAAAATTATTAATTGCTGATGAACCAACTACTGCTTTAGATGTTTCTGTTCAGGGACAGATTATTGAATTACTCAAAGAGCTCAAAAAAGACCTTAATATGAGCATGTTATTTATTTCACATAATTTGGGCATAGTAAAAAAATTGGCAGATAAAGTAGCGGTAATGCGAGATGGCCAACTTGTTGAATTCAATAATAAACAACGTATCTTTTTGCGTCCACAGCATGAATATACTCAAACATTATTAAATTCTCAGCCTAGTGGTGAACCGGTTCCTTTACCTGATACTCCCGGTATATTGCTGAATGTGAATCATCTTGATGTTGAGGTCGTTACTCAAAAACGATTATTTAGCAGCAAAAAGAAAAAAATTGTTGATAATATTGGTTTTGCGGTACATCAAGGTGAGACAGTTGGTATTGTTGGGGAGTCAGGCTCAGGTAAAAGTACCACCGCACTGGCTATTTTACGTTTAATCAAATCAAAAGGTGATATCCTATTTGATAGCCATCCTATCCAGAATTTATCTGGTAAGAAGTTATTACCATTCCGTAGCCGAATTCAGGTTGTATTTCAAGATCCCTTTTCATCACTTAATCCGCGCTTTAATGTTGAGCAAATTATCAGTGAAGGTCTAATGACACATAAAAAATTGACTAAAGCTGAGCGAGAACAAGCGGTAATTGATATTATGCTAGAGGTTGGTTTGGACCCTGAAATGCGTTTTCGTTATCCAAATGAGTTTTCTGGTGGACAACGGCAAAGAATAGCGATTGCTAGAGCTTTAATATTGCAACCGGAACTATTAATTTTAGATGAGCCAACGTCATCTTTAGATCATACAATTCAAAAGCAGATAATTAATTTACTTAAATCATTGCAAGAGAAACATCATCTTAGCTATCTGTTTATTAGCCATGATCTTGCCTTAGTCTATTCAATATGTCATCAGATTGTGGTTATGAAAGACGGTAAAATTGTTGAACAAGGGTCACGAGAAAAAGTGTTTTATACGCCGGAATCTGAGTACACCAAAGTTTTACTATCATTTTTAGATAAACCACCGAGAAAAGCGACTAAAACGTTAATTCATGCGGATATTATCGAAAAAACTCAAAAAGCAGAATCACCTGAAAATGTAGAAAAAGATGAACAGTCTGATGAAAAACAACAAGCTCAGCAAGAGCATAAACAAGAACAAAAGGTTAATTGGGAAGACGCATTATTAATGCGAAAAAAATAAATGTACAACTTTGTGGTTTAGCTATAAGCCACTATTAAATATTTAGTTTAGTAAACGAGTTAACAGGTTCATTATGCAAAAAAATATATTCCGTTTTTTAACCGCTTCATGTTTATCATTTATCTCAATAAATGCAATGGCATTGACGTGTTCAGATAATCCCGAACAAAATAAAGTTGAGGCAAATAACTATATTTTTAAAATATTAGACTTTATTGATTCAACAGCTAAAGGGATTAAGCAAGAAGTGAGAACTTCAACCATTACATCAGATACTGGTACGATACGTTCAATTGTCAAACATAGTTTAAATTATGATCCAAATGGTTTGATTACAGAAAGTCATTACGATCTTTATTCCGGTGACAATGAAAAACTCTATTCTGAACATCTACAAAAAAATGAATCTGGTTGGCAAAATGTGATTGAAGATATAGAGGATAAAACAAGTAGCACTACTCAGTTCAAAATCGATACACAAGGTCGAGTTATTGCTTCTGAACAGATAAAACAAGCGCCCGATTTTACCTTTATTGAGAATGATAGTTATCAATTTGATAATAACAATTGTTTAATTAATAAAAATGTGCAATGGCAGCTAAAAGAGTTGGATGCTAATGGTCAGGTAGTAGGAACAGAGCAAAAAGGTGCTTCGATTTATGCATTTGGTTATCAAAATCGCCATTTAGCAAAAGTATCGGCGCAATATAGTAATAAAACTAAAAATGAAAGCGATTTTTCTTACCAATATGATGATAAAAATCGATTAAATGCAATCCAATCGACTTATTCAATAGTTGGAAAAAATACAACTCATTACATGACTGAATTTTTAACTTTTAATGAGAAAAATGATTGGCTGAGTGCAACACAATCAAAACAAAATAGAAAAAACAAACAAACTAATATCGTTCGGCAGATTACTTATTATTAATCAATTAAACATGGCGTTATCACAAGTGAACTCGATAACGCCAATGAATAAACATCACTCTAGTTTTATCTTACAAATAAAATATAAATCGCATGAGCTGTCCATGCTAACGCTAAACCATACGTAAGTAGCTTTTCTCGCTTTGGATAGATATTAAATTGATGTAACAAAGTTAGAATCTGTTGCAATCCATACCAAATTGGTAGCGAAATCATTAAGCACAAAAATAATTTACCTAATTCAGTATTGGCTAACTTTAAAATATATGAACGCGTTATTGCGTCACCAAAAGGAATGATAAACGCAACAATGATTAATACCACTGGTGCGAAAATAGCTGCCCAAAGCCCACCTAAAGCAAATAATCCTTTGGCCACTTTTGAGTCAGACTGTATTGGTTGAGTTTGTTGATTTTTCATTGATCAAATACCACTTATTTAATTATCAATAATAGTAAGCAATATGAAAGTAAAATGGTTAGACCCCATAAGCCAATAATAAGTAAATATCCTTGTTTCTTTTTATGAATATTTTGCTTAAAAATAATCTTTGGCATTAACCTAAACCAGTTTATTGAATGAAATAAAGCGAGTGATAATGCAATACAGTTTAGCACTACAACAACTGGGCTTTGTAAGAAAAAGATAAAACGATAAAACTCATCTTGTCCCATTCTATTTGTATACATACAGATAACACCATACATCAACACCAAACTAACCCAAATCATGGAAAAAGGCGTTAATTTATCAATGATTGACAGAAATAACGGCTGTTTTGTCTGTAACGATGTGATCTTGGACTGTGTACCAGTATTGTTATTATTTAAATCATTATTTGCTGGATAATTATCATTATTCTTCTTAATCATAACTTTCTCAATGTGAGTAACATTATTATGTAATTAACGTTTCTAGGGCTGAATGTTTAATGTTGTATTATAAACATTAAGTGATTCAAATCGTCAAATTAAAGTCCTGCATAATATCGGTTTTTAAGGTAATAACACTAGGCAGAAAGTGCGTTGACTTAACAGCAATAACATTGCAATAGTGATGACTCAAATAAGTAGAGAGAGTAGATAAAAAACAAAAAAATTTAAAAAAGCAACTCAGCTCACATTTTTGAAGAGAGAACTTTGTTAAATTAACTATAATTTTCTATCCATCCGACTTTGGAATAAAAATCCCCACGAGAGTGGGGAACTGAGTTTAATTATTACTTGCTATAGGTTTATCCCTATTAAAATAAGGAACATTGATTACAAATAATAATATGATTGTAACATAGATAAATTTATTATCATAATTATCACTAGCTATCTTAATTTAATTCTTATTTGCTATCTTTGTTGATTGTCATAAAATTATATGTTAAATTAGAAAATGGCTAGAACATACTAGCTAAGCTTATCAGTTTCGCATGTAATAACCATTATGGTTGGCACCTATGAGTATACATGTGTTGCTGATAATTTCAATATAAATTTTTTTAAAATGGACATCAATATGAATTTATTAAATAAATTATTAAAAATGTGTAATACTCTGCAGAATAAATGCAATTACCGAAAAAAACGGTGGGCAATTGAATTAAAACATGTAATAGATGATCAAGAAATTCGATCGTATGTTTTTAGCTTTGAAATCAATAGGTCAGCTTCATTTAGACTTAAGTAATTTAAACTTAAACCGATAAGCGAAATAACGTATATTTCGCTTATTTTAAACTAAAAAAGGGGGATAAATTGTCTTCTTTATCACTGTTAGACCATGAATGGATTCCTGTTGTTTATTTTGATGGTCATATTAGTAAAATTAAACCCAGTCAGTTAGTTGACGAAACCATTTCCGACTTAGCCTATTTTAGACCTGATTTTCAAGGTGCTGCTTATCAATTCCTTATAGGTTTACTGCAAACTACTTTTTCCCCTGAAGATAATGATGAATGGTTAGATTATTGGCATGAAGGTATAACTCAAGTACAACTCGACGAGGCATTTGAACAAGTTAAACCAGCAATGCAATTTGGTGCAGCTAAACCGGCCTTTATGCAAGACTTTACACCATTAAATGGTAATAAAGTGCCTATATCAGGTTTATTGGTTGAAGCACCGGGTGAAAATGCACTAAAGAAAAATACCGACCATTTTATTAAGCGGGATTTTGTTAACGCTATCTGTCCACATTGCGCTGTTATGGCATTATTTACTTTACAAACTAATGCACCATCAGGAGGACAAGGACATCGAGTGAGTTTGCGAGGTGGCGGACCAATTACCACTTTAATGATGCCAGAGTTAAACACCTCAACACCATTATGGAAAAAATTATGGTTAAATGTAGTGCCACTTGATGATGACGAAAAGCCACAATGCTATGATGAAACTGTCTTCCCTTGGTTAAACAAAACCATAACCAGTGAACCACCTAAAAATTTAAGTGTATTTCCTGAACAAGCTAATTGTTGTCAAGCATTTTGGGGTATGCCTCGTCGCATTGAGCTAGATTTTGAAAATACAACACAAGGCCATTGTGATCTTTGTGGCGAAGAGTCGTCTGAGCTTATTAGCCATTATCAAACTAAAAATTATGGTGTTCAATACCAAAACTGGCGCCATCCTTTATCGCCATATCGAACTGATAGCAAAACAAATGCACCCATTGCGATTAAAGGGCAACCTGGTGGGTTAATTTACCGCGATTGGCTAGGCATGGTTAGCACTAATGATGAAACCCAATCAGCTCAGGTGGTAAGAGTTCATTATAATCGAGGATTGAAATTTGCTGAAAAATATCACCTTTGGTGCTTTGGATACGATTTTGACAATATGAAGGCACGCTGTTGGTATGAACACACTTTTCCAGTATATCCTGCATTAGCTGATCCTGACAGCGATCTTAAAGAGCTGATTGAACAAGCATTAGAATTTAGCAAAGACGCTTTATCATTACAGCGTAAAGCCTTGACAGCTATCAATAAACAGTCCAGTTCAGTGGATATTGCTTATTGGAAAGAAACAGAAATGCCTTTTTACCAATTTGTGAAACAACTTATCAAAGAAAAAGAGAATCCTAATGGACGTTTTCATCTGTTGTTAGATTGGACAAATACCTTATTAAAATATATTACTCAAATCTACGATAAAGCGGCTTTTTCTGACCCAGATCAACAGATGATAAGTTCCGAAAAAATTACAACCAGAGAAAAATTACTTAAAGATTTTAACAAACTTAGAAATATCAAAAAGATTAAACTTAATAAAACGTCTTGATTGCATGTAGGGAGAACAACATGTCAGACACTATCCAAAAAAAGCTGATGATCTTAAATGATAGCCACAAAAAGATTATCGATGAATGGTTTTCTATGTTGCAGCAACGGCAATGTAAATTTAATGGTATTAATTACAATGGACGAAAATTACGTGCTGAATTACGCCGGGTTTCATTGTCTGAATTAATAATTCTACAGGATGGCTATACGATTTTAGCTAATAAACTTCTTAATAACGACAGTAAGTTAGCGCAAACGGATATTCATTATCATGCATTACAGATATTGGTTAATGTGGCTGTTTTTGCAGAGTTAAATAATGATAAGGCACCATTTGCTGCGCAACTGAGTGAAAAAGTAAAAGGTGGAGAACGTAATTATTTATCTAAATTGCGATTTGAACGTCTTCTTGCCAGTGAAACTCCAGAAGAATTTTGTCAGCGTTTAATTCGTGCCGTTAAGTTACGCGGTGAAAAAGGCGTTAATCTAACTTCTCTTGCTGACGGCATCTTTCTATGGATGCAAGAGTGGTATGCTCGTGAACACAACTGGCCAGCTAATACTAATCCGTTTAAACGCTTTTCTACTCGTTGGGCTATGGACTATTTTTCAACTAAAAATAATACTAAGGAATAATCATCATGACTACATTTATTCAATTACATCTATTAACCGCTTATGCTCCTTCAAACTTAAACCGTGATGATTTAGGTCGACCAAAAACCGCTAAAATGGGAAATACTGACCGTTTGCGTATTTCGTCACAAAGCTTAAAAAGAGCGTGGCGTACTTCTGACTGTTTTTATCAATCATTAAGTGATCATATTGGTGTTCGTTCACGTCGTTTTGCTCGAGATTGGGTATACAAACCACTGATTGATAATGGTATATCTGAAAAAATAGCTAAAGAAAGTGCAATTAAAATAGCTAGTCAGTTTGGTAAAGTCAAAAATGAGAAATCACCAAAAGATCCATTGAGTAATTTAGAAATTGAACAATTAGTACATATTAGTAGCAATGAACAGCAAGCAATTAAACAATTAGTTGATGTACTAATTAGTGAAAAACGCGAACCTAGCGATGATGAAGTTAAATTATTACGTAAAGAAAATAGTAGTATTGATATCGCCTTATTTGGCAGAATGTTAGCAGATAGCCCGGCATTTAATATTGAAGCTGCCTGCCAAGTTTCTCATGCATTAGGTGTAAGTACGGTAACCATTGAGGATGATTTTTTTACTGCTGTTGATGATTTAAATAATAATGATGTTGATGCTGGTTCAGCGCATTTGGGCGAACGTGGATTTGCTTCGGCGCTGTTTTATACTTATGTATGTATTAGCCGAGATTTACTTCTCGAAAATTTAAATGGTGATGAAGCATTGGTTGAAAAAACCTTAAAAGCTTTAACTGAATCAGCCGCCAAAGTTGCACCAACAGGAATGCAAAATAGTTTCGCTTCACGAGCATATACTTCCTATCTTTTAATAGAAAAAGGAAGTCAACAACCGCGCTCTTTAGCGGTAGCTTATTTTAATCCAATTCGTAGTCAAGATATGGTAAATGATGCTATTAGTCGTTTGGAAGAGCAACGAGATAAATTTGATAAAGTTTATGGTCAATGTGCTGATAGTCGCTATGTTCTCAATAGTGAAACTGGAGAAGGAACCCTTAGTGCTGCATTAGATTTTGTTGCGCAAAAATAGGGGGGCGGACAAGATGATCAACCATCTTATTTTTCAGATTTATGCCCCATTTACCTCTTGGGGCGAACCTGCTGTTGGCGAAGTTCGCCACAGCAATATTATTCCCTCTCGCTCTGCTTTATTGGGATTAGTTTCGGCTGCACTCGGCATTCGTCGTGATGATAATCAGATTGATCATTTTAATCAGCATTATCATTTTGCGATTCGTCCTTTTATTGCTAACAATAGTTGGTTTCGAGATTTTCATACCGTCCAAGCTCCTAGGGCTAATAAAAAGCAAGTCTGGTATACACGCTTTGATGAAATACGACAAAACCCTCTTGAACTAGAGACGTTATTATCACAGCGTGAATATTATAATGACGTTTACTATCAAATAGTCATGACTGAGACTGAGAATGCACCTTATAGTTTAGAGCAAATTCAGCAAGCATTACTTAAACCTGTTTTTCCCTTATACGCAGGAAGAAAAAATTCACCTTTATCGTTACCGTTATCGCCTATTTTGTATCAAGGAACATTGCGTGAGGCTTTTAGTTTTGCCGATAAACACTATCAAGAGTGTCATCGTCAAGATCCGGTTATTGATAAACTATTAAAAGGTATTGCTGATGAATATTATTGGCAACAGACCAATCAAGAAGATCACTTTGAGGTAATTAAAATTCAGCGTCGTCAAGATCAACCAATAAGCCGTCACCGTTGGCAATTTAGTGATCGTCAGCAGTTTTCCGGCTATTTGAAAGGGAGTGAATAGATGTATTTTTCTCGAGTTACTTTAAAATTAAATCGACTTCCTTATGTTATGCAACAGAAAATGCAAAATTCAGGACTTTATGCTATTCATCAATGGTTATGGCAACTCTTTCCTAATCAAGAAAAACGTTGCTTTTTATTTCGTGAAGAGAGAATTGGCAAAGGCTATCAATACTATCTGTTATCGGAAATAGCACCACTAACCAATCATGAGCTATTTTTAATAGAAACTAAACCATACCAGCCAAAATTAACCGTTGGTATGAAATTGATTTTTTCCCTGCGAGCAAATCCAGTGGTGTTTAAAAATGGTAAGCGTAGTGATGTGATGATGAATGCTAAATATCTGGCTAAACAACAAGGTTTAGATAATGAGATAAAAATTCGTCAGAATGAAGCTGCCATAAATTGGTTAATTAAACAGAGTGAATCCAGAGGATTTTCATTATCAACAACTGATGGACAACAACTGGATTGTACAGTAATTAATTATACCCAAGAGCAATTTATTAAAAAAAGCACTCTTAAACCCATTACTTATAGCAGTGTTGATTATCAAGGGGTGTTAACCGTAACGGATGTTGACTTATTTTTAAATACCATCTATCAAGGAGTTGGCAAAAGTAAAGGATTTGGTTGTGGTTTATTTTTATTAAAACATTATCAATAGGATAAGCGATAATGGTTTATGTTCCTCTTAATCCGATTCCTTTAAAAAATAGAACGTCAATGATTTTTTTGCAATATGGACAAATTGACGTTCTAGATGGAGCGTTTGTATTAATTGATAAAACCGGGATCAGAACGCATATTCCAGTGGGCTCGATAGCTTGCATAATGTTAGAACCCGGAACTAGAGTTTCTCATGCTGCTATCAAACTAGCGGCAACGGTTGGCACTTTGCTCGTTTGGGTCGGTGAAGCTGGCGTCAGAATGTATTCATCGGGTCAACCAGGTGGGGCAAGATCAGATAAACTACTTTATCAAGCTAAATTGGCTTTAGATGATGATTTACGTTTAAAAGTGGTCAAAAAAATGTTTGAGTTACGATTTGGTGAACCGGCACCGAGTCGTCGCTCTATTGAACAGTTACGAGGCATTGAAGGATCGCGAGTACGTGAAACTTATTCATTACTGGCTAAACGTTATCATGTTAAATGGCATGGAAGAAAATACGATCCCAAAGATTGGCAAAAAGGAGATACGGTTAATCAATGTATAAGTGCTGCCACGTCTTGCTTATATGGCATCACCGAAGCAGCTGTTTTGGCGGCCGGTTACGCACCGGCTATCGGTTTTGTGCATAGTGGAAAACCACTCTCATTTGTTTATGATATTGCTGATATTATTAAATTTGATACCGTTGTTCCTAAAGCTTTTGAAATAGCGGCAAAAAACAAAGCTGATCCCGATCGGGAAGTTCGTGTGGCATGCCGTGAAATTTTTAGAAGCCAAAAAACATTAGCAATATTAATTCCGCTTATCGAAGAAGTTTTATCTGCTGGTGGAATTGAACCGCCACCAGCTCCAGATGATGCCCAACCACCAGCTATCCCAGAACCTCAATCTCTTGCTGACAGTGGCTTTAGGAGTCACTAAAAATGAGTATGTGTGTTGTAGTAACTGAAAATGTCCCTCCAAGGTTACGAGGTCGTTTAGCAATTTGGTTACTTGAAATTAGAGCCGGGGTTTACATCGGTGATATATCAAGACCAATAAGAGAAATGCTATGGCAACAAATCACTAAACTTGCTGAGGAAGGCAATGTTGTCCTTGCTTGGGCGACTAATACTGAGTCAGGATTTGACTTTCAAACTTATGGTGCAAATAGAAGGGTTCCGGTAGATTTAGATGGACTAAGGTTGGTCTCTTTTTTACCTATTGAAAATCAATAAGTTAATGTTCTTTAAAAATTAGGAAAATTTGGTAGATTTTAACTAACTAAAAAATATTATATAAAACAATTATCTATATTTAGAGAGTTCCCTGTAGGTACAGGGATATACCGCCCAGCATCATCAATTATTTTTGCTAATACATGAGTTCCCTGTAGGTACAGGGATATACCGAATGGTCGAATAACTGTGTGACCAATTTGTGAGAGTTCCCTGTAGGTACAGGGATATACCGGTATCGAGACAGCTTTGTCATGTCAACAACGTGAGTTCCCTGTAGGTACAGGGATATACCGATAATGCAAACATTCTATAATTGATTCATGTGGAGTTCCCTGTAGGTACAGGGATATACCGCATTTGTTCATGACTGCAACACCAAAAATGGCGAGTTCCCTGTAGGTACAGGGATATACCGTTAAACCTGTTACTAACGTCCGATTTAAAGTCGAGTTCCCTGTAGGTACAGGGATATACCGATATAAAACGGGAGAGATATGCGAGGCCGAGAGAGTTCCCTGTAGGTACAGGGATATACCGATTGGCACAGGGTCTCCGTAATGGTCATAAACGAGTTCCCTGTAGGTACAGGGATATACCGCTTTAGCTATCTCTACGATATTTCTTGGTTTTGAGTTCCCTGTAGGTACAGGGATATACCGTTATGAACATATACCTATTATTAGTGTTGATTGAGTTCCCTGTAGGTACAGGGATATACCGTTAAATTTTTTACGAATAACCGAATCGATGTTGAGTTCCCTGTAGGTACAGGGATATACCGGTGAAGTTCCGAGTGGTGAACCATCATTATTTGAGTTCCCTGTAGGTACAGGGATATACTGCTCGGAGAAATATGTTATTGAGCACGTATATAGAGTTCTCTGTAGGTACAGGGATATAACTTTATTAGCTAATAAAATTACATCCAAATGGTTTTAAATTATCTACCTTTATGTGAGTAGATGGTATACACTCCTCAATATTTTTTACAAGGCTCTAATGATAGCTATTTATAAAAATAAAATTTAATAATCATATGCAGAGATAATATGAAATAGAGGTTTTTTAGTTAAACTAAAATAATTATTAAAAATAGCGTACAATACTCAACATTAATCGTAAATTCATTATCAATCATTTAGGAATTTTGTATGACAGGTAAATTTATTGTCATCGAAGGTTTAGAAGGTGCTGGCAAAACAACAGCCATCAATACTGTTGCACGTATTTTAAAACAACATCATATTTGTGATTTACAATTTACTCGCGAACCTGGCGGTACTCCAATTGCAGAAGCATTACGAAATATTATTAAAAATGGTTTAGATAATGAGCCGCTAACTGATAAAGCGGAATTGCTAATGCTTTATGCTGCTCGTATTCAATTGGTTGATAATGTAATTAAACCGGCATTAAAAATGGGGAAATGGGTTATTGGCGATCGACATGATTTATCAACTCAAGCTTATCAAGGTGGTGGGCGACAGATCGACCAGGTTTTTATTGAAACATTACAAGCTCAGGTTTTGGGTGATTTTAAACCTGATTTAACATTGTACTTAGATATTGCGCCAGAACTCGGTTTAATGCGGGCCAGATCGCGCGGGCAGCTTGATCGCATTGAACAACAATCATTACCTTTCTTTGAGCGTATTCGTCAGCGTTATTTACAATTAGCTGAACGTGATAATACTATTGTAACCATTGATGCCAATAAATCTATAGAAGAAGTGACAACTCAAATTGAAACTATTTTGAATTCATGGCTAATAAATTAGGTTTTAGTTTTATGATTTTTAATAAATATCCTTGGCTTGCATTACCTTTTCAGCAACTTGCTGATACGATTGTTAATAATCGGGCGCATCATGCCTTGTTAATTAATTATATTCAGGGAAGTGGTGAAGAAGAATTGATAAATCTACTGATTAATCGATTAATTTGTCAATCTTCACAACAATTAGAGCCTTGTGGTAATTGTCATAATTGCCAGTTGTTTTTATCTCAGCATCATCCTGATTATTACGTTATTACACATGAGCAAGGTAAACAATCAATTGGTATTGATCAAATACGTAGTATTTCGACTAAAGTTTATGAAAAATCACAACAAGGTGGTAATAAAATAATTTGGATCAAACATGCGGCTTCAATGACCGAGGCGGCAGCTAATGCATTGCTAAAAACTTTAGAAGAGCCACCCGAAAATACCTATTTTATTTTGAGTGATGAGCATAATAGCCAATTTTTACCCACGATTCACAGCCGTTGTTTTTGTTATTTTTTGCCTATTCCAAAATTAGAAGAATCTATTATTTGGTTAAAAAAGCAACACAATCATCTATACAGTGATAATGAACTTGCCACTGCATTATTATTGAGCGAAAATGCGCCAATAAATGCAGCAACATTACTACAACCTGAAAAATGGCAGCAGAGAAAATCATTTTGTGAAAATTTAACAGAAGTCTTACCACGAAATAATTTTTGGCAATTAGCGAAAACTTTTAATCATGAAGGTTTTTTTGAGCAAATTACTTGGTTTTGTGCATTATTAAGCGATGCATTAAAAGCCAAACAAAAAGTAGGTCGATATATAATTAATCGTGATCAAGTACCTTTAGTCAGACTACTTGCAACAAAAAATAATGATGAAATAGCTTCGTTGTATCAAATTTGGTTAAAAGCGAGGAATTTATTGTTATCGGTGACTGGATTAAATAAAGAATTGATTATCTATAATGTTTTAGCTCAATCGCAACTAATAAGCTATCAGCAGCAGAATTAATATAGTGATAATGTAGTAATAAAGTTTTTGGTCAACGATATATTTACAGATGAAAGGATTGCAGTGAGTTATTTATCGATTGAATTTGGTCTAATTTTTGTGGTTTTCTTTGCGATATATTGGGCTTTTAGATTATTACCAAAATTTCAGAATAAATTACTTTTGATTTCAAGTTATCTTATTGTTGGTAGCTATAGTTTACAGTTTGCTGTTATTCTTTTTATTTATACCTGTGCGATATATTTCTTTTCCTTGATGATTGCTGGTTCCAAACATCATGCTAAGCGATGGTTGATATTAGGATTGGTTGCGGCAATCATCAATTTAGCATTATTTAAATATTTTGATTTTTTTCGATATGAGTTACAGTCATTATGTAATTATTTAAACTTATCAATTTTAATACCTGTTGTTACTGTTCTTATTCCAATAGGCATTTCATTTTATACCTTCCATTCAGTAAGTTATTTGGTCTCAATTAAAAAGAGAGAATTACCCGTAGCGAAATTTTGGGATTTTGCCTTATTTTTAGCTTTTTTTCCTAGTTTAATTGCTGGGCCAATCAATCGAGCAAAAACGTTTTTGCCGCAAATTGCGGTAAGTCAACCTAGAGATATTTTAGAACCTTTCCGAGCTTTTACATTAATTATTCTAGCAGTCATAAAAGTTTATTGTCTGGGCGGATTAATTAGTGAAAATTGGGTAACACCAATTTTTTCAAACCCTTTAGAATATAGCTTTATTGATTTATTAGTTGGCTTATATGCTTATGCTATGCAAATTTATCTTAACTTCTCAGGTTATACTGACTTAGTGACTGGGATTGCGCTTTTATTAGGTTTCCGGCTGCCGATTAACTTCAATTTTCCTTATTTAGCCTCTAATTTACGTGAGTTTTGGGATCGCTGGCATATTAGTTTATCTCATTGGATTAGAGATTATATTTATATTCCATTAGGTGGTAGTCGTCGTGGTTTTGTTCGCACTCAAATTAATGTGATGTTAGCTATGTTACTGTCTGGATTATGGCATGGAGCAGGGATTAATTTTATTATTTGGGGCGTTTGTCACGGTATAGGCATTGTCTTTCTTAATATTTTAGACCGTTGTATAGGTCCAAGATGGATAACAGAACGTTCGCCAATTGTTGCTCGATTATTAACTTGGCACTATATCTGTTTTACTTGGCTATTTTTCTGTTGTGAGAGTTTAGCGGATGCGTTAGATTATCTAAATGCACTATGCCACAATTTTACAGTCGAACCACATTATATGGCGGCATTTATAAGTATATGTGTCATATTTTTTATATATCCATTATGTAAAAATATTCCTACTTGGTGTGCGGTACAGCTTAGTAGAATAAATAGTATTTACCTGCCAGTTTTATTTATCTTTATACTATGGCTAACAATCTATTTAGCACCTTCTGGTGTACCAAACTTTATTTATGCTAATTTTTGATTATGATGAAAAATTAAAATGACATACAAAAAAACATTTTCGAAAAATAGAAGAAATAGGTCCAGAAAAAATGGACAGCAAAATAGAGTATTAAAAAATAATACTTCTAATAATAACAAAAGAACTAAAAACAATTTTAAAAAATCAGATTGTTTACTAAATAATCATGATACGCTTTCTGCAAAAAAAATTTTTTTCCTATTATTTATTACTGGTATTGCATTAATTGCAATTTATCACAGATCAATTTTAATCTATTGGCAACAAACTTATCATTCCGATCTTTTTAATTCAGGAGGTGTTACTCAAGACTTCATAAAAGAAGATTCTAACGAAGCTATAGATGAAATTTTGTTAGGATCACAAGCAACAATTATCGATCATGATGACAATGTAGAAGATACCAATATTCATTTAATTAAAGATATTCTAATTATTCCACAGCCAGATATTGTTAAAAAAAATCAAACTAATAAACTAGAAAACAATCAAGCATCTTTATTAACTGACCTTGAAACACCTAAGATACCAAAGCATGATATTCCATTAATTCATGAACCATTACCAATAGTATTAACCGAAAATGATAAGGTTTTTTTTGCCGGTGATTCATTAATGCAAGGCGTTGCACCATATGTTAAAAAAATGTTATTCAAACAATATAAAATAGAAAGTATTGATCTTAGTAAACAAAGTACGGGACTTGCTTATCCAAAAGCCTTTAATTGGCCAAAAACAATTAGTGATAACTTAATTACCGATCCTTCTATTAAATTACTTGTGGTATTTCTAGGGCCTAATGATCCGTGGGATTTTCCCGTAAAAGGATACCCTAAATACGTTAAATTCAAATCACCTATATGGGAAGAAGAATACCGTATGCGTATAGCTGCTATTTTAAATAGTGCTTATGAGCATGATGTACAAGTCCTTTGGCTAGCTGCACCTTGTATGCGTAAACCAAAACTCAATGATGGCATGGTATATTTAAATATGTTGTATCAATCTGAAATAGAAAAAGTACAACAACATTTTTTAACTACTAATCAGTTATTAGGTTGTACTTATGAGAACTTTACAAGTTTTGTTGAATCCGATAAAGGAAAAATAAAAGTAAGGGTTGATGATGGCGTCCATTTTACCTCCACCGGCCAGAAAATTTTAGCCACGGCTATTATGGAAAAAATTATCTTTAAACAATTAGAGGACAATGATAGTGATTAAACTTTTAAAGTATATTTTTACTGTAATGATTGTCACTGTTTCTGTTGGTTGCAGTGTTGCTGAAAGTAGAACAAGTACACTATCAAGTATTGTTGACTTTGGCGATCCCAATAGCAAACAATTTATCCAACATTTAAATTCATTGTCTAAAAATAGTAATCAAGTTGTGAATATTACTCAGCTTGGCGATTCTCACTCAGCGGCCGATTTTTTTACTGGTGAATTTCGAACATTGATGCAACAAAAATATGGTAATGCAGGGATTGGCTGGGTCACTCCGGTTGCGATAAAAGGTCAAAGCCATGCCGGGGTAAGTTGGAAAACAAAAAACTGGAATGTATTAAGTAGCCGTACATTAAGTAATTTAGATTTTCCGATGGGAGGATTTATTGCTAAGCCAACCAAAGATGTAGCGACTATTCAGCTGATGCCTAAAAATGCTGGCAATAAAAATTGGCAAGTACAATTAACCGTTAAAGCTTTAAAAAACAGTCCTAATTTGCTGAATATTTATGATGCTAATGATAAAAAAATAGATATTAATTATTCATCCAAAAGCAATGTCTGGCAGACGATATCTTTTATCACTAAAGCTCCTTTTTCTATCAAAGCAACTAGCGATATTGAAATCGGTGGTATATGGTTAAATCGTTACCAACAATCTGGGGTTATTGTCTCTTCGATTGCAACTAATGGCGCCAAACAGACAATATGGCAGAAATGGGGTTCTAACTGGTTAAATGAATTATCGGCCTCAAAAAGTGATTTGATTATTCTTGAATATGGTACAAATGAAAGTTTTGATGAAACCTTAGATGCGAATGCTTATCGTAAAAACTTGGTGAAAAATATTCGTCAAATTCGCAAATCATTACCAAATTCGGTAATATTATTAATGACGCCACCAGATACGATGTTAAATGAAAAGAGTTTTCCAAAGTCTTTTGCTAAGGTAATGAGTATCCAAAAACAAGTTGCTAAATCAGAGAAAACACTTTTTTGGGATTGGCAACTGGCTATGGGCGGCCCTCATTCTATTAAAGATTGGCGTAAACGAGGCCTTGCTCGTCCAGATTTAGTACATCAAACATTACAAGGTTATAAAGAAAGTGCTCGTATATTCTATGCTGATTTAAATGAATTTATTAAAAAGAATAGTTAAAAATTTATAATTAAAAGGAATAACTAAGTTATGTCATCTCCAATTATTGTTGCTGTTGATTTTGCTGATACAAAGTCCGCGTGGAATTTTATTGATAAAGTTGAACCTAAAGATTGCCGTCTTAAAATTGGTAAAGAATTATTTACTCATGCTGGCCCTGATTTTATTAAACAGATAAAACAAAAAGGTTTCGATATTTTTTTAGATCTCAAATTTCATGATATACCTAATACGGTAGCCAAAGCAGTAGCTGCTGCCGCTGAACTAGGTGTCTGGATGACAAATGTTCACGCCAGTGGTGGAATTCGTATGATGGCGGCGGCAAAAGATGCGCTTTACCCATTTGGAAAAGATGCACCTTTATTAATTGCGGTCACTGTACTAACGAGTATGGAATCTTCAGATCTTAAAGAAATTGGTATTGAGGTATCGCCATTAGAACAAGCAACTCGTTTAGCATTATTGGCCAAAAATTGTGGGCTTGATGGTGTAGTTTGTTCTGCCAAAGAAGTACAGAGTTTTAGAACACGGCTTGGTAGTGATTTCAAATTGGTTACACCTGGTATTCGTCCAGCAGGTTCTACTCCTGATGATCAGCGACGAATTATGACTCCACAGCGAGCGCAAGCAGCGGGTGCCGATTATTTAGTCATAGGCCGTCCTATAACGCAAGCGGAGGATCCAAGCAAAGCATTACAGACTATTTTATCAACTCTTGATTCATCTAAGAGCAATTAGTATGACAGATAATCCAATTGTTTATTCAACTGAACATGGTCGAATAACGCCTGAAAAAGCCATTAAGCCTCGGCCTAAAGGTGATGGTATTATTCGTATTTCACGTCAGACATCGGGCCGAAAAGGGAAGGGTGTTTGCGTGATTGATGGTTTTGACCTAGATGATAGCCAATTACAGCAATTAGCCGCCGATCTTAAAAAACGTTGTGGTTGTGGTGGTTCGGTTAAGGATGGAAAAATTGAGATTCAAGGTGATAAACGCGATCTATTAAAATCACTAATAGAAGATAAAGGATTTAAAGTTAAACTTGCTGGAGGTTAGTTAACCAAAAAATAATACCCTTTTGAAAAGGGTATTATTTGAAAAAAAATTAATTAGAACGGTAACCACGCATTTTTTTACTGATGTCGCGACGTTCCTTAGAAATTTCAGCATTTTTGATGATGTAATCATCAACACGATCATCGTAATCGCTTTTCATGTTGGCAATAATAGCTTGAAGCTCTTCGTAAGTCATATCAGGTTTAATATAATCACTTAAATTTTCAAGTAATAATACGCGCTTTTGGTTGTCACGAATTTTCTTCTCGTTATCTGAGATTTCGCGTTTTAATTTGTTTAAACGACGTGACAAACGAATGTATTCAAGAACATCTTGAAATGATGGTGCGGCTGATTTTTCCTTGTCCATCTATAACCCCTTATTTCTGAAAAGATGAAAAACAATTATTCTTTAATTATATACTAATAATTTTTTGTGGTCATATTAAATATAGTTTCATTTGTTAAATGATAAATTTAACAATTAACATAGATGGTTATTTTTGTTTTATCTGAACTTTTTTAAAGTTTGGTTGTATATTATTTTTGTGTAGTATCAAAAACGTTATCTAATTACGGATAAATTGGAATAAAAGCAAAAACAAGTATTAAGAATTATTGCAAAGTATTATACAATACGTTGTTAATTGTAAAGAGTACCGAATGAGAGAATCATAATGAGCTGGATTGAAAAAATTCTGAGTAAAAATAATATATCGTCAGATCATAAAAAGGCGAATATTCCAGGTGGTGTTTGGACTAAATGTAGCAATTGTGAGCAGGTCATTTATCAAGCTGAACTTGACCGAAATTTAGAGGTTTGTCCGAAATGTGATCACCACATGCATATTCCTGCCCGAGTTCGCTTATATCGTTTTTTAGATGAAGGTTCTGATGTTGAAATTGGTGCAGAACTTGCGCCAAAAGATATTTTAAGATTTAAAGATACTAAAAAATATAAAGATCGTTTAACTGCTGCGCAAAAAGAAACTCACGAAAAAGAAGCTATGGTTGTTATGAAAGGAACGTTACTAGGCATACCGGTTGTCGTAGCTTGTTTTGAGTTTGCTTTTATTGGAGGATCAATGTCATCAGTGGTCGGTGCTTTATTTACTCGTGCTGCTGAACAAGCTATTGCAGATAAATGTCCATTAATTTGCTTTTCAACCAGTGGTGGTGCTCGTATGCAAGAAGCACTATTCTCATTAATGCAAATGGCAAAAACAAGTGCTATTTTAGCCAAAATGCAAGATGAAGGGTTACCATATATTTCAGTAATGACCGATCCAACAATGGGTGGTGTATCTGCAAGTTTAGCTATGTTGGGCGATATTAATATCGCCGAACCTAAAGCATTAATTGGTTTTGCTGGTCCTAGAGTAATACAACAAACTGTACGTGAAACCTTACCAGAAGGATTCCAACGTAGTGAGTTTTTACTTGAAAAAGGTGCAATTGATATGATTATTCATCGTCGAGATATGCGACCAAAAATTGCTGGTTTATTGGCTAAGTTAATGAAACTTCCTAACCCTTTTGATAATGTCGCTAATGATGAGACAATTTAACTGATCATGCAAAATAAAATCCCAGATGCCATGTCAGATCTTAAGACATGGCTTTGTTATTTGGAACAGTTACACCCTTCAAGTATTGAACTAGGGCTGGAAAGGGTAAAGTCAGTTGCTGAGCGATTAGACCTATTACAACCAGCTCCTTATATTTTCACTGTAGCAGGAACTAATGGCAAAGGGACAACTTGTCGTACCTTAGAAATGATTTTACTTGCTGCTGATAAGCGTGTTGGTGTCTATAGTTCTCCACATTTATTACATTTTACTGAGCGAGTTAGAATCAATAATCAAGAGTCAACACCATCAGATACTGTTAAGGCATTTGCTGCGATTGAAAAGGCCAGAGGCGATATTTCATTAACTTATTTCGAATATGCAACACTGGCAGCTTTATATCAATTTAAGCAAGCCCAACTAGATGTTGTTATTTTGGAAGTTGGGCTAGGTGGTAGACTTGATGCCACCAATATTGTTGATGCTGATATAGCAATTATAACGACAATCGGTATTGATCATGTTGAATATTTGGGAAATACAAGAGAAAGTATTGGTCGAGAAAAAGCCGGTATTTTTAAACCGAAAAGTATTGCTGTTGTTGGTGAACCTGAAATACCATCGACCATTTTAGATGTTGCTCATGCCGTAAATTGCCCGCTCTTTGCTGTAAACAAAGATTGGTCTTATCAACAAATTGATAAATTAACATGGCAATTTAATTCTTCAATAAAGCAATATCAAAATCTGCCGATTCCGCAAGTCCCTCTAGCTAATGCCGCAACAGCAATTGCTGCCCTTAGTCATTCACCATTTTCTATCACTCAAAAACAAATAGACAGTGCTCTTGAAAAAACTAGTTTAATAGGACGTTTTCAAATTATCCAAGCATCACCAACTGTAATCGTTGATGTTGCGCATAACCCTCATGCGGCCAGTTATTTAGTCAAGCAAATTGAGTTATTAAAACAGCAACAATCAAAAGTTGGAAAAGTGAGATTTGTGATAGGGATGCTTAAGGATAAAGATATTAAAAGTACTTTATCTATATTTAATGCTGATCAGTGGTATTGTGCTTCACTTTATGGTGAGCGCGGATGTAATGCTGATATATTAAAGCAGTTTTTACAAGAGGGAAATGTAGAGAATATCGCAACATTTGATTCGGTGAATGAAGCATATCAAAAGGCTATGCAAGAAGCAAAAGAAGATGATATTATTGTCGTTTGTGGCTCATTTCATACCGTTTCTGCCGTTTTGGATATAGTAGGCAACTAGGTAAATGTGAACATGGATAATAATCAAGAGAAAATTAAATGTAGCTCAAATAAAGTTAGAAATCAACTTGTTGGTTTTGCTACATTTTTGTTAATAATTGCTATTATTGCCCCTAATATAATCACTGATAAATCTAATTCGCAAACATCAACAGTTCCTATATTACAATCAGGTGTAATAGATGGACAAAACCAAGATGTTGCAGTGAAAAATGAATCTTCTTATACACCTGATTCAGATCAATATCCTAGCCCTTTAGCTTCACCTGATATTATTGATGATAGTGTTGATTCTCAAATAACGACATCTTCTGAACAAACTGATAAACCCTATATGATTCAGCTTGGTGCATTAAAAAATAAGAAAAAAATTGAGGAACTAGTTGCCTTATTAAGGCTGAATAACTATAACGTTAGAGTGATACCAAATAATCCAGGACCAAATCAACTAATAAAATTACAAGTAGGTCCTTATGCGAAAAGAGAACAAGCTGAACAGTTGATTAGTAATTTAAATAATTTAACTAAGTTAAAAGGTGTAATTGTTGTCAATTAATAATCATTTTATGATTTATCAAAATTAAAAAATATTAATGTAAAAATTGTGAGTTATTATGATGAATTGGGTTGATTTTACGATTATCGGTGTGATTATTTTATCTGCACTGATTAGTATTATTAGAGGCTTTGTCAAAGAAGCGCTATCTTTAATTAGTTGGGTGTTAGCTTTCTTTATAGCTAGTCGTTTTTATATGTACATCACTAGTTATTTGACTTATTTTGATAGTGATGTCATTCGGATTGCAGTTGCTATTGCGATACTTTTTATTTCGACATTAATTGTTTGTGCAATCGTCTCTTATCTTATAGGACAATTAGTTCAAAAAACGGGACTATCAAGCACCGATCGAGTATTGGGAATTTGTTTTGGGGTATTAAGAGGTATTTTAGTTGTTGCAGCAGTGCTCTTTTTTGTTGATACCTTTACGCCTTTATCCCAATCTCCGTATTGGGTGCAATCACAACTTATCCCGCATTTCCATTTTATCATTCGCTGGTTTTTTGATTTTATACAGCAGTCGTCTTCATTTTTAGTTCAATAAGTTTGAGGTAATCATTGTATGTGTGGTGTTGTTGGTATTGTAGGATGTAGTACTGTTAATCAATCTATTTATGATGCTTTAACTGTTTTGCAACATCGTGGACAAGATGCAGCTGGGATTGTAACCATTGATGAACAAAATCGCTTTCGTTTACGTAAAGCAAATGGTTTGGTGAAAGATGTATTTCAAGAACATCATATGCAACGATTACAAGGTAACCTAGGTATAGGTCATATTCGTTATCCAACCGCGGGTAGTTCAAGCCCTTCAGAAGCTCAACCTTTCTATGTAAATTCGCCATATGGTATAGCTCTTGCCCATAATGGTAATTTAACTAATACTGATCAGTTACGTGATAAGGTATTCGAATTAGCAAGGCGCCATATAAATACTAGCTCTGATTCTGAAGTATTACTTAATATTTTTGCAAGTGAACTTGATAAATTCCCGACTTATCCTTTAACTGCAGATAATATCTTTAGTGCAGTTCATCAAGTTCATCAAATTATTAAAGGGGCTTATGCTTGTGTGGCAATGATTATTGGTCATGGACTGGTTGCTTTTCGTGATCCATTTGGTATTCGACCATTGGTTATTGGCAAAAAAGTCATTGATGATCAAAAAACAGAATATATGGTTGCATCAGAAAGTGTTGCTTTAGATATTCTCGATTTTGAATTTATGCGAGATGTGGAGCCTGGTGAAGCTATTTATATTACTCAAGATGGCCAATTTTATTCTAAACAGTGCTCTGATAATCCTCAATATTATCCATGTATTTTTGAGTATGTCTATTTTGCTCGACCTGATTCGTTAATGAATGGTGTATCTGTTTATCAGTCACGGATATTAATGGGGCAAAAACTGGGACAAAAAATAGCCAGAGAGTGGAAGGATATTGATATTGATGTCGTCATCCCTATTCCAGAAACATCCTGTGATGCAGCGCTTGAGATTGCTCGTATTTTAGGTAAACCTTATAGACAAGGATTTGTTAAAAATCGTTATGTAGGGCGTACTTTCATTATGCCAGGACAAAATGCCAGAAAACTGTCAGTAAGAAGAAAACTTAATGCGAATCGTATTGAGTTTGAGGGCAAAAATGTGCTTCTTGTTGATGATTCTATTGTACGAGGAACGACGTCTGAAAAAATTCTTGAAATGGTACGTTCTGTTGGCGCTAAAAAAGTTTATTTAGCTTCGGCTGCGCCAGAAATTAGACATCCTAATGTTTATGGTATTGATATGCCTATTGCGAGTGAATTAATTGCTTATAATCGATCAGTTGATGAGATTGCAAAAGAAATTGGAGCAGATAAATTAATATTTCAAGATCTTTCTGATTTAATTGATTCTATTCGAGAACAAAATCCCGATATTCATCATTTAGAATGTTCCGTATTTAATGGCAATTATATTACAGAAGATGTTGATGATAATTATTTTAATCAATTAGAGAATAATAGAGCTGAAACGAAAACATCTTTATCAATTAAAGAATCTGAAAATCTTGAAATTTATAACGAAGAACAATAGCAATTATTTAATCTTGTAAAATTATGACAAGATTATAATAAATAAATCTGAAATATTTTTTCAGATTTATTTATTGAAAAACTAACCAATTTTATTAGTTTAAAATTTGAATATATCTATTAATAAAAAACAGTATTTTTCAATAAATTAATTAAAAAGCTAATTTACCTTCAAAATCGCATCAATATAACCTAATGAAAAATAATAATAAAAATATTCTTTACAAAAAAAATCAAAAAATAAAATAAAATATTTTGATAAATTACTTTTTTGTAATAAAATCCTTGTAAATTTGGTTATTTTGTAAAGAAATATTAATTTTGTAAAAAGTGATTTAAAAATATATATAAAAAACCAATAAATAATCACAACTATTAATGACAATGCAGTAATGCTAGAAAACAGAAAAAACATTGTAATATTGTCAGAGGAATATAAGGAATAATTAAGATGACTAAGAGTCTTAATTTAAAAATTATCTCAGCTTTCGTGATTGCAACACTATCTTTACAGCCTGTTTACGCTACAGACTCGGAGACGTCTTCAAATGCAGTTGATAGTAACAAGATAATTGAATTGAAAAATGGCACTAAAGCTCGAGAGATGATAAATAATCAACAGCGCAGCCTATATCAGATTGCGTTGTTAAGTAGTATTTCGATTTCAGAGCTAAGAGCGATGAATGCCGGTCGATTTGACAAGAAAGACGTCGTTGATATTGGTGAGCGTCTAGTTCTGCCTGAAAATTCTCCTTTATTACCTGCTATAAAAATTAATGATGATAAAAAAGATAAATATTCGAATTTACCTAAATTAAGTTCTGACGATAATTATGATGTAAAACAAGATAAAGATGCTTTAGCTACTCAAGTGGCGTCTACATTACAAACGCTCGCTACTCAAGATTGGAAGCAAATTACTTCATCAGATAATGGTGGTATATCAGGCCATCTGAAAGACAAAGGTAAAGATTATGCTGAAAATTATGTTCGTAATGGCGTTAAAACGCAAATTGTTGACCCAGTTCGCAATGCAGCACAAGATTTCTTAGGTCGTTTTGGTACAGCTCAATTACAGTTTGATTTGAGTGATAAAGGCCAATTTAATAACGTTAATTTAAAATTATTTAGTCCTTGGATTGATACCGAGGATATGTTGATTTTTAGCCAAATTACATTCCAAGAATATGAACATAATCGCCGTATAGGTAATATTGGTATTGGCCAACGTTGGGATGTAGCCGATAAAAAATGGTTACTTGGTTATAATGTCTTTTTGGATCACGACTTTCAACGTGCACATAATCGTTTAGGTATTGGTGCCGAGGCATGGAGTGATTACATGAAATTCGCGGTGAACTATTATCATCCTCTCTCGGACTGGAAAGAGTCTAAAGATTTTGATGAATATTTAGAAAGAGCTGCTAAAGGTTTTGATATCCGTTTTCAAGGTTATTTGCCACAATATCCACATCTAGGTGGGTCGCTAATGTATGAACAATACTTTGGTGATAAAGTTGCATTGTTTGGTAAAGATAATTTACAAAAAGATCCACGAGCGATAACAATTGGATTAGATTATACTCCTGTTCCGCTTTTCACGATAAAAGCTCAACATAAACGCGGGCAAGATAATAAAAAAACTACTACAGCAGAATTAACCATGAATTATCGGATTGGTACGCCATTAAAAGATCAATTAGATCCAGATATGGTCCAATCAGCACGATCCTTAAAAGGCAGTCGATATGATTTAGTTGATCGTAACAACTATATCGTCCTTGAATATAAAGATAGAAAAATGACTGTCGATTTAGGATTAGAATCTATTCAAATAATCGAAGGTACAACATCTAACATCTTTATAGGTTTGCATAATGCTAAAGGTGTATCCAAGTTGGTATGGTCTGGTAATATGCAAGATATCGATGATGGTGGTGGTTTCTTATGTTCGGCAATCGGAACTTGTACCGCTTCTTCATGGTTTAATCCACCAGCAAGTGTTGATAATTGGAAAATAGTTGCTCCAAAGTACCTTGATAAAAATGGTCAACGCAACCCAGTTAGCACCAATGGTGTTTATTCTTTATCGGTAACAGTTACTGATGGAAAGGGGAAAAGATCAGCAACATCTAACTCAGTTTCTTTTGAAGTTCTACCTAATAATGAACTACGCAGAGTGGGCGTTTGGGCTATTGATGTTTATGGTAGAGCAAGTACTGCTCCTGTTCACAATCCTGCTAACGGTAGGGATACCGTTACGTTAATGGCTACGTTGGTCACACCAAAAGATGGCGTAGAAACTCGGGGCCTAACTGACTATGATGGATTTAGTGATACTATCTTAATGGATAGTATTGAAAATTCGTTTGAAGCTTCTGTTACCGATTTGTGGGTAGCAACTAGTAATGGTAATCCAATTAATTTTATTGATGGAACCACTGGAAATATAACGGCTTGTCCGACAGCAGATCCTTGTGTCATTGTTAAATCATTTGAAAAAATCAAGATGGGACATAAGATATCTAATAGAGATATAGAGGCAATTGGTGATACTTATGCTATCAATGTTGCTTCTAATATCACAGGTACAGTTGATTTCGTAGCTAAGCTGAATCAATATGGTCAATCTTTGAACCATGCGATTGTTTATTTTAATGGTGGTCAGGCTGGTAGACTTGAAGTTTATCGAAGTTCAGATAATGCATTAGTTGCAGCTACTGATGATAACCCTTATCTAGTATTTAATCCAAATGGTCCAAATGAGTGGAAAGTTCATAACGAATATTATGCAGTCGCTTATGATCTGGCTGACAACGTAATTCAGGATCCATTTATTGTCTGGTCACTTGTTGGATCAAATGATAGCGCATGCCCTGGAAATAGAGCGATTAATCTTAAAAATGCCTTGGGTAATCCTGACTATCGAAATGGACCATGGTTTAATGTGAGTATGGGTAAAAATGCACGTTATAAGATTCGAGGAATCAAATCGACAGTAAATGGCAGTAATATCGACGGTGAAGATAGCTATGCGTTTATTGGTACAAGTATTCCAAAAGTTGAAGGTGCACCTGAGCACGTGGATTGGCAGCAAGTATCTATTCCTGAAAGAGCATGTGCTGGAGACCAAGGTTTCTTATTACAAGTTATTGCTTATTAAAGTTAAGAAGTTTTTTAATTATCACAAATTACCGTTGATAATTCAAAAGGGAACACCAAAAAATGGTGTATTTATATAAATACAACATGTTAATTTATCAAAGAAAAATAGGAAGTTAAACATGAAAAATCTAACAATCAAAAAAGTCGCATTAGGCTTATTCTTAGCTGGTTATGCTGCTAGTAGTGCTTACGCAGTAGATATAGTGGGAGAAACCGTTAATCAAATACAAGGTAATGCACCGGTTATTTTCGCTAAAGATCATGACGTTGAACGCGCTATTACCATTCGTATTACCGCAAGTGAATCTGATACAACTGCTGCTGGTAACGATAGAAAAGCTCAAGTTGGTGATTTTATTCATATCTTTTATAATTTAAAAGATTCAGATGGCGATATTGATACAACAGGTGCAATCAAAGACACATTAAGAGTATGGATTAATAAAACTACTGATGATGTGTCATGGACAAATGTGACTAGTGATATTTCCAGTTCACTTACCTATAGTAATAATGGTGAAGAAGGTCATATATATTTTAGAATTACTGAAGCTATGGCTGGTGCGGTGAAAGTTGGTTTACAACTTCAAGAAAAAACTTCATTTGGTAATCCAAATGTAAATGAATGGTTAAACCTTGCTGATATTTGGAGTACTCAAGCTCCTCAACATCAAGAAACAATAGGTGATAACGAACAACCAGCTACTAATACTGGTTCTGGTGACCCTGATCCTAACAACCCAGTAGGACCGATCTTCTCTGATCAAAGTACAAAAATTGGTATTTTCAAATATAAAACTGATGGTACACTTGACATGAGTATAAATATAGCAACTACTTTACCAGCTCAACCAACTGGAGTTAGTGATGCAGACTGGGCGAAACGAACAGTTCCACAATATGGCGATCGTTTAGCTGCTGTTGTATGGCAAATAACGGATGGAAATACTACTGGAGATCATAGCTTACCAAATACTGCTGGTACTGATAGAATAATTACTGATTCATATAGATTCACATGGAAACTTTACGGTACCTCTAGTGATAATACAGGTAGTGTAGCTGCACCTGCAGATGCATTAACTACAGGTGTGTATAGTGTAGCTGGAGCTGATATTGGTGATTCAATTGCCTTAGGTGCGGTAGAAGCAGCTGGTGGCAATGTTGCTACGATAGCAAATACTAAACATAACTCATTATATAATACCTTAACAACGACTAGAGCAGGTATTCAAGGCTTCAAACTTCAAGTTATAGCAAGATAATTATCTATTTAGTTATGAAATTGATAAAAACCACTCTATTGAGTGGTTTTTTTTAATAAAATAAGCTTAATCAAATTAAATTAAATGGATAAAAAGTGTTACGTAATATAATATTTAATTGTGCACTTCTAAGTATTAAATTGATACAATAATTAATCGAATCGATAATTACAACCATGATTATTCCTTGGCAGACTCTTGACCCTCAAACATTAAATAATCTTATTGAATCTTTTGTTTTACGAGAAGGTACCGATTATGGTGTGCAGGAAAAAACACTTGCAGATAAAGTCAATGATGTAAAACTTCATTTAATTAATGGAACTGCCGCAATTTTTTGGTCTGAATTACATGAAACAATTGATATCAAAATTATTAAATAATGATTAAAATCGTTTTACTGAGTATATGATTTATTGTGTAACTTTGTTATAGTGTCATTGTAGTAATTGAATGGAGAGGACGGAATAATGATTGGTAAACAGCAATCAGATACAACATTAGAATGGTTTTTATCTCATTGCCATATTCATAAATATCCAGCTAAAAGTACCCTTATTCATCAAGGAGAAAAAGCCGAAACTCTCTATTATATTTTGAAAGGATCTGTTGCTGTATTAATTAAAGATGATGAAGGTAATGAGATGATTTTGTCTTATTTAAATCAAAATCAATTTTTAGGTGAATTAGGTCTTTTCGAAGAAGGAACAGAGCGTAGTGCTTGGGTAAAAGCGAAAACAAGTTGTGAAGTGGCTGAAATCTCTTATAAAAAATTTAAACAGCTTGTACAAGTTAATCCCGATATTTTAATGCGGCTCGCTAGTCAAATGGCAAGTCGATTACAAGTGACATCAGAAAAAGTAAGCAACTTAGCCTTTTTAGATGTTGCTGGACGAATTGCACAAACCTTATTGAATTTAACCAAACAGCCTGACGCAATGACCCATCCAGATGGCATGCAAATTAAAATTACCCGTCAGGAAATCGGTCAAATAGTTGGCTGTTCACGTGAAACAGTGGGTAGAATTTTAAAAATGCTTGAAGACCAACATTTGATTTCAGCACATGGCAAAACAATTGTGGTTTATGGTACCCGTTGATTATCGAAATTATGATAAAAATGATTGAGATATTACGAGATATTAAATGACACAACAAAGATACATCCCAAATCATGTTGCTATTATAATGGATGGTAATGGTCGTTGGGCTCAACAACGTAATCAATTAAGGGCGATTGGTCATCGAGCTGGTTTAAAAGCGGTTCGTAAAATTGTCACCCATGCAGCAAAACTAAATATCAACGTACTCACTTTATATGCATTTAGTAGTGAAAATTGGAAGCGACCATCTAATGAAGTTTCAGCTTTAATATCACTTTTTATTTATGCTTTAAATCGAGAAATCAAAAATTTAAATAAACATAACGTTCGTTTAAATATTATTGGTGATATATCAAAGTTTAATGAACATCTTCAAAAACTGATTATTGATGCTCAATGCCTAACACAAAATAATACCGGCCTTATTCTCAATATTGCGGCTAATTACGGTGGTCGCTGGGATATTGTACAATCAGCACAAAAAATGACGACTAAAGTTTTGCAAGGAGAGATAAAACTTGAAGATATTAATGAGGATAGTTTTGCCACAACCATTTGCATGAGTGATTTGCCTGAAGTTGAATTAGTTATACGTACTGGTGGTGAGTATCGAATTAGTAACTTTTTATTATGGCAAAGTGCCTATGCAGAATTCTATTTTACCGACACACTTTGGCCTGACTTTAACTCAATATCCTTCGATGAAGCGATAGACGTATTTAATACTAGAGAACGACGTTTCGGCGGTGTTCAAAATGAGGAAATTTAATGTTAATTCACCGTATTCTAACTGCACTAATACTTATTCCAATGGTAATTATTGCCTTGTTTTTTGCGCCATTATCAATATTTTCTTATCTAGTTATCGCTGTTTGTGGAATAGCTGCATGGGAATGGACTAATTTTCTAGCTATGACTAAACCATTACATAAAATTGTTTTTACATTTTCTGTTGTAATGTTATTAAGTTTAGTTTATCTAATTCCAAATACAGAATTAATAAAATATAGATTATTTAATTATATAATTTGTTTCTCGATTATTTGGTGGTTAGTTGCATTTTTATTGGTTATTGGTTATCCAAAGTCAGTAAAATACTGGTCTAATTCACTGATTATTAAATTATTATTTGCTTTTTTTACACTGTTTCCTTTCTTTGTCGGTATGATTGAGCTTAGGTCAATTAATTATATATTTAATACTTATACAGGTGCTGTTTGGCTGCTATATGTATTTGTGTTAGTATGGGCAACCGACACCGGTGCATATTTCGTTGGTAGAGCGATAGGTAAACGAAAATTGGCAGCAAAAGTATCACCAGGGAAAACAATAGAGGGCTTTTTAGGTGGGATTAGTTCAGCCATTTTGATTAGTGTGTTTGTTTATTTAACCGGTTATTTCCAAATTAGTTTCATTACTTTTATATTGAGTTCTTTGTTAGCTATTTTAGTTTCAGTATTAGGTGATTTAACTGAAAGTATGTTTAAACGAGAAGCAGGCATTAAAGATAGTGGTAATATTATTCCTGGACATGGCGGTATTTTAGATCGGATTGATAGTTTAACTGCTGCAGTTCCAATATTTGCAGCACTATCTTTACATTTACTTTAAAAGGTTATTGATTTTGCTCTGGTCACTGTTATTATTTCTCATTACTATCAGTATATTAGTCACTGTACATGAGTTTGGACATTTCTATGTGGCTAGGTTATGCAAGGTCCATGTTGAATGTTTTTCGATTGGGTTTGGAAAAAAAATATGGGCGCATAAGTTTTCAAATGGAACAGAGTTAGTTATTGCTATGATTCCACTAGGTGGCTATGTTAGAATGCTTGATAGTCGAGCTAGCGAATTAGCTCCCAATTTTGAAAAATTTGCCTATGACAAAAAGAAACTATGGCAAAGAGCAGCAATTATTTTTGCTGGTCCATTTGCCAATTTTGTTTTAGCAGTGCTTATTTATTGGATTATTTTTTTGATGGGAGTCATTGAGTACCCCGTTAAAGTAAAAAATGTTATACCTTTAACTCCGGCTGCAACATTGAATATTCCAGCTAATTCAGAGTTAAAAATGATAGATAATACAAAAATTTATAGTTGGAATGATGTAAATATTGCATTAATTACTGCGTTAGGCAATCAAAACGTTAATATTACATATATAGATAGTTCTAATGGTGATAGTAACCAAAAAGAAATCATTAAAAATGTTAATATTAACGATTGGTATTTTGATATTGAGAAAGATTCTGCTATAACAGCTTTTGGTTTTATACCTAAACAGTTGGAAATTTATCCAATTGTGAGTAAAATTGTGACAGATTCGGCTGCTGAACAAGCTGGTTTGCAAGTTGGTGATAAAATTATCAGTTATAATGATCACTTATATACAAATTGGAGTGATTTTGCGAATACAATAAAAAAAGCCGAAATCATGGTATTGAAAGTGGATCGTAATGGTAAAGATATCAATCTGACGCTAACACCCAAAATAAATCAAAATGGAGAGAGGGTTGCGGGATTTTATCCGACATCTGATTCGGTAATTAAGCAGTATAGTTTTTTAAATGGATTTGACAAGGCGATGGAACAAACTATATTAACAACAAAGTTAACAGTTCGATCTCTTTATCAATTAGTAACAGGTGTTATTGGTCTTAAGCACTTATCAGGACCGATAACAATAGCAAAAAGCGCAGGGCAAACAGCAAGTTATGGTTTTACTCCTTACTTATATTTTCTGGCTTTTATTAGTATAAGCTTAGGTGTAATCAATCTTGTTCCATTACCAATGTTAGATGGCGGGCAGCTTCTTTTTTTATTATTTGAAGGAATAAAAGGAAATGCCTTATCAAATAAAGCACAAGAGCGTTTTTTTCGTATTGGATTTGTTTTATTAATGGTAATAATGGGAATTGCACTATTTAATGATATTTTACGATTGTAATGGGATGAGGTTATAAATATATACGATGAAAATAAAAAACTTACTTATAGCATCTTTGCTGTTTAGTACTACAGCAGTATATAGTTCCAATGCATTTTGTGTTGATGATTTTGTAGTTAAAGATATCAAGTTTGAGGGGCTACAGCGTGTAACTGTTGGCGCAGCTATGCTTGAAATGCCAATCCAAGTTGGTGACTATGTCAATGAAGCTGACTTAGGCCGTATTATTAAATCTCTTTACTCAAGTGGTAATTTTGATGATATAACCGTATCAAGAGATGGTGATAGATTGATTGTACATGTGCAAGAACGTCCTACTATTGCAAGCATTACTTTCTCTGGCAATAAATCTGTTAAAGATGATATGTTGAAGAAGAATTTAGATAGTACTGGTATTCGAGAAGGTGATGCATTAGATCGCACTATGCTTTCTGGTATTGAAAAAGGTTTAGAGGATTTTTATTACAGTGTTGGTAAATATAATGCTCAAATTAAAGCTGTAGTTACGCCATTATCTCGTAATCGTGTTGATCTAAAATTAGTTATTGCTGAAGGTAAATCGGCGTTAATTGATCAAATCAATATTGTTGGTGCAAAAGCATTTTCATCAGAAGAACTGATTTCTCGTTTTACATTACGTGATGAGGTTCCTTGGTGGAATATGTTAGGTGATCGTAAATATCAAAAACAAAAATTAGCATCTGACTTAGATGAATTGCAAAGCTTTTATCTAAATCGAGGTTATGCACGTTTCAACATTGAATCTACACAAGTTAGTTTAACACCAGATAAAAAAGGTATTTATGTAACTATTAACATCCATGAAGGTGAACAATATAAATTATCAGAATTGGATTTTAAAGGTAACTTTGCTGGTCATAAAGAGGCAATAACCAAAATAGCCAAAGAAAAACTGACTGTTGGGGACCTTTATAATGGTAAAAAAATTACTGATATTGAAGATAATGTTAAACGTTTGTTAGCTAATTTTGGTTATGCTTACCCACAAGTAGCTATTCAACCTGAAATGGATGATGCATCACATACCGTTAAATTAATAGTATTAGTTGATGTTGGACAACGTTTCTATGTCCGTAATATTAAGATTGTCGGAAATACAATTACTAGTGAAAGTGTCGTTCGTCGTGAACTTCGTCAGATGGAAGGCTCATGGTTAAGTAATGGTTTGGTTGAACTAGGTAAAGATCGTTTAAATCGACTTGGATTTTTTGATTCGGTAGAAGCAAATACTGAACGTGTTCCGGGAGTAGATGATCAAGTTGATATTATTTATAAAGTTTCCGAGCGAAATACAGGTAGTATTAAATTTGGTATTGGTGTTGGTTCTGATAGTGGTGTCAGTTTTAATGCAGGTATTTCACAAGATAACTGGTTAGGCACAGGTAACAGTGTTTCTTTTGATATTAATACTACTAGCAATGATAAGACAGCATCAATATCGATAGTAGACCCATATTTTACGGTTGATGGTGTCAGTTTAGGCGGTAGTGTTTATTACAATACTTATAAAACTGATAGCGATGATGATGAATCAGAATATTCAAGTAAAACTTGGGGCGCTACAGCTAATTTAGGTTTCCCTATAAGTGAAAATAATTTCCTCCGTTTTGGCGCTGAATATGCTAACCATAATTTAACTGATATGCAGGCACAGTATAATATGTGGCGCTATTTTGAATCCATGGGTGAAAATATGAAAAACAAAGATAAATCGTTTTCATATGATACCAACGATTTATTGTTGAATGCTTATTGGACATATAATTCATTAGACCGAGGATACTTTCCTACTGATGGTCTAAAATTAACAGCAAATATAAAAGCGACTGCGCCAGTCTTTGATAATCGATACTATAAGATGGTTACTGATGCATCTTATTACTATCCAATTGACGGAGATCATAATTGGGTGTTCTTAGCTCGTGGTCGTTTAGGCTATGGTGGTGGATTTGGTGGTAAAGAGTTACCATTTTATGAAAACTTCTATGCTGGTGGTTCAACTGTTTTACGTGGTTTTAAATCGAACACTGTGGGTCCTAAAGCGGTATATTTTAACAAAAACGGTTGTCGTACGTTAAATGATACATCTGGATGTGAAAAATCTAAAGATGCGATCGGGGGTAATGCTCTAGCATTTGCTAGCACAGAATTGGTTGTTCCAACACCATTTGCCAGTGAAAAATATTCCGATAGTATTAGAACTTCAGTATTTTTTGATGCCGGTACTGTTTGGGATACAGAATGGGATCTAAAAGGAAAAAATGTTCCTGATTATAGTTCCCCATCAGATATTAGAATGTCAGCTGGTCTTGCTGTTCAATGGATGTCTCCATTAGGTCCATTGGTATTTTCTTATGCACAACCACTTAAGAAATATAATGGCGATTCAGCGCAACAATTTCAATTTAATATAGGTTCAACATGGTAATACCAAGTTGTGAATAACTAAAATATATAGGTGAATAAAGTGAAAAAAATTATATCTGTTCTTGGTCTTAGTGTTGCATTACTTTTTACTGGCGCAGCGAATGCCGAAATTAAAATTGGCGTTATTGATGTTATGTCTGTATTACAACAAATGCCGCAACGAGAAACAGTTGGAAAGGCTTTAGATAAAGAATTCGAAGCTAGAGCGAAAACACTACAGCAAGAAGAGAAGAAAGCTAATGATGCGGCAGCACGTTTAAAGAAAGATGGTTTAACTTTATCTTCTTCTGAAAAAACAAAACTGAATAAAACTATTTCTGATTTTGAAAATAAAGCAAAAGCGTTTTCAAATGATTATCGTAAACGAGAAACTGAAGAAGCAAGTAAATTATTAACTAAAATTCAAGAAGTAGTTAAAAAAATTGTTGAAGAAGAAAAATATGATTTAATATTAAAAGCTGAAGCAACATTATCTGCTTCTGATGCTGTTGATATTACAAATAAAGTTTTGGAAAAGGTTAAAAATTAATGTTTGCTTTTCGTTTAAAGCAATTAGCTGAACAGTTGGGTGCTACGTTACACGGTGATGGTGAATTAATCATCACTGGTGTGGCATCAATGAAAAGCGCCACGCAAGGTCAAATAACTTTTTTGTCTGATAAGAAATTCCAAAATAATTTATCTAGCTGTGATGCATCCGCTGTTGTTATGACTGAGGATAGTCTTAAATATTGGAATAGGGCGGCTTTAATCGTAAAAGATCCCTACCTATGTTATGCAAAATTAGCTCAAATTTTGGATACAACTCCTTTACCCGCTAAAGATATCGCTGATTCCGCAGTTATCGATCCTACAGTGCAACTAGGTAACAATGTTGCTGTTGGAGCTAATGCTGTTATTGAAAGTGGTGTAGTTCTTGGTGATAATTGTATTATCGGTGCCGGTTGCTTTATTGGTAAGGATACAGTTATTGGAGCAGGCACTAAACTATGGGCTAATATATCTATATATCATAACTGTGTTATTGGTGAAAATTGCTTAATCCAATCAGGAACTGTAATTGGCGCAGATGGATTTGGTTATGCTAATGATAAAGGTAAATGGATAAAAATTCCTCAACTAGGTCGAGTAGTAATAGGTAATAATGTTGAAATTGGTGCATCAACAACCATAGATCGTGGTGCTCTAGATGATACTGTTATCGGCAATGGTGTTATTATTGATAATCAATGCCAAATAGCTCATAACGATATTATTGGTGATCATACTGCTGTTGCCGGTGGTGTAATCATGGCTGGAAGTTTAACTATTGGTCGTCATTGTTTGATTGGCGGTGCTAGTGTCATTAATGGACATATGGAAATTTGCGATCAAGTTACAGTGACAGGAATGGGAATGGTAATGCGCCCAATTACCGAACCTGGTGTATATTCATCGGGAATCCCTTTACAACAAAATAAAGTATGGCGTAAAACAGCTTCATTAGTATTACATATTGATGAAATGAATAAACGTTTGAAAGCACTTGAGAAGAAGCAGTTAAATATCTCGACGTAGTCGATTACGGTCTGTATAATGCTTTCCTATTTTGTAAAATTAATTAGCTCAATTATTGTTTATAATATGATTATGAGCAAATATATTTAATAATTTCGAGGTATAAAGATGCAAGTTTCGGTAGAAACAACACAAGGTTTAGGTCGTCGTTTATCAATTACTATTAAATCAGAAGATATCACTAAAGCGGTTAATAAAGAACTTTTAAATACTGCAAAAAAAGTTCGTATCGATGGCTTTCGTAAAGGAAAGGTTCCTTTAAAAATTGTTGAACAACGCTATGGTGCTTCTATTTTACAGGATGCTTTAAGCGATTTAATGCAACGTAATTTTGTCGATGCTATTATTCAAGAAAAATTAAACCCAGCTGGTGCACCTGTATATACTCCAAAAGAATATAAAGATGGTGAAGATTATACATTTACGGTTGAGTTTGAAGTTTATCCTGAAATCAAAATTAAAGATTTAGATAAGATCGAAGTTGAAAAACCGATTGCCGAAATTGTTGATGCAGATGTTGACACAATGATTGAAACTTTGCGTAAACAACAGGGAGCTTGGAAAGTTGTTGAACAAGAAGCTAAAGAACAAAACCGTGTTACTCTCGACTTTTTAGGTAAAGTTGACGGTGATGAATTTGAAGGTGGTAAAGCTGATGATTTTGCACTTGTTTTAGGACAAGGTCGTATGATTCCTGGTTTTGAAGATGCAATTATTGGTCATAAAGCCGGTGATCAATTTGATATCAATGTTACTTTCCCAGAAGATTATCATGCTGAAAATTTAAAAGGTAAACCTGCGGTATTTGCTGCTACACTTAAGAAAGTTGAAGAACTTGAACTTCCAGAACTTACTGAAGATGTGGTTAAAAGATTTGGTATTGCTGATGGAACTGTTGATAGTTTACGTGCAGAAGTGCGCAAAAATATGTTACGTGAACTTAATGCTACAATTCGTAATAAAATCAAATCACAAGCTATTGATGGTTTAGTTAAAAATAACGATATTGAAGTGCCAGCGGCTTTAATTGATCGTGAAGTTGATGTGTTACGTCAACAAGCGGTAACTCGTTTTGGTGGTAATGCTAAACAAGCAATGGATCTTCCTAAAGAGTTATTTGAAGCAGAAGCAAAACGTCGAGTATTAGTTGGATTGCTATTTAGTGAAATTATTGAAAGCAATAAATTACAAGCTGATGATACTAAAGTTCAATCATTAATCGATGAAATTGCAACAGCTTATGAAGATCCAAAAGAAGTAGTAGATTATTACCACAAAGATAAGAAAGCAATGGATAATATCCGTTCTGTTGCGCTAGAAGATCAAGTAGTTGATTTATTATTAGCTAGTGCTAAAGTAACAGAGAAAACCTATTCGTTTTCTGAATTAATGAATCAGCAAGTTGCATAAGCAATTTGTTATTTTATTTAATTAAAAATTTCTATAAAGCCCAAATAAGGATTAACTGTTTGGGCTATTTTGTTTAATTAGGAGATGAAAATGCCTTTAGAACCATGCATGAGTGTGATTCCAATGGTTGTTGAGCAAAGCTCTCGAGGAGAAAGAGCTTATGACATTTACTCACGACTATTAAAAGAAAGAATTATATTTTTAACTGGACAAGTTGAAGATAATATGGCGAATCTAATAATAGCTCAAATGCTTTTTCTTGAAGCAGAAAATCCTGAAAAAGATATTTACTTATATATTAATTCTCCTGGTGGAGTTGTAACTGCTGGTATGGCTATATATGACACAATGCAGTTTATAAAACCAGATGTAAGTACTATCTGTTTAGGACAAGCATGCTCAATGGGATCTCTACTTTTGACCGCAGGAACTAAAGGTAAACGTTACTGTCTACCGAATGCACGTGTTATGATTCATCAACCTTTGGGTGGTTTTCAAGGCCAAGCATCTGATATTCAAATTCATGCTCAAGAAATATTACAGGTAAAAAGTCGATTAAATAATATTTTGGCAAAACATACCAGACAAGATATTAGTGTAATTGAGAAGGATACAGATCGTGATAATTTCATGTCAGCTGAGAAAGCAGTTGAATATGGATTGGTTGACGCCATATACAGTAAACGATCTTAAAACTAAATAGGTGGAAAAAAGTGGATAAAGAAAACTCAGAAAAATTACTCTATTGTACTTTTTGTGGTAAAAGTGAGCATGAAGTCCGTAAACTAATTGCTGGGCCATCATCTATTTATATTTGTAATGAATGTATTGGTTTGTGTAATGATATTTTAAAAGAAGAGACCAAAAATTTTCTTTCTCATGAAGAATTTATAAGTAAACCATTGCCAACTCCTCATGAAATACGTGACCATCTTGATGAATATGTCATTGGTCAAGAACGAGCAAAAAAAGTATTATCTGTGGCTGTTTATAATCATTATAAACGCTTGCGTAGTTATTCTACACGTAGTGATGTAGAGTTAGGTAAAAGTAATATTTTATTAATAGGTCCAACTGGTAGTGGTAAAACATTATTAGCTGAAACATTAGCGCGCTTTTTAGATGTTCCTTTTGCTATGGCGGATGCAACAACTTTAACCGAAGCAGGTTATGTTGGTGAAGATGTTGAAAATATTATTCAAAAATTATTACAAAGTTGTGATTATGATGTAGAAAAAGCTCAACGAGGAATTATCTATGTTGATGAAATAGATAAAATCTCAAGAAAATCAGATAATCCATCTATCACGCGAGATGTATCTGGTGAAGGGGTACAGCAAGCATTGTTAAAAATAATTGAAGGAACAGTAGCATCGGTTCCTCCTAAAGGTGGGCGTAAGCATCCACAACAAGAGTTTTTACAAGTGGATACATCAAAGATTCTCTTTATTTGTGGCGGTGCTTTTAGTGGCTTAGATAAAGTTATTGAAAATCGAGTTTCTACCAATACTGGTATTGGTTTTGGTGCAGATGTAAAAAGTAGCAAAAATAAAGCAACAGAGTCTGAATTACTAGCGCAAATTGAAGCAGAAGATTTAGTCAAATTTGGTTTAATTCCTGAATTTATTGGTAGATTACCTGTCATTGGAACTTTATCGGAACTAGATAAAGATGCTTTAGTCAATATATTGACTGAACCTAAAAATGCCTTAACTAAACAATTTAATGCATTATTAGAATTAGACGGTGTAGAACTAGAATTCACACAAGAGGCTTTAGAGGCAATTGCCATAAAAGCGATGAAACGCAAAACAGGTGCTAGAGGATTACGCTCAATCGTGGAAAATATATTGTTAGATACAATGTATGACTTACCATCAATGGATAATGTAAAAAAAGTCCTTGTTGATAAAGAAACTGTTGAACAGTTGCAATCACCTAAATTAATTTATAGTGGAAATACAGAATTGTCAGCTTAATAGATAAACCAATATGTCTTTTTAAGCAGACAAATCGCAGTTAATGTTCAGTTCGCTAAGATACGGATGTGCTTTGAAAGAGCACTTACCGTATTTAAAACATCAAAGGATAAGCTTGAATATCTTAAAATGGCCCCAATATAAGACAGATAAGTTTGTACTACCGAGAGAATAAAATGAAGACAAAACAAACTAAACAAATGATTATGCCTATTTTACCATTACGTGATGTTGTTGTATTTCCTCATATGGTGATTCCTCTCTTTGTCGGTCGAAATAAATCAATTCGTTGCTTAGAAAGTGCGATGGAAATGGATAAGCAAGTTTTTCTTGTTACGCAAAAGCATCCTTCTCAAGATGAACCAAATGTTGAAGATTTATATGAAGTGGGGACAGTAGCTAATGTCTTACAATTACTTCAATTACCAGATGGAACTGTGAAAGTACTGGTTGAAGGGGTTACTCGAGCTAAGATTGGTGATATAGTTGAACGAAAAGAGGATGACTATTTAATAGCTGATATCAAACCATTAAAAGAGTCGAAAAAAACAGATAAAATCAATCAAGCAATGACAAGAGTACTATTGTCAAACTTTGATGATTATGCCAAACTTAATAAAAAAGTAACACAAGAAGTTGTTGATTCTATTCATCTTATAAAAGAACCATCACAACTTGCGGATTCCATCGCCGCAACCTTATTTATAAAAGTTGAGCAAAAACAAGATATTTTGGTTACTGCTGATTTAGAAAAACGTTTTGAATTACTTATTTCATTAATGGAAGCTGAAATAGACTTGTTGCAAGTAGAAAAGAATATTCGTCAGCGAGTTAAACAACAGATGGAAAAGGCTCAAAAAGAGTATTATCTGAATGAGCAAATTAAAGCAATCCATAAAGAACTAGGTGATATAGATAATAAACCGGATGAATTTGAAGAGTTAAACTTAAAAATTTCTAAGGCAAAAATGCCTCAAGAGGCCAAGGAAAAAACGCTATCCGAACTTAATAAACTTAAAATGATGCCTGCTATGTCAGCTGAAGCAACTGTCGTTCGAGGTTATATCGATTGGATGCTACAGTTGCCTTGGCATAAACGTAGTAAAGTAAAAAAAGATATCCAAGCTGCACAAAAGGTTTTAGATAAAGATCATTATGGGCTTGAGCGTGTAAAAGACAGAATATTGGAATATTTAGCTGTACAGGGGCGAGTTAATAAGGTAAAAGGTCCAATTTTATGCTTAGTTGGACCTCCAGGGGTTGGTAAAACATCTCTAGGCCAATCTATTGCAAAAGCAACTGGTCGACAATATGTGCGTATGGCTTTAGGTGGTGTTCGTGATGAAGCGGAAATTCGTGGCCATAGAAGAACTTATATTGGATCCATGCCAGGTAAATTAATCCAACGTATGGTTAAAGTTGGAGTTAAAAATCCACTATTTTTATTAGATGAAATCGACAAAATGGCTTCTGATATGCGAGGTGATCCAGCGTCTGCATTGCTTGAAGTACTAGATCCAGAACAAAATAATGCATTTAATGATCATTATTTAGAAGTAGACTATGATTTATCTGACGTAATGTTTGTGGCAACGGCTAATTCAATGAATATCCCTGCCCCTTTACTTGATAGGATGGAAGTCATTAGACTGTCTGGTTATACTGAAGATGAAAAATTAAATATAGCTAAACAACACTTAATATCTAAACAGATCGCTAACAGTGGCTTAAAAGCCAAAGAAATAGATATTGATGACTCTGCTATCATTGGTATTATTCGCTATTATACTCGTGAAGCTGGTGTGCGTAGTTTAGAAAGAGAAATAGCTAAAATTTGCCGTAAAGTAGTTAAACAATTGGCTTTAAATAGTAAATTACATAAAGTGAATATTAGCCAAGACAATCTAAAAGACTTTTTAGGTGTACAACGTTTTGATTATGGCAAATCAGAAAGTGAAAATCGAATCGGTCAAGTTACTGGTTTAGCCTGGACTGAAGTTGGCGGCGATTTATTGACAATTGAATCGGTAAGTGTAGTTGGGAAGGGGAAATTAACTTACACCGGCTCTCTTGGTGATGTGATGCAAGAATCAATTCAGACAGCACTGACTGTTGTTCGTTCACGAGCAGAAAAACTTGGTATCAATAACGATTTTTATGAAAAACGTGATATACATGTGCATGTTCCTGATGGAGCTACACCTAAAGATGGTCCAAGTGCTGGTATTGCTATGTGTACCTCGTTGGTTTCGACCTTAACAGGTAATCCTGTTCGTTCTGATGTTGCAATGACCGGTGAAATAACCTTACGAGGTGAAGTATTACCAATTGGTGGATTAAAAGAAAAATTATTAGCTGCGCATAGAGGTGGTATAAAAACAGCATTGATTCCTATTGATAATGTCAAAGATCTTGAAGATATTCCAGATAATGTGAAATCTGAAATCGAAATTAAACCAGTAAAATGGATTGATGAAGTATTAACTATCGCCTTACAAAACAATCCATTTGGTATTGAACCTGTAATAGGAAAAGCTAAAAGAAGAAAAGCTAGCGTAAAATCTAGCAAAAATATAAATAAATTATAAACCTATTAGCTAATGTTTTTGAGTTTTATGAATGAAAAAGTCAACCGTGTGTTGACTTTTTTTATCGACTTTTAATTGAATAATAGCCTATTTTAGCAAATATGCTATACTTGCGAAATTAAAATTCAGGTGTATGGAGAATAGCCAGTTATGATGGAAACAATTAGAACAGCAGCAAATAGTGTTGTTGTTAAAATAATCTTTGCAATCATTATTTTATGTTTTATTTTTACCGGCGTAGGATTTTTAGGTTTTGGTGGTAGTGGTAATAGTGCCAACGATGAACAATTATATATTGCTAAAGTTGATGGTGAAGGTATCAGTCGTGCAGGATTTGAAGATCAAGTCAAACAATCCTTAGCAAAAACTACTGGTGATGCATCTTTTATCAAAATGTTGCGTCGTAATATTTTAGCTCAACAAATAGATAATTATTTAGCTTATCAGTTTGCAGATAAAATTAATACCGCCATCAGTAATGAGAATATAAAGAATTATATTAAACAACAAAAAGTTTTCTTTATAGACGGTAAATTTGATAATCAGAACTATTTAGATTTACTGGCTGAAAATGGTTTCACTCCTGATAGTTATGCTGAAATATTAAAAACGTCATTACAACAACAACAAGTTATGGATGCATTAGTACAATCGAGTTTTGTTTTACCATCTGATTCAGAAATAGGATTATTAAAAAATCAAACGAGAAATATTTATGCGACGGTAATTGATTCATCAATTGATGATAATAAAGATATAAATATTTCTGAAGCTGACGAAAAAAAATATTATGATGAGCATAAAAATAATTTTCACAAAAAAGAACGTGTAAAAATTAAATATATTTATAATTCTAAAGATCTTATCGCTCAATCAGTTAAAATCAGTGATGATGAAGTTAAAGCAGAGTATAATAAAAATATTCATGAATATAGTTATCCAGCGCAAAAAGCTTTTAGTGTAATTTTTGTAACTGATAAAGCACAAGCATATAAAATTACTAAAGAATTGGCTACAGGTGCTAATTTTGAACAAATTGCGCAAACGCTGAATACAAATAATGATATGTCAGCTTATGGTAAAAATGGTTCATTAGGTTGGTTTGCTGAAGATAATTCTTTACCTGAAGTATTTAAAAAAGCAAATTTAAAAAAAATTAACCAAATTTCAACACCGATACCTACGGATGAAGGGTTTGCAATAATTAAGTTAGATGGTATACAGCCAAGTAAAAGTATGGATCTTGATTTAGTTAGAGCTAGGATTGGAGCAAGCATAGCTAATCAAAAAATACAAAAAGAATTCAATGCAATTGAAGATAAAATTAAAGTTGCATTAAGTGAATCACCAAAATCTCTTGAGGAGTTAGCTGAAAAAACAGGGCTTACTGTAAATACGACTGATTGGACAACTTATCAAGATCCATTTTCAATCATGATTCATCCTGAAATAAGCGATTTAGTTTTTAGTGAAGAAATGATAGTTGATGGTCAGTTAACTCATAAAATGTCTGATTTAATTCCAATTGAAAGAAAACAAGGTAGTTATGATTTTGTAATTCAAGTTACTGATAATCGTCCTGAAGGGATAGCACCATTTGATGAAGTTAAAGATACAATTAAACAACAGTTAACTAAGAATATATCTGATAATCGTTTTAAATCTAATGTTGAAAATTTATTAGCTGAATTAAATACTACTGGTAAATCTGATAAAATTAGATTAAGTCAAAGGTATGAGTTAAATAGAGACTCAACCAATTTAGATAAACAGGTTGTCGATATGGTATTTAATTTAGAGCAACCGATTAAAGGTGTTAAATCTGTGACTTATGGAGCACAATTTTTAGAAAATAATACTGCTTATATTGTTGCATTAACTAAAGTAGATACACCAACAGAGTATCAAGATATTTCATCAGAATTATTACCATTATTCGTTGATGATACTTATTATTATCTTCGTGATGATATTCGTTCTAAATCAAAAATTGAAATAATGCCTGATGCGAATATGTGATTGAGATCGAAATAAATTTATATTCGCTGTAATTAAAGTAAAGCCACTTAAGTGGCTTTTCGCATTTTTATTAATAGTAAAATTCATTTTATTAACTTAATGAGATAGTTAACTTGCAAATTTACTTGCATAATTATTTTGGAGTTAATCAAATGAAAATTTTTACAATATTATGTTTTTTATTCTCAAGCTTCTTTTTTTCAACTTTCAGTTTTGCAGAATCAAAATCAGAAACCACTACCACAGAGGTACAAAAACAAGTTGTTCAAGTTAATATCAACACAGCAACAGCTGAAGAGTTAACTAAAGGGTTAATTGGTATTGGTATGAGTAAGGCTCAGAAGATTATTGAATATCGAGAAAAATTTGGTCCTTTTATTTCTATAGAGCAGTTAAAAGAGGTTTCAGGTATTGGTCAAGCAACACTAGATAAAAATATAGGAAAAATTACATTATAAATTTAATCTCTTCCAACTGGTTACCTGTTGGAAGAGATGTTTAATTATCAATCGGATCAACATCAATACTCCATCTTACTTTTGATGTATCTTTCCACTGTTCAATAACTATAAGAAGGTTATCTAATATTTGCTGTAATACTTGTCGGTTGCTATGTTGCAAGAGTAATTGCCAACGATTATAGCCCGCTTTTTTCGGTTGGCTTGCAGGTATAGGCCCAAGTTGCCATAAATCTTGATTATAATTTGCTTTTAGCCAATCATGGATACGCTGTAAAAATTTTGGTGCTTGTAGATTATTACGATCAGCGGCACGAATTAGCACCTGATAACTAAATGGTGGTAGTAATGTTTGCTTACGTTCTTGTAAAGTTTGTTTGGCGAATGCTTGGTAACCTTGCGTTAGTAATATATTTAATAATGGATGTTCTGGATGATAGGTTTGTAGAATAACCTCGCCAGCTTTTGTTTCCCGACCTGCTCGTCCTGAAACTTGGGTATATATTTGTGCAAATCTTTCTGTGGCTCTAAAATCACTGGAAAATAGAGCGCCATCAACATCCACTATTCCAACTAATGTAACATCAGGGAAATGATGTCCTTTAGCCAGAATTTGCGTACCAACTAAAATATGGGCACCGCCTTTTTGGATGTCATGTAAATAAGTGTTTAATGCCTCTTTTTTGGTTATGGTATCACGATCAATACGAGTGATTTTTATATTCGGAAATAATATATTGAGTTGTTTTTCTAGTTGTTCTGTTCCAAATCCAATCGGTAGTAATTGTGTCGAACCACATTTAGGACATTGTTGTGGGATATTTCTAGGTGTATCGCAATAATGACAAATTAGTCTATTTTGTTTTTTATGAAAGGTATAAGGTCGATCACAACGTGGGCACTCGGCAATCCAACCGCAATCATGACAAATGATTAATGGCGCAAATCCCCTACGATTAAGAAACAACATAACTTGATTATTATTATCTAAATGTTTTTTTATTCGGGTAATTAATGGCTGGGAAAGTCCAGAAGTTAGAGCCATACCGCGAATATCTAAAATAGATTGTTTTGCTAATTTGGCATTACCCGCTCGTTGTGTAAGCTTGAGCTGTTGATACTTATGATTTTGGGCATTATTAATGGTTTCAAGAGAGGGCGTAGCCGATCCTAAAATAATAGGTATATTTTCAATTTTTGCTCGGATGATTGCTAAGTCTCTGGCATTATAACGCCAGCCTTCTTGCTGTTTATAAGAACTATCATGCTCTTCATCAATAATAATAATACCTAAATCTTGAAATGGAGTAAAAAGTGCTGATCGTGTACCTACGACGATAGCATTGTCACCATCTTTACTTTTTAACCAAACCTCTAAACGTTCCTTATCAGTAAGGCCCGAATGTAAAATATCAATTGGTGCATTAAAACGCTGTTTAAAACGTTTGATAGTTTGCGGTGTTAAACCAATTTCAGGTACTAATACTAAAGCTTGTTTTCCTTGAGCTAAAACATCAGAAATAATATTTAGATAAACTTCCGTCTTACCAGAACCAGTTATACCATCAAGCAAAAATACACCAAATTGTTTGTTTTGTTTATTAATAGTAGTGATTGCATTTAATTGTTCATGATTTAATTGGATCGGTGCTTTGTTGGTTGAATAATTTGTATGCCAACAAATTTTATCAGGTTGGCGATAAACAAGCTCGATAAGCTGTTTTTTCTGTAATTCTTGATAGATATTCGATTTAAATTCACTTTCATTCAAACAGTTGTTTCTGAGTGAAGATACTAATAATTTCTGTTTTGGTGTTCGTGATAGAAGGTTTAAATCAATTTGCTGCCCTTTTGGTGTTAATTGCCAATGTTTTATGCCATCTTTGATGGCTGGACGTCCTTGCCTTAATGGGATCGGCATAGCGTGAAATATTACTTCACCAATTGGAAAATGATAATAATTGGTTGCCCAATTTAATAATTGCCAAATTGGTTGAGGAAAGGGGTTTTTTGTATCAATAATTTCGGTAATAGGTTTTAAATTTTCGATATCAAAAGTTGTTTGTTGATCAATCTTAACGATGATTCCAATCATTTCCCGTTTACCAAATGGCACTTTAACTCGCATACCAATTTCAGCCTGCGTCGTAAGTGTGTAATCAAACAGTTGATAAAGGGGTACCGGTAAGGCTACATGTGCAATCAGCATTAACAATCACTATTACAGTTATAAAATTGCTATTGTACGCAGATTTTGTTTAACTCGCAAAAATTACGCAGGCAGATTAATTAATTATTTCTAAATTAAATATTAATACTTTATGTATATGCTAGTAGTATCGATAAACAAAATTTGTTATCTTGAGTAACAAATTAAAACATAATGTTTAAGGGTATTCAAAAATGTCAGCGTCATTTTCACATATTAATCAGCGTGGTGATGCTCATATGGTGGATGTTTCAGAAAAACAGATAACCCATCGAGAGGCTAGGGCAGAATCAATAGTATTAATGAATGAAGAAACATTTAATATGATTATTGAAGGAAAACATCATAAAGGTGATGTGTTTGCAACTGCTCGAATTGCTGGAGTTCAAGCTGCGAAAAGGACATGGGAGTTAATACCACTTTGTCATCCATTACTACTTACTAAAATAGAGGTTAATATTGAACCGCTATTTGAAAATCATAGTGTAAGAATAGAGTCAGTTTGTAAGGTAACTGGTCAAACAGGCGTGGAAATGGAAGCGTTAGTTGCTGCTTCTGTAGCTGCATTAACGATATATGATATGTGCAAAGCTAGTCAGAAAGATATGATTATTAATCAGGTTAGATTATTAAATAAAATTGGTGGAAAATCTGGTGACTATAGTTTAATTAGAAAAGTGAAAGTATGAATAAAATTTATTTTTTTGCACAAATTAGAGAGCTACTAGGAATTGAATCTTTGGAATTAATGGTAGAGCAAATGTCTATAGCACAACTTTTAGATCAGCTGAGTTTACGTGGTGACAAATGGGCATTTGCTTTAAAAGAAAAAACTGTATTATGTGCGGTAAATCATGCGCTAGTTGATTATCATCATATAATTCAACATGGTGATGAAATTGCATTTTTTCCACCAGTAACGGGTGGATGACAATATGAATATTATTGAAGTCAACCAATCATATATTGATATAAATTCATTAATAACATGGCTCTATGGGGCACCTCAAGATGGAGCAGTAGTCACTTTTATTGGGAAAGTACGTAGTTCAGAAAACCAAGTGATTAGTTTAACGTTGGAACATTATCCTCAAATGACAGAAAAAGTATTGAAGAATATTATTCATCAAGCCCGAGATAGATGGTCAATTAATCGAGTTGCATTAGTGCATCGTGTGGGCAAAATTAATGTTAATGAGAGTATTGTTTTTGTTGGCGTTAGTTCTGCGCATCGAAGTGATGCTTTTGCTGCAACAGAATTTATTATGGATGTATTAAAAAACGAAGCACCATTTTGGAAGAAAGAACAAACTGGTAATGGTGAAAATTGGGTTGAGGCAAAGCAATCTGATGTAAATGCCTTGAAAAAATGGTATTAATCTTTATTTAATATATAATAAGGTATTATGTTACTTTTATGGGAGTTAAGATATATCAAGTTATACTCCTAACGGTTCAGTTGAAGAATAAGCGCCGTATACAACCATACATGAGTCAAGTGTATGGATGGTTGTTGGGTTACTTTTAAATGCTTTTGTTGCTTGGTTAGCATCAACTAATTATGAGTTTCTTACTCTGTTATCATGAGTAATGTGGGTGCTCTTGATTGTAGAGCTTCGATTAGGCTTTGTTATTTCAGGAATGATTAATCGTTTATCTGGTGTTACAGCAACTACTTTATTCAGTGGTAAATGTTTTAATTTTTTCTATATATTTTAAATATTATACGTCGTTTTCAATTGCCAGTGTCTTCTTTTTATTACTGTTTGAATGTTGAGTGTGTTCGCATTTTATGGCTATACAACTAAACATCATTTGTCTGGTTTAGATAGCTTTTATTCGTGGAATTAATTGGTATTGTTATTTCTTTTTGTTAATTTTATATTAATCTCCATACATTTATTGTTTTTTTGTTAAAAATTTTGCGGAAAGCCCTAACTCAAAATAAAAAAAATATTATTATTAAAAAAATTTAGCCTGTTATTTAATGGATTTCTATGAAAAAACTTTATTGGTTTATGTTAGTAAATATTTTTATTTCGGCAATAATAGCAATCCGATATTTTTGGGTACCTGGTGCATCGTTTAATTGGGATGGAAGCCTTTTTGCATTTATTGCAGTTTTAGGTCATTTTTTTTCAATATATTTATTATTTTTCGTTTTATCTATTCCTTTCCTTTGGATGAGTAAAAAATTAACTAATATCTGCTTGGCACTTATATTCAGTTTATTGCAAATTGTTTTATATATAGATACTATCGTTTTCCAACAATATCGATTTCATATCAATGAGTCGGTATTATCTATGGTTTTGTCCGGTCAGGTCGTGGATTTTTCAATTCCGACTTATGTATTAATGTTTTTGTTAATATTCGGTTTTTGTGGAATAGAATATTTAATCCTTTATCTATTTGATAAAAAATTTAATCATAAAACTATTCGACCTAAAATATTAATTATACCAACAGTTTTTCTTGCTAGTTGCTTGGTTATCAGTCATTTGATACATATGGTTGCTTTTTATTACGCCTATTCTCCGATTATGGTTATAAAAGAATATATTCCTTTATATCGTCCGTTTACCTCAAAAAAGATAATGGGATATTTTGATAAATCAGGACAACATAAAGTGCTTATTGAAAGGGATAGCCAGCACGCAAGTATCTATTACCCTAAAAAAGATCTTATGATTAATCCAGATAATCAAGTAACACCTAATATTATGTTTATTGTGTTAGATTCTTGGCGTTATGATACTTTTAGTCCAGATATTTCCCCCAACACCTATCGTTTTGTTAAACAGAATGATGGCATAATTTTTAATAATCATTATTCAACAGGTAATGCAACTCGTACAGGTATTTTTGGTCTTTTCTATGGTATTCCCGGGACATACTGGGATTCATTTATAAGAAACCGTATTCCATCGTTATTTATAACTACTCTACAAAAAGAAAACTATAATATTGGAATTTTTACTTCCGCTAAAATCACCTCACCTGAATTTGATCGTACTGCTTTTTTAACTATCAAAAATTTAAGAATCAGTAGTAAAGATGGTCTAGCGTCAAGTCGTGATAAACAGATAACGGATGACTGGCTAAATTGGTATGAATCTAGGGACAAATCTAACCCTAGTTTTTCGTTTTTATTTTTTGATGCGCCACATGCTTATGATTTCCCGAAAGATTTTGATGTGAAATTTAAACCAGTTGGTGACCTCAATTATATGACATTAAATAACAATACAGATCCCGTTCCAATTTTTAATCGTTATAAACAGAGTGTCTATTATGATGATTATTTGTTGCAGAAAGTTTATGATGAACTTAAACAGTCTGGTTCATTAGATAATACATTGATTATTATTACTGGTGATCATTCACAAGAAATGAATGATAATAAATTAGGTTTTTGGGGGCATAATGGCAATTATACGGATGCTCAAACTAAAGTACCTTTTATTATTGTTGGCGCAAAAGATCTTCAACATATAAGCGATAATATAAATAAATTTACCAGCCATGAAGATGTTGTACCTTCAATAATGCGCCATTATTTGCATGTAAAAAACGATATTACCGATTATTCGATTGGTTATGATTTATTTAGTCCAATAATGGATAGAGATTGGTTGCTTATGTCTAATTATAGTTCATATGCAGTACGGACCAAAGACAACATTTATTTTGTTAATCGTCTCGGTATTAGTCATTATTTCGATGTTTACAATAATGAAGTAAATGAAACACCTGATTATAATCTCATTAATGCAGCTATGAATAATATGCGTTATTTTTTCCAAGCAGACAAATAATAGTAAAAAAATCCACCTTAGAGGTGGATTTTTTATTATCTAATATCTGCACAATTTAGGCAGTAAATATAACGGTTTTGCCCATCTTGGAATTTGTCCCAGAATGAAACTTGCTGTTTGATCTGTTTTATTTCGGGTATTTGTTCGAACAATACCTCTGCTGTTGATTTAGGCATCATTGCAATCATATCTGAATAAAAAGCATTGAGCCAATTACCTTCTTGTTTTTGCCAATCTATTTGATAATCTGAAATATTAGCTAATGTAGCGGCCATTTCGATTGCATCATCAAAATCACCTAACTTATCAACTAAACCGTTTTTACTTCCTTCTGAGCCCAGCCACACTTGTCCTTGGGCTATATTATCTACTTGTTCTGTAGTCATATTTCGTGCTTTTGCTACTAAAGAAATAAAAGTGTGATAACCATTGTCAATATTCATTTGTATAAATTGGTTCATTTCACTCGATAGATTTTGAGTTAGGCTTCTATTTGCTAATGGTGATGTTGATACTCCATCATTATAGACTCCGATATGAGAAAGTGAATTTTCAAAGGTTGGTACTATACCGAAGATGCCAATGGATCCAGTAATAGTATTTGGGCTGGCAACAATATAGTCCGATGCAGTTGATATCCAATAACCACCAGAAGCGGCCATACCACCCATGGAGACAACAACTGGAATTTGGTAACTACGTAAAGCTTCTAATTCATTGCGAATCGCTTCTGAAGCATCAACACTTCCTCCAGGGCTATTTACTCTAAGTATGACCGCTTGTATATTATTTTTATTTAAATTTTTACGAATTTTTCTTAATTGCTCAACAATATCTTGGCTTCCAGCAACATTGCTGCTATTTTCACCGTTGGTAATTGTTCCATTGACAAAAACAACCGCTATTTTGGGTTCTTCAGTTTCTGGTTTAGCATTTTCTTTCAGCTGGTAATCATAAATACTTACTTTATTTTTTATATTGATTTCTAGTTCGAATTCTTGATTAGTCGCTATTGCATCAATCAAACCATTTGATAACGCGTATTGTGCCATGTTGCCATTAGCTGCTTTTAATTCTGATAGCATGTTTTCGGCTAATGGTACTAATTGTGAGGGTGCTTTTTTTCGTTCTTCTGAAATGTCACCAAGGTAGTTATTCCACATTAGATTTAACCATCGAGAGGTATTGCTTCTAGCTTCTTCCGACATATTGTCTCGAATCAACGGCTCAATAGCAGATTTATAAGTACCGACACGGAAAACATGAGTATTTACCTTTAAATTCTCTAATAATGTTTTGTAATATAAATTATTGGCTGATAACCCAAATACATTTACAGCCCCTAATGGAGTTAAGTAGATTTTATTAGCATAACTGGCTAAATAATATTGGCTTTGATTAAAGTTTGAACCGATGGCATAAATAGGTTTATTGGCTGCTTTGAATTTCGTTAAATATTTTCCAATATACTGTAGGGAGCTCATATCAGCTCCGACAAAATTATCTAATTTTAACACCAAACTTTTAATATTTGGATCTGATGTCGCTTGAGATATCTTTTGCACTAAATCAAATAAGCTATTTTCACGAGATAGATTTACTTTTTTGCCATAGATCTTATCTTGTATTTCATAAATTTCATCACTATAAAGTGAGTTGTCAACGACAACTCCCTCAAGATCCATAATTAAAGTGCCAGATTGAGGAATGACATCTTGTTTGTTGACTTCTTTTATTAATGCGATACCACTAAAAATCAAAAGAATAATGATTAAGAAAACGAGATTAAGAAATATTTCTCTGATTAAATTGATAATTTTCCAGATTGATTTTATAACAGATAGTGCAGACATAATAAAATAGCCTTTTTCTAATTTAATTGGTTTCGGTATTTTTCTTTTTGAAGTATTTTTTGTCTTCAAATCGCAAACAAGTTAATTTGCCGCCCCAACAACATCCTGTATCAAGCGCGTAAATATTCTCTGGAGTTCCTTTTCCATTCAGTGCTGCCCAGTGACCAAAAGCTATACTATAACCTGTTGGGATTTTTCCTGGCAGAGCAAACCAAGGTTTAAGTTTTGAGGGTGCTTGATCAGGTTGATTTTTGTAATAAAAATCAAGTCGGCCATCTTCGTAGCAATAACGCATTCGAGTTAATGCATTGGCAATATATCGTAGTCGATCTAATCCTTGTAGATCCATTGACCACTCATCTGGAAAATTACCATACATTTTGTCGAGGAAAAGGGGATATGAATCACTACTTAAAACGACATTTAGATCATGGGCACATTTTTTTAATGTTTCCAAATCCCATTGTGGTGTTATTCCCGCATGAGTCATAATAAGTTTTAGTTTTTCATCTATTTGGAGAAGTGGTTGTTTACGTAACCAGTTCATTAATTCATCAAAATCATCAGCATGAATTAATTCATCGAGATTATCCTTCTTTTTAGAAGGAGTAACATTGGCATAGATTGATAACAAATGTAAATCATGATTACCTAGTACTAATCTAATTTGTTCGCTATTTTTTTTAACAAATCTGATAACTTCCAGTGATTTAGGTCCTCTAGCAACTAAATCACCAGTTAACCATAACGTATCCGATGATGAAAAACCTGCTTTTTCAAGTAAACGCATAAATTCATCATAACACCCATGAATATCACCAATTATTAGATTTGCCATAAGATTATTTCCAAGCGTTTGCCAATAGACAATATTGTTTTACCGTCAAATTTTCCGCCCGTAAATTAGGGTCAATATCTAATTCAAGCATTTGTTCTGCCGTAAATAAATTACCTAAGCTATTGCGTATGGTTTTGCGTCTTTGATTAAATGCTTCTGTAGTAATCCGTGAAAGTACTTTGACATCATTAACTAAATAAGGTTTTTGCTTATAAGGTATTAGTTTAACTACAGCTGAATCAACTTTAGGGGCGGGTTTAAAAGAAGTTGGTGGTACTTCTAAAACAGGGATAATTTGGCAGTAATATTGTGCCATCACACTTAAGCGCCCATAATCTTTACTATTTGGAGCTGCAACTAAACGAGTAACTACCTCTTTTTGTAACATAAAATGCATATCAGCAATAATTGGCGCGTATTCAAATAAATGAAACATTAAGGGCGTCGAAATATTGTAAGGTAAGTTACCAAATACTCTTAATTGCTGACCTAATTGATTGAATAATAGATTAAAATCAAATGTTAACGCATCTTGTTCAATCACACTAATTTTATTTTGTAAAAAAGGATTTTCGACCAATCGACTAGCTAAATCCCTATCAATTTCAATCACAGTCAGATGATCAACATGTTTACTTACCGGTATTGTCAATGCAGCAAGTCCTGGGCCTATTTCAACTAAAGCTTGCCCTTGTTTAGGTTGTATCGCAGCAACAATACTTTCAATAATATAATCATCATGTAGAAAGTTTTGACCAAATCGCTTGCGAGCAAAATGCCCTTGATGAACACGACTATTCATTCTTTCCTTCACCTGTAATTTTAATATAAGCATCACCTTTTAGTTCTTGAATCCAAACTTGTGCTTCTTCGGCAAATTTTCGGTTAAAAATAAGTCGGTAAGCTTGATCTTTCTTAACCATATTGGTGCCGTCAGTCTGTCTGGTATCAATTAGTTGAATTAAATGCCAACCGAAAGATGATCTTATTGGCTGACTGATTTCACCTTTTTTCAGTTGTAATAGTGCACTTTTAAAGCCATTATCATAAATTTCAGGTCTATTCCAGCCTAAATTACCGCCATTGTCCTTCGAACCAGTATCTTCAGAATTAGCTTTTGCTGCAGCAGCGAATGTGGTTGCTCCACTAGTAATGGCTTTACGGATATCAGTTAATTTTTGTTTAGCAATTTGATCGGTAACTAATACGTTAGTTTTAATTAATATATGTCGAGCATTCACTTCTTGAAGGGTAATTTTTTTCGGCGCTTCAGAACGAGTATCATCAACTTTTATTATATGAATACCGACACCTGAACGGATAGGACCGACTACACTACCTTTTGCTGCACGAATCAAACGTTCTTCGAATATAGTCGGTAGTTCATTGAGCTTTCGCCATCCCATAGAGCCACCTTTTAGTGCGAGGTCATCATTAGAGTATGATGTGGCTAATTTAGCAAAATTTTCCCCTTTTTTAGCTCGATTAATAATGTCCATGGCTTTATTTGTGGCACTATCAACTTGTTGTTTAGATGCTTTTTCTGGAATGGAAATTAAAATATGACTAATTTTGACATCAATATTATTAGTCGGTTGATTAGTCATTGTTTTAGTTAAGTTTTCTACTTCTCGAGGTGATACTTTGATTCTCGGTCTAACCTCATTTATACGGGCTTGCTCAATCAACATATCATTATGAATACGTTCTCGATAAGTGCTATAACTAATTCCCATTGCAGATAATTTACTTCGTAATTGATCGATTGTCATACCATTTTCAGCTGCAATACTATCAATCGCGCCGGTTACTTCATCATCACTTATGTTAATTTTAGCTTTAGCTGCTTTTTGTAAAATCAAATTTTCAACGATTAAGCGCTCGATGATTTGTTTTCGGAGTACTTTATCATTAGGTAAAGTTCTCGGATCGGCGCTTGCTTTAATGGTTTTTAACATATCATTAATGTCACTTTCTAAAATGACATTATTATTAACCACCGCAGCCACTTGTTCTATAACTTTGGGAGCTGCATGAGCTAAAAGTGGGGTAAAGAGTGCTACATTAATACTTAAGTTTAATGCAATAAAAAGTTTTAATAATTTCATAGTTATTTAACTCATTATATTGTTGTGATATTAATTTTATCACTATAAATTTATTTGTTAGTTTATTAAAATGTTGATGTATAAGGTAACTTACCAAAGTCTAACATTTTAGCTTTGTAATCACTATTGTTACCTAAACCTTGTAATTCAAAGTTAATTGAAAGTTTATTTTTATATTTACTCACATGGGTTTTGTCGTCCCAATCGGTTAGCTTTCGGCCATATTGCATGGTTACTCCCCAGCAACAATCACTATAATGTAGGCCAACAAAGCTATCTGCAGTTTGATTCTGTTTCATATCAAAATAATATGATCCGACAGCACTTACAGTTGCAGATAATGGCCAACTAGCCATGATACCGGCTTGAGACAGATCTTGCTTATAGCGTTTTTCTGATGAATCTTTATATCTGTCATCTACAGTAGTAATATAATTATGGTTTGCATATCGATAAGATAATTGCATTAATTTATCACTGTTAGGTCGATACTCAAAGGTAGTGTTAGCTAAGGCAATGGTGTCAATTCGGGTATCATATTGGATGCCACTACGAAAAACAATATCATTACTTATACGCCAAAAATTATCTGTTGCCCATGTAATACTGCCCGTATCTGAATTTTTATCTAATTCATTATTATGCTCACTAGTTTTAGATTTAGTGAAATAAGTAATTTGACCAAGAGATAAGTTGAATTTTTCAATTTTATTACTATTATAAATACGTGTGGTTACCCCTGTAGCAAGTTTGTTAGTCGAGGCTATCCGATCTAAACCGCTGTATGCCAAATCTCTAAATAATCCAACGTAATCAGTCTGTAAATAACTTGAGTCATAGTTATCGATATTGGATTGATCGCGATAGGGAATATAAGTATATTTAATTCGTGGTTCAAGTGTTTGGGTATAACCATTCTTAAACTCAATGTCACGTTCGAAAATAACTTTACCATCCAGACTAAATTTAGGAATAAAACGATTTACATTATTATCTAATTTTTTATATAACTTTTTATCTAGATCTTTGTTTAGGCGATTATATCTTTTAAGATTTTGTTGTTTGTAATGAGTCGCCATAAAGCCTGTTTCTGTTGCTAATGAGGCCCAAGAATTAGTTACTGTATAATTCAGTGTTGGTTCAATATGGGCTCGCCATGCATTAGGTTTATCTTTTGTGGCATTTATAAAATGATATACTTGTGCAAATGTTTTGAATTTTAGTGGGCCCAGGTCGTAATTATAATAATTAATATCGAATTGGGGCTGAGTTTGATAAAGGTTATTCTTATAAAATGTTTGAAAATGGTTGTAACCTAAAGCTACATCCCAACTTTCATCATTATAGGCTAACTTATAGAATTGCGTTAAATATCCATCTGTCTGAAAGGCATATTTAGAGCTAAGATCGGTTAAATATTGATTATCACTAACCCGTGTAACATTAGTATATAAGCGCCAATTATAATTTATTAATTCGTCATTTTTCCAATGGAATAACCAGCGATTATTATTATCATCATAATTATTGCCATTTAATAATGCCTTTCTATCTTCATTGTATTGGCTATCATGTTGCAACCAGTCAAAAGCGATAGTTCCTAATCCTAACTGATTTAAATAGCGAAATTCGGTTTGTAATTGTATACCACGATGTTGTAATACTCTTGGTGTTAATGTTGCATCATAATTTGGTGCTATATTCCAATAAAAAGGTAAAGCGAAGTCAACACCATCAATACTATCATAACCAAAAGTGGGTATTAATAAACCAGAACGTCTTTTATTACCGGTTGGTAATTGTAAATAAGGCGAATATAGAACAGGTACTTTGCCGATGCTAAATACTGCATTCCAGGCTTCAAGCAATTGTTCTTCGTTATCATGAATTATTGTAGTACCTTTAATATTCCAAGTACTATCATCTACTGGACAGGAAGTAAAACTACCATTTTTTAGAATGATATAGCGGTTTTTTTCTAGCTTCATTTCATCGGCTTTACCACGCCCAAGCCGATCAACTAAATGATACTCACTGGGATGCATATCCGAATCATTATTGTTGAGATTTATCGCCGCATGATCACCTTTCATTTTTATTAAATTATCTTGATAAGTGATGTTTCCATCCAATATTGCCATGCGGTTATTTGTATCTTTAGAATCAATAGTTACTTTATCTGCTAGAACGGTGCGATTACCTTGTTCAACATACACGTCGCCACTATAAATAGCTAAATCTGGATAAATTGCTTCGAATTCATTAGATTCTGCATTAACCGGTAATGTATTTATATCACCATTTACAATTGGTCGCTCAAATTTTGGTACATTAATAAGACACTTAGGATTATTAGTATCATTTTTAGGTAAGCCAATTGCATAGCTAGGACTATTATAATTATACAAAGAAAATGTAACAGCTATAGCAATAAGAGAGAGTGATAATTTTTTCATCAATGATTAGAGTGTAATTATGATTATTTTAATTAAAACATTATAGCGGTTATTTATAAAAGTGCGAATGAAAATTAACGTTTAGTTCGTCGTTTATTACTTTTGCCTAATTGTTTAACCATAAATATTTTTCTTTCGGTGGATACATGTTGAAATTCATCCCACCATTTAGCTAAATCTAACAATTCACCTTTTTCAATAGATGATCGCATTTCTAACAAATCATAGGCAGCACGAAATTTAGGATGTTCTAAAATCACAAAGGCACGTTTCCCTTCTCGTTTCTTCATTCTTAATTGTAAACGCCATATATCACTCATTATATTTGTTAATCGTTTGGGTATTGCGATAATTTGACACTGTTCGCTTAACACATCATTAATGGCCATAGAAAAAGAATCATAATACTGAAGGCCGCTTTCAATACAATTGATCTGAGTCTGTTCTATAATTGGATACCAAAAAAAGGCTGCGTATAAAAAAGCAGGATTGACACGTTGCTCGTTTGCTATTCGATAATCAGTATTTTTTAATACGTGAGCAATAATTTTCTCCAAATTGCCATTATTATTGTGTACAAATAAATGTTCAACTACCGGGAAAAGTTGTTCAAATAATTGGTATTGTTTTAATAAGATATAAGTATTGTAACCATGACCAGATTGTAATAATTTTAAAGATTCATCGAAAAGTCGTGCCGATGGAATATTTTTTAGCAACGGGGCTAGCGTTTTAATGGGATCAGCCGTTGCTTGATCTATTTTCATGTTAAGTTTGGCGGCAAAACGAATTGTTCTTAACATTCTAACCGGATCTTCACGATACCTTGTTTGTGGATCGCCAATTAATCGAATAACGCCATTTTTTAAATCGTTTAATCCGCCACAATAATCACGGATAGTAAAGTCTTTAACATTGTAATAAAGGGCATTCATCGTGAAGTCCCGTCGGATAGCATCTTGTTCAATCGTACCGTATACATTGTCACGTAATAGCATGCCAGATTGTGATCTTTTAGATATATTGGTATGTTCACTTTGACCATCATGATCACCACGAAAAGTGGCGACTTCAATTATCTCTTTACCGAACATAATGTGTGCTAAACGAAAACGTCTTCCGATCAGGCGACAATTCCGAAACACCTTTAGAATTTGTTCCGGAGTAGCATTTGTGGCAATATCAAAGTCCTTAGGTGTTTTACCTAAGAGAAGATCTCTAATACATCCACCAACTAGATAAGCTTCATATCCTTGTTTATTTAAGCGATAAAGAACTTTTAGGGCATTTTCGCTTATATTTTTACGAGAAATATTATGTTCATTGCGAGAAATGGATACATAGTGCGATTTTTGCTGTTCTTCATGCTGAAACATTTTACGATAAAAGCGAGAAACTTGTTTAAAAATAGCACACCTCAAATTAATAATAGTCTATATAGCAATCTAGCGCGCGATTATATCGCAATTACTTTTAACTTTCCATTTTTCTTAATATGGCTATGGTAAGTAGAATGATGGGATTTAGTTTATAATCATCAAAGATTCTATTTGATTTTTTAAACATAATTATCAACAATAGTAATTTATATAGTACAATTAATAAAGTTAGCCTATTAAGCATCAAGAAATTATGCATAACAACAGATTTTATCTGTATTTAAATGACTAATTAATTTTACTGAATTTGATACTCTTATTTTATAAATGATTTTTATACAAAAAACAGTAGTATTTTATATCTATTTATTATATTCCTGAGTATATAACCATTAACTGATAATTTTTTGGGGACACTATGAATATTCGTGATTTGGAATATTTTGTATCGTTAGCTGAATTTCGGCACTTTCGTAAAGCAGCAGATGCTTGTAATGTTAGTCAACCAACATTAAGTGGTCAAATCAGAAAACTTGAAGACGAATTAGGTGTAATGTTACTTGAGCGAACTAGTCGCAAAGTGTTATTTACCCAAACCGGTATGATGCTTGTTGAGCAAGCCAAAGAAATTTTACGTAATATACAAATTTTAAAAGAGATGGCTAGTCGTCAAGGTGAAGAAATGTCTGGTCCGATGCATATAGGTTTGATCCCAACTATTGCACCCTATTTATTACCGCATGTAATTACCGTTTTACACGAATCTTTTCCTCAATTAGAACTTTATTTGCATGAAGCTCAAACTGCCAATATTGTTGCTCAACTTGAGAGTGGAAAACTGGATTGTGCGATTATTGCTCAAGTAAAAGAAACAGCACAATTTATTGAATTACCACTGTTTAATGAACCTATGTTTTTAGCGGTTCCAGCAAGTGACGAATTAGCAACTAAACAAACAGTTAAGCTTTCTAATTTAAAAGGGCAAAAATTTTTAATGTTAGAAGATGGTCACTGTTTGCGTGAACATGCGATGGGATATTGTTTTCAAGTCGGAATTGATGAAGACAAACAATTTAAAGCAACGAGTTTAGAAACATTACGAAGTATGATATCTGCTGGGCGTGGTATTACCTTATTTCCAGAGCTTGCTGCACCGAATGAACGTACTCGTGATAATATTTGTTATATTCCTTGTAGTGATCCTATACCAATGCGAAGTATTGCTTTGATTTATCGACCAGGCTCTCCACTAAGAGCACGTTATGAAACTATAGCTAAAACTATTCGCGATCATATGCCAAAAGTTTTTGCAGAAAAAGAGCGGTTATTGGGGCAAACAAACTGATAACTTACATTTGTATCATGCTGAATTTTGAAAATGAAAAACATTAAAACCGGTGGTATCAGAGCGCAGCAAAAGGAAAGAACGCGTCGAAGTTTGATTGATGCTGCGTTTAATCAACTTAATGCTGAACAAGGTTTTGCAAGTTTAAGTTTGCGTGAAGTTGCTCGTGAAGCAGGTATTGCCGCTACCTCATTTTATCGACATTTTCGTGATATGGATGAATTAGGTTTAGCGATGGTTGATGAAAGTGGTTTAACTCTTCGTCAATTATTAAGACAAGCTCGAAAACGTATCGAAAAAGGTGGTAGTGTGCTTCGGACTTCTGTAACCACCTTTATTGAATTTGTAGATAAAAATCCTAAAGTATTTCTATTATTACTGCGTGAAAAAGCTGGAACTTCTTCTGCTTTTCGCTCGGCAATTGCACGTGAAATTCAGCATTTCATTGTCGAGCTTGTTGACTATTTAGATAATGCTAATCAAATGCCACATCATTATAATGAAGCTCAAGCAGAAGCGATGGTTACTATTGCTTTTAATGCTGGTGCGGAAGCGCTTGATTTTGATACTATTCAACGTCAAAAATTAATAGAAGATCTTATTTTTCAACTTCGAATGGTTTCTCGAGGGGCTTATTACCTTTATCATAAAGAACAAGTAAAACTTGAAAATCATTGATCATTTTTTCATTTTATATTTATTCCCAAATTGTAATTTAGATTTCAATAGTAATTGCCATAAATAAACTTTATTACATCATTTTATAATTATTTTAATTTATTTCCTATTTACAAACATTTCTAGCTAAATCTTCCGCAATTTATATAATTAATCCAGATGTAATACATTTCTGTTTTATGCAAATTTGTAAATCTACAGCAAAAGATATCTTAAATCAAGAAAAATAAGGTTAGGGTATTCATTGTAAAGATGGTAGTTATCATACAAAAGGTGAGATACATCGTGAAGTTACAGATCTCATTATTGGCTTTTTATCTAAAACATTCAAAAAATAAAAATTGTCATTAAACAAACTGCGACATGAAGTCGCAGTTTGTTGTTATTTATGATGGTTATATCATTATAAATTTTGTAATACTTTTTCAACACTATCTTTAGCATCACCAAATAACATGTAGCTATTTTCTTTAAAGAATAGTGGGTTTTGCACGCCAGCATAGCCGGTATTCATAGAACGTTTTGAAATAATGACAGTTTTTGCTTTCCAAACTTCTAGAACTGGCATTCCTGCAATAGGGCTATTAGGATCTTCTTCTGCCGCTGGGTTAACTGTATCGTTAGCTCCAATTACCCAAACAACATCAGTATCAGGGAAGTCATCATTGATTTCATCCATTTCCAATACAATATCATAAGGGACTTTTGCTTCAGCTAATAATACGTTCATATGGCCAGGTAAACGTCCTGCAACTGGGTGAATACCAAAGCGAACTTCTATACCCATACCACGAAGTTTTTCAGTAATGTTACTAACTGCGCCTTGAGCTTGAGCAACAGCCATACCATAACCTGGTACAATAATCACTGAACGAGCTTCTTTTAAGGTTTGAGCAACTTCGGCTGGTTGCATTTCACGGTATTCACCTTGTTCTTCTTCTGATGAGCTTGATGAACTGCCATCACTACCAAAACCACCGGCAATTACGCTGATAAATGAACGATTCATTGCTTTACACATAATGTAAGAAAGAATTGCACCTGAAGAACCAACCAAAGCACCAGTAACAATAAGTAAGTCATTACCTAACATAAATCCTGCTGCTGCTGCGGCCCAACCAGAATATGAGTTAAGCATTGAAATAACCACTGGCATATCGGCGCCACCAATTGAAGCAACAAGATGGAAGCCAAACACTAATGCAATGATTGTCATAACTAGTAAACTAACAAGTGCGCCTGCGCCAGTTTTTACACCAATAAAAGTAAACATTAAAATTACTGATACAACAATAGCTGCTAAGTTCCAGTAGTGTTTATATGGAATAGATAGTGGTTTAGAACTAATACGACCATTTAGTTTACCAAATGCAACTACTGAACCAGAGAATGTAACCGCACCAATGAAGATACCAACAAAGATTTCAACTAAATGCACAGTTAATTCATTGCTGGTAATCATTGTATGTGCATCTAAGAAACTATTAAAACCAACAAGAACCGCCGCCATACCAACAAAACTATGGAGAAGCGCAACCAGTTCTGGCATTTGGGTCATTTCTACTTTCTTAGCAAGATATAGACCGATAGCTGCACCAATAACCATAGCAATAATGATCCAGTGCAGTCCACCTTTGATACTAGCAACAGCAGCAATAAGTGCAATTGCCATACCAATCATGCCATAAATGTTTCCAGATTTAGCTGATTCTTGATTTGATAGGCCTCGTAAACTAAAGATAAACAGTAATGCAGCAATAACATAAGCTGCTTGAATGATTCCATGACTTAACATTATCAATAATCTCCTTTACTTGCCACGTTGGAACATTTTTAGCATTCTTTGGGTAACAAAGAATCCACCAAAAATATTGATACTAGCAATCAAAATAGCAACGAAGGCAATCGCCGTAGTTAAGCCATTATCATCACCGACTTGCAATATTGCACCGACTAATATAATACCGGATATAGCATTAGTAACTGACATTAGTGGTGTATGTAATGAATGGGTTACATTCCATACTACGTAATAACCAACTACACATGATAAAGCAAATACAGTAAAGTGGCCTAAAAAGCTCTCAGGCACAGAGTTTGCTAACCAGAAATAGGCAATAATTAATAAAGCAAAAATACCATATTTTTTGGCTGGTGACATTGGTTTAGGTTCAGGTTTAGCCACAGGCTCAACCGCTTTTTTCTGTGGTTGTGCTGAAACTTGAATCGGTGGTGCAGGCCAAGTGATTTCTTTATCTTTGACTACTGTTACGCCACGAATAACCACATCTTCAAAGTTGATATCAATATTACCATCTTTTTCTTTAGCAAGTAGTTTTAATAAATTAACAATGTTAGTACCGTATAATTGTGATGCTTGTGCTGGCATACGGTTAGCTAAATCAGTATAACCAACAATTTTAACATTATTATCAGTTTCAAATACTTCACCTGGTTTAGTTAATTCGCAGTTACCACCAGTTAATGCTGCTAAATCAACAATAACACTGCCTGGTTTCATTGATTCAACCATCTCCTTTGAGATAAGTTTTGGTGCAGGTTTACCTGGGATTAATGCAGTAGTGATAATGATATCAACATCTTTAGCTTGTTCAGCAAATAATGCCATTTCGGCTTCGATAAATGCGGCAGACATTTGTTTAGCATAGCCGTCACCAGAGCCCGCTTCTTCTTCGAAATCTAATTCTAAGAAATCAGCTCCCATACTATTAATTTGTTCTGCAACTTCAGGTCGGGTATCGAATGCACGAACAATCGCACCTAAGCTAACCGCCGCACCAATTGCCGCCAGACCCGCTACACCCGCACCAATTACCAATACTTTTGCTGGTGGCACTTTACCTGCAGCAGTAACTTGCCCTGTAAAGAAACGGCCGAATTGGTTTGCAGCTTCAATAACTGAACGGTAACCGGCAATATTAGACATTGAACTTAATGCATCAAGAGATTGAGCTCGTGAAATACGAGGTACACAATCCATTGCCATTACAGTAATATTTTTAGTTGCAAGTTTTTCTAAAAGATCTTTATGTTGCGCAGGATAAATATAACTGATAAGTGTTAATCCCTCTTTCATTAGAGCGATTTCTTCATCAGTTGGCGCATGAAATTTTAAAATAAGATCATTTTGCCAAATATCCTTTGTACTTTGAATAGTGGCTCCAGCATCAATAAAAGCTTGGTCTTCGAAATGAGCAGCATGTCCAGCACCTTGTTCTACTGAAACTGTAAATCCTAGTTTTAACAGTTGTCCAACGGTTTGAGGTGTTGCTGCAACTCTAGCTTCATTGGCTAACCGTTCTTTTGGTATACCGATATGCATTGCGTTACATCCTTATGTTAAGAAAGATTATTCATGTTTTGCGATTTTAGCATAAATTAGCGACAGTGCGAGTACGGAATTAATTTTTTATTATCGAAATTAGATTATTATTTTTTATGATAACTTGATATAGGGTTATGAGTTATAGCAAAAGTATAATTGTTTTGCTGATAGTTATTAATAATAGACGTGACAATAATAAGATGGATAGTTTTTATTAAATTTTACTATTTTTAAAGCAGTCGAGTTTAACCTATCTTTGTTCCGTTTGCTTCTGTTTTATCTCATAAGTTATGATTATTATCACTCTTTTAATGATTTAATCCAGCTATACTTTGAATTAATCATCAAGAGGTTTACTTTATGTTCTTAGAAGAAAGACAAAAAGCTATCTTAGCTTATTTAGATAAACATGAAAAAGGTAGTGTCCAATATTTTTCGGAAATATTTAAAGTATCTAAAGAGACTATTAGAAAAGATCTCTCTACGCTGGCGAAACAATTATTAGTTATTCGTTGTTATGGTGGAGCCATGATTAAAAGGCATAGATTAGTAAGCAATATTACTGATAAAGAGTGTATTACCTCATTAATGACAAGATATGATAAACAAAAATTTAAAAAACGAGGAGACAGAATGAACGGTAATGTTTGTATTTTAGGTTCATTTAATGTTGATATTGTTGCACAAGTGGCAAGATTTCCCAAAGGCGGTGAGTCAATTCTAGCGCAAAAAAGTATGATTGGTCCAGGTGGAAAAGGTGCTAATCAAGCACTTGCTGCAAGTCATGCCGATGCAAAAGTTCATTTTGTCGCAAAAGTTGGAACCGATCAATTTAGTCAATTTGCTCATGATCATCTATCTTCATCAAAAATTAACTCATTTACTTTGTATCAATCAGATAAAGAACCTACTGGCAATGCTGTCATTTATGTTTCTGAAGAGAATGGCGAGAATATGATTGCCATCTATCCTGGTGCAAATTTAACAATTACTGATAAAGAAATTGTAATGTTAGAAAGTTATCTCAAACAATCTGATATTCTATTAGTTCAACTTGAAAATAATATTGATGCCGTTTTAAATGCAATGAAATTAGCTAAAGCAATGGGGGTTAAAGTGGTGTTAAATCCCGCGCCTTATTCTAAAGATATTCAACAGTTATTATCTTATATCGATATTATTACTCCGAATGAAACTGAAGCAAGTTTAATGTCAGGAGTTGAAGTTAATGATTTCGATAGTGCCAAGCTTGCAGCAGAAAAAATTTATTCATTAGGTATTCAAACAGTCATTATTACTTTAGGTAGTAAAGGTTCTCTTATTTATGATGGTAAACATCATCAACATATTAAGCCTTTCTTAGCTGTTCCTGTTGATACAACTGGTGCTGGCGATGCTTTTAATGGAGCTTTTTGTGCTTCATTGGCTAAAGGAGAAACTCTTTATCAAGCAGCAGTTTATGCTTCAGCTTTTGCATCTTTAGCCGTTGAGCATGAAGGTGCATCAAATATGCCATCGCATCAAAATGTGCTTAAACGAATGGCAAATATATAAATTTACTTGAGGAACCGATTTATGATGAATCAGCCAAAAAAAATTATCCTTGATTGCGATCCCGGTCATGATGATGCTATCGCACTTTTATTAGCTCATGGTAATCCAAATATTGAATTGCTAGCGGTAACTACGGTTGTTGGTAACCAAACATTAGAAAAAGTAACTCGTAATGCATTATCTGTTGCACGTATCGCTAATATTACTAATGTTCCCTTTGCTGCTGGAGCGGTAAGACCTTTAATTAGAAATGTAGAAGTGGCACCGGATATTCATGGTGACTCTGGACTTGATGGCCCCGTTTTACCTGAACCGGCAATTCAATTAGATAAAAGGCATGCTATTGATTTAATTATTGATACCATCATGTCACATCCCCCTAAAACAGTCACATTAGTTCCAACAGGCGGTTTAACTAATATTGCAATGGCGGTACGTAAAGAGCCGAAAATTGTTGAACGAGTAAAAGAAGTTGTTTTGATGGGCGGTGGGTATCATGTTGGCAACTGGAGTGCTGTTGCTGAGTTTAATATCAAGATAGATCCAGAAGCAGCTCACATAGTATTTAATGAAAAATGGCCAGTTACTATGGTTGGATTAGATCTTACCCATCAAGCATTAGCTACACCAGATGTAATTGAAAAAATATCTGCAATAAAAACAAAACCAGCTAAATTTGTTTTGGAAATGTTGGAATTCTTCGGAAAAATGTATAAACAAGCTCAAGGTTTTACTTATCCGCCAGTTCATGACCCTTGCGCTGTTGCTTATGTTATTAATCCTGAGTTAATAAAAACTAAACGAGTACCAGTTGATATTGAATTGACAGGTACATTAACTTTAGGAATGACCGTGGCTGATTTTCGTTTCCCTCCTGATGATAGTTGTCATACTCAGGTTGCAACTGAACTTGATCATACTGGTTTTTGGGATTTAATTGTTGACTCCCTAGAACGAATAGGTGAGGTTAATCTATGATTGAAAAAAGTAAAGATAAATCCAGTGTATTTACACTGATGATGGCTTTGCTTGCTGCATGTGTTGCTTTCCAACTTAATGCTAGTATGTTAAGCCCTGTATTAGTAACCATAGCAAAAGAGTTAGGAACTAATGATGCTGCTGTTGGGCTATCGCAAACCTCGTTTTTCACAGCAGCGGCTTTATTTTCATTATTTTTACCACGATTAAGTGATATAAAAGGGCGAAAAAAAGTCTTAACTGCTATGTTATTAATCATGACATTAGGTACAGTTTTAGCTGCTGTTGCACCAAATATTGAAGTGTTATATGCCGCGCGGATTATTCAAGGTGTCTCAGGGCCAGTCGTACCTCTATGCTTGTTAATGTTAAGTTTTGAAGTAAAAGATGTTAAACAGTATGGTATGTTAATGGGAATAATAACAGCAGTAAATGGTGGTATTGCTGGTGTTGATGCGATAGCTGGCGGTCTACTTGCTACTCATTTCGGGTTTCGTTCTGTATTTTGGGTTATAGCTATAGTTGCCGCAATTTCCACTTTCTTTGTTCATCGTTTTGCCTCCGAATCTAAACCATCGGCAGGCACCAAAATGGATTGGTTAGGTGTTTTACTAATTGTTCTAACCATAGCTGCGCTATTACTCGCACTTAATGAAGCGGGTAAACTAGGTAACGCAAATTGGTTGATTGTGGTAGGATTAACTCTGTTTGCTATCTTATGTTTTATTCTGTTTTGGCATGTAGAAAAAAGAAATAAACAACCGCTTGTTACCACTAATCATTTAAAAAAACGTGCTACATGGGCTTTGTTATTAACAACAACTTTAACCATGACAGGTATTTTCGCTATTGTTAATGGTTTAGTTATGTCAATTGCTCAAAATCATGAGATTGGCTTTGGATTAGAAGCTGATTGGGCTTCACTCATTTTTCTAACTCCTTATGCTTTAATTGGTTGGTTTGTGGGACCATTTTCTGGAAGATTGGCACCAACAATGGGGTATAACAATGTACTAAAATTAGGTCTTGTGGGCTGTGTTATTGGCATCTTAGTTATTATGTTTTATGGCATTCATTCTCTACCTATTTTATCCGTAGGGGTTATTGTGCTAGGTATTTTCTACGCAGGCATGGCCAATATTATTTTGAATGGCCTAGGTGTTGTTTTATCACCTAGCGAAAACCCAGGTTTTCTACCAGGTATGAATGCTGGGGCATTTAATTTAGGCGCTGGCTTAAGTTTTGCATTATTACCAGCAATTCAAATGATGAATGGTAACTCAATTGATGGTTATTTCAATGGCATGTTACTTGGATTAGTGATCACGGTATTAGCTCTACTTTGTAGTTTTCTTATACCTCGTCCAATCAATGCTGAAGTTTAATCAGATGATTAATAGGAAACGGGATAATAATCCCGTTTTTTGTATATAAATTAATCTTCTTCAGGAATTAGTGTAAAAACTAGAGTGGTAAAAAACTTATCTTGTGTCGCTAATTGGTTATCTTTAAGCGGAAAACCAATTTCAACGCCAATAACGTTTAAACCTTGGTTTGGCACAATAATAGTAGTTTGACCTTTATCATCTGTTTTCACTGTTTTATCTAAGTTATTCACCACATCAACAATAACTGCTGTGTTAGCTAGTGGTTTTCCATCTTTATACACAGTAATTGGTAAACTATCACCACGTTTCAATTTTGTCGGATCAACAGAAGGAACGATTTGTAAAGGAATATCTTCAACCATTTTAGGGTTATTAACGGATGATAAATAATTAACGCTATATTTTATGGCGTGAGTGCCATTACTGGCTCCTTTAACTTTATTCATGGGTAAATTAACATACTTACCTTCTGAATTTTTGGTCCAATAGCCATAATCAAAATCAACCGTTACTACCGCTGTTTGATCTGACGGTTCAATAGTCACAAAATTATCATGTGACTTTTTAGATATCGGTAGCAGTGACCAATTACTATTATAAGCTTTAACATCTTTTACACTTTCAGTCTTATAACCATTGTCTAAAGGCCCTTCACCTAAAACAATTTGTTTTTGATCGACTCGATTAGTAATCCATATACCATGAGCAATTACTGATTGTGAAACCAAACCAATAAAAGTCCCCAATAAAATTGATAATAATACTTTTCGCATAAATACCTCTACATTTTAAGTGAAAACGATAATCATTATCATTTTTATATTTACATAAGTCAATTCAAACCTAATGTTAATTAGATAATAAATTTGCGTTTTTTGTAATGGCAATTAGCGTATTTAAAAAAATTAATTATTGATTATTACTTCTAATAATAAATCCTAAACTTAGCTATTTTTAACTACTACAATTTGTTATATAATCGATAAAATTTTGTCCATAACACAATATATTGTGTTTCTCATATTATTTTAAGATGTCAGGCTTGCTGAACATCCTTAATTAAGGAATCACTATGATGGATTTTTCCCAATCAGTGCCAGAACTGGTCTCTTGGGCAAAAAAAAATGATTTTTCGATTGCTTTGCCTGTTGAGCGATTAGCCTTTTTATTGGCAATAGCTGTATTAAACAGTGAACGCTTCGATGGCGAAATGACTGAATCTGAATTAATCGATGGTTTTCGACATGTTTCACACATTTTTGAGCAAAGTGAAGATACTATTACTGTCCGTGCTAATAATGCGATTAATGATTTAGTACGCCAGCGTTTAATCACACGTTTTGCTAGCGAAATGACCGATGGTTATTCTATTTATCGATTGACACCTTTGGGAATTGGTATATCTGATTACTATATTCGTCAACGAGAATTCTCGACTTTACGTTTATCAATTCAACTTTCAATTGTTGCACAAGAATTAAAACGTGCCGCAGATGCTGCTCTTGAAGGTGGTGATGATTTACATTGGCATCGTAATGTTTTCGCACCTTTAAAATATTCAGTAGCTGAGATCTTTGATAGCATTGATATCACTCAGCGAGTGATGGATGAACAACAAGCTGATGTAAAACAAAATATTTCTGCATTATTAAGTCAAGATTGGCAGGCGGCAATTAGTAGCTGTGAGGGCTTACTGACAGAAACATCGCAAACCTTACGTGAATTACAAGATACATTAGCAGCGGCTGGTGATAAGTTACAAGCTAGTTTGCTGTTAATACAAGATGCGACTTTGGATAATCCTGAGTTAGATAAAATTAATAATGTAGTTATTGATTTACAAGGTAAATTAGACCGAATCATCGGTTGGGGACAAAAAGCAATAGACCTATGGATAGGTTATGATAGGCACGTTCATAAATTTATTCGTACTGCAATTGATTTAGATAAGAATCGAGTTTTTTCTCAACGATTACGCAAATCGATCCAAAGCTATTTTGATTCACCATGGTCACTTACTTTTGCGAATGCTGAACGTTTACTGGATATGCGTGACGAAGAGTTGGCATTACATGAAGCTGAAGTGACTGGTGAGTTACCTTCTGAACTCGAATTTGAAATGATTGAAGAAATTCAAGAGCACATAGTTGCACATATTGAACAAAATTTATTGATCTTTAAACAAGAAAATAAACCACTTGATATGAGTATTGCTATTCATAGTTATTTAGCACAGTTCCCTCGAGAACAGCATTTTGATATTGCAAGATTGTTTATTGATCAGGCTATTCGATTAGGTATTGCCGAAAGTGATTTACTTGGTATTCCTGCCGAATGGAAACCTATTAACGATTATGGAGCTAAGGTACAAGCACATGTCATCAACAGATACTAAAGATATAGAAATGGAACAAACTGCTCATCATCTCGATGAAGTCATGGGACGTATTGCTGCAAGTTCTCAAGCGTCTATAGATAAATATATGCCAGTGAAATTGGCTCAAGCTATTGCCAATCCAATTTTTCCTGAACTAGATAGTTTATTACGCTCAGGCCGCCATATTGGTATTGATGAACTGGACAATCATGCATTTTTGATGGATTTTCAATTTGAACTTGAACAGTTTTATCAACGTTATAATGTTGAGCTTATTCGTGCACCAGAAGGCTTTTTTTATCTCCGTCCTCGTTCAACCACTTTAATTCCCCGTTCAGTTCTTTCTGAATTAGACATGTTAGTGGGTAAAGTATTGTGTTATCTATATTTAAGCCCAGAACGATTAGCGCATGAAGGTATCTTCACTTTGCAAGAACTTTTTGATGAGCTGGTTTCCTTAGCGGATGAAAGTAAATTGTTGAAATTAGTTAATCAACGTTCAACGGGATCTGACTTAGATCGGCAAAAACTATTTGATAAAGTAAAAACCGCATTAAATCGCTTACGTCGACTAGGCATGATTTTCTTTATTGTAGGTAATGACAGTAGTCGTTTTCGTATAAATGAATCTATTTTCCGCTTTGGTGCTGATGTTCGCAGTAGTGATGATGCGCAAGAAGCGCAATTACGCTTAATTCGAGATGGTGAAGCGATTAAAATAGAATCATCACTTATTTTGGATGATGATAATAGTGAAGAACAAGATGAAGATGTTAATGAGGAGATTGAATAATGATGATGGGACACGGTAAATTTCATTCATTAACATTAATTAACTGGAACGGTTTTTTTGCTCGAACCTTTGAGCTTGATCAACTGGTTACCACGCTTTCAGGTGGTAATGGCGCAGGTAAATCAACGACTATGGCTGCATTTGTCACAGCGCTAATTCCTGATTTGACTTTATTACATTTTAGAAATACCACTGAGGCGGGTGCAACCTCCGGTTCTAGAGATAAAGGTTTACATGGTAAGTTAAAGCCAGGTGTGTGTTACTCTATGCTAGACGTTATTAACTCTCGTAATCAGCGAATTATCTGTGGTGTACGTTTACAGCAAGTAGCAGGGCGTGACAAAAAAGTAGATATTAAACCTTTTTTAATACAAGGTTTACCAGTCAATATTAGTCCAACTGAATTGGTAACAGAACGTTTAAATGATAAACAGGCTCGAATTTTATCATTACCAGAATTAAAAGATAAAATTGAGTCAATGGAAGGAGTTATTTTTAAACAATTTAACTCTATCACCGATTATCATTCAGTCATGTTTGATTTTGGTATATTACCGAAACGGTTACGCTCTTCATCCGATCGCAGTAAATATTATCGCTTGATTGAAGCTTCTCTATATGGGGGAATTTCAAGTGCTATTACACGATCATTACGTGATTATTTGTTGCCGGAAAATAGTGGTGTCAGAAAAGCCTTCCAAGATATGGAAGCAGCATTACGTGAAAATAGAATGACGCTTGAAGCTATTCGGGTAACACAATCGGATCGTGATTTATTCAAACACCTTATTACTGAGTCTACCAACTACGTTGCTGCTGACTATATGCGTCATGCTAATGAACGTAGAATTCATATCGAATCGGTTTTAGGATTGCGTCGTGACATGTTTAAAACGCAAGATCTACTGATTAGTAATCAATTTCGCCAAGTTGAAATGGCAAAAGAATTAAAAGAATATCAAGATGCTCAAAGCGATTTAGAAACGGATCTACAGGCTGCCAATGATCATCTTAACCTTGCGCAAACAGCTTTACGTCAACAAGAAAAAATAGACCGTTATCAAGCGGACTTAGATGATCTGAATTTAAAACTTGAAGAGCAAAATGAAGTTGTCCTCGAAGCCAATGAACAGTATCAAACTTACCGTGATCAGGTAGAACATACTGAGCAAGAAGTTGATGAAATAAAAAACCAATTAGCTGATTATCAACAAGCTTTAGATGTCCAGCAGACTCGGGCAATCCAATACCAACAAGCTATTCAAGCTTTAAAAAATGCTCAGCAACTATGCCAATTACCAAAATTAGGTGTAAGTAATGTTGAAAATCATTTTGAAATCTTTGAAGAAAAACAAAAAGAAGTTACTGAACAACTGTTAGAATTAGAGCAAAGACTAAGTGTTTCTGATGCCGCCATTAATCAATTTGATAGAGCTTATCAACTAGTTGTTAAATTAGTTGGGGACGTAGTGCGCAGTGATGCTTGGCGTGCCGCTAGAGAAGCATTAAAGCAGTGGCCTTCACAATGTTACCAAGCCGATCAAGCAGAACATTTACAACTGCAATTAGATGAATTAGAGCAACGCTTTTTTGAGCAAAAAGAAGCTGAATCATTATTAACTCAATTTTGTAAGCGTTTTGGTCATCAACTTAATTATGATGAGCTTGATGAATTCAAACAAGAGCTAGAAGTTCAATTAGACCAAAATGCTGAGCTTGCCAATGAATCAAGTGAAAAACGTATTGAATTTAAGCAAGAGCTTGAGCAAATTCAAACGCAAATTGGTGCTTATCGACAAAAAGCACCAGTATGGTTAAAAGCCCAAGATGCACTTATCGCATTGCAAGAACAAACAGAGCAAACGTTTACTAACAGTCATGCTGTCACGCAACATATGCAACAATTGCTTGAACAGGAACGCACTTTAGTTACACAACGTGATCAAATAAACTTCAAACGCAATCAACTTGATGCACAAATTGAACAACTCAATCAACCAAGTGGTGTTGATGATGGTCGTTTATCGACATTAGCGGAAAGGTTTAATGGTGTATTACTTTCTGAAATTTATGAAGATGTAACCATTGATGATGCGCCTTACTTTTCAGCATTATATGGTCCATCAAGACAAGCTATTGTGGTACCTGATTTATCACTGGTAAAAGCTCAACTAGAAAGCCTGACAAATAGTGAAGAAGATTATCCAGAAGATATCTATTTTATCGAAGGTGATCCATCTTCATTTGACGATAGTGTTTTTGATTGTGAAGAGATGACGAAATCCGTATTGGTTAAAACTGGTGATCGGCAATGGCGCTTTTCCAGCTTTCCTAAGGTACCTTTATTTGGCCGAGCAGCACGTGAAATTCATCTTGAAAAATTATCGGCAGAACGCGATGAACTACATGAACGTTATGCAACAATTTCATTTGATCTGCAAAAATTACAACGTATTGAGCAAAATGTTGGGCAGTTTATTGGTGAATATCTATCTGTAGCATTTGATATCGATCCAGAAGCCGAAGTGCAAAAGTTATCGACAAGACGTAATGAAATCGAACGTCAGCTCTTGGCACAAGAAAGTATTGATAAACAAAATCAACAACAAGTTGCAAATTGTAAAGAGCAGTTAATCACAGTAAATCGATTGGTAGCTCAAATGCATTTATTGGCTGATGATGATTTAGCGGATCGGGTTGATGATCTACGTGAGCAAGTTGCTGAAGCGCAAGAGGCCGCGCAATATGTTAGTCGTCATCGCCATACTATTGCCGAACTTGAACCCATTGTTGCAGTATTGCAAAGTGATCCTGAGCAGAATGAATCATTACGTGAGCAGTACAATACTGTTAAAGCTCAGCAGCAAACCATTCGCCAACAAGTTTTTGCTTTAACGGAAGTGATGCAACGTCGTGCTCATTTTAGCTATGAAGATTCAGCTGGTATGTTGAATGAAAATAGTGATCTCAATGAAAAATTACGTACTCGATTAGAAGTTGTTGAAGGACAACGAGGTGAAGCTCGTCGTCAAATGCAACAGTATCAAGATAAATATAATCAATACAATCAAACATTAGCATCACTTAAAAGTGCATTTGAAACTAAGCGAGACATGCTTAATGAATTGCATAAAGAGATCGAACAAATTGGTGTTAAAGCGGATGCAATCACTGAAGAGCGAGCACGTATCCGTCGTGATGAAATTCATCAAAAACTCAATAGTAATCGCCAACAATGCACGTCTTTGGAAAAACAACTTATTATGTGTGAAAGCGAAATGACGCAAATGCAAAAACGCTTAACACAAACACTGCGTGATTATAAACAGTTACGTGAACAAGTTGTTGAAGCAAAAGCTGGTTGGTGTTTAGTGTTACGACTCGTTAAAGAAAACAGTGTAGAACGACGATTACATCGACGAGAATTGGCTTATCTCAGCGCTGATGAACTACGTTCTATGTCGGATAAAGCACTTGGTTCATTGCGTTTAGCGGTAAATGATAATGAACACTTACGTGATGTATTAAGATTATCCGAAGATCCGAAACGACCAGAACGTAAAATCCAATTTTATATCGCGGTTTATAAACATTTACGTGAACGAATTCGCCAAGATATCGTCAAAACTGATGATCCGATTGAAGCTATTGAACAAATGGAAATTGAGTTGTCACGCTTAACTGAAGAACTTACTTCACGAGAACAGCAATTGGCTATTAGTTCAAAAAGTGTGGCTAATATTATTCGTAAAACTATACAACGTGAACAAAACCGTATTCGTATGCTTAATCAAGGATTACAAGCAGTGGCATTTGGTCAGGTTAATGGTGTTCGTTTGAATGTTAGTATTCGTGAGGCACACTCTTCATTATTAGCTGCATTAGCTGATGATCAAAATGAACATCAGGATTTATTTAGTAATAATCGTATTACTTTCTCAGAAGCGTTAGCGAAACTTTATCAACGTCTGAATCCACATATTGATATGGGGCAACGAACTGCACAAAATATTGGTGAAGAGTTGCTAGATTATCGAAACTATTTAGAGATGGATGTGGAAGTTAATCGTGGTGCTGATGGTTGGTTACGTGCTGAAAGTGGTGCTTTATCAACGGGGGAAGCGATTGGTACAGGTATGTCTATTCTACTAATGGTTATTCAAAGTTGGGAAGAAGAGTCTAAACGTCTGCGCAATAAGGATATTTCACCATGTCGCTTATTATTCTTAGATGAAGCGGCACGTCTTGATGCTAAATCGATTGCGACGCTCTTTGAGCTTTGTGAACGATTAGAAATGCAACTTATTATCGCTGCTCCAGAAAATATCAGTCCGGAAAAAGGTACCACCTATAAATTAGTGCGTAAAGTGATCAACAACCAAGAACATGTACATGTTGTTGGATTGAAAGGCTTTGCTTAGTTATTACTGACTAAAAACAGTTTCGCCGGCAAATGCCGGCGAAATTGTTATTTAATGTTGATTAATTATGTAAGCAATGGTTAATTTCAACTAGCCTACATCATTAATGAATATCCAACACGGCATGAAAGGCCTCTTGAGGAATATCAACACCGCCAAATTTACGTTGTCTAATCTTATTCTCTTTAATATTTTTAGCGATTTTTTTCTTTTTCGATGCCGAACCCGAATATCCACGACCGGTGACACTTTTACGTAAAGGTGGAATGTCTTCGCGTGCAATGACTTTATTTTCGACTACTGATTGAACCGGCATTGGATAGAGTTTGCGAGGAATAACATGTTTCATCTTCTGCACAATTTGCTTGCCTCGTTCAAAGCTTTTATCGCGTGGCAAAATAAAAGAAAACGCATCGACAATCTCATCATTCAACCAAATATCCATTTTTACCAAATCCGATGCAATATAGCTTCTATCACGATAATCTATAGATGCATAGCCATGAGTAATCGATTTAAGTGAATCATAAAAATTGTATGCAATTTCTGAAATTGGCAATTTAAAGGTTAATTCTGCCATTTTATTATTCAGATAAATCATATCGACGTAGATACCTCGTTTTTCCTGACAAAGTTCCATAATCTCGCCAATATTTTCCATAGGAATAATAATTGCTGCATCTATAAATGGTTCTTCAATATAGTCAATTTTTTCAAAACTCGGCAACAACATAGGATTATTAACGTTTATGATTTCACTATTTTTTAATGTTACACGGTATTCAACACTAGGAAAGGTAGAGAGAATTTCGATACCATATTCTCGTTCAAGTCTTTCTTGAATAATCTCCATATGTAAAATGCCTAAAAAACCACAACGAAATCCTGCGCCAAGGGCCATTGAGTTTTCTTGTTTATAAATAAATGCAGAATCATTAAGCGATAATTTTTCCACCGCATCTTTCAATTTTTCTTGGTCTTCATTTTTTATTGGAAATAATCCAGCATAAACCATAGGTTTGACTTCTTTATAACCAGGTACTGCTTCGGTATTTGGGTGATTAGGATCAATTAGGGTATCACCGACTTTAACATTTGCGACGATTTTAATATTAGTCGAAATATATCCAACTTCACCTGCATCAAGTAAATCAACAGTTTTCATTGCTGGTAAAAATACGCCCGTTTGTAATGCTTCGAACTCAATATCACTTTTGAGCATTTTAATTTTCATTCCGGTATGAATGGCACCATTAAAAACGCGTACGTGTAGCACTACACCGCGATACACATCATAATGAGAATCAAAGATTAACGCTTGCAGTGGCTTATCTTTATTACCTTCTGGCGCAGGAATGTTTTCAACGATCGATTCTAAAATATTATCAACTCCTACGCCGGTTTTAGCTGAAGCTAAAATAACTTTATCTAAGTTTATGCCATCTAACTCTTCGATTTCTTTAATCACGCTGTTAACATCCGCATTCGGCATATCGACTTTATTGATAACTGGAATAATAGTTAAATTCTGCTCTTGAGCCAGTTTTAAATTAGCAATTGTTTGTGCTTGTACGCCTTGGGTTGCATCAACTAGCAACAAAGCTCCTTCACAAGCAGCTAAACTGCGTGAAACTTCATAATTAAAATCAGTATGTCCAGGGGTATCGATGAGATTAAGCTCATATTCAATATTATTAGAAGCTTTATAGTACATGCGTACAGTTTGTAACTTAATTGTAATACCACGTTCTCTTTCGAGATCCATGTTATCTAATAATTGCTCTTTCATATCACGTTCAGAGACAGTATTGGTCATCTCAATTAATCTATCTGCCAGTGTTGATTTACCGTGATCGATATGGGCAATAATACAAAAATTTCTTATATTATTTGGGTTCATGTTAATTTCTCCCATACTTTTCTTAAATGTTGGCGTGAACTATAATGGTTAGAGTAACTCTAAGTCAAGTTTAGCCAAATTATCATACTTGCTAATCTATTTAATTGATTTTTATGAAAACATGGGTATAAATATGGTAAATATAAATGATTGTATTGCATCAATTGCACAAAATGGTGAATTAAACCAAACACCTAAATACTCGGTGACTAAAGCAGCAAAACTATTAGGCTTGTCAGCCCACACGCTTAGGTATTATGACTCACTTAATCTATTTCCATTTTTACAACGCGATCAAAATGAAAAACGGTTATTTTCTGATGCAGATTTACAGTGGGCAAAATTGATTGAATGTTTACGTAACGCCAATATGTCAATTAAAGATGTTCAACACTATGTCAAGCTGTGTCTTAGAGGTGATGAAACATTGGATGAGCGTCTAACTATCATTAATCAACAAGAAAAGATATTAATCGATACTATAACTCAACTAAATGAGCAATTGGCCTTATTGAAATTTAAAAAACAATACTATAAAGCCACTCATCAAACAATAAATAACTAAGCTTTTTCCAATGAAAACTTTACCAATGAAAAAATTTTGAGGAAAGGGGTTTTTTTACTAAAAATTAATTAAATAATTTTAATAGTCATATACCTAAAAACTCCATTTATAAAGTATGTCAGCCTTTATATATTAATGCGCTAATAATGAATTTCAACATTTTCTTTTTCTAATGCATTTTTTAAACTGTTAGGAAATGGTTGATCTGAAATAGCGATATTAATATCTTCTAATGTAAATGTTTGGTTGAAAAATTTTTTGTTAAATTTACTACTATCAACTAATAGAATTGTTTTTTCTGCATTACGACAAAATTGTTTTTTTACCATTGAATCCGCTTCGCTAACATCTGTCGCTCCCATATCAGGATCAAGTCCTCGACATGAAGCAAAAAATAAATCAGCATGATAATGTGAAATAAAGTCACAGGATTGTAAACCGCAGATGCTCAAATGTTTAGGTAGAAGTCGACCTCCAGTACAATACACCTCGGCATTGGTCTCTTCAACTAAGATGTTAGCTGTTGTAATACCATTTGTTAGTATAGTTAAGCCTTTTTTTTCATTTAATCTTTTTGCCAAATAGAGGCAAGAACTACTAGCTTCAATAAACAGTGTTTGACCGTCTTCAATAAATGCTAAGGCTAAATCAGCAATATACCTTTTTTGTTCAATATTTTCTTTATTTTTCAGTGTAATAGGTGTTTCTATCGAGCTTTTTTGAACATAAATTGCTCCCCCATGTGTTCTTCTTATTAAACCTTGTTGTTCGAGCTTAGTAAGGTCTCGTCGAATAGTTGCTTGACTGATAAATAATAACTTACAAAGTTTATTAACTGTCACAAAATTCTTTTCTTTTATGATATTTAGTAATTTATCTTCTCTGGTCATCTTTCCTCCAACATGACTGTGATCAAGATCACTAAGATTTGCTCGATATCAATCATATTTTAAAGTTTAACATGACCGAATTTGATTGTTAATCAATATATTCGCCAGCAATTTGCAATGAAATATTTGTCTTTATAATTACTTTAACTATCTAGTTTAAATATCGTTTTATTGGAGGTAAGGATGTTAGTCACATTACGTGAAGTTTTATCAGATGCTCAAAAAAATCAGTATGGAGTAGGATTATTTAATACTATAAATTTAGAAATGGCCAAAGCAGTACTTGAAGCGGCTGAACAATCTAAATCGCCAGTGATAATAGGTACTGCAGAATGTTTTTTAGATATATCCACATTACAAGAATTAGCTTATTTTTTAATCCCTATGGCGAAAAAATCTAAAGTTCCTGTTGTTGTTCACTTAGATCATGGATTAACAGAAGACGCAATTAAAGAAGCGTTGAGATTAGGCTTTTCTTCAGTTATGTATGACTGTTCCACTGATAGTTATCAAAATAATATAAAACGCGTAGCCAATATTACTAAATTGGTTCATCAATATGGTGCTTCTATTGAAGCGGAATTAGGACATGTAGGAGCTAATGAGCATGCTTCAGAAGGTCATGGTGAGCAAGATAATAGTATCTATACCGATCCCTTAGAAGCTAAGCATTATATTGAACAAACTGGAGTAGATGCCTTAGCTGTAGCTATTGGTACTGCTCATGGTGCTTATAAATCAACGCCTAAATTAGATATAAATCGTTTAGATCAAATTGCTCAAGTTGTTAAAGCTCCTTTAGTTTTGCATGGCGGTTCAGGATTAAGTGATACCGATTTTCAAAATTGTATAAAGCATGGTGTCAGTAAAATTAATATTTTTACTGATATTAACTGTGCTGGATTAGAAGCTATTCATCAACTTTATGTTAAAGGCAAAGGTATCTCGGATGTTGCTGTCGCAATGAAAGAAGCGATACGTGAAGCTACGTTAAAAAAGATGTTGATATTTGGTTCTAATAATCATGCATAGTTTTAGTTTGAATAACTTTATTTATAATTAAAAGGATCTAATTAATGATAAAAGTTCTCATCGTAACCCATGGCAAATTAGCAGAAGGTATTGTTAATACAATAAATATGTTAATTGGTGATAAACAAGATATTACCTATATTAATGCTTATATTGATTCGAGTGATTTTACGATTCAAGCTGAAGATTTTTTAAAAAAATACCAACATAATTCTCAAATAATCGTTTTTACTGATCTAAATGGCGGTAGTGTTAATCAAAAATTTGTACAATTAAAAAGTTGTTATTCTTTTCACTTAATAACAGGATTTAATTTACCACTTGTATTAGAAGTTATCCTCACTGATGTGCAACTTTCTGACGAAAATCTAACAGAAATAATCGAACAATCGAGGCAAGAGATGCAACTGGTTAATATACAACCACAGAAACTTCTAGAAGATAACCAATTTTTTGATGATTAAATAAAAAAGAAGTTTTAGGAATAATTATAAAAATACGGAGCAATAATTATGATAGTAGAAATAAGAGTTGATGACAGATTGATTCATGGTCAGGTAGCCTTAGTATGGACCAAAAAACTCAATGCTAAAGCTATTGTTGTGGCAAATGATCATGCAAGTAAAGATCACATTCAACAAATGACATTGAAAATGGCAACCCCGGAAAATGTCAAACTCGCTATAAAATCCATGCAAGATGCTGTGCAATTGATAAATAATCCAAAAGCAAAAGATATGCGCATTTTTGTATTAGTTAATTCAATTTGTGATGCACTGTTTTTGTCTGAAAATATAGATGACATAGAAAGAATCAACATTGCCAATGTTGGTCGTTTTGACGGTGTCGATGAAGCTGAAAAAAGTAAATTGAGTTCTACGATCTTACTTAGCAAATCAGAACAAGTTGCCTTAGAACAATTGCTTGCTAGTAATCGAAAAGTTGTTCATCAGATAGTCCCTGATAATGCAGAAAAGCTTTTTCATGATCTAATGAGTAATTAATTTGGAAAATTTTATTACATAAAAAGGGATAGTATTATGATAATGTCAGCTTTTTTACTTGCAGTTGTTATGTTTATAACTTTTGGTGGTAATTGGCTTATTGGTCAAAATATGGCTGATAGGCCTATTGTTGTTGGCTCATTAGTTGGATTAGTTCTCGGTGATCTGCAATCTGGAGTGTTAATGGGAGCGGCACTAGAAGCTGTTTTTATGGGGGCGGTTAATGTTGGAGGTGCTACACCATTAAATCCTTCCTTTGGTACAGTACTCGGTGCTGGTTTTGCTATGCTCTCAGGTGGTGGTGTAGAAATTGCTATCACATTAGCAATTCCTTTAGCATTGTTAGGTGGTTTATTGGAAACTACTATGAGTGTCGTTTTAAGTTTTTTTGCCGGTCACTTTGATAAATTAGCACTTGAAGGAAATGATAAAGCTATTGTTGCAATGCACTATGGATTATGGTTTTTACGCTATATTGTCTTTGCGATAGTTGTTTTTATCGCAATTATGTCAGGTGCGACTCCAGTTAAACTTTTTGTCGAAAATATTCCAGAAGTTATTATGCGAGGTCTGGCTGCTTGTGGTGGATTAATACCCGCAGTCGGCTTTGCGATGTTGCTAAAAATGTTATGGAATAATAAGCTCTCTATTTATTACATTTTGGGTTTTGTCATTGTTGCTTATATCAAAATTCCACTTATCGCATTAGCAATTATTGGTACAGTTATTGCTGTTGCAATCGCTTATCGAGATTATGAAATTCTTAATCTCAAGTCGGATAAATTTCACACTAATAATAATTCGAATTCTATAATGGATGATGATGAGGAGTTCTTCTCATGAGTAATTTAAAATCAATAATTAAACAAATCTCAACTACCGATAGAAAGTTATTGAGAAAAATGTTTTTTCGCTCTTTCACGATATTCGCTCCATTTAGTTTTGCTAAACATGGCGCTTCCGGTTTTTGTTATTCACTAATGCCTTTTATTAATCATTATTACACTAAATTACAAGATAAAAAAGATGCGTTAACGCGACACATAGTTTGGTTTAATACTACGCAAAATGTGTCAACATTTGTAATGGGATTGGCAGCTTCCATGGAAAAAGAAAATAGTGTTAAAGCGGATTTTGATGCTCAATCTATCAATGCGGTCAAGTCAAGTCTAATGGGGCCACTTGCAGGGATCGGTGATTCTCTATTTTGGGGTGTTTTAAGAGTTGTTGCCGCTGGAGTTGCGCTGAGTTTAGCGCAAGAAGGTAGCTTTCTTGCCCCGATTGTTTTTTTACTCGTTTATAATATTCCCTCTATCGCATGCCGTTATTTTTTGGGATTAATTGGATTTTCATTAGGCTCTAAATATATTGAAGAATTATATGCTTCAGGCCTAATCAATATTTTGACCAAGGCTGCAAGTGTCCTTGGATTAATTATGGTAGGCGGAATGACAAGTAATATTGTTACTTTTAATTCTGTATTAACAATTAGTTCAGGTGAAAATTCTTCATTATCACTACAAAGCATACTTGATCAGATATTTGTTGGTATTATCCCATTAACTACAACATTACTTTGTTTTTATTTAATGAATAGTAAAAAGGTAAGTTTTAATTTCATCATCATTGGCATCGTTGGGATGAGTATCATATTAGCCACGTTAGGTATTGTTTGATTATCGTCGAATAAATTGTGATTAAGGACATAAAATGAATATTGAAAATCTACCAAAGCAAGCTAACGTAGCTATATTAACTGGTAACAAAAAAATTGAATTAAAATCATTAACATTACCAAATATTAATGATGATGAGATACTCGTTAAAGTTGAAGCTTGCGGTATATGTGGAACGGATGTGCATGAATATAAGGGTGATCCATTTGGTTATATACCAATTCAATTAGGGCATGAGGGAACAGGTACAATAGTAAAACTTGGTAAAAACATTACTCATGACTTTACTGGTAAGCCACTAGCTGTCGGCGATAAAATCGTTACAGGTTTACGTCCTTGCGGAAAGTGTGATATTTGTTTAAACCATCCAGAACAAATTCACTTATGTAATGGAGGTGAAATTTTTGGTTTAATGCCAGGTGAGAACCATTTTTTTAATGGTTGGTTTGGAGATTATATCAAAATAAATAAGGGAGGAATTGTTTTTAATGTTAGTGATATGAGCCTTGATTTACGTGTCTTAATTGAACCAGCGGCTGTTGTAATACATGCAATTGAAAAAGCGAAAGAAATCTTTAATTTCAAACATGATTCAACAGTTTTAATTCAAGGCTGTGGACCAATTGGATTGTTGTTATTGACCATTATTCGAACTATGGGCGTTCGCCATATAATTGCTGTTGATGGTGAGGATAGTCGTTTGCAACTTGCTCAAGAATTGGGTGCGCAACACACCATTAATTTTATTAAAAGTTATGACAGTATCAAGGATGTTATGAAATTGTCAAAACAAGGTGTTAATATGGCGTTTCAATGTACTGGTTCCACAAAAGCTGCTTCCACTATTTGGAAATATATTCGTCGAGGTGGAAGTTTATGTGAACTTGGTTTTTTTGTTAATAATGGTGAGGCGAATTATAACCCGCATTTTGATATTTGTAACAAAGAGATAAAAGTTGTTGGCTCTTGGACTTACAAAGCGGAAGATTGGGTACACGCCTGTGAATTCTTAAAAGAAGCACAAGCAAGAAAATTGCCTATTGAGAAGCTCATTTCTCATCGCTATCCATTAAAAGAAATCAATCAAGCTATGGAAATGAATATGAGCATGCAAGGTTACAAAATTATCATTCAAAACTAATGATTAATCAATGGGCTCGAGCATTAAAAAAGTTAGAGCCTATTATCAAAATTACTGCAAACTATTTTTTATTGCAAATGAATTGGAAAAAGAGGTTATTATTAATTAGATAGTTAAAATGCTTTTGCCTATTAGTCATTTGTATAAAAACTCTGCGAAGAGTTTTTTAAGAAGAGATTAATTTCTGCTAATTATCTGGTGAATCTTCTTCTGTATTATCATTGATTTTGTTTTTTATTCTTTTTACATTTTCGCTAGCCGCTGACGCCATTCTACCCATGGTATCTCTTAAAATTTTTCCATCATCGGTTTTAAATGAGTCAACTTTTCATGATCACCATAGCTAGAAGCTATATCTGAAATTCGTCGAGCGATATCATGTCCTTTTTTGACGGCCGCATATATATTCGATTGATTTTATTTAACATTTTCAGCTAAACGTCTAAGTTTATTATATTCCAAAAATAACAACACTAAAATTGCTATAAGAATTAAAAATAAAGTAGTTAATATAAATATATAGTCCTATTCATAATTAAATGATCTAATAATCAGATAGGTAGCATTTTTTATAATTACAATGTAGCGTTTAAGTGAGGTTAAATTATTGTTACCTTTTATTAATTTATATCACTGGTTCAATCAAAACAATAATTTATCTTACCCCCAAATATACCCCCATTATTTTTGGTTGTAAATGTACCTTACTGATACTTAATGGGCAATAAAATAGGCTTTAAGCCTTGTATTTGTTGGTTTTGATGTGTTTTAAAGGATTTAAAAAAATGTTAATGAATATTGAATTGGTGCGTGGGCGGGACTTGAAAAGCATGTATTAAACCTTTTTAGTAAAAGTGTTTTATCTATTTAAAATTTACTTCGTATACCTAAACGTATACCTAAAACGAAAAGTGACCCCTAAAATTGGGTATTTTTAATGCTCTCTTATTTTTGATTTAAAGTTGATTTTTCGCGGATGTAAAAAACTGTCTAAAGAGGCGGTACCCAAATTTGAGTGTTAAAGAAATTAACTACCCCCCATTAAAATAAAATTTTATAAAAAACTGTGCATACTATACATCATTTCTTGTAAGCCTTATTCTATAAGGGTTTACGTTATGTATGGTCTACATTTTAACCCTGCATAACTCTACATTCGAACTGTACATAAAAACAACATGCCTCTTTCCTATAACTTAATTATTGTTATACTTTTTAAGCATAAAAAATAGTTGTATATGAGGTTATTTTGGATATTAAAGTATTACGTTATTTTTTAGCTCTTGCTAGAGAGGAAAGTATCACTGCGGCTGCTGAGTATTTACATCTGACTCAGCCAACCTTATCTCGTCAACTGGCTGAATTAGAGCAAGAATTGGGTAAAACCTTATTTAATCGAGGCAGTCGTAAAATTACCTTAACCGATGAAGGTATGCATTTACGCAAACGTGCTGAAGAAATTTTAGAATTAGTGCAAAAAACTGAATTAGAGTTTCAAACCTCAGCTGAGGAAGTCAGTGGCGATATCTATATTGGCTGTGGCGAAACCCATGCCATGGGATTAATTGCTGAGGTTGTTAAGGCATTACAACACGACTATCCGCAAATTCATGTGCATATTTATAGTGGTGATGCTGATGAAGTAACAGAACGTATCGATAAAGGCTTACTCGATTTTGGATTATTAATTGGTGCGGAAAATATCAGCAAATATGAGTCGTTACTATTGCCCGAAAAAGATACTTGGGGAGTGTTAATGCGTAAAGATAGTCCACTTGCGCATCAAGATGTGATTAGACCTAGCGATTTATGGAACTTGCCACTTATTATCTCTAAACAGAAAGAAGTCGATAACCGAATTACGCGCTGGTTAAAACGTGATTTAGATAAACTCAATGTGATTGGCTCATATAACCTACTTTACAATGCCTCACTGATGGTTGAAAAAAACATGGGTTATGCATTAAGTATTGATAAGCTGATTAACACGACTGGTAATAGTCATCTTTGCTTTAAACCTTTAGAGCCACAATTAATGGTAGATATTCACTTAGTTTGGAAACGTTATCAAATTTTTTCAAAAGCAGCTGAAATCTGTTTACAGCGAATGAAACAGGCTTTTTCTCAATAAATCCCTCTGAATATAGAAGTGAGCAAAATGATCCTCCTATTTCGCTGAGCTTATTCTTATGACTTCTTTTTATTGATATTATGATATTAAATACAGCTTAACCTATGCTTTTAAGGCATAAATAACCATAAGATATAAGTAATTTACATATCTTTAGCTGCTATTTAAACTATGACCCATTCCATAACCATTCAATTCATTGGTCTTTAATATAATAATGGGATTAACCATGTCAGATAACTTATTAAATTCCCCAAGTACGGCGTATTGGGGAGCAATATTCTCGCTATTTATTGGGGTAACAAGTTTGATTGCCGCGGAATTTATTCCCATTAGCTTATTAACACCTATCGCACAAGATTTAAATATTACTGAAGGTCAAGCAGGTCAAAGCGTCACAATGGTGGGGATTTTTGCGGTAATCACCAGTTTGGTTCTCGCACCCATGACCCAAAATATTAATCGTCGAGTAGTATTATTCACTTTTTCTATTTTATTAGTATTATCCAATTTGTTCATTGCTGTTGCGCCTAATTATTTCATTATGCTGATTGGTCGAGCGCTATTAGGGATTTGTGTTGGCGGATTTTGGTCAATGGCATCTGCTGTAGTATTACAATTAGCGCCGAGTAAAGATATTCCTCGAGCATTAAGTATTGTCTATGCCGGAGTGTCGGTTGCAACGATTATTTCACTGCCTCTTGCCAGTTATTTAGGTCATTTAGTCGGTTGGCGTAATGTGTTTTTTATTGCTGCGGCGTTAAGTTTCATCGCGCTAGTTTGGCAACGGCTTACCCTACCATCTTTACCACCGTGTGAAAGCAGTAATTTTAAAAATATGTTTGCCCTATTTAAGCAAAATTGGTGTTTTTTTGGCATTATCGGTACAATTTTTAGTTATGGAGGTTATCACCTCTTTTTTACTTATCTGCGACCGTTTTTAGAGCACAATTTAGCACTACAAGCCGGTCCATTAACCCTTATTTTATTGGTGTTTGGTATCGCTAATTGCATCGGAACCTTTGTTGCGGGTTTACTACTTGGCCGATTTTTTAGACCTGTGATGATCGCCATTCATTTAGTCTTAGCTGCTATAGCCATGCTCTTATTTATTAAATATAGGTTTTTAAGTTCTGATAATGTGACTATGGATACTACATTAGTGATTGCTTGGGGATTTGTGTTTGGATTTATCCCTGTTGGTTGGTCAACGTGGATCACTCGAACGCTTGCTGATAAAGCTGAACTGGTTGGTGGATTATCGGTTGCCGCGATTCAGTTTTCCATTGGTTTAGCGGCTGGTGTTGGTGGAATGACCTTTGACCAATTAGGGGTTAGTGGCATTTTTATCACGGCCACGATTATTTGTATTATGGGTGCCGTCATTACCGCCTTGTGTTTTAGTTTATATAAAAAAGCAACAGGCAACCTTGCTTAATCAATCTTATATAGATAAAAAGGATCACAAATGAAATTCAAGTTTACGGCTTTAGAGTTTATGCTAACTTTTGTACAAACAATACTTGCGAACACGGCAGAAGTGGCTGTGCAACATTTTCCAAATTCATCAACAGTGAGTCAGGCATTACAAACTTTAGTCTCTGGCGCCACCACTTTTTGGAATAATCATCCTAAAATTAATGCCGAATGGCATCAATGGGTCGATACGATTGCTGCCCAAACATTAAAAACACTTCCTACGTTAAAAGAACGAATGCAAGTCAGTGTTACAGCTACGCAGCTTGGTAATGTTAATGCCTTTATGGTCACACCTAAAACGATTGCACCAAATAATCAAAATCGTATCTTATTACATTATAATTCTCACTCTAGGCGATATCATCATGATAAATAGACATCCATTACGACAATTAAACTTGTTTATCACCGCATTTATTACACTTTTGATGAGTTTCTCGGCGTTTAGTCAAAAAACTGAAAGTACAACATTAGCAAAAATAAAATTGACTATTGACGATCAGCAAGTGATTGTCAATTTGCTCGATACTCCTGCTAGTCATCAGCTACTGGCACAACTACCGATAACACTGACTTTTAGTGATTATGTTGGTGCCGAGAAGATCGCTTATCTGCCACAACCCTTAATTACTCAAGGTATGGCAAGTGCCGCTCATATTTCTGGGGATTTTACTTATTATGCGCCTTGGGGGAATTTGGCTCTGTTTTATCAAGGTGTAGGAACAAATTCACAATTGTATACATTGGGTCATATTGAGTCTGGCCGAACGGTATTAGCAAATTTAAAACAGGATTTTGTGGCAACACTAAGTCGTGTGGAGTAAATTAAATAAGGCATTAAAATATGAAAAGTGGATTGATAAAATGGTAGTAATATTATTACTTTTATCCGTTGCACTGGCAATCGCTTACCCAAGTTGGCGAGCAGCTATTTCGCACTGTTGAAACAAGTTTTGCTAAAATGGATAACGAACTTCAACTGATTGAACACTATCGAAATTCACCATCTGGCTTAGTGCGTATTAACTGTGGACTACAAGTGATTGAAACGCTACTACTCCCTAAATTAGCCCATTTTAAGGACAAATATCCTGATATTCAGTTTGAGTTTATTAGTGATAATCGTTTTGTTGATATTGTTGCAAAAGAATTTGATGCGGGTATTCGTTTTGGTAGTGATGTTGCGGAAGATATGGTCGCTGTTTGTATTAGTCAACCTATGAAAATGGCGGTGGTAGCAACGGCTGATTATTTTCAAAAAAAGGGATTTCCCAGCACGATACAAGAGTTAACACAACATCAATGTATTGGTTATCGTTTATCCAACGGACATCTTTTTCAGTGGGAATTTGAGTACTCAGGTCAAATTGTTAAAATCACCCCACAAGGACAATGGATTTTAAATGATGATTATCCAACGCTCGTTGCCGCAAAAATGGGATTAGGGATTGCTTATTTACCCGAGGAACTGATTGCAAAGGAACTGGCTAATGGTCAACTCATCCGCATTTTTAATGAGTATAGCTATACTTTTCCACCTTTATACCTCTACTATCCACATCGCAATATATCATCCGCATTACGGGTTGTGGTGAATACGTTGAGGGTTTAAATTTAAATGCGAAGATTTAGAGGATTGTTCAATTTTTAAGAAATAAAATTATAATCGTTATTAAGGCAAAGTTATGAAATATATTTTTCCAGCCCTGTTATAGGACTCGGATAACTAAACTAATATTTTGAATAAAAATAAAAAATTTAGTTAATGTCTTTTTCTATATCCTGTTTGGTATCCGATTTAATGCTAGATTTGGGGTAATTTCAGTTGAACTAGGTTGAGTAAGGATTGCTTGTAAGCCTTATTGTATAATGGTTTGTACTGTGTATGGTCTACATTTTAGCTATACATAACTCTACATTCGAACAGTACATAATTCAGTGGTGTGAAAATTTTTCATTAGATTAGCTAAATAATGGACTATTTATTTTTTATAATTTTGATTAGTGCAAGATAACTATAATGTTATACTTAATGAGATAAACTTCAATGCAGTTAAGTTGTATTTTCTATATCCAACATCTTTAGGAGATTATAATGAATAGAGAAACATTATTTAACTATGCAAAAAAACATTTTCATTCAGAACCTAACTATCTTTGGGAAAATTTACCTAACTATGCAGTATTGCGTCATCATCAGGATGGTGATAAATGGTATGCTATTGTTATGAATGTATCTGGCTCAAAACTTGGGCTAAAAGATGATAAAGAGATTGATGTTCTAGATATTAAAGCAAGACCTGAACATATAGGCTCTTTAAGGAAAAAAGAAGGTATTTTGCCTGCATATCATATGAATAAAGAACATTGGATCAGCATTATTCTTTCTGGACATTTATCAGATAAAGAAATATTTGATTTACTGACTGAAAGTTATCACTTAACTTCAAAGTAATTTTAGCCTTAGCCTTAATATATTTGTTTATTTCCTTAAGCGTCTATTTTGTTTAATACAAAAAACCGCCAATCAAGGCGGTTTAAACATTAATAAACAATTAGCTTTAGATAGGCTCTTTTGCTTTAGGTAACCGATTTATACAGCCTATTATGATTTCTAACTTTGTTCACATTCACCAAATTTTTTAATACAAAAATCAATAAAACATCTTAGTTTAGGTAAAACATGGCGATTTGATGCATAAAGAATATGCATGGGTCGGGTTGGTACATGATAATCAGGTAAAAGATGAACTAACAGTCCTTTTTCTATTGCTGGTGTCACCATTTCGGCTGATTGTAACATAATACCTAATCCTGCAATGGCTGCTGGTAATAGTGCATCACCACTGTCGGTCATGAATCGCCCTGATACAGGTACAGAAAAATGACCTTCAGCTCCCTCAAATTGCCAATGAGTTTGTAATGTTGTGTGAGAAAAACCTAAACATTCGTGATATTTAAGATCTTTTGGTGAATTAATCGGTGGTGAGGATTTTAAATATAAAGGGGCAGCACACAAAATCAACTGGTAAGGTTTTAATTTCCTTGCAATTAATCCACTATCAGGTAATTCGCCAACTCTGAAAACTAAATCAAATCCTTCATCAATTAAATCAACAATACGATTAGTAAGTGATAAATCAATGGAAATTTCTGGATAAGTGCTTAAAAACTCGGGTAACTGAGGTGCTAATGCATGAGTGCCAAATGTTGTTGGTGCACTAATCTTAATTCGCCCTCGAGGTATGGCATTAATTTGTGCTGCAATCGCTTCTGACTCTTCAACTTCGGCAAGAATATTTTTGGCACGTTCATAAAATGCACGTCCTACTTCGGTTAAGCTCTGGTGACGAGTTGTTCTATTTAACAAACGAACATTTAGGTGTTCTTCAAGCATTCGGACATGTTTACCGACTAATTGTGGTGACATATTAAATACGTTCGCTGTAGCCGAAAATGAGCCTAATTCAACGGCTTTCACAAAAACAGACATAGAAGTTAATCTATCCATTAGAAACAATTTGTTTTTAAATATGAAATATAACTGAAATTTATCACTTTTTATTTCTATTGTATAGTTTTATCAATTCATTCATAAACAGGAGATAAAAATGAAAATTGCTATTATTGGAACAGGAAATATGGGGACAGGACTTGCAAATGTACTTGCCACAACAAATCATGATATTGTAATTGCAAGCAGAAACTCAGCAAAAGCTCAGACTCTCGCAAAAAATATAGGCGCTGAAAGCGGTTGTATTGAAACCGCGGTAAAATCAGCCGAAATGGTGATTTTAGCACTACCTTATCAAGCCGTAAAAGAGGTATTACTCTCTTGTGGTGATTTAACCGATAAAATATTAATTGATATCACTAACCCAGTTACGCAAGACTTTAAAGAGTTACTGATTGGGCATGTCACATCAGGCGCAGAAGAAATTCAAGCATTGGCACCAAAGGCGAAAATCGTAAAAGCATTTAATACTATCTTTGCTCAATTATTACCTACATCAGCACGAACAAAACAAACTTTGCAAGTTTTTATTGCTTCTGATGATGATAACGCGAAAACCGTTGTATCAAACATTGCTAATTCAATTGGATTTGAACCGATTGACGCTGGTTCTTTGTGTAATAGTCGTTTTATTGAACCTATTGGTGCAATGAATATTCATTTTGCCTTTTTCCTTGGACAAGGACCAACAGTAGCCCCGATTTGGGTCAAAGCATAAATACGAAAATAACAGCCAATTTTGTTATTTAATTTATAATGAACAAAATGATATTAAAATTTATATTGCTAAATAGTCGCCATGTACGGTCTATATTTTAACTCAACATTCGTACTATACAAAAAAACCGCCAATCAAGGCGGTTTAAACATTAATAAATAATTAGCTTTAGATAGGCTCTTCTGCTTTAGGTAACCAGTCTTTACTAGCGTTTAAATTAAGTTCTAAATTAGTTTTAACCCCTACTGTAAAGCGCTTCTTCATGTATTGCTTGCCGTTCTCGTTTAATGCGTAACTTAAAGATGTACCGAACTGGGTAAGGGATAGGGGATTGCTTAACCCTGTGTTGCAGATGTATTCGACATAAGCATGGTAAAGATACTTTCTTAGATTAAAATGAATAACAAAATAGGCTTTAAGCCTTGTATTTGTTGGTTTTGATGTGTTTTAAAGGATTTAAAAGAATGTTAATGAATATTGAATTGGTGCCGTGGGCGGGACTTGAACCCGCATGCCCTTAGAGCACTACCCCCTCAAGATAGCGTGTCTACCAATTTCACCACCACGGCGCCGTTTTTATTCTGGAATATCGGATGTAGGATTAATCTTTTGTGGTTGAATAACAGGATCAGTAGTTGGAATTACGTCTCCATTACCGCTAGTGCTTTCGGTATTTTGTTGCGTAGTCGCAGGAGCACTATCTCCAATATTTTTAAACTCATCACTTGAAGTTGTGGTTTTTGCGCTGCCAAGATTTGATAAAATAATGCTTAACACAAAAAATAACACACCAAGTATTGTTGTTGTGCGAGTTAGAAAATTGCCGCTTCCTGATGAACCAAATAAAGTTGCAGAAGCGCCAGCACCAAAAGATGAGCCCATGTCAGCACCTTTACCGCGCTGAATTAGCACTAAAACGATTATCGCAAGTGCGATAAATAAATAACCTATAATTAAAAGTTCGTACATTTCAACCTGTCAATTTTTATGTTATAGAACAGAATTTATTGATGCGAAATATTAGCGAAAGAGTGAGCAACAAGCAAGTATATTTTATTATTTTCTGTATTTATCATAATCAATTGTACGTTTTTAGGGGAAAAATCAGTATAATGTCGCCATTTTTATTCTTGGCTAATGCAGTTGTATGAAATTTATAGTTAAACTTTTCCCTGAAATTACCATCAAAAGCGAGTCTGTTCGTTTACGTTTTATTAAAATTCTTACTAGCAATATTCGTAATATTTTAAAAAATGCTATTAATGATGTTGCAGTTATTCGTCATTGGGATTTTATTGAAGTTCGCCCTAAAATTGAAAATAGCGAAAATCAAATTTTAGAACTATTAACAAGAATTCCTGGTATCCATCATATTTTAGTGGTTGAAGAACTTACTTTTACCGATTTACATGATATTTATGAAAAAGCGTTTAATCACTATGCGCCTTTAATTGAGAATAAAACCTTTTGTGTAAGAGTTAAACGACGAGGTAAGCACGAATTTACCTCAATTGAGGTAGAGCGTTATGTCGGTGGTGGTCTTAATCAACATGTTGCGACCTCTAAAGTCAAATTAACTCGTCCAGATATTACGGTTAATCTTGAGATTGATAAAGATAAACTTCTACTAGTTAAAGAACGGCATGCCGGAATAGGTGGTTTCCCAACCGGAACACAAGAAGATGTCATTTCTCTTATTTCTGGTGGATTTGATTCTGGTGTTTCTAGCTATATGCTGATCAGACGAGGCTGTCGAGTCCATTATTGCTTTTTCAATTTAGGTGGCAAAACCCATGAAATTGGCGTGAAACAGATGGCTCATTATTTGTGGGATAGATTTGGAAGTTCTCATAAAGTTCGTTTTATTGCCATTGACTTTTCAGATGTTGTTGGCGAGATTTTGGAAAAAATTGATGATGGCCAGATGGGGGTTATCTTAAAACGAATGATGATTCGCGCAGCCTCTAAAGTTGCACAGCGTTATAATGTTGAAGCTCTGGTTACAGGCGAAGCGTTAGGTCAAGTATCAAGTCAAACCTTAACTAATTTGCGTTTAATCGATAATGTCAGTGATACATTAATTTTACGCCCACTTATCACCCATGACAAAGAAACGATAATTAATCTAGCTCGTCAGATAGGCACTGAAGATATTGCTAAGACTATGCCTGAATTTTGTGGTGTCATATCGAAAAGTCCAACGGTAAAAGCAGTTAAAGAAAAAATAGAAGCTGAAGAGGAAAATTTTGATTTTGCTATTTTAGATAAGGCTGTTGAAGAAGCTGAAAATATTGATATTCGTGAAATAGCTAAACAAACTAATAATACTATTACTCAGGTTGATACTGTTACCACATTAGAAGATAATCACGTTATCATTGATATTCGAGCGCCTGAAGAGCAAGAGGAGTATCCACTTGCAATCGAAAATGTTGAAGTTAAGCTTATACCATTTTATAAATTGGCAACTCAATTTGGTGATTTAGATCAATCGAAGCAATATTTACTGTATTGTGCTAAAGGCGTGATGAGTAAACTACAAGCACTTTATTTAATGGAGCAAGGTTTTAACAATGTTAAAGTATTTAAACTGTAATTCTTAACAATTATTTACGATATTTTTTTCATATATCTATATAATATTTTTGTAAAATACAAAGCCTAGTTGTCGTCTATTTAATAGATATAAAATTAAGGATTTCATTACTTATTGAGGATTATAATGAGCAAATTACTTGTAGTTGATGATGATCTAGAAATTGCGTCGTTATTATGTGAATTATTAGAATTGGAAGGGTTCACAGTCGAAGTTGCAAATAATGGTATTGAAGCGTTAGAAAAGTTTGATGATTCCATCGATCTGGTTTTACTTGATATTATGATGCCAGAAATGAATGGATTAAGTGTCTTGTCTTCACTAAGAAGTGAATTCACCGTTCCTGTTATTTTCTTAACAGCTAAAGATAGCGAACTCGATAAAATCAATGGTCTTGAACTTGGCGCTGATGATTATATTCTTAAACCTTTCAATGATCGAGAATTAATTGCTCGAATTAACGCTTTATTGCGTAGGGCTAAATGGGATACTGCCGGTAATGAAAGTAGTGAAAAACCATTACAATATATTATTGATAAACTTGTGGTAAATACCAAACAACAATCTGTTTATTTTGATGATAAATACATCGAATTAACTGGCACAGAATTTCAAGTATTACTTAAATTACTTGAAAATAAAGGGATGACTATTTCAAGGGATACTCTTAGTGAGACAGTATTAGGGAAAGAATTTATCCCATTAGCACGTTCAATTGACGTTCATGTCTCTAATTTACGGAAAAAACTTCCACCTCGAAGTGATGGCTTACCATGGATTAAAACATTGCGTTCAAAAGGATATCTATTTGTTGTAGATCAAAATGATGATTTGTTGCAAAATTAGCTTTTTTAAATATGGTAAGAATCTATGTGGATTTTTGATCGTCTAACAATTAGAATTTTCACAATATTCTTACTTACGATCGCTTTTTTCCTTGCGCTTGTAATGGTATTGCCCGAACTCGACTCACGTAATTTAACTTATTTAGCCAATAAAGATAAAGAAAGTGGTGAAGTTCTTGCAAGTCAGATAGAAAAAGATCTCACTAAAATACCGAAAGATAGTTTTCGCTGGTGGATGAGATTTATTGTGGTAATGGATAATTATCAAAAAACTGGTCAAGTCCTATTTATTGTTACACCTAATCAGCAAATTATTACTGCAGATACTAAAAATATTGATTTAGTAAAAAGTTTTAGTGAAAAATCGCATGATGTTGATGATCCAGCGAAAAAAATTTATGATAATCAAGAGATTATTGGTCCTTTCCTTATTCACTATGCTAATGATGAATATCAACTATTTTTATTACAGCCCGCATCAGATATTCAATCTCAATTTGTTAATTTGATTTTTGATCATCCTTTCTTACTTTTAACATTAACCATGTTAGCCAGTTCTCCATTTTTGTTGTGGTTGTCTTGGAGTATAGCTAAACCAGCACGAGGACTTCGATTGGCAGCAGAACAGGTCGCAAATGGTAATTTACAACAGTGGCCTGAGCTTGAAAAAGTTGGTTCTTATGAATATAAAGCCACAGGTGCAAGTTTTAACCATATGCTTAGAGAATTGAAACGGATGCAAGATCTACAGCAACGGCTGTTTTCTGATATTTCCCATGAATTACGTACTCCATTGACCCGATTGCAATTGGCAACTTCGTTATTGCGCCGTAAGCAAGGTGAAAGCAATGAAGTTTTGCGGATAAATAATGAAGCTTTAAAGCTTGATTCGATGATAGGTGACTTATTATCCTTAGCAAGGAATCAGCATGATAATAATGAAGTTCGTGAATTTAAATCATTAGATGTATTATTTAAAAATGTATTGGATAATGCGACTTTTGAAGCCAATCAGATAGCAAAACAATTTTCTATTCAAAATTCTCCTTCTAATCATACAATTTTGTGCTATCCAGAAGCGTTATGTAGTGCGCTTGAAAATGTGATAAGAAATGCATTTCGTTATTCAAATCAAAGGATTGATGTGAATTTTATTATCCAACAACAAACTGTGACTATTACTATTGATGATGATGGTCCAGGTGTTGCCGATAATGAGCTTGAGCAAATTTTTAGACCATTTTATCGTACTAATGAAGCTCGAGACCGAGAGTCGGGTGGTACAGGGTTAGGCTTAGCAATTGTAGCGAATGCTATTACTCGAGATAACGGCACAGTTAAAGCTGAGAAAAGTCAGTTAGGTGGGCTGAAAATTGTGATAGTATTACCACTTCAAAAATATTAATTGTTAAGAGAAATTATTGTGTTGAATGCGCCTTTAAATATTGTGTTGTTTGAACCTGAAATTCCGGCTAATACGGGTAATATTATTCGTTTATGTGCTAATACTGGTTTTAATTTACATATTATCGAACCAATGGGATTTTTTTGGGACGATAAAAAACTAAGGCGAGCAGGACTTGATTATCAAGAATTTGTCGATGTAAAACGTTATAAAAATCTTGATCATTTTTTAGAGGCAAATCAGCTTGATTTGGCTTCACAAGTTTATGCCTTAACCACAAAAGGCCAAAAATCACATAGTGAAGTCAATTATAAACAAGCAGATTTTTTAATGTTTGGCCCTGAAACCCGCGGTTTACCAAATCGCATTCTTGATGTGCTACCACAAGATAGAAAAATTAGAATTCCAATGGTTGCCAATAGTCGAAGTATGAATTTATCTAATTCTGTTGCTGTAGTTGTTTATGAATCATGGCGACAACTAAATTATATTGGAGCTAAATAAACTAAAATTCTTAATTTAGATATTGTTAGTTTACTGCTGTTCGCTGGTTTGATTGAGTGCTGGATAGGTAATTGCCGAAAAGCTGAGCCTAATTATTGAAATAAAAACCCCTTTCCTCAAAATAAATATTAACTTTTTTATTTAGTTAATAAAAAAGAGGTCATATTGACCTCTTTTTTAAAAATAGTATTTATATCTCGTTGATATTATTTAACACGTGAAACATATTCACCAGAACGAGTATCAACTTTAAGTACTTCACCAATTTGTACAAATAATGGAACACGTACTACAGCACCAGTTGATAGTGTCGCTGGTTTACCACCAGTCCCTGCTGTATCACCTTTTAGACCTGGGTCAGTTTCAATAACCTCTAGTTCAACAAAGTTTGGTGGCGTTACCGCAATTGGTTGACCATTCCATAAAGTTAAAATACATTCAGCTTGATCAACTAACCATTTAGCATTGTCACCTACAGCTTTAGCATCAGCAGAAAGTTGCTCAAATGTATCGTTATTCATGAAATGCCAGAATTCACCATCAGTATATAAATAGGTTAAATTCATATCAACAACATCAGCGGCTTCAACGGATTCACCTGATTTGAATGTTTTATCAACAGTCTTACCAGACAGTAATTTTTTTATTTTTACGCGGTTAATTGCTTGTCCTTTTCCGGGTTTATAAAATTCATTTTCAACAATTACACAAGGTTCGCCATCTTGCATTATTTTAAGACCGGCTTTAAACTCATTAGTACTAAAAGATGCCATAAAAGCTCCAACTATCATTCTGAATTACAAAAATGAGCCACATTATACAGCAAAATATTGAACAACCAAATAAAGATGAGTGGATTTTTGAACTTGCTAATGTCGTTACCGATATCAAAGAGCTTTATCGTTGTTTGAATTTAGATCCTGAGGAGATTTCTCTGCCTATGTTGCAAGCGAGAAAGCAATTCCCGCTTCGGGTTCCTATGGCTTTTATAAATCGGATGGAAAAAGGTGATAGTCAAGATCCATTGTTGTTACAAGTTCTTTGTGATGAAAAAGAATTAATTAATGTAGCGGGTTTTAGTGAAGATCCTTTAGAAGAGCAGAATAATACCATTCCAGGGTTACTACATAAATATCATAATCGTGCATTATTAATGACTAAAACTGCATGTGCGATTAATTGTCGGTATTGTTTTAGACGACATTTTCCTTATCACGATAATCAAGGAACTAAAAAAAATCTTGGGGCTGCATTGGCATATATTGCAAGCCATCCAGAACTGGATGAAATTATCCTTTCTGGTGGTGATCCGTTAATGGCTAAGGATCACGAGATGGCTTTTTTAATAACCGAATTAGAGAAAATACCTCATATCAAGCGGTTACGTATTCATAGCCGTTTAGCTGTGGTGATACCTAATCGTATTACTAGCGAACTGTGTCGGTTATTTGCTAAAACCAGGTTACAAATTGTATTAGTTACTCATATTAATCATCCAAATGAAATTGATGATAATGTTACTAATGCTATCAAGCGTTTAAAGGAACATCAGGTAACGGTTTTGAATCAAAGTGTGTTATTGAAAAAAGTTAATGATGATGCTGATGTATTAGCTTGTTTAAGTAATAAATTATTTTCAATAGGCATTTTGCCTTATTACATCCATTTATTGGATAAAGTGCAAGGGGCTGCTCATTTTTTAGTGGATGATGATAATGCTAAGCAAATTATGAGACAACTTGCGAAAAATGTATCAGGTTATCTTGTGCCAAAATTAGCTCGTGAAATCGGCGGTGAAAAAAGTAAGCGAGTCATAGCGATTAATGATTAATAAAGGCGATATATTTATTTAATACAGTCCTTACAATTTATGTATTAAAATCTCATTGACGAAAAATAAAATAGCCTCTATAATTCGGGCCTCTTTAATTAATGCTGTGGAGTTTATACTCTACAACTTGTTGATAAATTAGATTTGGATATAAATCGTCATGAAACGCACATTTCAACCATCAGTATTAAAACGTAATAGAACTCACGGTTTCCGTGCACGTATGGCTACTAAAAACGGTCGTCAAGTTCTTGCTCGTCGTCGCGCTAAAGGCCGTGTTCGTTTAACCGTTGCTAGCTAATTTAAAGTTGAGTGACTAAACTCACTTTTCCTCGGGAGTTACGTTTGTTAACTCCCTTCGATTTTAATCGCGTTTTTCAAGAATCTATTCGTGCAGGTTCGCCTTTTCTTACTTTAGTTACACGGAAAAATGATCTAGCTCATTCTAGATTAGGTTTTGCTATAGCTAAAAAACAGGTTAAACGAGCACACGAGCGTAATCGAATTAAACGATTAGCTAAAGAATATTTTCGTCACCATCAACATCAGTTTCCTAATATCGATTTTATTTTGATGGCTAAACAGCCTGTTATACAATTGAATAATCAACAATTAGTTGAGACATTAGACAAACTATGTCAACAAATCATCAAAAAACAAAGAAACTGAATAAATTAATATTGATATTTAAACAGCATGTTTATGCGTTTAATTATTTGATTATTAATGCTTTTGTTTTTGTCATTAAAATATACCAGCGTATTATTAGTCCTTTATTAGGGCCTAAATGTCGCTTTACTCCTTCTTGTTCTCAATATGCTGTAATTGCATTAAGACGCTTTGGATTAATAAAAGGTAGTTGGCTAACTGTCAAACGTGTATTAAAATGTCACCCTTTACATGAAGGAGGTGAAGATTTTGTACCTCCTAAAACTAAAACCGATAGAGAAAAACACTAATGGGATCTCAACGTAATATTTTAGTCATTGCTTTACTTTTCGTCTCTTTCCTGCTTTGGAAAGCATGGGAAGAAGATCATGCGCCAAAACCGCCTGTTGCTAATCAATTGACGCAACAAATAGGTGAAGATTCACCAGCGGATTTTGCACAAGGTAAAACAATCACGATAAAATCTGATGTATTGTCATTAACGGTTAATACCTATGGTGGCGATGTACAAGCTGCACAATTGTTAAAATATGAGCAGTCTCTTCATTCTGGTACGCCTTTCCAATTATTAACATCTAAACCTGACTTTATTTATATTGCTGAAAGTGGCTTAACAGGTAAAGATGGTCCAGATAATGCAATTCAAGGAAGTAAACGTCCAGTATATCAAACTGCTCAATCTGAATATGTTTTAGCTGATGGTGTAGATGAGTTGAAAGTTCCATTAACGTATCAAGTTAATGGAGTGACTTATACTAAATATTATATTTTACATCGTGGCAATTATGCTATTGATGTTCAGTATGATATTGATAACCAAAGCCAAAATCCTATAGAAGTATCGATGTATGGTCAGTTAAAACAAACTATTGATTTACCAGATGATGCTGTTACCGAAGGTGGTGGCGGATTAGGATTAAGTGCGTTCCGTGGTACTGCTTATTCCAGTGCTGATACTAATTATAGTAAATATAGCTTTGGTGACATCAAAGATAAGGCTTTATCTGTTGAAACTAATGTTGGTTGGGTTGCTATGTTGCAACACTATTTTGCTTCTGCTTGGATCCCTGCACAGGATCAAAACAACCTATTTTATTCACGTGCTACGGCTAAAAATTCCCAAGCTACGATTGGTTTTAAAGGTGAAACTGCCGTTATTCAACCAGGTAAAACTCAATCAGTAAGTGCAAAATTATGGTTAGGTCCAGAAATCCAAAGTCAGTTAAAAGAAACCGCTAATCATCTTGATTTAATTGTTGATTATGGTTGGTTATGGTTCTTATCTCAACCACTGTTTTATTTATTAAAATTTATTCAGAGCTTTATAGGCAATTGGGGCTTTTCAATTATTGTTATCACCTTTATTGTGCGTGGTATTTTATTCCCACTAACACGAGCACAATATCGTTCAATGGCTAAAATGAAGTTATTACAACCTCGTATACAAGCACTAAAAGAACGTTATGGTGATGATAGACAAAAACTGAGTATGGAAACAATGGCACTTTATCGACAAGAGAAAGTTAACCCTCTTCGCGGTTGTTTACCATTGTTGATTCAAATGCCGATCTTCTTATCACTGTTTTATATGTTAGGTAATACAGTAGAGTTACGTCATGCTCCATTTGCTCTTTGGATTTATGACTTATCGGCGCAAGACCCATATTATATTTTGCCATTATTAATGGGTGGAACCATGTTCTTAATTCAGAAGATGTCACCATCACCGGTTACCGATCCATTACAGCAAAAATTAATGACTTATATGCCATTAATCTTTACGGTGTTCTTCTTATGGTTCCCATCAGGTTTAGTTTTATACTATACTGTAAGTAACTTGTTTACGATTGCTCAGCAACGTATAATTTACTGGGAACTTGAGAAAAAAGGTCTTCATGAGAAGAAAAAGAAATAGCTTGATAAAAAGGAGGAGTAATATCCTCCTTTTTAATATTCATTTTTTGGTATTGGTATTATGGATATACAAAAACAATATAATTTAATCGGTAACGAAAAAGGCTACTGGTTTGTGAGTAAAAATGGTCGTCTATGGTTACCTAATGGCGAAGTTCCCAACGGTATCGCCAGCGAATTAGGATTTACCAATAAACTCGCTCAGCCTATTGGTGAATGGAATGGACAAACAGCGTGGTTAATTTGTCAAGAAATGAGTAGTTCCATGGGCTCGATTAGACCTTTACTTAATAGTACAGATCAGTCTTTGTTTAATATGGCTGGCAGAGCGGTACAGTTGTCTGAGTTTTATCGGTCTCATAAATATTGTGGCTACTGTGGCCATGAGATGTATATCAGTCAAACCGAATGGTGTTGTCTATGTGATCATTGTCATCAACGTTATTATCCACAAATTTCACCATCCATTATTGTCGCTATTCGCAATAAAAATAAAATTTTATTGGCAAAACATGTAAGGCATAATCAAGATAATTTATATACTGTATTAGCGGGTTTTACTGAAATTGGTGAAACCATGGAAACGACAGTAGCTAGAGAAGTTTATGAAGAGTCAAAAATAAAAATTAAAAATATTCGTTATGTCGGTTCGCAACCTTGGCCATTTCCTAATTCTATGATGATGGCTTATTTAGCAGATTATGATAGTGGTGAGATTACTATCGATAAAAATGAGTTAGTAGAAGCTGATTGGTACCATTATTCTCAATTACCAAAAATACCTGAATATGGCACGATAGCAAGGCGTTTAATTGAGGATACAATTATACTTTGTCGTGAATATGATGAGTTTGGTGAAAACTGATCATATTCACTTTATTTAATAAGTTATAGATACTCGATGGTCCTGGTTAGATTAATTTTACTTGAACCATTTCCGGTTGTTTCACAAACAGCTTTGGTCCAGTCATTATTTTGGTTATATTCAGAATAACTACAAGTTTCAGTAGATTCTAATTCTTGTTCATTTTTATCATTGATAATGACTTCGCCTTTGGCAGATAATTTGAAGGTTCGAGTGATAGTTTTTTCTAATTGTTTGTCTGCATTATAAATAACATCTTTTTCTCTTACTAAAACGGGTAATTGTTTTTTATCATCCATTTTTACATAAGCGTTATATAATACTTGTTCAACCAGATCATTTTCATAAATAATCTTACTGATAAAATTAATATTATTATCAGCGAAGTTAGATAAAGTGGTTTCAACTAAACGGCCTTGTTCATCAAATTCACTAATAGCAACAATTTCATCATTACTATTTTTCATACCAATAATATTTTTAGATTCATCGAAGGTAATGTCATAACTGTTTCTAGTATCTTTCATACCATAAATGTATTTAGCTGTATCATAATTTATTTCGCCATATAATCCTTCCAAGTCGTAATCTTTAACATAACCTTTATCGTTATAATTAATAGATTTTTTATCCGAACTTTGAATAGTTTGCTGTTTAATGAGTTTCTTATTAGGTAACAACTCTGGTTCGGTATGAAATAGATAGCTATTAGTTACTTGGGTTGGTAACTGTGATTTATTGTCATTACTAGATTTGATTGTATTGTCTTCATTGTTATTTGTTGTACCTGTAGTTTTATCAGTTGTATCATTTTGGGTATTAGTATTAACTTCGTTATTTTGATTAGTCGTTGGAGTTTCATCAGATGATGATTGGCTGTTTTTTTTATTATCACATCCAGTTAACAATAAAATACTTAATAAAAATAGATAGATATAATTTTTCATAATATTGGCTTCTTAATGTTATTGGTTAAAATTTTATTTATATCTAATAGCGATATTAATATTTCGATTCATCAGTTTATTCTAGCTATGGGCAATAATATTTATATTATTGAATAGTTACTTGATCATCATATCAGACTAATCTTCACACTCATCACCTAATTTGTGATTTTTAGTGTCAGAACAAGTAACTTAATATATTTTATCCATAAATTAAGATTTTGTAATTGATTTAATTTAATGTTTATTAAAAAAATTAAAATATTAATGATGTTATTTATTATTGATATGTTTGATTGGGCTAATTTTGGTTATTTGTTTCTCAATATAGATTAGAATTTACTGTGAAGATTTGTGTTAGTTTTTAAATTATTAATCATATCAATTCACTTTAATTAGTAAATTGATATGATAAATATAATGTAGCTATCACTGGTTATTGAGCCATTGAGCTACTTGCTTAGCAAAATAAGTTAACACGCCATCGGCGCCTGCTCGTTTGAAACAGAGTAGAGATTCCATGATAGTAGACTTTTCATCTAACCAACCGTTTTCGATTGCAGCCATTAACATTGCATATTCTCCTGATACTTGATAGGCAAATGTAGGTACTGCAAAAGTTTCTTTTACTCGACGAACGATATCTAAATAGGGCAATCCAGGTTTAACCATGACCATATCTGCGCCTTCGCTTAAATCTTGATAAATTTCTTGTAAGGCTTCATTGCTATTGGCTGGATCAAGTTGATAAGTTTTTTTATTGCCACCTTTGATATTATTAGCTGAACCAACGGCATCACGAAAAGGTCCATAAAAGCTAGATGCATATTTTGCCGAGTAAGCCATAATTTGGCTATTAACAAAATTATGTAATTCTAGTTCTTTACGTATTGCACCAATTCGGCCATCCATCATATCACTTGGTGCAATAATATCTGCACCAGCATCTGCTTGTATTAATGCTTGTTTTATTAACGCTTCGACAGATATATCATTGAGAACATAACCGTTGTCATCAATAATACCATCTTGACCGTGTGTCGTATAAGGATCGAGAGCGACATCGGTTAAAATTCCAAGTTCTGGTATTTCTTTTTTTAATGCTCGAATTGCTCTAGGAACTAAACCTTGTTCGTTATAAGCTTCTTCGGCTAATAGTGATTTTAGTGAGGTATCAATAGCCGGAAACAATGAAAGTACTGGTATACCTAATTTAGCAACTTGTTCAGCTTCTTTCATTAATATATCAATACTCATTCGTTTTACATTCGGCATTGATGGTACGGATTGACTGATATTGTTGCCTTCAACAATAAATACTGGGTAAATTAGATCATTAACCGTTAAATGATTTTCTGCTACTAGACGACGACTAAAATCTTGTGCACGGTTTCGACGTAAACGTTTTTGTGGATATTGACCAGTAAAGAAAGACGACATAAAACACCTATATATCTTTAATCAAACTATTTTATTATCTGATTGAAAAAGTAGATTAGCAAATTAATTTATCATATAGTAATTATACGATATTTTACTTTACAACCCATACCAATTAGGAGTAAAATTGCGCACTAATTTTAGTCCTTTGTGATATTAAACAAATTTGAGGTGAGAGGCACATGCCAGTAATTAAAGTACGTGAAAATGAACCTTTCGATGTAGCATTACGTCGTTTTAAACGTTCTTGCGAAAAAGCAGGAGTATTAGCTGAAGTTCGTAATCGTGAATTTTACGAAAAACCAACAACTATTCGTAAACGCGCAAAAGCAGCTGCTGTTAAACGCCATGCTAAGAAATTAGAAAGAGAAAACGCTCGTCGCACTCGTCTATATTAATTTTTATACTGAAAATTTAAATTGTTTTTAAAAAACAATTCATTTATATTCTAGATATAAACAATTTTAACAAGCCGTATTATTATTACGGCTTGTTGTCTTTTTATAATGCCATAATTGGTTGAATTTTATCATGAAAGGTCTTATTCCTCGCGATTTTATTTTAGATTTGCTTGCCCGCACAAGTATTCTTGATGTGATAGGTAAGCGCGTTAAAATGAAAAAAAAGGGAAATAATTATTTTGGTTGTTGTCCTTTTCATGATGAAAAAACCGCTTCTTTTTCATTAAATGAAAAAAAACAAATTTACTACTGCTTTGGCTGTGGTGCATCAGGTTCTGCTGTAAATTTTTTAATGCAGTATGAACGATTAACGTTTCCTGAAGCCATTGAAGAAATTGCTAGTATGCAAGGCATTCGTGTTCCTTACACGGAAAGTGATAGCAATCAAGCTGATCAATCAAAGCAAATTGAATCGCGTAATTTGCGTCGTGATCTCTACTCCTTGATGGCAAAAATCACCGATTTCTACCAACAGCAATTAGCATTATCGACGTCAAAAGATGCTCATATGTATCTTGATCAACGTGGTTTAAATCAAGAGATTATAACTAGATATAAAATAGGTTATGCGCCTAATGAATGGCGTTTAACTTCACAAAATGTGGTAAAAACTAAAGCTGAAACAAAATTATATAATCAAGCTGGCATGTTAGTTACCAATGATAGTGGTAATCAATATGATCGTTTCCGTGGTCGTATAATGTTTCCAATTCGCGATAGGCAAGGTAATGTCATTGCTTTTGGAGGTAGAACGATTGTTAATGATTCAGCCAAATATATTAATTCACCAGAAACGCCAATTTTTCATAAAGGTTTCCAATTGTATGGTCTTTATGAAGCGCAAGAGGTTAATCGAAATCCAGAACAACTGATTGTGGTTGAAGGATATATGGATGTCGTATCACTTGCTCAATACGGAGTTGATTATGCGGTTGCTGCATTAGGTACATCAACATCTGAAGAACATATCAAATTATTATTTAGAGCAACTGATTCTGTCATATTTTGTTATGATGGTGATAATGCAGGGCGAAGTGCAGCTTGGCGAGCACTTAATGTTTTACTACCTTGTTTGATTGATGGTAAAGAAATTACTTTTGCTTTTTTACCACAAGATGAAGATCCTGACAGTTTTGTGCGTAAAGTTGGTAAAGACGGTTTTGAAGATTATGTAAAAAATTCTCCTAATTTATCGGAATTTTTATTTGATGAATTATTAAAACAAGTTGACCTAAAAACTGCTGAAGGTAAAGCTAAATTGAGTTCGCTTGCCATACCTTTACTTGAGCAAGTTAAAGCAAAAGTATTCAGACTTAATTTACTTCAGAAATTAGGTCGTTACTTAGGTCTACTTGATATATCACAAATAGAACAACTTATTGCCGCTAATCAAAATAAAAGTGAAAATAAACCTATTGAGGCCGTGTCTGCACCGCAGATGAAATTAACGACCATGCGGATTTTGATTGGTTTATTACTGCAATATCCGAATATGGCTAAAATGGTTGCAGATATTAATGTTATGCGACAAGTTAATTTAGCTGGCATAGATATATTTATTGAGCTACTTGAATTATGCCAACAATACCCAAATATAACTACAGCACAGATATTAACAGAGTGTACTAGTCGACCATTTTATAAACAGTTAAGTCGTTTAGCTACATGGGAGTACCATTACCAAGATGATGAAATAGATTCAATTTTTTCTCATACTTTAAAAGAGTTATATGATAATATACTCGCCCAAAGGCAAGATGAACTGATCGCAAAAGAGAGAGTCTCCGGATTAAGTACCGCAGAGAAAAAAGAATTAGCGACATTAATACTTGTTTTATCAAAAAAAGACTAAATATACAGGGTATATGTAGAAAATTATTTCTTATTCTGCATATATAATATACATGACCGAATAACTAAATGTGGATACCTTTATGGAGCAAAATTCTCAATCACAGTTAAAACTCCTGATCATCCGAGGAAAGGAGCTAGGATACCTGACCTATGCTGATGTCAATGATCACTTGCCTGAAGAAATCATTGACTCAGATCAGATTGAAGATATTATCCAAATGATCAATGATATGGGCATTCAAGTACTTGAAGAAGCCCCAGATTCAGATGAATTATTACTTTCAGATAATGTTCCGGATGAAGAGGCCGTTGAGGCAGCTACAGCACTAGTTTTATCTAATGTAGAATCAGAAATAGGCAGAACGACAGATCCTGTCCGTATGTATATGCGTGAAATGGGTGCAGTAGAATTATTAACTCGTGAAGGTGAAATTGATATCGCAAAACGTATTGAAGATGGGATTAATCAAGTTCAAACCTCAGTATCTGAATACCCAGAAGCGATTACTTATCTTTTAGAACAATACAATTTAGTGGAAAGTGGTGAGGTTCGTTTATCTGATCTTATCACTGGTTTTGTTGATCCTAATGCTGAAGAAGCATCTGAAGAGCTTCCAGAAGAGTTAGACGAGAGTGAAGCTGAAATCGATATCGATGATAACGATGACGAAAGTGAAGAAGATGGCGATTCCTCAGCTGATGATGATGTTTCAATTGATCCAGAAGTGGCAAGAGCCAAATTTTCTGAACTTAAAGAACAGCATGATAAAACCTCAGCAGCAATAAAAAAATATGGACGTGCTCATAAAAAAGCACAACAAGAAATTGAAAATTTATCTGAAGTTTTCAAACAATTCAGATTAGTAGGTAAACAATTTGATATTCTTGTTAATAATATGAGAAGCATGATGGATCGCGTAAGAGCACATGAACGTGTAATTATGAAGATCTGTGTTGAACAGTGTAAAATGCCGAAAAAACAATTTATGACGCATTTTAGTGGCAATGAAAATAACATGAATTGGTATAAAAAAGCCGTCACAGGTAAAGGCGCTTTTGCTGCTAATTTAATGGAATTTGAAGCGCCAATTGAGGCTGAAATTATCTGTTTACAACAGATAGAAACAGAAACGAATCTTTCTATTGAGCAAATTAAAGACATTAATAGACGAATGTCTATCGGTGAAGCAAAAGCCCGACGAGCTAAGAAAGAGATGGTAGAAGCCAATTTACGTTTGGTAATTTCAATAGCGAAAAAATATACTAACCGAGGTTTACAGTTCTTAGATCTTATTCAAGAAGGTAACATTGGCTTGATGAAGGCTGTTGACAAGTTTGAATATCGCCGAGGATATAAATTCTCTACATATGCCACTTGGTGGATTAGACAAGCGATTACACGTTCAATTGCTGACCAAGCAAGAACAATACGTATACCTGTACATATGATTGAAACAATCAATAAGTTAAATCGAATTTCACGTCAGATGTTACAAGAAATTGGTCGTGAACCAACACCAGAAGAGTTATCTGAACGCATGCAAATGCCGGAAGAGAAAATTCGTAAAGTATTGAAAATTGCTAAAGAGCCTATTTCAATGGAAACACCAGTTGGTGATGATGAAGATTCACATTTAGGTGATTTTATTGAGGATACAGCACTAGAGCAACCATTAGAAGCCGCTACATCTGAAAGTCTGCGTAGTGCAACACGTGATATTTTGTCTGGCTTAACACCACGTGAAGCTAAAGTGTTACGCATGCGATTCGGTATTGATATGAATACCGACCATACTCTTGAAGAGGTTGGTAAACAATTTGATGTAACACGTGAACGTATTCGTCAGATTGAGGCTAAAGCATTACGTAAATTACGTCACCCAAGCCGATCTGATGTACTACGAAGCTTCCTAGAGTAAAAGTATAACTTTAGATATATCGCCACTTTTGTGGCGATTTTTTTAACTAATCAAACTAATATCATGAATATACTTCAACGTTTTAAAATTGATTCATTCTTGCTGATTTTGATTTGTGTTGTGATGACGGCAAGTATTTTCCCATGTGAAGGACAAGCTAAGGTTGTTTTTGAAGCTCTCACAACTTTTGCTATTGGTCTATTATTTTTTATGCATGGAGCAAAACTGTCATTTGATGCGATAGTTATTGGTATAAAAAATTGGCGATTACATTTATTGATATTTGTTATTACTTTCGTGGTGTTCCCTATTTTAGGGATGATGATGCAATTGCTTGTACCAACTTTTTTATCTGAAGATCTTTATCTAGGCTTTGTTTACCTTTGTGTTTTACCTGCTACTGTCCAGTCGGCAATTGCTTTTACATCAATAGCAAAAGGTAATGTGGCTGCAGCAATTTGTAGCGCATCGGCATCGACATTATTAGGTGTATTTATTACTCCTGTCTTAGTCGGTCTATTAATGCATACTCAAGCCGCTGCTTCGATGAATATTTTAGATGCCATTGAATCTATTATGCTTAAACTGATGTTACCTTTTGTAGTTGGTCATTTATCTAGACGTTTTATTGGCAAATGGGTGGATAAATATAAAAGTGTTATTTCAAAAACTGACCGTATATCAATATTATTAGTTGTTTATGTTGCTTTTAGTGATGCGGTAGTTAATGGTATTTGGGCAAAAGTTAGTTTTTTATCTCTTTTAGAAATTATTTTTTATTCGATAATTTTGTTAACCATCGTGTTATTAATTACTACTTATAGCTCGCGATTGTTGGGTTTTAGCAAAGAAGATGAAATCACAATTGTATTTTGTGGCTCTAAAAAAAGTCTTGCAAGTGGTATTCCTATGGCTAGTGTGATTTTCCCTATGTCTATAACTGGAATAATGATTTTGCCGTTAATGATTTTTCATCAAGTTCAATTAATGATCTGTGCTGTTCTAGCATCCCATTATGCGAAACGAAAAATGTAAAAATTGTTTTGCTCATTGCGGTATTCTCAAGGATAATAGAGCCGCTATTAACAACAGAAAGATATATTATGTTTCATCTATTTGCTGATTTAGACTTTTCAACCATTATATTACTAGTTTTAGCACTATTTTTTGTTCTTTTTTACGAGGCAATTAATGGCTTTCATGATACCGCAAATGCAGTTGCGACAGTAATATATACTAGAGCATTAAAAGAACAGCTTGCTGTTTTTATGGCTGGTATGTTTAACTTTTTTGGGGTATTGCTTGGTGGACTTAGTGTTGCTTATGCAATTGTTCATCTTTTACCTACTGATTTATTATTAAATGTAAGTTCTGCACATGGCCTGGCAATGGTATTTTCGATTTTATTTGCCGCCATTATATGGAACTTAGGTACATGGTACGTAGGTATACCAGCGTCAAGCTCTCATACTTTAATTGGTGCAATTATTGGTGTTGCATTGGCTAATGCATTTATTATGGATACTTCTATTATTGATGCACTTAATATTCCTAAAATGATTCAAATCTTTTTATCATTAATAATTTCACCTGTTGTTGGTCTTGTTATAGCCGGATTAATGATTTTTTTACTGCGGAAATACTGGACTCGTAAAGGTCAAAGTAAAAAACGTAGTAAAAAAAGAGAGCGTATTTTTATGACGCCCGAACAACGCGAAAAACTCTATGGTAAGAAAAAACCACCATTTTGGATTCGCATAATGTTGATCATTTCTGCTGCTGGAGTAAGTTTTTCTCATGGCGCTAATGACGGGCAAAAAGGTATTGGTTTATTAATGCTAGTATTAATGGGAATTGCGCCTGCTGGATTTATTGTAAATATGGGAGCATCAACCTATGAAATTACTAATACTAGGAATGCCATTCATAATATTGAAGAATATTTTATTACTCATAATGATGAACTTAATACTGTAATAGGAAAACAGTCTGCTGTAGATACTTCAATCCCTGTAAATGATTTAAATCAATATCATTGTGATTACTCTCGTTCGTTTACTACATTAGGGATTGCTAATAATTTGTTTAATAAAATGAATGATTATGGTTCTCTTAATGTAGATCAACGCTCCCAGGCTAGACGTATTTTATTATGTTTATCCGATACGGTATCTCATGTTGCTAAACAACCAAATGTACCTACAGAAGATAAGCAATACTTAAAATCGCTAAATAATGATTTATTAAAAACTGTAGAGTACGCACCAGTTTGGATTATCATCGGCGTAGCTTCAGCGCTTGCTGTAGGTACTATGATAGGTTGGCGACGGGTTGCAGTAACCATTGGTGAAAAAATCGGTAAAAAAGGGATGACTTATGCTCAAGGTGTCTCTGCACAAATTACAACCGCGTTATCAATCGGTATAGCAAGCTATACTGGAATGCCTGTATCAACAACTCAAGTTCTTTCCTCATCGGTTGCTGGTACGATGATTGTTGATGGTGGTGGGGTACAAAGTAAAACAATTAAAAATATTGCATTAACTTGGATTCTTACATTGCCAATTTCAATTTTGTTATCTGGGTCACTATTTTGGCTTGCTCAAAAATTAATTTAGTAGTAAAAAGGAAATATAAATTCTAATTTAATTAGAGCATCAAAAATAGGAAGGAGTGAATATTATGGCTTATAAACATATTTTAGTCGCAGTGGATTTATCACCTGAAAGTGAAGTTCTTGTTGAAAAAGCAGTTTCTATGGCTAGACCATATAATGCTCAAATATCACTAATTCATGTCGGTATTAATTATTCTGATCTTTATACTGGTTTAGTTGATATTAATATGAATGATATGAAAGATCGTATCACTGAAGATGCTCATATTGCATTGAATAAACTTGCTGATGATGCTGGTTATCCAATTGCACACACTCTTTCTGGCAATGGTGAATTTGGCCAAGTATTAATTGAAGCTATCCATGAATATGGTGCAGATCTGGTTGTTTGTGGTCATCACCAAGATTTCTGGAGCAAATTAATGTCTTCTGCTCGTCAACTAATTAATAATACCCATATTGATACGTTGATTGTTCCTTTAAAAGATGAAGAGCTTTCCGAAGAACCAGCTAAATGAAATATTCGATGTCAACCCGCTATATAGCGGGTTTTTTTGTATTTAATGCAGAATAATCTATTATTTATTTCAATGTTATAAAGGTAAAATCAGACAATTATCATGAGTAAAGGGGATTGAATATGAATATCGCTTTAGTTACTGGAGCTTCTTCTGGTTTTGGTCAAGCTATTTGTCGAAAACTTATTGCTGACGGTTATAAAGTCATTGGTGCTGCTAGAAGAGGTGATAAATTACAGAAACTTGCTGATCAGTTAGGGGATAATTTTTTACCTTTAACGTTTGATGTCACCAAAAAAGATGCAGTCGAAACCATCTTGTTACAACTACCGAAAGAATTTCAACCGATTGATATATTAATCAATAATGCTGGATTGGCACTGGGATTAGAACCTGCATATGAAGCTGACTACAATGATTGGCAAACCATGATTCAAACTAATATTATTGGCTTAGTTCACCTAACTCATCAAATTTTACCGAGTATGGTTGAACGCAATTATGGTTACATAATAAATCTTGGATCAGTGGCGGGAACTTATGCTTATAAAGGTGGTAATGTTTATGGTGCCTCAAAAGCATTTGTTAAGCAATTTAGTGCTAATTTACGGACAGATTTATTAGGTAAAAGAATCAGAGTAACAAATATTGAACCAGGATTATGTGGTGGTACAGAATTTTCAAATGTACGATTCCATGGTAATGACGAACAAGCCGCGACAGTTTATAAAGATGTTGATTATGTTACTCCTGAGGATATTGCTAATACGGTGTCATGGTTAGTGAATACACCAAATCATTTTAATGTGAATTCAATTGAAATTATGCCAGTTGCCCAAGCTTCGGCAGGGTTATCTGTTTGTAAACAAGTTTAACATTAAACCAAATTGGCATTGATATATATCAATGTGTTAAATAAAAAATAATAAAAAAATAGAATTGAAAATCAAAATAGACTTGCACTTATGTTAATGGATTGCTATCCTTTTCGCTTGTGATTTTGATTGAGGTTTTAGCAATGACATTTTCTGACGTAACAAAAACATTTGCGACAAGCTTACCTGGTACCGACTCGTATGTAAAACTACGTAAGGCTATGAGGACTTTAATCCAAGATGATCCAAAAAATGCATCAGTTTATTTTTTGATCTTTGGATTTGCGCGTACTTATGTCATGTTATATGAAGATCAGGAAGTTTCGCCACAATTTGCTGAAGACAATCAGAAGTTAATGTTATCGTATCTCAATATACTTGATGAAGCATTAAAAAAACAGGATGCAGAAAGTATCTACCAAGCCTTAAATAAGGTAGTGAACGAATACGAAAACAGCAAAAAAGTTTTTTAATTTTTACAGCCTGACATGAAAATGTCAGGCTGTTTTGTTTAGGGATTTTTTTAGGAAAAATAATGAAAACTATGATGATGATTTCAGGTATTATTGGCACCACCGGCACTATTATTAATTATAGGGCGGGTTGATTTTTCCTTAAAAATATCGAAAACCCGCCAAAAAAGGCGGGTTTTTTGTTTTATAAAATAAAAAATATTTAAAAACATTAATAACAGAAAAAAAGAATTCAAAATATTGATTTTATAAGTGATTCTAAAAAATTGCATTTTGAATTGTCATTGGCATAAATTAGAAAAATAAGTAAGGTGTGATATGAAAGTTTTAAAATTTGGAGGAACATCTGTTGCTAACGCAGAACGCTTTTTGCGTGTAGCAGAGATTATTGAGAATAATGCTAAACAAGAACAAACAGCAACAGTTTTATCTGCACCAGCTAAAATTACCAATCATTTAGTCGCAATGGTTGAAAAAACTGTAGCACGACAAGATATACAAACAAATATTTATGATGCAGAAAAAATCTTTGCGGATCTCTTAGCAGGAATATCACAAGCACTGCCTAATTTTGCCTATGAAGAGATGAAAAAATTTGCACTCAATGAGTTAAATAATGTCAAACAATTGTTAGAAGGTATTCGGTTATTAGGTCAATGTCCTGACAGTATTAATGCTACTATCATTTGCAGAGGTGAAAAACTTTCAATTGCAATCATGCAAGAGGTGCTAAAAGCAAAAGGTCATGCAGTGACCGTAATTAATCCGGTAGCAATGTTAATTGCCGAAGGTGATTATTTAGAATCAACGGTTGATATTGTTGAATCTTCCCATCGCATCAGCGAGATGCATATTCCACCAGAAAATATTATTTTGATGCCAGGTTTTACCGCCGGAAATGAAAAAGGTGAATTAGTTGTTCTTGGCCGTAATGGATCTGATTATTCGGCATCAGTTTTAGCTGCATGTTTACGTGCAAATAGCTGTGAAATTTGGACCGATGTGGATGGGGTTTATACCTGTGATCCTCGAATTGTTCCAGATGCCAAATTATTAAAAACCATGTCTTATCAAGAGGCAATGGAGTTATCTTACTTTGGTGCTAAAGTGCTTCATCCAAGAACAATTTTGCCAATCGCCCAATTCCAAATTCCATGCTTAATTAAAAATACCAATAATCCAGATGCTCCAGGCACTTTAATTGGCGCTAATGTGATTGACAGTTCAACCCCCGTCAAAGGTATTACTAACTTAAATAATATGGCGATGATTAATGTATCAGGGCCAGGGCTAAAAGGTATGGTAGGTATGTCTGCTCGAGTATTTTCTGCTATGACTTATGCAGGGATTTCGGTGGTACTGATTACCCAATCATCATCTGAATATAGTATTAGTTTTTGTGTTCCTCAAACCGAACTATATCGTGCTGAAGAGGCATTAAGTGATGAATTTTATTTAGAATTAAAAGATGGTTTACTTGAACCTATAGAAGTGATTGACAAATTGGCAATTATTTCTGTTGTTGGTGATGGTATGCGAACGTTACGTGGTTTATCAGCTAACTTCTTTACTGCATTAGCTCGAGCCAATATTAACATCGTAGCAATTGCACAAGGTTCATCAGAGCGTTCAATTTCGGTTGTGGTTGATAATGATGTTGCTGTAATGGGAGTACGTGTAACGCACCAAATGCTTTTTGGTACAGACAAAATGTTAGATGTGTTTGTTATTGGTGTTGGTGGTGTTGGTGGTGCATTGGTCGATCAAATTGGTCGTCAACAAAAATGGCTTAAAAATAAACAGATCGATTTACGGGTTTGTGGTTTATTCAATTCCAAACATTCTGTACTTAATCGTGATGGTATTGATTTAGCTAATTGGCGTGATCAAATAAAACAAAGTGATACAGATTATACTCTAAATAGTATTATTGATTTTGCTAAAAACAATCGATTACTTAATCCAATTTTAGTTGATTGTACTTCAAGTAGTGATGTATCAGATAAATATGTTGATTTCCTTGCCAATGGCTTCCATGTGGTCACACCAAATAAGAAAGCCAATACAAGTTCAATGGCTTATTATCTTCGTCTACGTCAAGAAGCGGCCAATAGTAAACGTAAGTTTCAATATGATACCAATGTTGGTGCTGGTTTACCTGTAATAGAAAATTTACAAAATCTGCTCAATGCTGGTGATGAACTGATCAAGTTTTCCGGCATATTATCTGGATCGTTATCTTTTATTTTTGGCAAATTAGATGAAGGTATGTCTTTATCAGAAGCGACTAAATTGGCGAAAGAAAAGGGCTTTACCGAACCAGATCCTCGTGATGACTTATCAGGGACAGATGTAGCCAGAAAATTGTTGATTTTAGCCAGAGAATCAGGATTACAACTGGAATTAGATCAAATTAAAGTTGAATCAGTTCTGCCTGCGGAATATTCTCAAGGTAATATCGATGAGTTTATGTCAAAATTACCACAACTAGATGCTGAATTTAAAGAAAAATCAGAAAAAGCAGCCAAAGAAGGAAAAGTATTACGGTATGTAGGTAGTATTGATGGTGGTCAATGTTGCGTCAAAATTGAAGCTGTAGATACAGATGATCCACTTTATAAAGTTAAAAATGGTGAAAATGCTTTAGCATTTTATACTAGGTATTATCAACCAATTCCATTAGTATTACGTGGTTATGGCGCTGGTAATGACGTGACAGCGGCAGGTGTTTTTGCTGATATTCTACGAACCACATCGGGAAAAATTGGAGGCTAAATGAGTCATAAATCATTAACTGTTTATGCTCCTGCATCAATGGCAAACATTAGTGTTGGTTTTGATATTTTGGGGGCGGCAATCAATCCAATTAGTGGTGCAATGTTAGGTGACTGTATTACTATTGAGTCTGCAACTGAGTTTAACCTTACTTGCAAAGGTCAGTTTGTCAAAAAACTGCCAAAAGACCCAAAATTCAATATTGTTTATCAATGTTGGCAGCGTTTCTGTAAGGCTATGGATAAAACATTGCCTGTTAGTATAACTCTTGAAAAAAATATGCCAATTGGTTCTGGTTTAGGATCAAGTGCTTGCTCAGTAGTTGGTGCTTTTGTTGCATTAAATAAGTTTTTTAATGAACCATTTAATGAGTTTGAAATGCTTTCGATGATGGGAGAGCTAGAAGGGCGTATATCTGGTAGTGTCCATTATGATAATGTCGCTCCTTGTTATTTAGGTGGTATGCAACTTATTCTTGATGAAATGGGTGTTATCAGTGAGTCGATACCTCACTTTGAAAATTGGTATTGGGTAATGGCCTATCCTGGTATTAAAGTCTCTACAGCAGAAGCCAGAGCTATTCTGCCTGCTCAATACCAAAAAGCTGATTGTGTCGCTCATGGTCGCTATGTCGGTGGTTTTTTGCATGCTTGTTATACTAAACAACCTAAACTTGCTGCGGCAATGTTAATTGATAATATTGCTGAACCTTATCGTAAACAATTACTACCTAATTTTGATGAAACTCAAAAGAAAGTAAAACAACTTGGTGCATTAGCTTCAGGGATATCAGGATCTGGACCGACGATGTTTGTTGTGGCGGATAATCTTGAAACGGCACAGCAGATAGAGTCATTATTAAAAAGCTCTTATCTACAAAATGAAGATGGTTTTACCCATATTTGTAAAATAGATCCACAAGGTGCAAGAGTGATTTAAGTTAATTGTTATTAAATTGAACAATAAAATTAAATCAAAAAGAAAACAATTAAAGTATAAAATAGTTGGAACAAATTATGAAATTGTATAACTTAAAAGATCATTCTGAACAAGTTAGTTTTGCTCAGGCCGTACAACAAGGATTAGGTAAAGGGCAAGGATTATTTTTCCCAGAGCAATTACCAAAATTTTCAGATGCAGAAATAGAGTCATTGCTAACTATGGATTTTGTTACTAGAAGTGCCAAAATATTATCGGCTTTTATTGGTAATGAAATTAGTGATAACGATATGCATCGATTAGTACAAAATGCCTTCCAATTTCCAGCTCCAGTCAAATCAGTAGAAGATGATATCGGTTCACTTGAACTCTATCATGGTCCAACATTAGCATTTAAAGATTTTGGTGGCCGCTTTATGGCACAAGCATTAGTTCAAGTTGCTGCGGATAAAAAAATCACAATCTTGACGGCAACCTCTGGGGACACTGGTGCAGCTGTTGCCCATGCATTTTATCACTTACCGAATATTCGCGTAGTGATTTTATATCCAGAAGGTAAAATTAGCCCGTTACAAGAAAAACTATTTTGTACTTTAGGTGATAATATTCACACCATTGCTATTCAAAGTGATTTTGATGCCTGCCAAGCATTAGTTAAAAAGGCGTTTGATGATGAAGAGTTAAAAACTGCTATTGGTTTAAACTCAGCAAACTCTATTAATATAAGTCGGCTTCTAGCGCAAATTTGTTATTATTTTGAAGCTTATGCTCAATTGACAGCAAAACAACGAGAACAATTAGTTATTTCTGTGCCAAGCGGTAACTTTGGTGATTTAACTGCCGGATTGCTGGCTAAAACTATGGGATTGCCAATTAAACGTTTTATTGCTGCAACTAATGCCAACGACACTGTTCCTCGTTATTTAGAAACAGGTAAGTGGGAACCTCATAAAACTGTAGCTACATTATCTAATGCTATGGATGTAAGTCAGCCTAATAATTGGCCAAGAATTGAGGAAATTTATCAACGAGAAGGTTGGGTATTAAAATCATTAGGTCATGCAGCTGTTTCTGATAAGGTTTCTGTACAAACCGTTCAACAATTGGATAAAAAGGGTTATTTATCTGAGCCTCATGGAGCTATTGCTTATCGAGCTTTACGCGATCAATTGCAAGAAGGGGAGTATGGTTTATTTTTAGGAACAGCTCATCCAGCCAAGTTTAAAGAAGTGGTAGAGGATATTCTTGGTCGATCCATTCCATTACCACCTGCATTAGCTGAAAGGGCTGAAATGCCGTTGCTGTCTCATTATATGCCAGATGATTTTGCAAAATTACGCGATTTTTTAATCTCATTAACATGGTAAATCAATTTTCCGTCACTAAATAAGTGGCGGAAATCTAACATTCATTTGAGTATACTGCAGTTAGAAATAGTATGCAGTAACTTATATTACTTAGCTTAAATCTTGTTTAAAATAATAATTTCAGCTATTGTAATGTAGGTTAAACGTTTTCAGGATATATTTATGCACTGTCCGTTTTGTAATGCTGATGATACAAAGGTTATTGATTCTCGATTAGTTGGTGAAGGTTTTCAAGTTCGTCGTCGTCGACAATGTGTGGAATGTAATGAACGTTTCACAACCTTTGAAGTGGCTGAATTAATTATGCCTAATGTTATTAAAAGTAATAAGGTTCGAGAACCTTTTAATGAAGAAAAACTTCGTAATGGTATAAAACGAGCTCTTGAAAAACGTCCGGTTAGTTTTGATGCAATTGAAGATGCTATTACGCGTATTAAATCAAAACTTAGAGCTACTGGCGAACGTGAAGTGCAGGCAAAATTAATTGGTGATTTTGTAATTGAAGAGCTTAGAAATCTTGATAAAGTTGCTTACATACGCTTTGCTTCTGTTTATTTCAGTTTTGATGATATTGAACAATTCAGTAATGAAATTGCCAAATTGCAACAAAAATAATCTTAATTTAAAAGATAGCTATGGATAAAGATCTATATTATATGCAGCAAGCTATTGAACTTGCTAAACTTGGTCGATTTACCACTACACCTAATCCTAATGTTGGTTGTGTTATTGTTAAAAATAATCAGATCATTGGCAAAGGTTATCATCAAAAAGCCGGGCAACCTCATGCCGAAGTTTATGCATTAAGAATGGCTGGTGACCAAGCAAAAGGGGCAACGGCTTATGTAACATTAGAACCTTGCAGTCATTTTGGCCGAACTCCACCTTGTGCTGACGCTCTTATTCAAGCTGGCATAAAGCGGGTAATTATTGCTATGCAAGATCCTAATCCTAACGTTGCTGGTAATGGCATTAAACGATTAAAAGATGCTGGAATTGAAGTTCAAGTTGGCGTTTTAACCGAACAAGCCGAAGCGATTAATAAAGGTTTTTTAAAACGTATGCGAACAGGTCTGCCATACGTTCAACTTAAAATGGCGGCTTCATTGGATGGTAAAATTGCTATGGCCTCCGGTGAAAGTAAATGGATTACATCTGCATTAGCAAGACAAGATGTTCAACAATATAGAGCACAAGCTAGTTGTATATTAAGCACAAGGAAAACAGTTCAGGCTGATAATGCCAGTTTAACTGTTAGATTTAGTGAATTGCCTGATTCAATTAAAAAAATTTATCCTTTCGATGAAGTTCGCCAACCAGTACGAGTGATAATCGATAGTCAAAATCAAATGATGGGTAATGAAAATATTTTCGATCAATCTGGTGAAATTTGGATTGTTCGCAAGCAAAATCTGCCAATATTATCTTCAAATAGTAAACTTATCATTGAATCATCAAATAATCATCAAGTTGATTTATCAAAGTTATTATCCATATTAGCTAAGCAACAAATGAATTCTGTATGGGTTGAAGCTGGATCTCATTTAGCCGGTGCACTAATTGAACAAGATCTGGTTGATGAATTAATCATATATTATGCTCCTAAATTGCTAGGGCATAATGCCAAAGACTTATGTGTTTTACCTAATCTTACAAAATTATCTTTAGCGCCCCAATTTCAATTTGAATCGGTGGTTACTGTGGGTGATGATTTAAGGATTATCTTAAAAAGAAAATAAACTTCAATCTTGGCGATAGTTGAATTATCTAGTTTGAATAAGATCAAACGGAAAATAGAAAAGCGATTTAATTGATATGTATGATAAAACAAAATTTAGTATGCTCAATATTGATGATTTTTTTAGTTCAGATCAATATCAGACTATTGAAGATTTCAGTTATGCTGATGTCCAAGGAATACTAAAAGGTGGTTATCAAATTGAATTTTTTTATATTTTAGATCATGTTGAAGTATTATCAATTCAAGAAGTTATGGATAACACTTTTTTAATTGATAAAGCTAATCAAATTTTAAGTTACCTTGGTTTTGATTTTAAGATTGGTCACCCGTTTGAATTAACTGATGAATTTAATCATAATTATAAATTTAAAGACGGTCTCTATAAAGATCATATACTTTATTATTATGATTTTGAAGGCATGTTAATTGTTTTAGGTATTACTTGGGAAGGCATTTTAATCTCATTTGAAATGGTTAATAATAAAACAATTATCAATAATCGTTTGGAAAGTTTTAATACCTAATATTCTGTGTAGTTTAAAAACTAACTCTGTTTACTGATTTAATTGTTCCATCGTTTATAAGATGAAGATAAAAATCCCATGAGTTTACAATATCATTTCTTCTCATGGGATGATAATATTAATTTCCTTGAAGGATTGTTAATAGTTCTTCTGGTTTTTTAACGGATTGAATTCGCTTTATTGTATCTTCAGCAATAACTGCTCTTGTTAATTGACGCAAAATATCTAAGTGTTCATTACTTTTTGCCGCTATACCAATAACAACATAGGCAATATTATTATCTTCATCCCAATTTATACCATCAGGGTAATAGATAACTTTTAATCCTGTTTGTATAACACTATCACGTTTATCGGTAGTTCCATGAGGAATTGCTATACCATTACCCAGAAAAGTTGATATTTGCAGATCACGATCGAACATCGATTGAGTATAATCGGGCTTTACTAATCCCGCTTTTATCATATTTTCTGATACCGCTTTTATTGCATCTTGTTTAGTATAAACGCCATTTATAATAGATATATCTTCAATTTTTAATTGTATATTGCTCATTTATTTACCTTAAAAATTCATATATATTCAAAAGATCAATTTATTAGCCATATTTAATAATTGACTTTTTATTTTTCAACAGTCGATTTTCGTTTTTCACGTATACGACATAAACCTAATAAAATCGCTCCGACTAATGCACCTATAAAAATACAACCAACCCACATGAAAGGTTTATTGACTAAAGGTAGGACTAAAAATCCTCCATGAGGTGCAGGAACTTGGATTTGACTAATAAAAGTTAATACTGAGGCAATAGCTGATGAAAACATCATAATTGGAATAACGTGTAATGGATCTTTGGCAGCAAATGGAATAGCGCCTTCGGTTATATGAGTTGAACCAAGTATATAATTTACAATGCCAGCAGCACGTTCTTCTTCAGTAAATGCTTTACTTCGGAAAATAGTAGTTGCAAAGGCAATAACAAAAGGAGGTACAATACATGCAGCGGAAACACCAGCCATAAAATAGTAATTACCTTCTCCTAACAGCATTGTACCTGTTACATAAGCAGCTTTATTGATAGGGCCACCGAAGTCGAAAGAGCACATTGCACCAATAACAATTCCTAATAAAATAGGATTAGCAGATTGCAATGAGGCTAACCATTCTTTCATACCATTATTAACAACAGCAATCGGTCCACCAAGTAAAAACATGCCTGCACCAATCACAAACACCCCTATTAATGGCATTATGAAAATTGATTTAAGTCCTTCAAATGCACGAGGAAGGCCATCTAAAAGTCTTTTAACAATCAGCATTAAATAACCAGCAGCGAATCCAGCAATAATACCACCTAAAAAACCTGCACCAGTTATATTAGCAATTAAACCACCGACAAAACCAGCTACCATACCTGGTCGCCCACTTATTGAATAAGCTAAAAAACCTGTAAAAATAGGGACCATAATACCGAAAGCTTGGCCACCAATTTTCATTAGTAATGCAGCAAACTCATTATATTCAGGATTGCTTTGATCTGCGGAATAAATACCCCATAGAAATGACAATGCAATTAATACTCCTCCAGCAACAACGAATGGTAACATATTTGAAACACCACTCATAAGATGCTTATATATTTGTCGACCAACAGATTCTTTTAATTCATTTTGATTTGGTAGTTCTGATGAGTGACTGTTGTTTTTTAATTTTTTGCGAATAGGTACTGTTCCTGAGTTTATTTTTTCAATAAGCATAGTCGCTTTATGAATACCATCTTTTACAGGTACTTCAATAACCGGTAATCCATTAAAACGATCAGGATTAACATCTTTATCAGCCGCAATAATCACACCAATTGCATCAGCAATATCTGCATCAGTTATTAGGTTTTCTACACCACTTGCGCCATTGGTTTCTACTTTAATTTCAACCCCAGCTTTTTGAGCTGCTGATTTCAATGCTTCTTCTGCCATATAGGTATGTGCTATACCAGTAGGACACCCTGTTACTGCTAGTATTTTTTTCATAACAATTTTCCATTTAATTTTATTTTATTTGAGTCACTTCAAGTTGTTTGATATAGGTACTAACTTTGTTTAATAATCCTAAACCATTTGATTCGGCAACATTGGCACCAGTTGCTGATGCCTTTTTCATGGCTAGTTCATAATTGTTTTGAGCAGGAAGCCATTCGCTAAGAAATGCAGCTAGCGATGCATCTCCTGCACAAGCAGAACTTAATTGTTTTATGGATACTGAATTACAGAACCAAATATTTTTCCCGTTTGAAAAGTAAAGTCCTTTTGAACCCATAGTTAGTAAAATATTTTGTGCTCCTTGCTGATGAACATTTTCTAATGCTGCAATTATTTGCTCTGTTGTATCAGTTGTAAAACCAAAAATATCTTTTAACTCTTCATTATTAGGTTTGATAAGTAAAGGTTTATAAATTAATAAATCTTTTAATTTAGTATGACTAATATCTAAAATTATTTTGATATTTTTGCTTATGCAAATTTTTAAAATTAATTCCAAATAATCAGGTTCAATGTTATTTGGCAAACTACCACTTATAACTAAATAACTGTTATTGTTGAGTGACTCAATAATAGTTAGCATTTCAGCTTTTTTGTTATCAGGAATAAAAGGTCCTTTAGAGACCAATTTATATTCATTTTGTTCATCATTAATAAAAACATTAATTCTGGTAATATCATCGATCAAACAAGGGATAGTTTGAATTTGCATCTTAGTTAGTTCATCAATAATATATTTTCCCGAAAAACCACCAAAAAAGCCTAATGCACAAGTAGGCTTATCAAATTTATTTAATACAATTGAAACATTAACTGCTTTACCGTTAGGGCTATATTCTGTATCTAGTGTTCTATTTACTGAATTGGGTTTTAGCCCTTGGCAATGAATATTCATATCAATTGCAGTATTAAGTGTTAAAGTGTAAATCATATGATTTCCTTTATAACTTACCTGCACAGCCACAAGTTGTAATGATTTTTTTGACAATCTCTTTCATTGCTGCTTTAGCTGGTTTCATATAGTGTCGAGGATCATTAGCATCTGGATTTTCAATAAAATATTGTTTTAGGGCATCAGAAAAAGCAATTTTTAATTCAGTTGCAACATTTACTTTACAAATACCACGTTTGATACATTCACGAACATCTTTATCTGGAACACCTGAAGCGCCATGTAAAACTAATGGTATATCTACTACTGAACGAATTTCGGATAAGCGGTCAAAATCAAGTTTTGGTTCTGATTTATACATTCCATGTGCTGTACCTATCGCAATAGCCAGAGAGTCTATATTTGTTTTCTTAACAAATTCTATAGCTTGTTGTGGATTTGTATATAATGCATCTTTAGCATCGACAACCAAATCATCTTCAACACCACCAAGGCGGCCAAGTTCTGCTTCAACACTTACGTCATATCTGTGAGCATAATCAACAACACGTTTTACGAGGGCAATATTTTCATCGAAAGGAAAGTGTGAACCGTCAATCATTACTGATCTAACACCAGCATTAATTTTGTTAGTTATATCATTGAATTCTTCATGGTGATCTAAGTGTACTGCTAATGGAACATTATGTTTTCTTGATAATTCATTGGCAATAGCAATGATATTTTCAGTTCCTGCATAGCTATATGTTCCTGGTGTACCAGCCAAAATGACAGGAGATTGACATTCTGCCACGGTTTCAACAATTACTTGCATTGTCTCTAAATTATGAATATTAAAGGCGGGAATAGCATACTGCTCTTTTTGGGCTTTTTTTAACATATTATGACTTGAGATAATACTCATTTTACTGCTCCTTAACTGTAGTGAACCTCATAACCTTAAGTTACTTTCAAATTGGAATTATTTTTTATCAATTATGATTGCAAAATGAAAGTTATACTAGTGTAAATTTTGTGAGATGGATCACAAATACTAACTTTTGTCGCTGAATAAGAAATGTAATTGAGTATTTTTTTTGTCAAAAATTTTTTCCTAACCTAGAATAAGAAATAACGGATCATATATATGAAAATTATATAGTTACAGTTTGAAATAGTTATGGTTCGTTACTAAATATTTATATGACCTGTTTTATGTGTCTTGTACAAAGTATTTACCATTAACATAGGAAGTGAAAATTGGCTAAAGCATCTTCAGCGCTATTGAAACGTCGATTAGATATCGCAAAAATTGTACGCCAAAATGGTGAAGTAAAAGTTGATGAGTTGTCTGATCAGTTAAAGGTTTCTCATGTTACTATCCGACAAGATTTAACTTACCTTGAGCAACAAGGATATTTAAAACGTTCATTTGGCGGCGCTATTTATATTTCTCCAGAAGGGCAAGTGCATAATTCTGCTACAATTAATTCAAGTCAATCCAAAGGCAATTCTGATATTGATTTAGCAAAAGCTTGTTTAAGCTATATTAATGATGGTGATACTATTTTTTTAGGACATGGTTTTTTAACTCGGAAACTAATCCCTTTTTTGCATAAAAAAAAATCGTTACGTATTATCATGAATGACCTAAGAAATGCACAATTAGTACGTGAATTTTCTGATGCAGAAGTCATTTTAATTGGTGGCGTTTTATGTGAAGGAAATATTATTAAAAACTGTAATGACCTAATCAGTATTCGCAATAACTACGCCATTTCCCATTTCATTATCGAATTGGCAGCAATTGATGAAAATAATGATCTAATTATTGAAAATAGTGAACAAAAAGAAACATATCAACAAATCTTAAAAAACTCTAAACATACTATTGGTCTTTTATTAGAAAGATCTTTGCTTACGGATAATCATAGTATTGGTAAATTAAAACATATAGATGTCACAATTTTATCTAAAGCAGCGGTGACTGAATATCATCACCAATTGTTAAATTCTAATTTTAAACAAATTGCAATTAATAAATATTGTATGACTTATCATAATCTATTGGGGACATAACTAAGATGGAATTTAAAATTTGTACTGTAGGTGAATTGCTGGTTGAATTTTTGGCAAAGGAAAGTAATCAACGCTTTGATCAAACAGGTGAATTTATTGGTCCTTATCCAAGTGGTGCTCCAGCAATATTTGCCGATCAAGTCGCTAAATTAGGTTTTCCTGTCATTTTTTTTAGCTGTGTGGGAAAAGATAGCTTTGGAAAAATGTGTATTAATCGGCTTAAAAAAGATGGTGTGATTATTGACGGTATAACTTCACATAGTATGGCTAATACTGGTAGTGCGTTTGTTAGTTATCAAGACCATAGTGATAGAGATTTCATTTTTAATATTCCCAATAGTGCATGTGGTTTATTATCTTTTAATCATATTGATGAAAAATTGTTAAAAGATTGTACTCATTTGCATGTTATGGGCTCTTCGCTTTACTCTTTTCGAGCCATTGATGCCATGAGAAAAGCATTAGATATCATTAAAAATAAAGGAGGAACAATTTCGTTTGATCCTAATTTACGTAAAGAGATGTTTAACATTCAAGAAATGGAGCAATCTTTTGGTTATATTATGGAGTATACCGATATTTTCTTACCTAGCGAAAATGAGGTTTGTTATTTTGCTCAAAATAATGATGAGAGTGAACAACAAACTATGTCAACTTTATTAAACAATGGTATTAAGCATATTGTTGTAAAAGGAGGTGCTAAAGGTGCCAATTATTATGGTTTAGATGAACAAAAAAGCTTAAAAATGATTCATGTTGATGGTTTTAATGTCAATCCAGTCGACCCAACAGGAGCTGGTGATTGTTTTGGTGCAACATTTGTCAGTTTATTATTAGCCGGATATCCTGTTGAAACTGCATTGCAATTTGCTAATGTGAGTGGTGCATTGGCTGTATCAAAACAAGGGCCGATGGAAGGAACATCTTCACTTGTCGAAATCAAACAGTTTTTATCACAACATACAACTGTTTAACGAGGTAATGAAAACTTAATTTTCCTTATTACAAAAAAATCCCAATAACATTGTTATTGGGAAAACATAAGGAATAGGAAAACAATGAAATAAATGCATTGTCGAATCTAGTATGCTCTTTTTTTAAAAAAATGTAAGTAAAGATCTCTATATGTTTGTTTAAATAGTTAGTATTTTTTTTGTTAATTTAGAGTAAATAAAAATTGTTATCTTATTTTAATTAATTTTGTTATAAGAAAATTTCTAGCAATGAATTTAAGAATAATTTGCCATGGTCTGTTATTTGCCAGTTTTTTTCATCTTCAATTAAATAATTCTTTTTGATAGCAAGTGAAATCGATTGTTCAATAGATTGTATAGGTAAAAATGTTCTTTGCTCAAACTCCATTTTAGGTGTTGGTTCAAATAGTCTGAATCTATTCATAAAAAATTCAAAGGCTAATTCATCTTTAGCTACAGTATAAGATCGCTCTAAATAACGTCCTTGCATATATCCCTGCGGGTGTTTTGTTTTTACCGTCCGAATAATGGTACCGTCATTTTGTGTTAGTTTGCCATGAGCACCACAACCAATACCGATATAATCGCCGAATCGCCAATAATTTAAATTATGTTGGCATTGATAATTTGGTTTTGCATAAGCCGATGTTTCATATTGTTGATATCCATGGTTAGTTAGCAATTGGTGGCCTTGTTGATAAATATCCCAGAGCATATCATCATCAGGTAAAACAGGAGGTTTAGAACCAAATAAAGTATTCGGCTCAATTGTTAGTTGATACCAAGATAGATGTGGTGGAGCGATTGCAATTGCCTGTTTAAGATCATGCAATGCATCCTGAATTGTTTGATTTGGCAAGCCATGCATTAAGTCTAAATTAAAGCTTTTTAAGTTTAAATCATGGGCTAATTTTCCGGCATCTATTGCTTCCTGTGGATTATGAACTCGCCCTAACTTTAGAAGTTTATCATATTGAAAGCTTTGTACACCGATCGATATTCGGTTAATACCAGCTTGCTGATATCCTTTAAATCTTTCTACATCAACGGAATTAGGATTTGCTTCGATAGTAATTTCTGCATTATGATTAATTGGTATTATTTTGTTTATACTTACCAACAATTTATTAATTAATTCAGCAGAAAAAAGGCTTGGGGTTCCACCGCCGATGAAAATTGAATGAATGGAACGATCATGAGTAAGCAATACATCTTGTTTTAAATCATTAATTAAATGATCAATATATGCAGAGTAATCCGGCGCATTCTTCATTTTGTGTGAATTAAAATCGCAATATGGACATTTTTGCACGCACCATGGCATATGTATATATAAACTCAGTGGAATTTTATAGTGAAACATATGCCTTTCCTCAAATTTTTTACAAAGCGTAAGTAACTGATAAGAAATAGCTGGCTATATTACTCCAATTTAGTAAAAAAAGCTTTTATTGTCTGTATTCCGTTTTTATAATTCGAGTAATATGCGTACAATTAGATCTAGATTATAGGCAGTATTCGCCAAGCAAATTAAATAGTTAGGAGTAAAAATGAGTATTATTAAGCAGATTTTAGATAGTTATGCTACCGGTTCGTCATTGAGTTTATCAGTCCATCAAAATATATTTGGTGAATTACCTGTCTTAGTGATTAAACATCCAACATGTTCAGCAGCAGTATCGTTACAAGGTGCTCATTTACTATTTTGGCAACCTTCAACAGAAACGACACCCGTTATTTGGTTGAGTCAAAAAGCAAATTTTAAAAAAGAAATGGCAATTAGAGGTGGCGTGCCAATTTGTTGGCCATGGTTTGGTAAATTGGGTGATCCTATGCATGGTTTTGCTCGTTTAGTTGAATGGCAATTAGATTCTTGTAAAGAAGACAATAATGGTGTGGATTTAACTTTATCATTAACCAATAACCAACAGACAGAACGTTTTTTCACAAAACCTTTTCAGGCATGGTTAACCATTCATGTGGGACAAACTTGTGAAGTGACATTATCTTGCCAAGGAGATTTTGAAGCAACAAGTGCATTACATACTTATTTTGGTATTAATAATATTGATAATGTTACTGTTAAAGGTTTAGGGGATTTATATCAAGATCGCTTACCAGTTGAAAATAAACCGGCTATTTTAGGACAACTAACCTTTAATCAAGAAGTTGATCGTGTTTATACTAATGCTGATGAAGCAATCACCATTTTTGATGGAAAACGAACCATAAAATTAACTAATACTAATGCAAGTGATGTCGTTACTTGGAATCCTTGGATAGATAAGGCCAAAGCAATGGCTGATTTCGCTGATCAAGAATATCAATCTATGGTATGCGTTGAGACCTGTCGTATTAATAAACCGTTAAAATTATCGACAATACAAAAATCAGTATATGGGTTTAAGATTGAAGTGATTTAAGCATTATATTTTGCTTATTATAAATGCAATCAATATGTGACTTTATCTTTGTAGAGTTGATTATTTGATTGCGTTTACTAACATAACACTTTATAATCCCTAGCGCTTTTTAGAGCACTAATTTTATAACCAACTACTGGGTCGCCTGTAATTGGTTTTTATTTTGAATAAATAAGAGAAATCAATATGTTTACATTTAAAGCTGAAGTAAGAAAAGAGCATGGTAAGGGTGCGAGCCGCCGCCTGCGTCACGCTGGTCAGTTCCCGGCTATTGTCTATGGTGGAACAGAACCTGCAGTTTCTATCGTGTTAGATCACAACCAAGTGTTCAATATGCAAGAAAAACCAGAATTTTATTCTGAAGTATTAACTATTGAAATTGATGGTAAAGCAGTTAAAGTTAAAGTACAAGCAGTACAACGTCATCCATTTAAACCAAAATTAGTTCATATGGATTTTGTACGTGCATAATTGCTGATTGTTGAAGTATTATTCAACATATTTTTAGATAAAAGGTCACCATATAGGTGACCTTTTATTTTTTTATTTGAGTCTAAAAAAGACAAATACCTATTATTATGATTTATTCTATTAACTTGATGTATACTGGTAATCAAACATAATAAAATAAATTGTAGATGACACCATTTTAGGAGAACTTCATGTCTGATATCCCAGCTTGCGATTTAGTTATTTTTGGCGCTAAAGGGGATTTAACGAGGCGTAAACTTTTACCGTCTCTATATCAATTAGAAAAATATGGAAAGTTACCAAAACAGACAAAAATTCTAGGTGTAGGCCGTGCTGATTGGGATCAAAAGGCTTATGCTGAAGTAGCTAAAGATGCGTTGACCTCATTTATGTCCGAGCCTTTAGATGAAAGTGTTTGGCAACGACTTAGTCAGCGTCTAAACTTTCATAAATTAGATGTTAATGATATATCAGGGTTTGATTCTTTGAAAAATAAACTTGAAAAATCGCATCCTGCTATTTTTTATTTTGCTATGCATCCGAATGCATTTGGGACTATCTGTCAAGGCTTAGCAGCTGCAGGTTTGAACCAATCTCAAAGTCGAATTGTCATGGAAAAGCCATTAGGTTTTGATTTACAATCATCGAAAGAAATTAATGATTCAGTTGCAAAATTTTTTAGTGAGTCACAAGTTTATCGTATTGATCATTATTTAGGCAAAGAGTCAGTTTTAAATTTACTTGCATTACGCTTTGCTAACCCTGTGTTTGCTGCATTTTGGGATAGAAATTCAATCGATCATGTTGAAATAACTGTTGCCGAACAAGTTGGAATTGAGGGGCGTTGGGGTTATTTTGATAAAGCTGGGCAAATGCGAGATATGGTGCAAAATCATTTATTACAAATTCTTACTATGATTGCAATGTCGCCACCGGCAAATCTTGACGACGATAGTTTACGTAGAGAAAAGATTGCAGTACTGAATGCATTACGTCCAATTAATAAAGCTAATATTCGTGAAAAAGTAGTTAGAGGCCAATATACGGCTGGATTTGTTAATGGTATTAATGTGCCTGGTTATTTAGAAGAAGATGGTGCTAATAAGCAAAGTAATACGGAAACATTTGTTGCTATTCGTGTGGATATAGATAATTGGCGTTGGGCAGGGGTTCCTTTCTATTTAAGAACGGGTAAACGCTTACCAAGCAAATGTTCTGAAGTTGTGGTTTATTTTAAATCTTTACCGCTTAATTTATTTAGCGAATCTTATTCAGAATTGCCACAAAATAAACTAACTATCCGTTTACAGCCAGATGAAGGTATGGACATTGAAATTTTAAATAAAGTTCCTGGCTTAGATAGTACTCATAATTTACAAACTACTAAGCTAGACTTAAGTTTTAGAGAAACATTTCATCAACATAGTGCTGATGCTTATGAGCGTTTATTATTAGAAGTGATGCGTGGCAGACAAGCTTTATTTGTTCACCGTGATGAAGTTGAAGCAGCATGGAAATGGGTTGATTCAATTATTAGTGCTTGGAAGTTAGATAATGAATTACCAAAAACCTATCCTGCAGGTACTTGGGGACCTGTCGCTTCAGTGGCTTTGATCACTAAAGATGGTCATTCATGGCATGAGTTTGAATAGAGGAAATGCGAAAATGTTTACATTAAATAAATACTCAAACAATCAATTATTGATTGAAGATTTAGCTGCCCATATTGTTAAAGAACTAAAAAAGGCTATTGAAAAAAAAGGACATGCCTCTATCGCCGTATCCGGTGGAAAAACACCTATACCACTATTTAAATTACTAAGCCAACAAGATTTAGATTGGCATAAGGTTTTTATTACATTAGTTGATGATCGATGGGTAAATGATACTGATGATGCGAGTAATGAGAAGTTAGTATTAACTTATTTACTACAAAATAAGGCTAAATTAGCTAATTTTGTCGGCTTGAAAAATAATTGTGATAATCCATTCGACGGTGCAGAAATTACCGATAAAATATTAAATAAAATTCCGATGCCATTTGATGTGTTAATTTTGGGAATGGGTGAAGATGGACATACTGCCTCGCTTTTCCCTGGCGCAGCTAATTTAATGGCGGGGTTAGATATGAAATCCGGTCGCAAAGTTATCGGTATGACACCATTAACCGCTCCACTTGATCGTATTACCTTAACATTACCTACTATTTTAGATAGTGAAAATATCTATTTACATTTAGTTGGTGAAAGTAAAATGCAAGTACTTGAGCAAGCAGAACAAGGCGACGATATTAATCAAATGCCTATTCGTGCAGTTTTGCAGCAAAACAAAGTTAATGTTATTGGTTTTTGGACTGCTTCTTAACTAAATCAAGATTGCCAGTTCTGACTGGCAATATTCTAATTTTCAGTCTGGTACTAAAATCTATTGTTACCAAAAATCATTTATCTTTTATATTTATAATGCTCTGATCAACAGCATTTTTTATTAGAAAACATAACGTTTAGTATTTAAGAACTACATTCATAGTACCTTTTAATATTTTTTATTACTTTATTCCAGTTGTTAGTATTTACTAGCAGTTACTAGCAGTTATAGACATTTTTTACATTGGTAGAAATAAATTAATTAAACATCTATTATTTTATTAACTTTTGTGGTAAAAAGTGGGGTAAAGTGGTGAAAAATAGGATTTTAATTAACATATTGATTTTTTTATAAATTAAAAACAATAAAAATTGTTAATTATGGTGCTTTCATGTTTAGTGGTGCAATTTCAATCAATTTAGATAGTAAAGGGCGAATAGCAATTCCTACTCGTTATCGTGATTTTTTGTCTGACGGTTTAGTTTGTACCATTGGTTTGTATCATCCTTGTTTAACGCTCTATTCAATGTCTGAATGGCAAAAAATTGAATTTCAACTGTCAACATTGTCGACTATTGTTGAAGTAGAAAGAAGAATTAAAAGGCTACTATTAGGTTATGCAACGGAATGTAATTTAGATAATGCTGGACGTATTTTACTACCACCAACTTTACGTACTTATGCAAAACTAGAAAAACATACTATGTTTGTCGGCCAATCTAATAAATTTGAAATTTGGGATGAAGGAATATGGTATCAACAAATTAGTGATGATATTGCTGCGTTACCAACAGATATTGAAAACTTATCAGATAATTTAAAAAATCTAACAATTTAATAAGAGTAAATAACAATGGATTATCAACATAAAACAGTTTTATTAAATGAAGCTGTAGAAGCATTGAATTTAAAAAAAAACGGTATTTATGTTGATGGGACTTTTGGCCGTGGTGGTCATTCTCGTTTGATCCTCGAACAATTAGGTGACAAAGGAAAACTAATAGCAATTGACCGTGATGATAGGGCTGAGCAAGCAGCATGTCAGATAAATGATCCTAGATTTACTTTTGTTAGAGGTGAATTTTCTAATGTATATCAATATATTAATGAATTAGGGTTCCTAGGCTGCGTTGATGGTTTTTTGTTAGATTTAGGTGTGTCATCACCTCAATTAGATGATCCTGAAAGAGGATTTTCTTTTATGAAAGATGGACCACTTGATATGCGGATGAATAATCATAAAGGTATAACTGCAAGTGAGTGGTTACTAAATAGTGATGAAAATGATATTGCATGGGTATTAAAAACTTTTGGTGAGGAAAAATTTGCTAAACGTATCGCGCGGGCAATTGTCGAGCAAAATAAGGTAGCACCAATCACTCGTACCTTAGAGTTAGCGAGTTTAATTGAAAAAGTAACTCCGAAGAAAGATAAAAATAAACATCCAGCAACACGCTCATTTCAAGCTATTAGGATTTACATAAATAGTGAACTTGAGGAAGTTGAACAAGCATTAAATAGCAGCTTGTCAATACTGGCTAATCAAGGAAGACTTGCTGTGATTAGTTTTCATTCCTTAGAAGATAGAATCGTAAAACAATTTATTAATAAACAGAGTAAAGGTCCAGATTTACCTGCAGGGTTACCATTAACAGAACAACAAATTAAACAATATGGTAATGCTAAATTAAAATCACTTGGCAAAATTAAGCCAAGTAATGATGAAATATATGGTAACCCGCGTTCACGTAGCGCGATATTAAGGATAGCAGAAAGGAAAAATGAATAGTAACCAAAACAATGAAATTTATAACAGAACTAGTGTAGAAATACACAATCAAAAAAGACCAAGCAAAAGTTTATTTGGATTAATCCTTAATGATTTGCTTGGTCATCAAAAGATTTCATTATTGTTATTGTTACTTATTATTATCTCAGCTGGTGCTATATTGATAACAACACAGCAGGTACGTAAACAATTATTTGAACGTGAACAATTACTACTTGAACAAGATGTATTAGAAAGTGAATGGCGTAATTTAGTTATTGAAGAAAACGTGCTTGCAGATCCAAAACGGATTGAAGAAAAAGCTAAAAATCAATTAAGTATGTCGTATGTTACACCTCAAAATGAAACCGTTATTGTGATAAAGAGTAAATAATGAAGTTTGCCAATAAAAATAAAAAAGATAACGTAAGACTTACTACGAAATCGAATAAAGGGAATAAATTAAACAGTAAAAAGCAAGTTTTTACGCTTAATCGATTCTACCTAGTATATGGTTTTATTATTTTAGCCATTATTGGTTTGTTGATTAGATTGGCTATTTTACAAATAATTGAACCCGATAAACTTATTGCTGAAGCCAATAAACGTTCCATTCGTCATCAAGAAATGAGTGCGCCGAGAGCGATGATTACTGATCGTAATGGCAGAGCACTGGCCGTTAGCGTTCCAATGTATGATGTTTGGGCTGATCCGAAAATAGTTGTGCAGAAAGGTGGGGTTGATGCCAATGATATTCGTTGGCAAGGATTAGCGAAAACGTTAAATATTCCAATGTCGACATTAGAACAAAAATTGAGTAATCCATCGATGCGTTTTGTTTATTTATCTAAACAAATTACACCAACTATATCGGATTATTTAAAAAAATTGAAATTACCAGGAATATCGTTTGCTAAGACTTCAAAACGTTATTACCCTGCAGCAGAAAATATCGCCCAATTAATTGGCTTAACAGATACCGATGAAAACGGTACAGAAAAAGGTTCTGAAGGTATCGAAAAAAGTTTTAATAAATGGCTTATTGGTGAATCAGGACAACGTGTAGTAAGACGAGATAGAGTTGGTCGTGTTATTGAGGAGCTAGAAAGAACCGAAAGTGAAATTGCTTCTGATTTAACGTTAAGTATTGATGAGCGTTTACAGTCGCTCGTTTATAGCGAGCTTAGTCAAGCCGTTACATTTAATAAGGCTGATAGTGGTACAGCTGTTTTGATCGATGTTCATACTGGTGAGATTTTAGCGATGGCAACTAGTCCATCCTATAATCCAAATAATCGTTCTTCAATTGATTATAATTTGTTACGAAATCGAGCCATAACAGATGCATTCGAGCCAGGTTCAACAGTTAAACCTTTAGTTGTTATGGCTGCATTAGAAAAGAAAATAGCTGATTTGAACACTATCATAGATACTAGACCATTTTTAGTTAACCGCTATGAAATAAAAGATGTTTCTTATCAAAAAGCACTGAATTTAGCTGGTATTTTGGAAAAATCCAGTAATGTAGGGGTAAGTAAATTAGCACTGCAAATGCAATCAGGTGATCTTGTTGAGTTTTATAGTCGTTTTGGCTTAGGCCAACCAACAGAACTTGGTTTAGGCGGTGAAGTTAGTGGTTCTATTGCTGCCGATAGAACAAGAAAATGGGCGGATATAGAGCGTGCAACTTTTTCTTTTGGTTATGGCTTAAGTGTTACCCCATTACAATTAGCTCGAGCTTATGCAACTATAGGTAGTTATGGTGTTTATCGACCGGTTTCAATATTAAAAGTGACAGAACCCGTAGAAGGTAAACGGGTTGTAAGTGAAAAAATAGCTAAAACTGTAGTGCAATTGATGGAAGCTGTGGCAGTAACCGGTGGCGGAACTAAAGCCTCAGTTCCTGGATATAGTGTCGGTGTTAAAACGGGTACAGCTAAAAAACTAGCTGGTGGTCGATATGTCAACCAGTATTTAGCTTATACCGCAGGTATTGCACCGGCAACAGGGCCAAAATATTCACTAGTTGTGGTAATTGATAATCCAAAAGCAGGACAATATTACGGGGGATCCGTTTCAGCGCCTGTTTTTAGTCGAATTATGGGTGGTGTTCTTAGAACAATGAACGTTAAACCAGACCGCCAAGTAGATGGCCAAATGATCGTATATTAGTAGGTAACAAATAATGGCAACTAACACATTTAAAACGTTATATAAATTATTAGGTGGGAGTGATCTAGAACTAGATGATTTCTCACTTAATCATTTGATAATTGATAGTCGAAAAGTAAATAAAGATGATGTTTTTATTGCTATTAAAGGGTATACCGTTAATGGTCGGGATTTTATTCCGCAAGCTATCTCATCTGGTGCCGCTGTAGTTCTAATTGAAACAAATAGAAAATCAAATGATTTGAAAATTGATTATCTTAAACAAAAAAATAAGAAAGTTATTCCACAAATTAGTATATTTCAGCTTTCTCAAAAATTATCAAAAATTGCAGACGATTTTTATTTTTCACCATCTAAAAATTTATCGGTTATTGGTGTAACTGGAACTAATGGTAAAACAACGGTAACTCAGCTTATCGCACAATGTGTAACTTTGTTAAATAAAAAAGCCGCATTATTGGGTACGATAGGTAATGGTATTTATAATCAACTTGAGCCTTCATTAAATACGACTTTATCGGCTATTGAAGTTCAATCAGCTTTAGCCGAATTTGTCACGCAACAAGTTCAAGTTGTCGCTATGGAAATTTCGTCCCATGGTTTAGCGATGAATCGAGTAAAAGCATTAAATTGTGCGGCAACAGTGTTTACTAATTTAAGTCGTGATCACCTTGATTATCATAAAACCATGAATAAATATGCTAAAGCAAAATGGTCATTATTCAGCGGTGATGAACACGAAAAGCAAGTTGCTAGTTCAGGTAAATCAATTATTAATTATGATGATGAATACGGACGGCGTTGGATTGACAAATTATCAAGTGTTACGGTTGTGTCATGTCAACCTAAATCATTGCGCCGTTTAAAAACATTGGATAAGCCTTATGTTGGCGTATCAATGATTGAATATCATGATAAAGGGGCCAAAATTCATATGGAATCGAGTTGGGGTAATGCTATTATTCACAGCCGATTATTAGGTGAATTTAATGTATCAAATGTATTGTTAGCAATTGCAACCTTGTTGACTCTTGATTATCCATTTTTTGCTGTTGTTAATATGGCATCATATCTTAAGCCGATCTGTGGTCGTATGGAAGTGATACATGTAAAAAATAGTCCAACAGTCATTATTGATTATGCACATACCCCAGATGCATTACAAAAAGCATTACAAGCAAGTCGTATTCATTGCAAAGGCCAATTATGGGTGATTTTTGGTTGTGGTGGCGATAGAGATACCGGTAAAAGACCTTTAATGGCTGAAGTCGCGGAACAATTTGCTGATAAAATTGTATTAACAAATGATAATCCCCGAACTGAAGATGAAGCTAAAATTATTCATGATATAGAGCAAGGTTTAAGCAATATTAAAAATACACAAGTTATTACTGATAGAGTTACAGCTATCCGAGAAACGCTTGCTCAGGCTAAAGCTGATGATGTGATCTTAATTGCTGGAAAAGGACATGAAGATTACCAAATTATTGGTAAAACTAAACATCATTATTCAGATCAAGAAACGGTAAAACAGATTTTAGGAGTAGAGAATCTATCATGATTCCTTTAGTTATTAAACAAATTGCCACAATCGTCAATGGAACATCTTATTATATTCCAGATGAAGAATTGACTATTAGGGAAATTTGTACTGATTCACGTAAAATTACTGATCAATCATTATTTATTGCATTGGTCGGTGAAAAATTTGATGGTCATTTATTTGCTAAACAAGCAATTGACGATGGTGCTATTGCGGTAATTGTAAATCGTAAAATCGATAATGATATTCCTCAAATAGTGGTCAATGATACTTATATAGCATTAGGTCAACTAGCTGAATTTGTAAGAGATCAAAGTACAGCAAAATTTGTTGCGTTGACTGGTTCATCGGGCAAAACCTCCGTCAAAGAAATGACTGCTAATATTTTACAACAATGTGGTGAGACTCTTTATACTCAAGGTAATTTTAATAATGATATAGGTGTGCCACTAACATTACTACGATTAAAGAAGCAAGACCAATTTGCAGTTGTTGAATTAGGTGCCAATCATATTGGTGAAATTGCTTATACTACACGCTTAGTTAAACCAAACAGTGCGCTAATTAATAATATAGCTTTGGCGCATATTGAGGGATTTGGTTCTCTTGAGGGTGTAGCAACAGCTAAAGGTGAAATTTTTGAAGGATTAGCTGATAACGGAATTGCAATTATTAATTTGGAAAGTTGTTCTGATAAATGGTTAGCTATGCTCAAAAATAAAACTGTCTGGACCTTTTCGATACATAATTCAGCTGCTGATTTTTATGCTAGTAATATTGAAATTATGGATCAGACTACTTTCACATTACATACACCAATTGGTGATAGTGAAATTACCTTACCATTAGTTGGTGAGCATAATATATCAAATGCCATAGCTTCATCTGCTTTAGCAATATCTGTAGGAGCAACGTTAACACAGGTTAAAAAAGGTTTAGCTGCGTCAAAATCGGTAAAAGGGCGATTATATCCTGTTAGATTAAATCAAACGCAGTTAATTTGGGATGATTCTTATAATGCTAACGTAGGCTCAATGTCTGCTGCTATTCAGGTTTTAGCAACACAGCCCGGATATAAAGTATTAGTCGTTGGTGATATGGCTGAATTGGGTAACGATGCAAACATTTATCATCAACAAATCGGCGAGTTAGCTAAACAACAAAATATTGATTGTGTTGTTAGTGTCGGCCAGTTAAGTGAATTAATCAGTCAATTAAGTGGTGTTGGCCATCATTTTATTGATAAACAATGTGCTGTAGATTATTTATTAAACTTACTACGTCTACATCCAACTTTAACTATGCTAGTCAAAGGATCACGTAGTGCAAAAATGGAAGATCTTATCGTGGAAATTCAAACAAAAATAGGTCAGGATTAAAATTATGTTGGTGTGGATATCAGAATATTTAGTTAAATATTTTACTTTCTTTAATGTTATTTCTTATCTTACGGTAAGGGCTATTTTAGCGCTATTAACTTCATTGACCATTTCGCTAATTATGGGGCAAAAAGTCATTGATTGGTTGCAAAAATTGCAGATTGGTCAAGTTATCCGTAATGATGGTCCGGAATCTCATTTAAGTAAAAAAGGAACACCAACAATGGGGGGAACGCTTATATTGGCCTCCATTTCAATTTCAGTATTTTTATGGGCTGATCTGCGAAATCCTTATGTTTGGGTAACATTATTTGTATTACTTGGTTATGGTATTGTTGGCTTTGCAGATGATTATTTAAAAGTTATACGTAAAAATACAGCGGGTCTAATTGCTCGATGGAAATATTTTTGGCAGTCAGTTATTGCATTAATTGTTGCTTTTGGTCTTTATGCTTATGGAAAAGATAGTTCTGTTACAGTACTAGTTGTACCATTCTTTAAAGATGTTATGCCGCAATTAGGATTGTGGTTTATCTTATTGACTTATGTCGTCATAGTTGGTGCTGGTAATGCAGTGAATTTAACTGATGGTCTCGATGGATTGGCAATTATGCCAACAGTTTTTGTTGCTGCTGGTTTTGCACTTGTTTCTTGGGCAACTGGTAATGTTAATTTTGCTGCTTATTTACATATTCCATATATTAAATTTAGTGGCGAATTAATGATCGTTTGTACAGCTATTATTGGTGCTGGTCTTGGTTTTTTATGGTTTAACACTTATCCGGCAATGGTCTTTATGGGCGATGTTGGTTCATTAGCTTTAGGTGGTGTGTTTGGGATTATTTCTGTTTTACTCAGACAAGAGTTCTTATTGTTAGTTATGGGTGGTATTTTTGTTATTGAAACCTTATCTGTAATTTTACAAGTAGGATCCTTTAAATTAAGAGGTAAACGAATTTTTCGAATGGCACCAATTCATCATCACTATGAATTAAAAGGTTGGCCAGAACCAAGAGTTATTGTTCGGTTTTGGATTATTTCACTGATGTTAGTGGTAATTGGTTTATTAACTTTGAAATTACGCTAAATAATATTAGAGCAGGATTAAATCATGGTTGATTATCAAGGTAAAAAAATTGTTATTATCGGATTAGGTATTACAGGACTTTCCTGCGTTAACTATTTTCTTGCTCAAAATGTTATACCGAAAGTAATTGATACTCGTTCATCTCCTCCAGGATTAGAGCAATTAGATAAGCGAGTTATTTATCATTTAGGTAATTTAAATACAGATTGGCTATTTGAGTCTGACTTGATTATTGCTAGTCCAGGTATTGCTTTATCAACACCTGAATTACAAAAAGCTGCTGAACTCGGTATTGAGATTATTGGGGATATTGAACTTTTTTGCCGTGAAATTAATCAACAAACAAATAAAAAAGTTATTGCCATTACCGGGGCAAACGGTAAAACGACTGTCACTACTTTGGTTGGCGATATTATAAAAGCAGCTGGTATAAAAGTTGGTGTAGGTGGCAATATAGGTGAACCCGCTTTATCATTATTGCAACAAGACTGTGATGTTTATGTCCTTGAACTATCAAGTTTTCAATTAGAAACAACATCAAGTTTACAAGCTTCAGTGGCAACAATTTTGAATATTTCTGAAGACCATATGGATCGTTATCCACAAGGATTGTTGCAATATACTGAAGCGAAACAACGCATTTATCATAATGCAAAATGTTGTGTTATTAACTATGATGATAAATTGACTAAACCGTTTGGTAAACAACAACATTGTGTCTCTTTTGGATTAAACAATGGAGACTATCATTTAGATGAGAAGTATGAACATTTAATTGCACAAAATCAGCCTGTTTTATCAACTAAATCAATGAAACTAATCGGCTGTCATAATTATCTGAATGCTTTGGCTGCTTTAGCTATTGCTGATAATTTACAGATCCCACGAGATTCAAGCTTACAAACAATTTCTAATTTTCAAGGTTTACCTCATCGTTTTGAATTAGTATTTGATAACAATAATGTCAAATGGATTAATGATTCTAAAGCCACTAATGTCGGTAGTACTGAAGCGGCATTGAAAAGTGTTATATGTAATGGAAAACTATTTTTATTGTTAGGTGGTGATGGTAAATCGGCAGACTTTACCCCTTTGATTCCTTATTTAAAAAGTAGAAATATTGAAATTTTCTGTTTTGGCCGAGATCGAGATTTGCTTGCTAATTTAGCCCCTGAAATCACAACTGTTACGTTAACTATGTCTGAAGCCATTCAGTGTATAGCTAAAAAAGTAGTCGCAAATGATGTCGTGTTGCTCTCTCCAGCTTGTGCGAGTTTAGACCAATTTAAAAACTATATTGAGCGTGGAAATCTATTTGCACAACTTGCCAAACAGTATGGTTCAAGGAGTGATACATGACATTCTTCTGGATAAAAAAACAAGTTAATCCCAATATTCCATTTGATAATCAACTACTTTGGACTGTAATTGGTTTAATAGTATTTGGTTTAATTATGGTGACATCTTCATCAATGGCGTTTAATGAGAGTGATCCATTTTTCTATACGCAACGAGAGTTGATTCAAATCGGAATGTCGCTCTTTTTAATGGGTATCACGTTATATATTCCGATGCAACGTTGGCAACAATTTGGATCAGTTTTATTAATCCTTTCAATTATTATGTTGATAGTGGTTTTAGGGATTGGTTCTTCAATCAACGGTGCGTCTCGTTGGATCCCATTAGGTGTTTTTAATTTTCAGCCAGCTGAACTTTCTAAATTATCGTTATTTTTATTTTTAGCAGGTTATTTAGCCCGTAAGTCAGAAGAAGTCCAAAGCGGCTTTTGGGGCTTTTTCAAACCTATGGTGGTTATGGCAGTTTTATCAATTTTGTTACTTAAACAGCCTGACTTAGGTACTGTAATTGTATTATTTATGGTAACAATAGGTATTTTATTTATTGCTGGCGCTCAATTATGGCAATTTATTGCGATTTTACTAACTGGAGTCGGTGCTGTAGTTTGTCTTATTTTATATGAGTCTTATCGTTTAACGCGTTTAATGACATTCCTTGATCCGTGGCAAGATGCAACTGGTGCTGGTTATCAGCTCGTTGCATCATTAATGGCAATTGGTAATGGTGGTATTACTGGACAAGGAATTGGTAATTCTATTTTTAAATTACGCTATTTACCTGAATGTCATACCGACTTTATTTTCTCAATTATTTCAGAAGAGTATGGATATATTGGTGTTGCTGCGTTATTGCTATTACTCTTCTTTCTAACTTTCAAAGCATTAGCAATCGGCTATCGAGCTTTGAATGAAGGTTCTCAATTTTCGGGCTATTTGGCTTGTGAAATTGGTATTTGGTTTGGATTTCAAACTTTTGTTAATGTTGGTGTCACCTCCGGTATGTTACCGACAAAAGGTTTAACTTTGCCATTTATTAGTTATGGAGGCTCAAGCCTTATTGTGATGAGTATTGCGGTTGCAATATTACTGAGAATAGATTTTGAGTTTAGACAACAACAAACTCAAGCAAGAATAAGGTCGATAAAATAATGAAAAAATTATTAGTCATGGCTGGTGGAACCGGTGGTCATGTATTTCCAGGTATTGCCGTTGCTCATTATTTAATGAAGCAGGGTTGGCAAGTGAGATGGCTAGGCACTGCAGACCGTATGGAAGCACATTTAGTGCCAGAAAATGGTATTGATATTGATTTTATCCAAATATCAGGTTTGCGAGGTAAAGGTAAAATGGCGTTATTAAAAGCGCCTTACAAAATATTAAAAGCGGTTTTGCAAGCAAGAAAAATCTTAAAAAATTATCGTCCTGATGTCGTTTTAGGTATGGGAGGATATGTTTCCGGACCGGGTGGTATTGCTGCTAAATCTTTAGGCATTCCGGTTGTATTACATGAACAAAATGGTATAGCAGGTTTAACTAACAAATCTTTAGCTAAAATTGCGACCAGAGTTTTACAAGCTTTTCCAACAGCATTTCCTAATGCAGAAGTTGTTGGAAATCCTGTTCGTAGTGATTTATTAACGATTAAAGAACCAAGCGAAAGATTTAAAGATCGACAAGGCCCAATTAGAGTCTTGATTATGGGCGGAAGTCAAGGAGCCAAAGTCATTAATGATGTTGTACCTCAAGTAATTACAAGATTGTCTGATAAGTATGTTGTTTGGCATCAAACAGGCAAAGGTATGTTAGATGATGTACTTAAATCATATCAGCATTGTGATATGACAAATAATCGTGTGACAGAATTTATAACAGATGTCAAAGAAGCTTATGATTGGGCTGATATCGTAATTTGCCGTAGTGGGGCATTAACTGTAAGTGAGATTGAAGTTGTTGGTATTGGAGCTATTTTCGTACCATTTATGCATAAAGATCGCCAACAATTTTGGAATGCGAAATCTTTAGCGGATATTGGTGCAGCAAAGATAATTGAACAACCAGATTTCAATGTTGACTCACTATTTACGTTACTTGAGCATTTGAGTCGCGAAGATTTAGTTGAAATGGCTATTAAAGCAAAAAGTTTATCAATTATAAATTCGACGGAAAGAGTAGCCGAAACGCTTATTTCGGTGGTAAAATAGTGAATTTTATATATAATTTTAAGTAATGGTCTTATTGATGTGTTTGATATTTAATCTTAATTTGTTTGACAAATGATTGTCCAATAAATTTTTAAATACCGAATACTAAATAAGAAGTAACTAACTAGCTAGGGGTTTAAGTGTGAATACTAAGGAATTAGCTGAATTAAGAGCAATCATTCCAGAAATGAAACGAGTCAAACATATCCATTTTGTTGGTATTGGTGGCGCGGGCATGGGCGGTATTGCCGAAGTTCTTGCTAATGAAGGATATCAAATTAGCGGTTCAGATATTGCTGAAAATCCTGTAACTCAGCATTTAGAAACATTAGGTGCTAAAATTGTCATTGGTCATGCTGCTGAAAACGTCCTGAGTGCTAGTGTTGTGGTTATCTCTTCGGCTATTTCTCAGGATAATATAGAAGTTATTGCAGCTAGAGAGGCTCGGATACCAGTGATTCAAAGAGCTGAAATGTTAGCTGAGTTAATGCGTTTTCGATATGGTATTGCTATCGCTGGTACCCATGGTAAAACAACCACTACAGCAATGGTTACTTCTATATATGCTGAAGCTAAACTTGATCCAACTTTTGTTAATGGTGGATTAGTAAAAGCGGCAGGAACACATGCTAGATTAGGTAGTAGCCGTTATTTTATTGCCGAAGCAGATGAAAGTGATGCTTCATTTTTACATCTACAGCCTATGGTCTCTATAGTCACTAATATCGAACCTGACCATATGGATACCTATCAAGGAAGTGTAGAAAATCTTAAACAAACCTTTATCTCTTTTTTACGCAATCTTCCTTTTTATGGTTTAGCCGTCATGTGTTATGACGATCCGATTAATCGCGAGTTGTTACCGGTTGTTGGTCGTAAAATTATAACCTATGGGTTTAGCGAAGAAGCCGATGTTGTGATTAAAAATTATCGCCAAGAAAGAGGTGTTAGCTATTATACAGTTTGCCGTCCAGATAGAGATGATTTACAAATTGAATTGAATGCTCCAGGTAAACATAATGCTTTAAATTCCGCAGCAGCGATTATTGCAGCAACAGAGGATGGTATTGATGATGATTCAATTGTACGCGCGCTGGCAAAATTTGCAGGTACTAGTCGACGTTTCGATCTTCTAGGTATTTTCCCTTACGGCAATGATAAAGATATAATGATGGTTGATGATTATGGGCATCATCCTAGTGAAGTCAATGCTACAATTCAAGCGGCTAGAAATGGTTGGCCAGATCGGCGTTTAGTTATGTTATTTCAACCGCATAGATATACGCGAACTAGAGATCTCTTTGATGATTTTGCCCAAGTACTTTCTCAAGTTGATGCATTAGTTATGTTAGATGTTTATTCTGCTGGAGAACAACCTATTGCTGGTGCTGATAGTCGTTCACTTTGTCGTTCAATTCGTAATCGAGGAAAAGTGGATCCAATTTATGTTTCAGATTTAGATCTGGTACCGGAAATTATGAAAGAAATATTACAAGGTGGAGATTTGTTATTAACACAAGGCGCTGGTAGTGTTGGTCGGATTGCCCGTCAATTAGCTGGTAGTCAATTATTTTCAAAAGGGGTTTTATAATAATGGTTGATAAAATTGCTGTATTGTATGGTGGAACCTCTGCTGAACGTGAAGTATCACTAAAATCAGGACAAGCTGTTCTAGCAGGATTAAAAGAAAATGGTATTGATGCCCATCTTGTTGATACAAAAGAGTATTGTATAACTAATTTAAAACAAGATGGTTTTTCAAAAGCATTTATTATTTTGCATGGGCGTGGTGGTGAAGATGGTATTACTCAAGCTATTTTAACTTATCAAAATATTCCTTATACCGGAAGTGATGTTTTATCCTCAGCATTAACTATGGATAAGTTAAAAACCAAACTAGTGTGGAAATCACTTGGTTTACCTGTTGCTGATTATGTAATGGTTGATAAATCACAATCAATTGATGTTGATAATATTATTAAACAACTTGGCTTACCATTGTTTGTTAAACCTAGCCATGAAGGTTCAAGTGTCGGTATGTCCAGAGTTAATCAAGCAGACGAATTAAAAGCAGCTGTTGATATTGCCTTTAAATATGATAATACCGTGATGATCGAATCATTTTTAGCTGGACCAGAGTTTACTGTAGCTATTGTTGGTGAAGATGTTTTACCTGCAATTTACATTAAACCTGCTACCAATTTTTATGATTATGATGCAAAGTATTTGTCAGATAAAACCCAATATTTTTGCCCTAGTGGATTAAGTGATGCTAAAGAACAAGAAATTCGTAAGTTAGCTCTAGATGCTTATAAAGCTGTAGGATGTAGAGGTTGGGGAAGAGTCGATATTATGTTTGATGAAAATGAAAAGCCATATTTACTTGAGGTAAATACTGCCCCTGGAATGACAGATCACAGCTTGGTACCAATGGCGGCAAAAGAATATGGCTGGTCATTTAGTGAATTGGTTAAACGTATTTTACAATTAGCAACCATATAATTGGCTTTATTTTTATGAAAAAAGTCCGACAAGCAGCGCATAAACATCAAAACCAGAATAAAAGAAAGTTGCTTGTTTTTCGCAATGCAGAACAAATGTTAGGTTTTTTGTTCTTAGTAGTAATAGTTGTTATTTGTGGATGGGTCGTCAATTCTATTCGAGACTGGATGGAAGATCCCGATCAGATGGTATTATCACAATTGACCTTAAGTGGTGATTATACTTATACGACTGAAGATGATCTTAGACAAGCAATTCTAGGATTAGGTTTGCCAAATACCTATATTGGACAAGATGTGGATGATATTCAGCAAGAAATTATGCGATATCCTTGGGTAAAACAAGCAAGTGTTCGTAAACAATGGCCCGACAGATTGATTGTAAACATTGAAGAATATAAACCTGCATTTTACTGGAATGATTTATATTTACTTGATAAAAATGGCAATACTTTCAGTGTGCCATTGGATCGTTTGAACGATTTATCATTGCCAAGGCTTTATAGCCCTGAAGGTAAAGCCAAGTCAATGTTAGAAACTTATTTTAGATTAGAGGAACTCTCTAAAAAATGGGCTAACAATAAGTCTACTTTGATAATTCAGGCAGCAATATCGGATGAACGTAATGCATGGCAATTAATGGTAAAGCAATGTAAAGTTGATTTGTGTTCTGAAAATGAGGAAATAAAATTGATATTAGGTAGCGAAAAAATAGAACAACGTTATCAACAATTTATCAAATTATTTCCAGAAATTCAGTCAAGAATACCGGATGGTGAAAAAATAACGGCTGCTGATTTACGTTATGAAAATGGTATTTCAGTGCAACGAGAAAAAATCTCTCAATAAGGAATAAATAAAGGCTGAAGTATGAAAGCAACAGAGAAAAAATTGGTTGTTGGACTTGAAGTTGGCACCTCGAAAGTTCTTGCCCTCGTTGGTGAAGTTCTTCCTGATGGTATTGTCAATATTATTGGTGTTGGCCATTGTCCATCAAAAGGTGTTGATAAAGGTGGTGTGAACGATCTTGAATCAGTGGTTAAATCAATCCAACGAGCTGTTGATCAAGCTGAATTAATGGCTGATTGCCAAATATCTTCTGTTTATTTAAGCCTGTCAGGTAAACATATTCGTTGTCAGAATGAAATTGGAATGGTGCCGATTGCAGATGAAGAAGTGACAGCAGAAGATGTTGAAAATGTTGTTCATACTGCTAAATCTGTACGTATTTTAGATGAACATAGAATCTTACATGTTATTGCCCAAGAGTACTCTATTGATCTACAAGAAGGTATTAAAAACCCAATTGGATTATCTGGTGTAAGAATGAAAGCGAAAGTTCATTTGATCACCTGCCATAATGATATGGCGAGAAATATAGTTAAAGCAGTAGAGCGTTGTGGATTGAAAGTTGATCAGCTTATTTTTTCTGGTTTGGCATCGAGTTATGCTGTATTAACTGATGATGAAAAAGAGTTAGGTGTTTGCGTCATAGATATTGGTGGCGGAACAATGGATGTCTCAGTTTATACTGGTGGAGCATTACGTCATTCTGTGGTTATTCCTTATGCTGGTAATGTGGTTACCAGTGATATTGCTTACGCATTTGGCGCACCACCAATGGATGCAGAAAATATTAAAATTCGTTATGGATGTGCTGTTGGTTCACTAGTCGGTAAAGATGAAGTTATTGATGTTCCAAGTGTAGGTGGACGTCCGTCTCGTTCATTACAGCGGCAAACATTAGCTGATGTCATTGAACCTCGTTATTCAGAGCTTTTATCGTTAGTTCAAAAAGAGCTATTAGTATTACAAGACGAGCTTAAAAGACAAAATGTTAAATATCAATTGGCAGCAGGGATTGTGTTAACAGGCGGTGCTGCTCAAATTAAAGGTATGGTTGAATGTGCTGAGAAAGTGTTTCAAAATCAAGTACGTATCGGCCAGCCTTTAAATATTTCAGGATTAACTGATTATGTACAAAAACCATATTGTTCAACAACTGTAGGGTTATTGCATTATGGTAAACAAAGTTTATTACATGATGATGCTAAAGACAGCAATAAATCATCATTAAAAGGGATAGCTAAACGTTTGACCGGTTGGTTCAAAAAAGAATTTTAGCTAATATATTTAATAACTTCGTAGACATTGTAGCTGGTTATCTGTACAATGTCCTTAGATCGTAAATTTGGAGATAAGTTATGTTTGAGCCTATGGTTGCGGATGATGAGCCAGCAGCTGTCATTAAAGTTATTGGTGTCGGTGGCGGCGGCGGTAATGCTGTTGAGCATATGATTGCTGAACATATTGAAGGCGTTGAGTTTTTTGCAGCAAATACTGATGCACAAGCATTGAAAAGAATAAAAGTTGGTCAAACTATCCAAATCGGAAATAATGTTACCAAAGGACTTGGTGCTGGTGCTAATCCAGAAGTTGGCAGAAATTCAGCAGAAGAGGATCGTGATGTTATTCGTAGTGCGATTGAAGGTGCCGATATGGTCTTCATTGCAGCCGGAATGGGTGGCGGAACAGGTACTGGTGCTGCACCAGTTGTTGCTGAAATTGCGAAAGAATTAGGTATTTTAACTGTAGCTGTAGTTACAAAACCTTTTGGATTTGAAGGTAAAAAACGCATGGCTTTTGCTGAGCAAGGTATTGCTGAATTAGCTAAACATGTTGATTCACTTATCACAATTCCAAATGATAAACTATTAAAAGTTTTAGGGCGTGGCGTTAAATTATTAGATGCTTTTGCTGCAGCAAATGGTGTATTAAAAGGTGCAGTGCAAGGCATCGCCGAACTAATTACCAAACCTGGTCACATCAATGTCGACTTTGCTGATGTTAGAACTGTAATGTCTGAGATGGGCTATGCGATGATGGGTTCTGGTCGTGCAACTGGTGATAATCGAGCTGAAGAAGCAGCTGAAATGGCGATTTCAAGTCCTTTACTTGAAGATATTGATTTATCAGGAGCTCGTGGCGTATTAGTTAATGTTACAGCAGGTCTTGACCTTGGTCTTGAAGAGTTCGAAACAGTGGGTAGCACCGTAAGAGCGTTTGCATCTGATAATGCTACTGTTGTTGTTGGTACGACTTTTGACCCAGATATGTCAGATGAGATTAGAGTGACTGTGGTTGCTACAGGTATAGGAATGGATAAACGTCCAGAAGTTAAGATAACTAAACCTGCCGCTCATCACGGCTCGTTGTTTGGTCAAACCAGTCATTTACCGTTACAACAAGAAGAATCATCAATATCTAAGGTTGTGAATGAACCTGATGTGTCTCCTATTGAAGAGCGTAAAATTTTAGATATTCCTGCGTTTATTCGTAAGCAGGCTAATTAATATTGAACTTATTTGATTTATTATTGTCTAATGGCATAGTAACAAATAAAAAAGTAGGTGCGAAGTGAAACAAAGAACATTAAAAAAGACAATTCAAGCAACTGGTGTCGGTTTACATACTGGTAAAAAAGTTACTTTGACATTACGTCCTGCACCGGAAAATACAGGTGTTATTTATCGTCGTACAGATTTAAATCCATATGTTGATTTCCCAGTGGATGCAAAATCAGTGCGAGATACAATGCTTTGTACCTGTTTGGTTAATGAAGATAATGTTCGTATTTCAACTGTCGAACATATTAATTCAGCATTAGCTGGACTTGGTATCGATAATATTATTATTGAAGTAAATGCTCCGGAAATTCCAATTATGGATGGTAGTGCAAGTCCGTTTATCTATTTATTACTAGATGCTGGAATTGCTGAACAAAATGCGTTGAAAAAGTTCTTACGAGTAAAAGAAACTGTTCGTGTTGAAAATGGTGATAAGTGGGCAGAAGTGCGACCATATAGTGGTTTCCGTTTAGATTTTACTATTGATTTTCGTCATCCGGCTATTGATAGTAGTTCGCAACGTTACCAACTAGATTTTTCTTCTGAATCTTTTATTCGCCAAATTAGTCGTGCAAGAACTTTTGGCTTTATGCGAGATATCGAAGCTCTGCAATCCAAAGGATTATGTTTAGGTGGTAGTTTAGATTGCGCGATTGTTGTTGACGATTATAAAGTTCTTAATGAAGACGGTCTTCGTTTTGAAGACGAATTTGTACGTCATAAGATGCTTGATACCATTGGTGACTTATATATGAGTGGTCACAATATGATTGGTGAAGTCGTTTGCTATAAATCAGGTCATGCATTAAATAACCAACTATTGCAAGCTTTATTGGCGAAACAAGATGCTTGGGAATATGTGACATTTACTGAAGAGCAAAGTGTTCCTGTTGCTTTAGGTACTAGACAACTTGTTCTAGCATAAATCCTTAAACGAGAATAATTGCTTTATTAACGCTTCCGAATTGGAAGCGTTTTTTATTTTTATAATTATGAGATATTAACATGAATAATAGCCATTTCTTTGCTCATTTATCACGTTTGAAATTAATTAATCGCTGGCCTTTAATGCGAAATGTGAGAACAGAGAATGTATCTGAGCATAGTCTACAAGTTGCTTTTGTTGCACATGCTTTAGCAGTCATTAAGAATAAAAGATTTAATGGCAATGTTAATCCTGAGCGAATCGCATTATTAGCGATGTACCATGATGCATCAGAAGTACTGACTGGTGACTTACCAACACCAACTAAATATTATAATCCGCAAATTACATCTGAATATAAAAAAATTGAAAAAATAGCTCAAAATAAACTTATTAATATGTTGCCTAAAGAGTTGCAAGACGATTTTAGATCATTAATTGATGATGATTATTATGATGAGTCTGAAAAAAGTATCGTAAAACAAGCAGATGCTTTATGTGCATACCTTAAAACCATTGAAGAACTTAGCGCCGGCAATAATGAATTTAAGTTAGCTGAGCAACGTTTGAAAAAAACATTATCAGAACGAAACAGTCCTGAAATGGATTACTTTTTAGATATATTTGTGCCAAGTTTTAGTTTATCTTTAGATGAAATTACTATGGATAAATAGTTTTATTTATTTTTTAATAACTAATTTATTAAATAGTAAGAAAAAAATTAAAGTGCATAGGATCTATTTTTGATAAATATAACGCTTTACTGGGCGACCAATTGGTAAGTAAGTCAAATGACTTTCTATCTCTCCCTGTTCTTCTAAGTAATCCAGATATTTCTTAACTGATATTCTAGATAGTGAAATTAATTCAACAATATCACTCATTGAAAAATCTTGCTGATAATTAGCGACCACCTCTCGCACTGATTGTAATGTTTGTGAATCGATACCTTTAGGTAACCTAGTTGAGGGATTAACGTGTTTGGTAAAAATCCGATCATCTAATTGATCTTGATTTAGTATTTCTGATGATGATAACAACCGAACTCGTTCTTGATAGGAGATTAAGGCTGTGCGAAATCGTTGAAAAGTAAAGGGTTTAACTATGTAATCAATGACACCTAAACGTAATGCTGTCTGAATGTCGTTGGTATTACATGCAGCTGTTACCATTATGATATCTATTTTGGGATAACTAATGCGAATGTATTTTAATAGTTCAAGACCATTTAATTTTGGCATAAATACATCAAGCAGTAACAGGTCAATGTGGTTATCATGAATAAAATGTAGTGCTTGTTCTCCATGACTAACAACAGATGCCAAATTGAAACCAGGTAACATTTGTAAATATTTTTTATTTAATTGAGCCACCATTGGATCATCTTCAACGATTAAAACTTCTACCATTTTCTTATTTATTCCTATATATCTCTTTTAGTGGTAATAGTACCTTAAAACAAGTCCCTTTTTTATTATTAAGATCACATAATTGTATATGCCCATCTAATTCGTCAATACTAGCCAATACTAAATAGAGTCCAAAGCCACGGTTATCACCTTTAGTCGAATAACCTTTTTGAAAAATATATTGAATATCTTTTTCTGAAATACCTTCGCCGTTGTCATTAATTTCTATTTCAAAATTAGAGTTATCTATGACTAAACTAACTTTTATTTGTTTATCATCTAAAAACTGTACAGCATCTAAACCATTATCAATTAAATTACCAAGTATTGTGACTAAACTATGAATAACAGAAGTGTCTGTTATGGGTGCTAAAACACCATCAATATTGAACTCTAAGGTAACATTTAATTCACGGGCTCGGCTAAACTTACTATTTAAAAAACCAGCTATAATTGGATCTTTTATATATTGACTAACAAGTTTTGATTCAGCTTGTTGGTTGCCAATAATTTGTTCAAGGTAGTCCATTAATTCTTGTTTATTATCATTGAAAGCTAAACCATAAATAACATGTAGTTTGTTATTGAATTCATGTGATTGTGAACGTAAGGCATCGGCGTATCGATTTACTCCAGTTAAATTTTCTGCCAATTTACGAACCTCTGTCATATCTCTAAATGAGGCAATGGCCCCGACTAAAGCATCATTAACAAATAAAGGAGTTCGATTGGTGAGTATTACCACTCCATTGATATTTTGTTCACAATCATATTCAGCATTGCCACTCATCATCACTTCATGTAGGCGAGTATTAGGAATGAAATTCTTAATAGGTAAGCCAATAATATTTTCTTTATCATCATCTATACGTAAAATTCTAATCGCTTCATCATTAATTTGAGTTATTAAACCGTTTCGATTGATAACAACAATCCCTTCTTTTACTGTTCTAATAATTGCATTTCGTTCTGCAAATAACTGAGCCATTTGAATTGGTTCAAGACCATATAGGATCTTTTTTATATTATGGGATAACAAGTAGGCTAAAATAATAGCGATAGTTAACGAGGCAAATAAGGATAACCAAATCGGTTGGCTTGTTCTCGATGCTAAATGATTAATTTTCTGCAACGTTTGACCAACCAAAACGGCACCAATTTGTTGATGTTTTTCATTCATGATTGGTTTAAATGCTCGAACAGAATCCCCTAACGTACCCTTTGCAATTGAAGTATAGGACTCACCATTTAACGCTCGTTGTTCATCTCCTCCGACTATAGTTTGGCCGATTTTATTTTTATCTGGATGTGAATATCTAACACCTTGCATATTGAATATAACAATAAAATCGATTTGAGTCAGAGCTCTAGTTTGTTCTGTAGTTGCCTGAATGGCGGCGATATTTTGTAAAGTAGGATTTTGTATTTTATCAATGATCGTCTGAGAAGTTGAGATAATACTGGCAATATTTTCTACACGTTGTCGAGAATTAATAAGATATTCGTTATTGACTACATGAATAATATAGATGTTTTGTGCAATAACTGAGAGTATAAAAACCAAACAAATTAGGCTTATTAGCTTAACTTTCAATGGTAATTTGTTAAATAAGTATCTCATTATCATTTAATATATAAAAAATAAACGTCTAACTATATTAACTGATTAACAGGCAAAACCTACTAATAAATTTATTAGTAGGTTTTTTTAGTTAATCTAATTTATTTTCAAGTTATCATTACAGTTTTGCTGCATTTTTGACACTTTCGGCAACAACTTTCGCTACATTAGGTTCGAAAGCGTTAGGTAATATGCAATCAACTGAAAGTTTTTCTGGTGTAATGATATCCGCTAATCCTTTGGCTGCCGCAAGTTGCATGGCTAATGTAATATTTTTTGCTCTAGCATCTAAGGCTCCTCTGAATATACCTGGGAATGCTAACACGTTATTGATTTGATTTGGATAATCACTACGCCCAGTTCCAACAATATAAGCTCCTGCAGCTTTGGCTTCGTCAGGGAATATTTCTGGTGTAGGGTTTGCCATTGCAAAAATAATCGATTTTTCGGCCATTGTTTTAACCCATTCAGGTTTCAGTACTCCCGGCGCAGATACACCAATGAATACATCAGCACCTTTAACTGCGTCTTCTAATGTACCTTTTTGTTTAGATTTATTGGTTCTTTTCGCCATTGCTAAATGATGGGGTGGTAACGAAGTATCATCTTCAGATAATATACCAATTTTATCAACAATTTTAAGATCGGAGACTCCAGCAGCTAATAACATATCGGCGATCGCTAAACCAGCTGCTCCTCCGCCATTAATCACAACTTTGGCTGATACTATCGATTTGCCAGCAACTTTTAAGGCATTATATAGTGCTGCTAGTACCACAATTGCTGTGCCATGCTGATCATCATGGAACACAGGAATATCTAAAATTTCTTGTAATCTTTTTTCAATTTCAAAACATCTTGGCGCACTAATATCTTCAAGATTTATTCCACCAAATGAAGGAGCCAACGCAGCAATATGTTTCACTAACTCATCTGGATCTTGAGTACTAATTGATAGCGGTATTGCATCAACATTAGCAAATTGCTTGAATAAAATTGCTTTTCCTTCCATTACTGGAATAGCTGCTTCTGGTCCAATATTTCCTAAACCTAATACAGCAGAACCATCAGTTATAACAGCTACTAAATTACGTTTACTGGTATATTCGTAAACTGATTCAGGATTTTTCGCTATTTCAGTACACACTGCGGCAACCCCAGGTGTATAAGCAACACTAAGATCTGCCATTGAATTAACGGGCACTTTAGAATGAGTTTCAAATTTGCCATGCATTTGCTTACTGATTGCTAGCGCTTTTTCTTGTACTGTTGTCATAATATTTACCTTTTTAAATATATTAAATCTATGTTAGATATTTTGTAAGATTAAATTAATGCAATAATTCATCTCAAACTGTTTATAAATTTATTTATTAATTCTTTATTTTATATAAAATTACATATGTAAATAACGCATTAGTGCTGTGGTACATATCACCATCAAAGCCCCTCCTAATCTTGTTGCGACCTGAGCAAAAGGCATTAAGTTCATTCTATTTGCTGTAGAAAGTATGGCTACATCACCAGTCCCGCCCATACCGCTTTGGCAAGACGAAATAATTGATGCTTCAACAGGATACATTTTTAAGAAGAAGCTACAGACAAATCCTGTCATTGAAACTGTGAAGACAATCGCGATAATAGTAATGAAATATGGGATTGTTAATACATTAACTACACTAGCTAAATCAATATAAAGCAGACCTAATCCAGCCATCAATGGGAAAGTAAAATTGCCCGAAATAAATTTGTACCATTGTTGGCTACCACGTTCTACACTTTCTGGTAATAAACGGAAATATTTAACTACCGCTGTAGCAATAATCATTAAAACAGGGCCAGGAAAATGAATCATTTTTTCTAGAATCATTCCAAAAATGAATAAAGTGGATAAAATCATTACTGCACCACTCATTGAGCGAGCATCAAGTGGGGTTTTATCATCTTTTAATGCTTCAGCTAAACCATCAAACTCAATTTTGACCAATTGACCATGACCACTTAAATGAGGTTTAACTTCACCTATTCGGCTCATAACGGCTGTAAATGTAATTGCAAAAAAGTTACCAACTACTGTAGCAGGAATTAATGCACTAACGAAACTATCATAATCTTGATTTAGGATATTGCTATAAGCATTAGAAAGTTGTAAAACACCTTCACCAATTCCTCCTGCCATTACTGGTGAAACGGTATAGAAAAAGGCGTGTTCCCAAGTATCACCAAAAGCTACAGCGACAGCTACACCAACTAGTGCCGCTAAACACATTCCTAATAACATCGGGATCATCATGCGAATAAAGCCTTGAACTAAAATGACTCGATGCATACCAAGAATACTACCACATACTAAACTTGCGATATAAAAGAGCAGAAAGTTAGATTCTTTCATTAACATTTTTGTCGCCGATAGGGTATTTTCATCAAATACACCATAGTAAACTAATAATGAAGGAACAATTAATGACAGAATAGCAGGGGCTCCAAACTTTTTGAAAAATGGAATATTTTGTCCGACAGTTCCCAAAAACCAACCTAAAGGTAATATTACGGCAAAACCACCGATTAACGTTCTAGGTAGCATGTCCAATTGGGCGGCAATAATAACTATAATGGAACAAACTAAAAATATAGGAAGGGGGAGTGAACCTATATACATCTTATTTTTTTTTATATCTTCAAGCACGCTCATAACTAAACCTCTTTATGTTTTTTTATAGTACATAAGCAGTATAGTTAGGTAGATATAAATCAGAAGATTAAGAAAGTTATCTAACTAATTTTGTAATTAATGTAAGTATGTTACTAACATAATTATTGATTTATAAAGACATTTATATTTAGACCATTTTTAAAATAATAAAATTAGTAATGACTAATTTATTAGGATGCTCTTATAATCATTTGACTAATTAAATCAATCTATACATCCATTTTTAATTTTTGCCCCTTTTGAGTATACCAATCCCGGTTCTTAAACTTTTTTATATAGCCATTATTAGCTAAACAGTGTTGTCTTTAGTGTCTAAACAAAAGATGAATAAATGATTCTGTAAGATGATGAGTATGGTTAAAAAAGGTAATAATGATATGTGAAATTATATCAATGAAAAAGCGGTAATTATTACCGCTCTTTTATAAAGAAATTATCAGATCAGTTATTTTTGTTTAGCATAAGGACCATATAAAATCCCGTTACTTTTTACCGGGTTTGGTGTAAATAAACGAGCAGCTGCGACGCTTGAGATTGCTACACTTCGATCCGTAACAGTATCACTTATTTGAGTGATAGCAGCAGAAATTAACATACCTAATAAACTATTATTTGATTGTTGGTTTTCTAGACTAGAAGCTGTAGCACTGCTTGTCCAAATAACTTTTCCAGTTCGAGCATCGAGTAGTTTTGCTTCTAATGTTACACGTGTATCACTTTGGATCACTTGATAATTAGTTCCATAATTTTGCACATTAATATATAAAACTGCATCAGGATCAAAGGTCTGTTGTAATTTAGATAAACTAACTGCGTGAATTTCGTTAGCTACCGTTAAGCCATTTTGTTTAAATACTTCATCAGTAAACATAACAGGGAAAACATAATAACCAGCTTTAGCTAAAGGTTAGGTAAGGCTAGTTGTTCAAGGAAGGATAAGCTTATAGAAACGTTATTCAATTATTAAAAAATAATATATAGTTGCTAAAAACCCTGTTCCTCAAAAACTTTTAAGGAATACGAGGGGATTAGCGTAATAAGCAAGCTTGAATTTTATCGACTTCTTTATTAAGTGCATCAATAACTAAATCAGGATGTGATCTTTCAAGGGTTTTTACGTTTTGAAATCCATCATTAGCAATCGAACCGGTATATTGTTGAGCTTGTTTAATGTTGCTAAATAAGTAATGAATATTTTTAGCTTTTCGCGTAGTTGTTAAGGTATAACTGATAAAGTATTTAGTTTGCGATTGATAATCAGTAAGCGCATTGGCAACAATATTATTTCCTTCAACTAATTTGATGGTATCTCCGCCATTGATGGTAATGGCTTGTTGAGTTGGCATATTGTAATATGGCCACCAAGCTGAACCCAAATAGTTATCGCTATTCAAAACCACTGGGCTGTTATCAAGTTCTTGAGCAATACAAACTGATAATGAAGAATGAAGAACAGTGATAGGACGAGAAGTACTATATTTATTTATTATATCCACACCGACAGGATTTTGGGTAATTTCGACTCCTGGAGTTTGATAGATTGATTGCATTTTGTGAGAAGCACAGCCAGTTAGCAACATTACTAAAACAGTAAAACCAATTAACTTTCTCATATCTCATCCTAGTTTGATTAACTACTTTAATTCTAACTGGTTATAAAAGGATTTACTAGTATTTAAAAGATGAACATATAAATATTTTTTAGTATTAAAAATTAGTCAGTAATTTGTTTTATATAAAATTAAAATAATAATAATTTTGGCGAGAAATTGAGAGAAATTAATTTTTCTCTCAATTTTATTATTAGTCTTTTTTACCGCGAATTTTCCGTGATAATCGTTTAAAACCATGGGTAAATTTCTTTATTGCCATTGCCAAGACCGGTACTTTAATTTTAATATCAAAACGCTCACGCAACTCGATCGCATCATTAGCTTTGGTAAGCCAAATAAAACCAGAGTTGGTTAAATCAATTGCTTTGATTGTTCCTTCAGGTGTTAAAATAAAATTCCCTCCATGAATGTCATTGGAAACTAAATTATAACTATGTAATTTTTCAACGCAGTTTTTTATTTGTTCACCATAGGTTTTCATTTCTTCCCATTTTAACGAGCGACCTTCAATAAAATTAAAAATCATATAATGACGTTTGGTAACTTTATCAAATGCAACTAAATAAAGTTCATAAGCAATATCACATTTTTCCAACGATATTTTAGCTAGCTTATGAATTAAATTGAAATAAAAGTCACCAGTCAATTTGGCTATAATACGGCGTTCTAAACGATGTTCAACACCACCATCAATTTTAAAAATGAATTTAGTTTTCTCATGATTGATTAAATATGTATATCGCTCAATTCTATCACTTGGATCGAGTAATTCATGATGGCCTTCTTCAGCCAAAAATTGGTCAAAAAGGTCTAAATAATTGATTTCATCATTTTGCACATAGGCAAATTTCATATTGCCACGTTCAATTTCAATAATTTTTGCAAAGTTATTCAAATTTTGTAGTCCTAAGAGAGATCAAAAAAATTAAGCTATCTTAAACATTATCCCACCTAAAGTAAATCAATCACTGACAGTTATTAGAACAAACATCAAAAGTATATAAAAAGAATTTTAACTACTTATTGAACTTTTAAGTTAAATTAATACAAAGCTAATATTAGTAAAGATGAGTAATTAAGGTAGAAAAGTGGAAAAGGTAGATTTACTATTTATAAAAATTCACTTAATGATATGATCTGTTTATTATTAACAGCGACTATTTTTTATGCAAACTAAAGCTGCTGTGTGGTTTTTATATATCATAAGAACCGCAAAACAATCTTTATATACTGGTATCACTACTGATGTTGCTCGGAGATTACACCAACATCAAATGGGTAAAGGTGCAAAACATCTAAAAGGACATAAGGATCTTATTATCGTCTATCAACTAAGTGTTGGTGATAGATCAACTGCCTTGAAATTAGAATATCGTATTAAACAGTTAACCAAAATTCAAAAAGAAAAGTTAGTTTCAATATCTCCAAGTCTCAATGAATTACTTATTTTTCTAAATATGAAAACTATTTAATATTATTTGTTGTCTACATAATTGATAATAACTGTAATGGTGGGGCTTTAATTGCTTCAATTTGTTGGTTAAATTGTTTTAATTGTTGTTGCCAAAAATCAATATCAGTCAACCAAGGGAAGGCTCGAGGAAAAGCCGGATCTTGCCAACGTTGAATAATCCATGCCAGATGGTGCACAATTCGCATTGCTCGTAATGGTTCGATTAATTTCAATTGGTTATTATCAAATAGGAAAAATTCCTCATAAAGTTCAATAAAACTGGATAATTGAATTCTCTGCTGTTGTTGATCACCATTGAGTAGCATCCAGATATCTTGAATTGCTGGACCGTTTCTCGCATCATCAAAGTCAACCAAGATGGCTTTATCCCGCCATAAAATATTTCCAGGATGACAATCGGCATGTAGTCGAATTGGTTGCCAATCGTTATGCCAATGTTGTTCAACAGTTTTAATTAAATCGCGGAGGATGATTTTAAGCTCTATTTGGATTTTATTCGGGATGATGGCGTTAGATAACAAAATTTCTTGCGGTTGGTAAAGATATTCTTGCAAACCTATGGTTGGACGGTGTTCAAAAGGTTGTTTTGCGCCAATTTGATGAATTCGACCAAGCATAGTTGCTATGGAATCAAATTGCTCTAAATTATCGGTTTCATACTGCCTTGCGCCAACACTAGGAAATAATGCAAATAGATAGCCCTGATATTCATGCACACTACTGTTGTTAATTACCAGAGGTGCAATAACTGAGATATCTGCCTGTGATAATTGTTGGGTAAATTGATGCTCTTCAATAATTTGTGATCTATTCCAGCGATGTGGTCGATAAAATTTAACGACATAACGAGTGTGATTTTCGTCAGAAAATTGATATACACGATTTTCATAACTATTTAAAGCCGTAAGGCCTGAATCAACGTAGATACCTATGGCGGCTAAGCTATCTAGAATCAGTTCCGGCGTTAATGTTTGGAAAGAAAATGCACTGTTATTCATAATGTTCCATTATTGTTGGCTAAACCATTCGTCTAGTTTTTGTTTTAATGCATCTAAACCAACGCGTTTTGGCGATGAGAAAGGTGCAACAGTAATATCACCTTGAAAAGGTAAAATGGCTTCTTTAACCATATTAACTTGTTTTTTTTGTGCACCAGAAGCCAGTTTATCGGCTTTAGTTAATAATAACATTACAGGAATATTTACAGATACAGCCCATTCAATCATTTGTTGATCCAAATCTTTTAATGGGTGTCTAATATCCATTAAGACAATTAAACCTTTTAAACTTTCTCGTTTTTGCAAATACTCACCCAGTGATTTTTGCCACTTGCGTTTAATCGTTTCAGGTACTTGGGCATAACCATAACCAGGTAAATCAACTAAGCGACAGTTTTCTTCAACTTCGAAAAGGTTAATTAGTTGTGTTCGTCCTGGAGTTTTACTGGTTCTTGCTAGGGCTTTTTGATTGGTTAATGTATTGAGTGCGCTTGATTTACCCGCATTGGAACGGCCTGCAAATGCAATTTCAACGCCAGTATCAATTGGTAAATGTGTAATGTCAGGGGCACTTAAGATAAAATGCGTTTTAGTATAATTTAATGGTCGAATGTCGCTCATAAACAATATCCTTTAAGTGCATTAACGGCACTTAATCACTTAAAATGCCGTTACTGTATAGAAAAACTTAAGAATTGACAACTTTTTCGACTGCTTTTCTAAATCGGTTCATACCTTCTTTTATTTCATCTTCCGAGATAATTAAAGATGGCGTAAAACGTAGTACATTTGGCCCAGCATTAAGTATCATTACTTTATACTCGGTAGCAAAATTTAAAAAATCTCGCGCTTTACTATGAAATTCAGGTTGTAATTCAGCACCTAAAAGCAAGCCTTTACCTCGATACTCTCGAAATACTTTGAATTTATCATTGATGGTTTCAAGTTGTTCAATAAACATTGCCCGACGCTTTTGGACACCTTCAAGTACTTCTGGGTTGTTAATGATATCGAAGGCAGCACAACCAACGGCACAGGCCAGTGGGTTTCCACCATAAGTGGTACCATGAACACCAAGATGCATTACCGATGCAATCTCATTTGTGGTTAGCATTGCACTAATAGGAAAGCCACCACCGAGAGCTTTAGCGGAAGTTAAAATATCAGGAATGACGTCATATTGTTGATAAGTATATAAACTACCAGTTCTCCCCATACCGCATTGTACTTCATCAAAGACTAATAGGGCATTATATTGATCACAAAGTGCTCGAACACCTTTTAAAAACTCTGGTGTGGCAGAGGTTAATCCTCCTTCACCTTGCACTGGTTCTAATACTACAGCACAAGTATGATCATCCATTACTGCTTTAACAGCATCTAAATCATTAAAAGGAACATGAATAATATCGGCAGGTTTAGGCCCAAAACCATCAGAATATTTGGCTTGCCCTCCGACTGATACGGTAAAAAAAGTACGGCCATGAAAAGATTGATAAAAAGCGATAATTTTCGTCTTGTATGGACTATATTTTTCTGCAGTATAATATCTTGCTAATTTAAAAGCGGCTTCATTTGCTTCAGCTCCTGAATTGGCAAAGAAAACACGGTCAGCGAAGGTATTATCAATAATTTTTTGGGCAAGTCGTAGTGAAGGCTCATTGGTAAAAACATTACTAACATGCCATAATTTTTCACTTTGTTGGTGTAACGCATTGATTAACTCAGGATGGCAATGACCGAGAGCATTAACCGCTATACCTCCAGCAAAATCGATGTATTCTTCACCATTTTGATCCCATACTCGACTACCTTTCCCTTTCACTGGTATAAAGCTAGCAGGTGAATAAACGGGTAGAATTACTTTATCAAACAGATCTCGTGTAATTTCGGGCTGCATTATTTAATCCTTATTTTAACCAACGGTCATTTTATATTTTATGTTATTTAAAAAGATAGTAAAGTTAATATTTATTCATAATTATTGAATTTATATTCATTTAAAATAAAGTTATATATTTTATTCTTTTCTGTAATTATTTTCGGGTATAATCAACGGTTAATTAATAATCGTCGATAAGATAGGAATAAATATGAGTCGCATTATCTATTGCCATTATTTAAAAGAAGAATCTGAAGGATTAGATTTTCAGCTTTATCCAGGTGAATTGGGTAAACGTATTTATAATGAAATTTCAAAGATTGCCTGGCAAGAATGGCTTAAAAAACAAACAATGTTAATTAATGAAAATAAATTCAATATGATGAATTTAGAACATCGTAAAAAAATAGAAACCGAAATGGTTAAGTTTTTATTTGAAGGTGAAGATGTGGTTATTGATGGGTATAAACCTGAAAATTGAGAGCTAAAATGAAAAATAACTATAAAATTATTACTTTACTCATTTCCGTAACATTATTAACAGCTTGTCCTGGTTCGAAAAACAAAAGTACTGATGAAGATTATTATATAAAAGATACCAATGCTTTTAATATTTTAATCAGTCAGTATGCAAATAATATAGAACAAATTTGGGGGGCCAAAGAAATTCTTATTGCCGGACCAAAAGATTATGTTCAGTATGAAGATAATTTGCAAACACGAGTCCACATTAATTTTGTTTCAGGTGTAATAACAATTGAGACTTTATCTGATACTCCTTTAGCTTATTTAAAAGATGCGATTGTTTCGACATTACTTATGCCAGAGCCAGTTGATATTATTCGCCATGATAAAATAAGTCAGAACTTATCAGGAGAACCATTTTTATATAACCAAGTTCTTGACCAAGAAAGACAGCCAATTCGTTGGAGTGGTAGGGCGAATAGTTTTGCTGATTATTTACTTGCCAATAATCTAAAAGTCCGTTCATCTGGTTCTCATAAAATTACCTATGTTGAAATCAAGCTAGTTCCAAATCATATTAATGAACGAGCAAGAAAATTTTTACCACTTGTTACTGAAGCATCAAATCGTTATTTTATTGATGAACGATTAATTTTAGCTATCATGGAAGTAGAATCTGCATTTAACCCTTATGCAGTCAGTCGTACTGATGCGTTAGGATTAATGCAAGTTCAACAACATACTGCCGGCCGAGATATCTTTAATTCACGAGGAAAATCAGGCGAACCTAGCCGTCAATTTTTACTCGATCCACGTAATAATGTTGATATGGGAACCGCTTATTTATCATTGTTGAAGACTAAGTATTTAGCCGGTATAAATAATCCAATTTCATTAAGATATGCAATGATCACTTCCTATAATGGTGGTGCTGGTAGTGTATTGCGTACTTTTTCTAATGATAGAAATGAAGCTATTAATATTATTAACTCGATGACACCACAACAAGTTTATCGAAAATTAGTGACCTCACATGTTTCTCAAGAATCACGTAATTATTTAGTGAAAGTAAGTAAAATCTTAGATAGCAAATAATTAATTACGCAACGATTATTAGCCACTTTTTTAGTCTAGATAAGAGATACAAAGAGTGGCTATCTTATATACAATTCACATTATTAATAACTAATGATTTTTTAAGTTTTAAAGATTTTTAATAAAAAAAACGTGATCTACGTTAATTTTGGAGTATACTATGCGCCTCATAAAAGCATAGTTTTTTTGAGGATGTCAACTTGAGTAATGATAAGCTTGTGGACTCGTTTTCTCCCGCACAAATGACCCAAATCGCCGAAGAACTTGGCAATTATAAAGTTAATAAACACCCTAGTAGTACTATCTTATCTGCTATTCTTGCAGGTGTTTTTATCTCCATCGCCTTCGTATTCTATATTACTGCAACTACCGGTACAGCAACCGTTGCTTTCGGACTCGCTAAATTAGTTGGCGGTATCTGTTTCTCGCTTGGTTTGATGCTTGTCGTTTGTTGTGGAACGGATCTATTTACTTCAACCATTTTAACTATTTTACCTAAAATGATGCATAGAATAAGTTGGGTAAAAATGTTTCGTAACTGGATTTTTGTCTATATTGGTAACTTTATTGGTGCTATACTGTTTGTAGCAATTATTTGGTTTTCTGGGCAATATATGGTTGCCAATGGTTTGTGGGGATTAAATGTCTTACAAACTGCAGATCATAAATTACACCATACTTTCATCGAAGCGGTGTTCCTTGGTTTATTAGCTAATTTAATGGTGTGTTTAGCTGCTTGGATGAGTTATGCTGGTCGTAGTTTACTTGATAAAATGCTAATTATGGTGCTACCTGTAGCTATGTTTGTCGCCAGTGGGTTTGAACATAGCATTGCAAATATGTTTATGATTCCTATGGGAATTGTAATTAATAATTTTGCGTCACCTGAGTTTTGGGCTGCTGTCGGGGTCGCTCCTGATACCTTTAAAGCACTAACAGTTGAGCATTTTATTGTAAATAATTTAATTCCTGTTACTATCGGGAATATTTTAGGGGGCTTATTAGTCGCCGTTCCTAATTGGGCTTTACATCTACGTAAGCCACATTGATTTTATAATATTTACCCTTATGTAAGAGTAGATAGATATTTTTGTAAACCTGAGGTTAATAACTATGAGTAATTTAAATGAAGTACAAGCAAAGGCTTGGAAAGGATTTAAAGAGGGTGATTGGCAAAATAATGTCAATGTTCGCGATTTCATTCAAAAAAATTACACACCTTATGAGGGTGATGAATCTTTCTTAGCTGGCGCTACAGAAGCAACCACTAAATTGTGGGATAAAGTGATGGAAGGTATCAAATTTGAAAACTCCACTCATACGCCAGTTGATTTTGATACCAGTGTAATCTCTACTATCACTGCTCATGATGCAGGTTATATCGAAAAGGATTTAGAGAAGATTGTAGGTTTACAAACTGAAAAACCATTAAAACGTGCAATTATCCCGTTTGGTGGTATCAAAATGATCGAAAATTCTTGTAAAGCTTACGATAGAACTTTAGATCCATTAGTTAAAAAAATCTTTACTGAATATCGTAAAACTCACAACCAAGGTGTATTTGATATTTATACTCCAGATATCCTACGTTGTCGTAAATCAGGTGTAATCACTGGTCTTCCTGATGCTTATGGTCGTGGTCGTATCATTGGTGACTACCGTCGTGTTGCGCTTTACGGTATCGATTACTTAATGCAAGATAAATTTGCACAATTTACTTCATTACAAGCTGACTTTGAAAATGGCGTTGATTTACCAATGACTATGCAACGTCGTGAAGAAATTGCTGAACAACATCGTGCACTTGGTCAAATTAAAGAAATGGCAGCGAAATATGGTTTCGATATTTCAGCACCAGCAACTACAGCACAAGAAGCTGTGCAATGGACTTATTTTGGTTATTTAGCTGCTGTTAAATCTCAAAATGGTGCAGCAATGTCTCTTGGTCGTACTTCTACTTTCTTTGATATCTACTTCCAACGTGATTTAGCAGCTGGTTTAATTACCGAAAAAGAAGCGCAAGAAATTGTTGACCACTTCGTTATGAAATTACGTATGGTTCGTTTCTTACGTACTCCTGAATATGATGAATTATTCTCAGGCGACCCAATTTGGGCAACAGAATCTATTGCAGGTATGGGTGTTGATGGTCGTACATTAGTAACTAAGACTTCTTTCCGTTTCTTAAATACTCTATATACAATGGGTCCTTCTCCAGAACCAAACATGACAATTCTTTGGTCTGAACAATTACCTTCTGGATTTAAAGAATTTGCATCTAAAGTATCTATCGATACTTCATCTTTACAATATGAAAATGATGACTTGATGCGTCCTGATTTCAATAACGATGACTATGCTATCGCATGTTGTGTAAGTCCAATGATTGTTGGTAAACAAATGCAATTCTTTGGTGCTCGTGCAAACCTTGCTAAAACCCTTCTATACGCAATCAATGGCGGTGTGGATGAGAAATTAAAAATGCAAGTTGGTCCTAAAGAAGATCCAATCACTGACGAATATCTTGATTTTGACAAAGTGTTCGCTCGTTTAGATCATTTTATGGATTGGTTAGCAAAACAATACGTGACAGCTTTAAATGCAATTCACTATATGCACGATAAATATAGTTATGAAGCATCATTAATGGCGCTACATGACCGTGATATTATTCGTACTATGGCTTGTGGTATAGCTGGTCTTTCTGTTGCAGCTGACTCATTATCTGCAATTAAATATGCGAAAGTAAAAACTATTCGTGATGAAGATGGTTTAGCAACTGATTTTGAAATCGAAGGTGAATATCCACAATTCGGTAACAATGATCCACGTGTTGATGACATTGCTGTTGATTTAGTTGAACGTTTCATGAAGAAAATTCAAAAACTTAAAACTTATCGTAATGCAATTCCTACTCAGTCTGTGTTAACTATTACTTCAAACGTAGTATATGGTAAGAAAACAGGTAACACTCCAGACGGACGTCGTGCTGGTGCGCCATTTGGACCAGGTGCTAACCCAATGCACGGACGTGACCAAAAAGGTGCGGTTGCTTCATTAACTTCTGTTGCTAAACTTCCTTTTGCTTACGCTAAAGATGGTATTTCATATACTTTCTCAATCGTTCCTAATGCATTAGGTAAAGATGATGACGCACGTAAACGTAACTTAGCTGGCTTAATGGATGGTTACTTCCATCACGAAGCAACAGTTGAAGGTGGTCAACATTTAAATGTTAACGTATTAAATCGTGAAACATTATTAGATGCGATGGAACATCCAGAAAAATATCCACAACTAACTATTCGTGTATCTGGATATGCAGTACGTTTCAACTCATTAACTAAAGAGCAACAAAAAGACGTTATTACACGTACTTTCACTCAATCAATGTAATTTAGTTAATAATAAACTTAAATTAAATAGCGTCCTTTAGGGGCGCTATTTTTTTATAGTTGAAATTTTTTGCTAAAAAACGTTATTGGATAATGCAAAGCTATTTTATTTATTTGTCTTGATATATATTCACTATAATCAAATTAATATCGTTTCTCACTTATTGGTGTAATTGGTGAAAACATTAGTCTAACTGAGTTAAAATAAGAAAAAAGAGCAATGTAAGCAATTATCAGAGAATTGTTATGGAAAAAAATATTATTATGACAACACAACAACCGATTAAAGGTCGTATTCACTCTTTTGAGTCTTTTGGTACAGTTGATGGACCAGGTATTCGCTTCATTGTTTTCTTTCAAGGATGCTTAATGCGATGCTTATATTGTCACAATCGTGATACGTGGGATTTAAAAGCAGGGCGTGAAATTACTGTCGCTGAGCTGATGAAAGAGATCATCACTTATAAAAATTTTATTATGCCTAATGGTGGTGGTGTGACTGCATCTGGTGGTGAAGCAACCTTACAATCAGAATTTATCACTGAATGGTTTAAAGCTTGTCATGCTGAGGGAATTCATACTTGTCTAGATACTAATGGTTATGCAAGACAACTTGATCATACCGTTGAAGAGTTAATGGAAGTAACAGATCTTGTGATGCTTGATTTGAAACAAATAAATGATGAGATACACCAAAAATTGGTAGGTGTTCCGAATAAACGAGTTCTGGAATTTGCTAAATATCTTCAAAAAATAAATAAACGAACTTGGATCCGCTATGTTGTTGTGCCAGGATGGACGGATGATGATAATTCTGCTCATTTACTCGGTAAGTTTATTCAAGGGATGGAAAATATTGAAAGAGTTGAACTACTTCCATACCATAAGCTAGGTGCATATAAATGGGATACATTGGGTGATAAATATATGTTAGAAGGTGTGGAAGCACCACCACGAGAAACATTAGATCGAATTCAGGCAATTATTGAAAGTTATGGTCAATATGTAACATTTAGCAAATAAAAAACTTCAACATAAATAAGGCGCTTAAAATCGCGCCTGTTAACCTTCTATTTTAATCTTTTCCTTCTCACCGCCCGTAACAGATAGAGGATGCCTTCAAGCGCTAGGACACAAACAGATAGCCAAATCAGTCCGTATGACACAATATGTTCACTAGATACTGATTCATGCAAAAATAATACTGAAACAATGGTAAGTAATACTGGTTCCACATACCCTAGTAATCCAAATAATCCAAGTGGTAATAGTCGTCTAGCTACGAAATACATAGCAAAGGCGATGGCGGTAATAATACCGAGCATTGGGATAAAAATATGGAAATGAGATAAATCACTTATAATCTGATTACAAGAGTAATGTAAAAGAAAATAAATCAGACAGCCGATAAATATAAAAAAGAAGTCTGAAAATGTTCCTGCAATACCTTCTATTTGCAATTTACGTCGTGTCATAAAGTAAATAGGATAACCCAAGGCGATGACCGCCGTTTCCCAAGAGAAAGCGCCAGTAATATAGATTTCTAATATAACACCTATGCTAGCGAGTAGTACCGCAATTTTTTGAAAAATACTTAGCCTTTCTTTATAAAAAATTTGCCCAAAGACCACCATACTTAATGGTAATAAAAAATAGCCAAGAGAAGCTGACAATCCATGACCATTTATTGGTGCCCAAATAAAAATAAGCATTTGAATAGTCAGTAGGAAAGAGGAAAACAATAACCCAACTAAAAGAAATGGCTGATGTTTAATCCGAATAAAGAGGGCAGATATAGATGACCATTGCTTTTCAATCAGAACTAAGACAATAATAGCCGGAAAAGATGTTAATAATCGCCAGCAAAAAATATCTACTACAGATAAAGGTTGCAATAATACTGGATAGTAATACAACAAACCAAAAAGACATGATGCTAGGATTGATAATGCAACACCTTTTATCATCTTATTTACCTTAATTAATAAAAAAATAGCGCTAATGAATAGCGCTACAATGAATATATGAAATTATAAAACTAACCAATAACTTCAAGGCCATTCATATATGGCACTAATACTGATGGTACTTTAATTGTTCCGTCTGCTTGTTGATAATTTTCCATTATAGCAACCAGTGTACGTCCAACAGCTAAACCTGAACCATTTAGGGTATGTACTAAATAGGTTTTATTATCAGCTTTATTGCGGTAACGAGCTTGCATACGACGTGCTTGGAAATCCCACATATTTGAACATGAAGATATCTCACGATAAGTATTTTGTGCTGGTACCCAAACTTCTAAATCATAAGTTTTGCAAGAACCAAAGCCCATATCTCCAGTACAAAGTACAATTTTACGATATGGCAATTCTAATAATTGTAAAACTTTTTCAGCATGTGCAGTTAATTCTTCTAATGCTTGCATTGATTCTTCTGGTTTAACAATTTGTACAAGTTCGACTTTATCAAATTGATGCATACGAATTAAGCCACGGGTATCTTTACCATAAGATCCAGCCTCAGAACGGAAACAAGGTGTATGAGCTGTCATTTTTAATGGTAATACGCTTTCATCAAGAATCTCATCACGCACTAAATTAGTAACTGGTACTTCAGCAGTTGGAATTAGTGCATAATTACTGCTTTCTGACTCTTCATCAAGAGGTTTAGTATGGAATAGATCTCCTGCGAATTTAGGTAATTGACCTGTTCCAAAAAGCGTAGCTTGATTCACTAGATATGGTACGTAAATTTCAGCATAGCCATGTTGTTCGGTATGTAGATCTAGCATAAATTGCGTAATTGCACGATGTAAACGTGCTATTTGTGATTTCATTACCACAAAACGTGCGCCAGTTAATTTTACACCAGCAGCAAAATCAAGACCACCAAAACGTTCACCTAATGCAACATGATCTTGAATAGGAAAATCGAAGGTTCGTGGGGTACCAAAACGAGAAACTTCAACATTATCATTCTCATCTTTACCATCTGGCACTGAATCATTAGGAATATTAGGAATGTTGGCAGAAATATCTTTGATTTGATTAAGAAGTTTATCAAGCTCTGTTTTTGCGCTATTAAGCTTCTCGCCAAGTTTGTTTACTTCTTCGCGCAGTGTTGAAATATCTTCGCCACGTGCTTTGGCTTCACCAATTGCTTTCGAGCGTGCATTGCGCTGTGCTTGTAAGTTTTCTGTTTCAACCTGTAGTGTTTTACGTTTTTCTTCAAGTTGTCGAATTGTCTCAACATCTAATTTAAATCCACGACGTGCTAATTTGCTAGCAACGAGATCTAATTCATTTCGAAGTAAATTTGGGTCCAACATAAAAAGAGTCCATTATTGTTTATTAATGTTATTTATTTAATTTCTTATTTTAGTACAGCTAACAAAACATATAAATAAAAAAGTATGATTAATAACATATATGAAATTCGTGAGTTAAGTATACTAGAATTGTTTTGGGATTCAACCGAAGTGGCAGTCCCGAACAACGCTAAATGATATTCATAAATTTATTTAATTGGATAAGAAAATAATCATTCGTTATATGTCAAAATACTATACATATAAAATTTATTATTTTTTGTGTTTGTTACTGTTGTGTATCTTGCTTAATATTTTCAGGTGACTATTATTAATAAAAGCAAATACAAATACAAGTTATTAACAGTCATTTTTTAGTAAAATATATAATATTAAAAACGTTGTTCCGTCTATAAAATTTATTATTCTTTTTTTCAAAAGTAATAAACCAAATTTTAAATCGTTTATTTACTACTGAAACTATATTTTTCTAATATAGATATTATTAGAATTTTTAGTTGTTTCGTTCGGATTACTATTGTTATCGACAATTTTCTATCCATCAAAGTCTTATCTGAAAGTTAAAATAATCAATGAAAAAGGTTTAAACACTTTTTAGCTTTCTTTTTCATCAACTATCCCTTATAAGTTTTTTTGAGGGATTCAGTGAACTATTTGATAATTGGTGATAGTTCGCATTGAATGGATCTTATATTGATTTGCAAAAACGATAATATTATACTTAATTGCTATTTATTTATTTTAACTTTTCAAAATTTTTACAGGATAGAAGGTAAATGGAACAACAACAGAATAAACCAACAAGTGGTTTTGCTATAGCAGGAATGATTTGTGGGATTGTATCATTAATTCCTATGGGACTTTTAAGTATTGCTGTGGCTATTGTTGCTATAGTGTTAAGCGCTATTGCTAAGGGTGATATAAGAAATAATAATAAAAATGGTGCTGGTTTTGCTACAGCCGGGATGGTTTGCGGAATTATTGCTATTGCACTATGGGTTTTATTGATAGTTGTGATTGGTGGCGCATTATTATCATTTGCCTAATTATATAACTAAAATATAAAATTATTATTAATTGAAGCTGACAAAGTCAGCTTTTTTTGATCTAAAAGTAAAATATAATAAATTTGTTATTTTTCTATCTTTGCAAATCTATATTTTCATTTATATCGTATTCTTTTTAAATATAGAATCATTTCTTTTTAATCCATAAAACGTTTCATCTAGATTTTTTCTGCATGTTTAACTATTGCCTTTTGAGTTTTTTATTCATCTCGCGATATTCGAATTTTACAGCAATGATTGTATTGGATAATGTATAACGAGTACAGCCATAGATTATATGCTTTTAAAAGGCTATAAATGAGCATTATTAGCCGTTTTTGAGTCAGGTAAGGGGGTAGGTAGGGTAGTTAATCAAGTTTATTATATTTTGTGTTTTATTAGATTTATATTTAAAAGATTATTCTTATATATTTATCATTTCAATCTATAAACAGGGTTGATGATTATTAACAAAGTAATTGTCTTATTCTTGTCCCTTGTTTTTATCAAAATATGTAAAGAGAAATATCTAATGGAGATCAAGGCATGGCTATCAGTTCAGCTGGAGTTTATATAAATTATAATTTTTTTGCGTGTAAGAAATCGAAATGCTTTTGGATGCTTAATGGCGCACCCGAAGGGATTCGAACCCCTGACCGCTCGGTTCGAAGCCGAGTGCTCTATCCAGCTGAGCTACGGATGCGTGTAAGTTCGTAAAAAAATGGTGCATCCGAAGGGATTCGAACCCCTGACCGCCCGGTTCGTAGCCGGGTACTCTATCCAGCTGAGCTACGGATGCGTATTGAATATTTTAAAATGGTGCATCCGAAGGGATTCGAACCCCTGACCGCCCGGTTCGTAGCCGGGTACTCTATCCAGCTGAGCTACGGATGCATATTTTAATTTATAAATGGCGGTGAGAGAGGGATTCGAACCCTCGATGCAGCTTTTGACCGCATACTCCCTTAGCAGGGGAGCGCCTTCAGCCTCTCGGCCATCTCACCAAAACATTATGACTTTGCTTCAACAACAAAATCATAATGTGTGGCGCACATATTACGTTCTAGAAAAAATAAGTCAAACATTTTTTTAAGAACACGTGCTAGTTGTTTATTTCGTACCCAATATTACTCTTTGGGCTGAACTGATTCATCATTTTTATCTTGCGATTGATGAATTCTGTTGTATATTTCTTCTCTATGAATAGAAACTTCTTTAGGTGCATTAATACCGACTCTGACCTGATTACCTTTCACGCCCAAAACGGTAATAACAACATCGTCACCAATTATAAGTGTTTCACCTACTCTCCGAGTTAAAATTAACATTAGATCTCCTAATATCAGTTAAGTATATATCCAAACAATTTAAGATATAGCTTCGTCAGCCCCCCATCAATAAGATAGAAAGACGGAATTTACAGAAATACTCTAATGTTTAATTAACAAACAAACACTGGAGCACATCTGGCTAACTTGCTTGTAATTTATTACTGATTTCCTTTTTCACAGAAGATAACGCTTCTGGTAACGCTGAAAGATCCATTCCACCTGCTTGGGCGAAATCAGGCCGCCCACCACCTTTACCACCTACTTTTAATGCTAATTGAGATACTAATTCACCAGCTTTAACAATGCTTAATAAATCATTAGTTACACCGGCAGCTAAATTGATTTTGTCACCATTAACAGCTGCTAAAATAATTACGCCGGTTTTTAATTGATTTTTCAAATCATCAATCATAGTGCGTAACATTTTTGCTTCGACGTTATCAAGTTTAGCAATTAGCAAGTTCTTATTATTTATTTTTTCGCATTGATCAAGCAATTGCCCGCTTTGTTGGCTAGCTTGTTGGGCTTTTAGCTGCTCCATTGCTTTCTCTAATGCTTTAGTTTGATCGAGCAATTGCTCAATTCGTGATAACACCGCTGATTTATCACTTTTGACCAATTGTCCAATTTGATTTAATAAATTGGATTCATGGTGTATATATTCCATCGCATTTTGTCCTGATGTGGCTTCGATGCGACGTACTCCTGAGGCAATACTTGATTCAGAAGTGATTTTAAATAGGCCTATATCTCCAGTTCTATCAACATGTGTGCCACCACAAAGTTCAATAGAGAAATCGCCCATGGTTAATACTCTAACAATATCTTCGTACTTCTCTCCAAATAATGCCATAGCACCTTTATTTTTAGCCTGATCAATAGGCATCAGTTCTATGTCGACTGGCAAGTTACGACGTATCTGTTGATTAACTAGATTTTCAATTTCAACAATTTGTTCTTGCGTAATAGCTTGATTATGCGAGAAATCAAATCGAAGGTAACTGTCATTAACTAGTGATCCTTTTTGATGTACATGATTTCCTAAAATACGTTGTAGAGCAGCTTGCAATAAATGTGTTGCTGAATGGTTACGACGGATACGTTCCCGTAGTTCTACATCTATTGCAGCGGTTACAATATCACCAACTTTTAATGTTCCTTTGGTGACTTTACCAATATGACCGATACTTTTGCCATATTTTTGGCTATCAGTCACATCGAATAATAGATTTGCTGAGCTTAATACACCTTTATCACCAACTTGTCCGCCTGATTCACCATAAAATGGTGTTTTGTCTAAGATGACAACTGCGGTATCACCGGCATTGATAGCTTCAACTTTATTTCCATCTTGAAAAATTGCAATGACCTTTCCTGATGATTCGGTAAATTTATAACCTAAAAATTCAGTTTTATCATCAAGTTTAATCATATTGCTATAATCAACACTAAATGAACTGGATTCACGAGCTCGTTTTCGTTGTTCTTCCATGCATTGATTAAAGCCGTCTTCATCAATAGTGATATTTTTTTCACGACATACATCAGCAGTAAGATCTAATGGGAAACCGTAAGTATCATACAGTTTAAACGCAACATCTCCAGGTAGTATTGCATTAGTAATCTTACCTAACTCTTGATCAAGTAAAAATAAGCCTCGTTCTAATGTTTTTAAAAACTGTTCTTCTTCTATTTTTAAAGTTTCTTCAACCAATTTTTGGTTATTTGCTAATTCATTAGCGGCGCTTCCCATTACATCAATTAAAGGCTTAACTAACTTATAAAAGAATATATCTTTAGCGCCTAGCATATGTCCATGACGTACAGCTCGGCGAATAATTCGACGTAATACATAGCCTCTACCTTCGTTGGAAGGTAAAACTCCATCAGAAACTAAAAAAGCACAAGAGCGTATATGGTCAGCAATAACTCGTAATGATTTACTTTCTAAATCTTTAGTTTTGATGATTTGCGCAGCATCTTTTATTAATTTTTTAAACAGATCAATATCATAATTTGAATTGACATGTTGTAATACTGCTGCGATTCGTTCAAGCCCCATGCCTGTATCAACGGAAGGTTTAGGTAATGGTTCCATTGTTCCATCAGCATGGCGATTAAATTGCATGAAAACGATGTTCCAAATTTCAATAAAACGATCACCATCTTCTTCAGGACTTCCTGGAGGACCTCCCCAAATATGATCACCATGATCATAAAAAATTTCAGTACAAGGTCCACAAGGCCCGGTATCTCCCATCTGCCAAAAGTTATCAGATGCATATGGTGCACCTTTATTATCACCTATGCGAATAATACGTTCTTTGGGAATACCAATTTCATTTTCCCAGATTGCATAAGCTTCATCGTCGGTTTCATAGACGGTTACTGTCAAGCGATCTTTTGGTAGGTTAAACCATTTTTCACTGGTAAGTAATTCCCATGCAAAATGAATCGCGTCATGTTTGAAATAATCGCCAAAACTAAAGTTTCCTAACATTTCAAAAAAAGTATGATGCCGAGCAGTATATCCTACATTGTCAAGGTCATTATGTTTGCCTCCAGCTCGCACACAACGTTGTGATGTCGTTGCTCTGGTATAAGATCGTTTATCAATACCAAGGAAAACATCTTTAAATTGATTCATTCCCGCATTTGTGAATAAAAGTGTTGGGTCATTGTGTGGAACAAGGGAACTACTCGCAACAATTTCGTGTCCTTTGCTATGGAAAAAGTCAAGAAAATTTTGACGAATTTCTGCAGTGCTTTTCATTTATGCTTCCATATTAAACGATAAATTTTTAGACATAGTAATATACCCGTTACAACTTAAGTTGAAAAGTAAATATTCTTAATACAGCGATTGAACTAATTACTATTAGTAAGGAATAAAATTAAAAGATCTTGAGAGCTTTTTTACGCAATGGGCATTCATTCTGTTTAATATTGTAGGGACTATAATAGTTTAAGTCAACAAACTATACACAGTTTTTATATCACCTTGTGTAAAACCTCTAGAGGTTAAATACTGTGCTACTTTTTGTTTTTGTTGATTATTTTTAGGATCAATAAGTTTGAACTTTTTCAACAATTGTTGATAAGCTATCTCAGACCAATTAATATCAGCTAAATTTAATAGCTTTTTATTAAGATCGGATGATAATCCTCTTTGCTTTAATTCCAAACTAATTTTATATTTTCCATAACCTTTATTCGCACGCATAAATATATATTTTTCAATATATTGCTCATCATCCATCCAATGTTGATGAGTACAATGTTTAATAACATGTTCTATTTGTATCTTTAATTGGCTTAATTCTTCTGGATAATCATCTTCTATACATTTTATTTTTTTACTAAAAAATAAAGTTAATTTTCTGGTAAGTTCATATGAAGAGTGATCACGCTGTGCAAGTAATTGCACAGCTTTAGCTAAAATTAATTTATTAAGATTGTGTGACATTATTCGAAATTTTCATCTTCTGTTGTAGATTCTTCATCTTCAGCAGAGAAAACAGCTGGACTATTTAATAATAAATCACGCAATTTGGTTTCAAGTTCGGTAGCGATTTCAGGATGTTCTTGTAAAAACTTAATTGAATTAGCTTTACCTTGTCCAACTTTCTCACCATTATAGCTATACCATGCACCGGCTTTATCAACTAATTTATGTTTAACACCTAAATCAATCAATTCGCCTTCTTTTGATATACCACATCCATAAAGAATTTGGAATTCAGCTTGTCTAAATGGTGCAGCGACTTTGTTTTTAACCACTTTTACACGAGTATCACTACCGATAACATCTTCGCCTTCTTTTACTGCACCAGTACGGCGGATATCTAAACGCACTGAAGCATAGAATTTTAATGCGTTACCGCCAGTAGTTGTTTCAGGATTACCAAACATAACACCAATTTTCATACGAATTTGGTTGATGAAAACGACAAGGCAATTCGCATTTTTGATGTTAGCGGTTAATTTACGTAATGCTTGAGACATTAAACGTGCTTGTAATCCCATATGCGAGTCACCCATTTCACCTTCAATTTCTGCTTTCGGTGTTAATGCTGCGACTGAGTCGACAATAATGACATCTACTGCGCCAGAGCGAACCAATGCATCACAAATCTCAAGCGCTTGTTCACCTGTATCTGGTTGTGAAACTAATAAATCATCAACTTGAACCCCTAATTTTGCAGCATATATTGGATCTAAAGCATGTTCAGCATCAATAAATGCACAGGTTTTACCTTCTTTTTGTGCTTGTGCAATAACTGATAATGTTAACGTTGTTTTACCTGATGACTCAGGTCCAAAGATCTCAACAATTCGGCCCATTGGTAAGCCACCAATACCCAATGCTATATCTAATCCCAAAGAACCAGTTGAAACGGCGTCCACATCTAAGGTTTGTGTGTCGCCTAAACGCATTATTGAACCTTTACCAAATTGTTTTTCGATTTGACTTAATGCTGCTGAAAGTGCTCGTTGTTTGTTTTCATTCATATAATTAAATTCCAATAAGTAAGGATATGAAACACATTATACTGTATTGTTATACAGTATCAAGTTTTTTTTATAAACAGCCTTAAATTGATTAATTATGTGAAATTACTCACAAATTTTCTTAATATTTATTAATAAATCCCGTTATGCAATTAATTAAACGTTATCTTAAGCGTTATTTAGAATAACGATCTTCATATTGTCATTTGGAAAAATGATAATAATCAAATTATGCTAATTTAATTAGGTTATACTTTCATAAAAAAGAAGCATTTGGTATGATTAACCTCAAAAGCTGTTGGCCATTATTGATGTATTAAATTAATTACCCCATAACATAATCGTTTAACAAATATTGGCAATTTTTTATACCTAAACGTTATGCTAATCAAAAACATCTTTACTAATTAATACACTATCAAATAAAGGAAAATGATGACTGTTGATAATCAAGATTATGTATTGTGTTCCCATTGTGATTTGGTTATCGAATTAACAGATGTTGCAATTGGTCATAAAGCAACTTGTCCTCGCTGTGGTACGACATTGTTTAAAAATCAGAACAATATGAAGTTTCGTGCGGCAATGTATGCATTTTGTTCATTAATTATGCTTGTTGTCGCTTGTGGTTTTGTATTTATTGATATTAATTTAGTTGGTAATATTAATGGTGTAAGTGTTTTGGATATACCTAAAACACTTTTTTTTGATAGATATAGCTATATTTCCGCACTATTTGTTCTATTTGTGCTCGTTTTTCCATTACTCAATTTATCTATTATTGTATTACTTTGTTCCAAAATAAAACTGACTAAATATCGAAAAAGAGATCTCTTGATCGTGTATGAAAAATTTCAGCATTGGTGTATGCCTGAAATATTTTTGACGGGAATTTTAGTTAGTTTTGTTAAATTAATGAGTTATGGCAGCCTTGGTGTTACAGGAACATTTTGGGCGTTTTGTTTGTTTGTTTTCTTTTATATCAAAGCATTAGTTATTTTTACACCAGGAAAAATATGGAATGAAATCCATCGTAATAATTTTACCTTAAAACCGTTACAAGTGGGTAAAACAGGAATTTATCAAAATATAAAATTGTGTAGTTGTTGTCATGCAATGGTTCCTACTGAGTATGCTAAATGCCCAAGATGTAAACAAAAAAGCCAACTTAGAGGAAGGGATAAAATACAGTGGACGATTGCACTATTAGTCACTTCACTGATTATTTATATACCCGCTAATTTATTTGGCATCATGATTACTGAAGTATTTGGGTCACCTTCAAGTTCGACGATTATGGATGGCGTTATTTATATGTGGCAAGCTGGTGATGTACCGGTAGCGTTAATTATTTTTGCTGCTAGCGTGGTTATCCCCATTTTAAAAATTATTTCACTTAGTTTGCTCTGTTATTTTGCTTTGGCAGTTAAGCATAAGAAAAAACGTAATTGTCTAAAAATGAAGAAATTATATAATGCTGTTGAATTTATTGGTAAATGGTCAATGATTGATATCTTTGTGGTTTCGGTCGTGTGTTCTTTAGTAAGAAATCAACAGATGATGGGCGTATATCCTGATATAGGGGTAAGTTTTTTCGCCACTGTTGTTATCATTACAATGATTGCATCCCAAAAATTTGATCCACGTTTGCTATGGGATCGAATACCAACTAGAAAATAAAATAATAGGAATAATATGGCAAGCTCAAGTAAGTTAGCAAAAATAATTAAAATTAGAGCAATTTCAGCAATATGGATTATTCCCATAGTTACCGCAATTGTTGGTTTATGGATTATCTATGCTCATTTTGCTGATCGAGGTACTTCTTTTACCTTATTAGCTAAAGATGCAAGTGGTATTGTGGCCGGTAAAACAGTTATAAAAAATCGTAGTGTTGATGTTGGTATTGTTGATGAAGTGACATTATCTGATGATTACAAACAAGTCGTAATTAAAGGTAGAATTTATAACGATATGAATCCGCTATTGAAAAATGATTCGATATTTTGGGTAGTTAAACCTGAAATTGGTCGTGATGGTGTAACAGGGCTAGGTACTATTTTATCCGGTGTTTATATTGAGCTTGTTTCCGGTAATGATACTCATAGCTTTAAAAACAATCCATTTGTACTGTCTGATACACCGCCATTATCCGATCCAAGCATAAAAGGAATTCGTTTAAATTTAGATAGCGATCAAAGCGGTGTTGTGCCCCGTGGCGCTAAAGTAATGTTTCGCGGCTATCATGTCGGTAATGTTGAGACGTCCGAGTTTGATGTTGAAGCACGAAAAATGAAGTATCAAATTTTCATTACCACGCCTTATGATGCATTAGTAACTGAAAATGTACGGTTTTGGAAAGAGGGGGGAATCAATTTATCGCTATCTTCTCGTGGTGCCAGCTTAGATGTGCCTTCTTTAGATGTTCTAATGTCAGGCGGTATCAGCTTTGATTTACCTGATGGCGCTAAATTGGGACAACCTGCTAAACAACATGATGTATATAAGTTATATGAAGATAGAAAATCAATTCAAGATTCCCAATATACCGATTATAAGGAATTTATTATCATGCTTAATGATTCAATCTCTGGCTTAACCGAAGGTGCGCCAGTTGAATATCATGGCATAAGACTCGGTACAGTAAGTAAAGTGCCGTTTTATACCACAGAAATGTTGCAAGAAAGATCAATCCTCAATCAAAGAGTACCGATACTAATCAAAATCGAACCTGACAGATTAGCTGAATTGGTAGAAGATAAGATAGATATTGCTAATTTAATTATAAATGAGCAAAAAAATGGTTTGCGAGCATCATTAAAGACTTCAAATATGTTTACGGGGGCGCTCTATATTGATTTAGATTTTTATCCAGAGTTAAAAGACAAATATGATACTAAATTGGCTAAACAATATGGGTACGATACGATTGAATCTACATCAACTGGATTTGCGCAAATTCAAGCAAAAATACTGCAATTATTAGATAATTTTAATAATTTACCAGTCACCAATACTATGGAACAATTTAATAAATCTTTACAATCCAGTGAACGCTTAATGAATACCATCAATCAAATTATGGCAAGCAAAGAGATGCAAAATATGCCGAAAGATTTACAAAAAGCTATGCGTTCGTTAAATGAAGCGATGAAAGGAATACAACCAGGTTCACAACTTAATACACAAATGAATGAAAGCTTACAAAAAATTCAGCAAATGATGGATGAATTAACACCTTTACTCCATACGCTAAACAATAAAAGTAACTCATTGATCTTTTCTGCACCAAACAAAACAGATCAAGAACCAAAAGCTAGAGGAAACAAATAATGTTGAAATTGATTCGAAGCTTTAAAATTACACTATTGATAGCATTATTAACGGTAATGGTAGGCTGTTCGTCGAATACTCCAGAAAAAAATTATTTTCAATTAACAAGTAATTTAATTAATGCTGATTCAATGACGACTCGCTCGACCAATAAGTTTATTTGGATTGAGTCTATTGAAGTAGCTAGTTTTTTAAATAAATCAGGTATTGTTTTACAAACACAAGATATAAAATATGTCACAGCAACCAATAATTTATGGGCATCGACACTGTCTCAACAATTTGCAGATCGATTATCGCAGGATCTAACCCAACTTTTACCTAATTATTTAGTTTCAACCAAATCTATTACTACACCGACCTTAACAATTAAGCTTTTTATTGATGGTTTCCATGGTAGTTATAATGGAGATGCAGTGATAAAAGGACGCTGGGTAGTGACAGATAATAAAGGACAAATTAGGACTAAATTTATTGATCGTCATGTGCCATTGGCAAAAAATGGTTATGACGCACTGGTAAAAGCCTTATCGCAAGGTTGGCAAGATGAAGAGTTTGAATTTGCAAATTCAATCAAATATTAGTTATTGTTTAACATTCCGCCTATATAATGGCGGAATGTTATCAGTATTTGATTTCAAATTATCATAACTGTTTTTTCAATTCACTAAATACCTGCTCATCAATCTCAACCCAACCACGAACACTATTAATAAATGCTATTTTATCGGCCTGAAAAATATCTTTTTTGTTAATCGTTTTCTCAATTAATTTATGCTGTTTTAAATAATGTTGTCGCATAGTGCCAGCTAGTAATCCTGATGTAATGGCAGGCGTTATCCACTTATCATTAATTAATAAAGCGATATTACCATTAACAAACTCGGTTATTTCATCATGTTGATTATAATTGATAAATTCTTTACCAACTGTCAATTGAGGAAAATGTTGCCGATTGGTTGTTTTATGATAGAGAAAAACATTGTGTTTATCGACACTTTTAGGCGCAAAAGCTATATTATTAATCACCATTGAGGTGGTAAGCAAATCTATACTTATTTCTGATTGTCCAGATTTTGATTGCAAAAGTCTGACTTTATATTTTCCTAATGGATAATTTTTTGCTAGCTTGGTTAATGTCTGTTTGATTGTTTTAATATCACATGTAAAATCAAAATATTGCGTTGAGTTGTTCAATCTCTCCAAATGTGCATTAAGTAACAAAAACTCTCCATTTTCTAGCAATAAAGTTTCAATAATATATTCAGGCATAGATAAAGTTCTATGCAAAATAGCTGTTTTCGCTAAGACTTCATTATATTCATCATCGGCGCTTGAATCCCAGGTAATACCTCCGCCAACACCATAATTTAACTGTTGATTATTAATGGTTAAGGTACGTATTGGAATATTAAATATCGCCTTTTTCATAAAAGGTTCAATATAACCAATTGAACCACAATATACGCCACGAGCTGAATTCTCAATATTACTAATAATTTGCATGGTACTTGCTTTAGGCGCTCCAGTGATTGAGCCGCATGGGAACAGTGCTTGCAATAGTTGATACAGGTTAATATTATCTTTTACTATTCCTTGAATAGTCGAGGTTAGTTGCCATACCGTTGGATATTTTTCTGCGGTAAATAAATGTGGAACGGTTACCGATCCTGGTTTTGAAATTCTGCTTAAATCATTACGCAGTAAATCAACAATCATCATATTCTCTGCAAGATTTTTTTCTGATTTCAACAACTTTATTTGTTGTTTATCTTGTTGTGTCGTCAATCCTCGTGCGGTAGTACCTTTCATTGGTTTTGTTGTAATAGTTTTATCTTCTAATTTAAAAAATAGCTCAGGAGAGATAGATAAGATATGATAATTTTCAAATTCTATATAGGCACAATAATTGGCAAGATTATTTTTTTCTAGAAAGTGATAATAATCTAAAGGATCGTCATTAAATGGTGCACTAAATTGGATGGTATAATTGGTTTGGTAAGTATTACCTAATTCAATTTGTGTGCGAATATAGTCAATTTTTTGCTGATATTCGTTAATATCAGTATCGCAAGATAGCTTTAAAGATAGTGGTGAAAAGTGATCTGAATCTGGAATCGGCTCACTCGTATAATTATCAAAAATACCAAATAAAAGTAATGGTAAATCATGATTTGAACTTTTTATAATTTTGGTTTTATTGCTTTCACTAAATCCCATAGCACTTTCATAAGCAAGATAGCCACAGGCGTAATAACCTTTATTCGTGAAGTTTTCTATCTCATCAATGAGCTGTTTAATAGATCTATAATCGTTTGATTTTATAATTTTGATTGGATCACAAAAACATTTACGTTCACCTTCAAAATCGATATAAATTTTCATTTTAATTACCATTAACAAAGTTGCTAATTATTTTTAAACCAAATTCTGTCTTAATTGCTTCAGGGTGAAATTGTACCGATTCAATTGGCAGTGTTTTATGGCGTAATCCCATAATTAATCCTTGCCTATTTTTAGCGGTGACTATTAAAGGTAATTCATTTGATGGCAAATTAGTTTGGGCAATTAGAGAATGATACCTTACAACAGATAGTGGATTTTTAATCCCGACAAACAAGCCTTGCTCATCATGAGTAATTTCATCAATTTTACCATGCATTGGTACTGGGGCTTTAACAATGCTATAACCAAAATATTGTGCAATCGCTTGATGACCTAAACAAATGCCAAGGATTGGGCAGTGATTAGCAAAACAATTGATCGCCGATAATGATATTCCGGCATTATCGGGTATTCCCGGCCCCGGAGAAATGACCATTTTGGAAAACGATAATTGCTTTAATTCATCAATAGACTTTTCATCATTTTTGATGACCATAACTTCGGCTCCTGCACGGCAAAGGTAATCATAGATATTAAAAGTAAAAGAATCGTAATTATCAATTAGAAGAATCAAAGTAGTACCCAATGCTTAATAATTATAAAAAAGGAGGTTTTAACGAGTGACTGGTGATTCTATTATAAAAAGCGATGCTATATAAAGTAATTAATTACTTATTAAAAAACTATCTAAAACTATATTAGACATTTAAAAACCCCGTTCCTCAAAAATTTTCAAAAAAATTGAGGAGCGGGGTTTTTTATTACTTATTTCTCATAAAGTTAATATTAATGTGATCCATATCACATTAATAATCTAATCTACTTGTATGGTAGTATTATTCAGATTAAAGTTTGTTCGTTAATCATTTTTCAGAGGTATTAAATGAAAATCGTAAAAGCAGAAGTTTTTGTGTGTAGTCCAGGAAGGAACTTTGTCACATTAAAAATCACTACAGATTCAGGCGTATATGGAGTTGGTGATGCGACACTCAACGGACGAGAGCTATCTGTCGCATCATATCTCAAAGATCATCTTTGTCCACAGTTAATCGGTCGAGATGCTAGTCAAATTGAAGATATATTTCAATATTTCTATAAAGGTGCTTATTGGCGTCGAGGGCCAGTGACCATGTCAGCGATATCAGCAATTGATATGGCGTTATGGGATATCAAAGGTAAAGTAGCCAATATGCCACTTTATCAATTATTGGGTGGAGCTTCACGTACTGGTGTCATGGTTTATTGCCATACCACTGGTAAAGATATTGAAGAAGCGCTAGATGATTATGCAAAACATAAAGAGATGGGCTTCAAAGCCATTCGCGTTCAATGTGGTATTCCGGGAATGAAGACCACATACGGTCAAAGTAAAGGTAAAAACTTAGCTTACGAACCGGCTACTCGAGGTAACTATCCAGAAGAGCAATTTTGGGCAACCGATAAATATCTTGATTTCACACCAAAATTATTTGAAGCAGTAAGAAATAAATTTGGTTTTAACGAACATCTATTGCATGACATGCATCATCGTTTAACGCCAATAGAAGCAGCTCGATTTGGCAAAAGTATTGAAGACTATCGTCTATTTTGGATGGAAGATCCCACACCAGCGGAAAACCAAGAGTGCTTCCGTTTAATTCGTCAACATACCGTAACACCAATTGCTGTCGGTGAAGTATTCAATAGCATTTGGGATTGTAAACAGTTAATTGAAGAACAACTGATTGATTATATTCGAACCACGATAACTCATGCTGGTGGTATTACACATATGCGCCGGATTGCTGATTTTGCGGCACTTTATCAAGTTAGAACAGGTTCACATGGTCCATCTGATTTATCGCCAATTTGTCATGCAGCAGCTCTGCATTTTGATATGTGGGTACCTAACTTTGGTGTACAAGAATTTATGGGTTATTCCGAACAGATGTTAGAAGTTTTCTCGCCTAATTGGACCTTTAATGATGGTTATATGCATCCAAGTGACAAACCTGGATTAGGAATCGATTTTGATGAAAAACTTGCTGCAAAATATCCATACAATCCTGCTTATTTGCCAATTGCTCGTTTAGAAGATGGCACTTTGTGGAATTGGTAGAATGAAGGAGTTTATATGAAAAGTATTGTAGTCAAAAAGCCGAATGAACTAGAAATTGAGGAACGTGAAGTTCCTCAACCAGCTAAAGGTGAAGTAAGAGTCAAAGTAAAACTAGCCGGTATATGTGGTTCAGATAGTCATATCTATCGAGGACATAACCCATTTGCAAAATATCCAAGAGTCATTGGGCATGAATTTTTTGGCATTATCGACGAAGTTGGTGAAGGGATAGATCCTTCAAGGATTGGTGAACGCGTTTCCGTTGATCCAGTTATTAGTTGTGGATGTTGTTATCCTTGTTCTGTTGGTCATCCTAATGTTTGTTTATCTTTAACCGTTTTGGGTGTTCACCGTGATGGTGGATTTAGTCAATATGCAACCGTACCAAGTAACAATGCCTATACGATTCCTGATGAAATAAGTGATGAATTTGCTGTGATGATTGAACCATTCACTATTGCAGCCAATGCTACAGGCCACTTAAAACCAACTGCAGATGATATTGCATTAATCTATGGTGCAGGTCCAATGGGACTAACATCAGTACAAGCACTAAAAGGTGTTTATCAAGTTAAACAAGTTATTGTTGTTGATCGAATTGACGAACGTTTAGCTATGGCACAAAAAAGTGGTGCAGATAAAGTTATAAATAATACAGATTTATCATTAAAAGAAGAATTAGAAAAACTTAATATTAAACCAACAGTTATTATTGATGCAGCATGTCATCCTTCGATTTTGCAAGAAGCAATTACCATCGCTTCTCCAGCGGCAAGAATCCTAATAATGGGCTTTTCAAGTGATCCTTGTCAAATTACTCAACAAGGAATAACCAGTAAAGAGTTATCTATTTTTTCTTCTCGATTAAATGCCAATAAATTTCCAGTTGTTATTGATTGGTTAAAGAAAAAATTAATCGACCCTCAGAAGTTAATCACACATCAATTTGATTATACGCAAGTAATTCAAGCAATTGAAACTTTTGAAAAAGATCAGAAAAACTGTTGTAAGGTCCTATTAACCTTTAGTTAGCACTAGAAAAAGTCTTGTGAATTTTAGATAAAATATTAAAAGTGAGAACAGTATGAATAAGATAGGAAATAAGAATGAAAGGGATACTTCGGATTTAGTTAAAGCTGCAGTATCAGGCTGGCTCGGAACAGCTTTAGAATTTATGGATTTTCAATTGTACTCTTTAGGTGCTGCTTTAGTTTTCCATGAAATTTTCTTCCCAGAACAATCAGCTATTATGGCGTTGATTTTAGCAATGGGTACTTATGGTGCTGGTTATGTAGCTCGAATCGTTGGTGCCTTCGTTTTTGGTCGCATGGGTGATGCAATTGGCCGTAAAAAAGTACTATTCATTACTATTACCATGATGGGTGTATGTACCACACTTATTGGAGTATTACCAACTTATGCTCAAGTTGGTATTTTTGCACCATTGATGTTGGTTGTTTTACGTATTATTCAAGGGTTAGGTGCAGGTGCTGAAATTTCAGGCGCTGGAACTATGCTTGCTGAATATGCACCAAAAGGCAAAAGGGGAATCATTTCTTCATTAGTCGCAATGGGGACTAACTGTGGCACACTAAGTGCAACAGCAATATGGGCAATTATGTTCTTTTTATTAGATAAAGATCAATTAGTTGCTTGGGGATGGCGTGTTCCATTTATTGCAAGCGTGGTGGTTATGATTTTTGCAATTTGGTTACGAATGAATTTAAAGGAAAGCCCAGTATTTGATGAAGTCAATGATACGGATGAGCCAAAAAATAATAATAAAGCCACAAAACATATCTCATTAATTGAAATGTTTAAAAGTAAATCATTTTGGTTAGCTACCGGATTACGGTTTGGTCAAGCTGGAAACTCTGGTTTAATCCAAACTTTTTTAGCGGGATATTTAGTACAAGCATTATTATTCAATAAAAGTATTCCGACCGATGCAATCATGTTTAGCTCAATTGTTGGGTTCTTAACAATTCCTTTTTTAGGTTGGTTATCTGATAAGATTGGTCGAAGAATTCCTTATATTGTATTGACTTTGTCGGCAATTGTACTTGCCTATCCAATGTTATCTATTATTGTCGATATAAATCATTCTGTAAATACTATTACATTATGTTTGATTCTCATTCATAATATTGCTGTTTTAGGTTTATTTGCCCTTGAAAACATTACTATGGCCGAAATGTTCGGTGCTCGTAATCGATTTACGCAAATGGCAATATCTAAAGAAGCAGGAGGTTTAATTGCAGTAGGATTTGGCCCAATTTTGGCCGGAATTTTCTGTAAAATGGTTGATGATTGGTGGCCAATTGTGGCTATGATTATTGTTTACTCTTGTATTGGTCTTGTTTCGGCGATTCTTATGCCGGAGGTAAAAGATCGGGATTTAGCTGACCTAAATGACGCGGCAGATAGTAAAATTTAAACGGAAAAAATAATGAGATTATCAAATCAAACTTTATCACAACTACCTAAGGAGGTAGTTGTTCCAACTTATGATAGAAGCAAAATTAAAACCAAAATTGTTCATCTTGGTTTTGGCGCTTTTCATCGAGCTCATCAAGCAGTTTATACGGATATACTAGCTGCACAGCATGATAGCGATTGGGGATACTGTGAAGTTAACTTGATTGGTGGTGAAGCTCAAATTCAAGATTTAAAACAACAAGATTGCTTATTTAGTGTTTGTGAAATGTCTTATGATAATTGGAATACTCGCGTTGTTGGTATTGCAAAAGAAGCATTACATGCAGATATTGATGGAATACAAAAAGTCTTAGCGGTGATGACTCGTCCTGAAATTGCGATTATGTCAATAACGGTAACCGAAAAAGGCTATTGTTATTTGCCATCGACAGCATCAATTGATACCAATAATCCATTAATCAGTCATGATATTGCCAATCCTCATGCGCCAAAATCCGTTCCGGGTGTCATTGTTGAGGCATTACGTTTACGTAAAGAGCAAGGATTAAAACCTTTCACGGTTATGTCTTGTGACAATATGCCTGAAAATGGCCATGTTACTCGTAATGTTGTTTTAGCACTGGCTAAACAGCGAGATTCTGATTTAGCCCAATGGATTGATGATAATGTGACGTTTCCATCTACAATGGTTGACCGAATCGTACCAGCCGCAACGCCAGAAACTATGGCAAAAATAAATAAACAACTAGGTGGTATTGATGATCCAGCAGGTATTGCAGGTGAACCATTTAGACAATGGGTGATTGAAGACAATTTTGTGGCAGGTCGCCCCCAATGGCATAAAGCTGGGGCAGAACTCGTTGGTGATGTTTTGCCTTATGAAGAGATGAAATTACGCATGTTAAATGGTAGTCATTCATTTTTTGCTTATTTAGGTTATTTAGCCGGTTATTTGCATATTGATGAATGTATGCAGGACCCCAATTATGTTAAAGCAGCTAGACATTTAATGTTAAATGAACAAGCAACTACCTTACGAGTAAAAGATGTTGATTTGTCTGCTTATGCAGATTCATTACTTGATCGTTATCGAAACACGGGTTTAAAACATCGTACATGGCAAATCGCCATGGATGGTACTTTAAAATTGCCACAACGTATGCTTGATTCTATTCGTTATCACTTAGCTGACAATACCTCATTTGATTGTCTTGCTTTAGGGGTAGCTGCTTGGATGCGTTATGTTAGTGGGGTAGATGACGCGGGTAATTCAATTGATGTAAGCGATCCATCAATTAGCAAAATAAAAGAGCTGGTTGCTAATAGTGCCGATGACGAAAATAGAGTAAAAGCACTATTATCTCTAACTCATGTATTTGGTAATGAGTTAGTTAATAATTCGCTTTTCGTTGAAAAAGTTACGACAGCGTATCTTTCTTTACGAGATATCGGCGCTAAAAAGACAGTTGAAAAATTAACGCAATTTTTTTAAAGCTATCAAGATAATTTACTATAGTTAATAACCAAGGTGTAATAGCGCTATTTTGCAATTACACCTTTTTATACGCCCTACTGATGCTATTTTATATATAGACTATTTTTTAAAAATACTTTTCTTATATTTAAAAATCACCTACTATTCACATCAATACAATTGATTATACAAGAATAGGATATGTTTAAACTTATCGAATTAAATATTTCAGAGCCCGTTAATCAACAAGTTTATCGTACATTAAGAAGAGCGATTATTACTTGTCAGGTTTTGCCTGGCATTTTACTTTCTGAAAAAGATATTTCTACGCAATTTAATGTATCACGCCAACCAGTTCGTGAAGCCTTCATCAAATTAGCTGAAGCCGGATTGGTTAAAATTCTTCCGCAACGAGGAACATTTGTAACCAAAATATCGGTTAAAAAAGTGATTGATGGTCAGTTTATTCGTGAAGCAGTTGAATGTGCAATTATTAAACGTGCCGCACAAGAAATTAGTGATGCTGATCTGTTATTGCTCGAAAAAAATCTCAAAGAACAGATTGATGCTAATAAGCGTAAAGATATTCGTTATTTTCTAGAAAAAGATGATGAATTCCACCAAATTTTAATGAATGTTGTTGATTGTCCAATGGCGTGGGAAACCGTCGAAAATATTAAAGCAATGATGGATAGAGTGAGATATTTAACTTTAGAAGATATTTCTCCTCCCGAAGACTTGGTTAAACAACATGAGAAAATCGTTATTGCACTAAAAAAACATGATCCTGAAATGGCTGCTCTTGCGCTTCATGAGCATTTATCTAATATTTTACAAACAATAAATATATTGTCACAACAACGTAATGATTGGTTTGTTGATTAGCTTATTAGTAAATAATAAGATTAAGTTATAAAAAATATATTTATAATGAGATTAATCATTATAAATAATAATTGAGACTTTCTATTATGATACGACAAGTTAAAATTCGAGTGTGTGGTCGTGTACAAGGCGTTGGTTTTCGCTTCTTTACCTATCAACAAGCGACCAAATTAGGTTTAGTTGGTTATGTTAAAAATTTAGATAATGGTGATGTAGAAATAGTCATACAAGGGGATAACATATCAATCGCTAAATTAATACAATGGCTTGAACAGGGCGGGCCAGTTTCAGCCCGTATAACTGCAGTGAATGTTATGGAATTAATTCCTGAAAGCCAGTTAGTCGGTTTTCATATCAAATATTAACTTTATAAATTATAGGTTTTTGCAATAATAACTAGTTGGCTAATCAACGCTATGATATATATGGCTAATATTTATAAAGCATTATTTAATTAATATTTAACGTTTACGCAAATAGCCGAAAACACGATAACCTTCGATTTTCCATAATCCATCTTTATAAATTAACGGGAAAGTTACTCTGCTACTTGCGTTAGGGCCAGGATTTTGCTGAACAATTTCAATTTCATTGTCGCTAACTTTACTGATAATAGCAACATGACCATATTGAGACCATCCCAGTACGATAATATCTTCTACTTTGGGTTTAGTGGTTGATCCATTATGGAACTGAAGTAAATTACGTCTGGTATTTATTTTACCGTCAGGAATGGAATCATCGAAAAAATCTTTTGCATGGCCATAACTATCTGGCATTTTATGATTGAAACGTTCGTAATAGTAGCGTTTAATGAATTCAACACATTGATATTTAAGACCTAAATTATAACCATCTTTAGCTACATTGCGACTACTAACATGATTGATATTGCCATTATAGTAGACTTTAACACCATTAAACTCGTCGATGACCGTGCCAATTTTACTCTCATTAACATTTAAATCAGCATAAGCATAATGATAAAAACTACCTACTTCCAGCATGAATAAAACAATTAATAAATAGAGACTGTTTTTTAATCTAAATAACATATTGATTTCCTATTGATATTTTTTTTATCCTTATTAGGTGATTATGTCTAAATTTTAGACCTAAAAATTAATTATAATAGTTATTTATTACTAAGAAATGTATATATTAATTGCTATATCTGAGCAATTAAATTTTCAATTAAAACATAATATTTTATTTAAATTAAAAGAAAAGCTCATTGTTATGTATTCATTATTAAACACTGTAAAACGTATCTATTAAGATGCTTTGAGACCGTTATCTTATTAATACTAATGTTTATCAATCATTATCAGAATGTCATTTAACTTCTTGCAATGTCAGATATTAATTTAATAAAAAATAAAGTAAAATGAGCTAATATTTAGATGATTTGTCATAATAGTGTGCCTGCGTTATTGATTAATCTTATAAAGGTAATTAACGTAAAGTATGAATAAAAAAAATTTAATCTGTTTCTTACTTCTTATTTTGATAATTGGTGTTTATTATAGTTATCAAAAAGATGATGAGGTGTCGAGCTCGCCATCAAATGCAAGTCTGCCGGAAACACCAATTTATCAAAGTGATGATATGGTAACCAATGTCTATGATTTATCAGGTAATATGGTATATAAAATTGAATCTGGCAAAGTAAAGCATTTTGATAATAATGAAAGTACTGATTTTGATTTACCTAATGTGACACTTTATGATCAGGATCATGCGGCTACTTGGCATATTAAAGCAAAACGCGCAACTTTGACTAATGATAAATTGATCTACCTTTATCAAGATGTCGTGTTAACAAATTTAACCCCAGAATCGCAATTACAACAAGTGTTAACTGATAATGCTGTAGTTGATTTAAAAACACAACTGGTAACGTCTGATGATCCAGTAAAAATTAAGGGAGTTGGTTTTTTCTCAACTGGTTTGGGTTTAATCGGTAATTTACGAGAAAAAACGGCAAATATACTTGAGAATATAAAAACCTTTTATAATAGTGAGGCTCAATAAAAAATGAGATCCAAAAAACAGAAATTTTTTCCGTTATTTTTTATGATATGTGCATCATTTGCTTGTTTTGCTGATGAGCCTAATGAAGCCGCTTCATCTGCCTCAAAAGATCAAAAGATGTTTGTCGATAATAAACCTATTACAGTTGATGCAGATAATCAGCAAATAGATATTGAAAAAAATATTATTACTTTTAATGGGAATGTCCAGATTATCCAAGAAGGTTTGACCATATGGGCAGATAAAGTGGTAATTACTGATATGCAAGACACCAGTAAACAAAAAATAACTGCATATGGTAAACCGGTAAAATATAAACAAATTCTTCCACAAAATAATAAAATTGTGACCGGTCATTCACAACAGGTTATCTATAATGTTAAGGAAAATAACATAGTATTACAAGGTAATGCAGAACTATTTCAACAAGATAATCATATCAGTAGCTCAATCATTACTTATGATGTGAAAAAACAGCAAATTGTTGCACAACCAGGCAAAAAAGGTCGGGTAAAAAGCACTATTATTCCAAGTCAAGTAAAAGAGATGAATAAATAAATGGCAATTTTAAAAGCGGAAAATCTTGCTAAAGTTTATAAAAAACGACGAGTTGTTGAAGATGTTAGTTTAACAGTAAACTCAGGTGAAATTGTTGGTTTACTTGGCCCTAACGGTGCTGGTAAAACTACCACTTTTTATATGGTGGTTGGCATTGTGACTTTAAATGCTGGTAAAATCTACCTTGATGAGCATGATATCAGTATCTTGCCATTACATGAGCGAGCGCAAAAAGGAATAGGTTATTTGCCTCAAGAAGCGTCAATATTTAGAAAACTTTCAGTTATTGATAATATTATGGCTATTTTAGAAACGCGTAATGATATTGATAAAAATGAAAAAATAAATCGAGCAGAAGAGCTACTTGAAGAGTTTCATATTACCCATATCCGAGACAATGTTGGTCAATCATTATCTGGTGGCGAACGACGACGAGTTGAGATCGCTAGAGCATTGGCAGCAAACCCTAAATTTATCTTACTTGATGAACCATTTGCTGGTGTAGATCCCATTTCGGTTATTGATATTAAAAATATTATTAAACATCTACGTGATCGTGGTTTAGGGGTACTGATTACTGATCATAATGTTCGTGAAACACTTGATGTTTGTGAACGTGCCTATATAGTGAATAAAGGACATTTAATTGCTGAAGGTACACCAGACAGTATATTAAATAATGACTATGTTAAACGTGTTTATTTAGGACATGAATTTAGATTATAGATTATGATAAAACAAGGCTTACAACTGAAGGTTTCACAACAGTTGTCAATGACGCCACAATTACAATTAGCTATTCGATTGTTGCAATTGTCGACTTTAGAATTACGTCAAGAAATTCAAACTGTACTTGAAAACAATCCATTATTAGAGATTGCCGATCAGTATGATGAGGTTAATGTTGAACAAGATGAACTAAACGAAAATATTGATACCCGTGAAGCATTGGATAGTCAAGAAATCCCCGAGGATATTCCGTTAGATGCCTCATTAGATGATATTTATACTGCAGGTACACCCTCTGGAACTCACTCTGATTATCGTAATGATGAATTACCAATCTATCAAGGTGAAACACATGAAACCTTGCATGATTATTTAAAATGGCAATTAGATTTAACACCATTTAGTGACATTGATCGTGCAATTGCTGTTTCGATTATTGAAGCTATTGATGACAGAGGTTATCTAACCGTTTCAACTGAGGAAATTCTAGAAGAACAAGGTAATAGTCAAATTGAACTTGATGAGGTTGAGGCTGTTTTAAAGCGAATTTGGCATTTTGATCCAATTGGGGTTGGAGCGAGATCCTTAAAAGAGTGTTTATCTATTCAAACTCAGCATCTAACTCCGCCGGTATTAGTTAAACAGATTATTGATAACTATTTAGATTTATTAGCAAATCATGATTATCGAACATTGAAAAAACGCTTAAATGCTACGGATGAACAGTTAAAAGAAGCCATTAATTTTATCCAGCATTTACAACCTTATCCTGGTGATTCGGTCAATACTTTACCTCCGGATTATGTTATTCCTGATCTTGTGGTAAAAAAGATTGATGGCAAATGGATTGCTGAATTAAATAACGATACTGTTCCGACTCTGCGTATTAATCAACAATATGCGGCAATGGAAAAAATTAGTAATGAAAGCGATAGCCAATATATTCGCGCACATTTGCAAGATGCAAATTGGTTTATTAAAAGCGTCGAAAATCGTAATGAGACACTATTAAAAGTGAGTCAATTCATTGTTGAGCATCAACAAGCTTTTTTTGAAAATGGCGCTGAATATATGAAACCAATGATTTTGTCTGATGTTGCCGAGGCAATTGATATGCATGAATCGACAATATCACGAGTAACAACACAAAAGTATTTACAATGCCCAACTGGCATCTTTGAGTTAAAATTCTTTTTCTCAAGCCATGTTAATACTGAATCTGGTGGCGAAGCATCATCGACAGCCATTCGGGCATTAATTAAAAAATATATTTCCGAGGAAGATGCAAAAAAACCTTTGAGTGATAGCAAATTAGTTTCAATCCTTGAAAATCAAGGCATAATTATTGCTCGGCGAACGGTAGCAAAATATCGTGAGGCATTGTCAATACCACCTTCAAATCAACGCAAACAGCTTTAATATCAATAAACTATTTTATTAATTAGATTAAATATTTCTATTCCCTTTGAATGCGATTGTGTTAATAACTGATTGATTTTGATGATTTAAATATATTATCAATAATTGAATTAAAGGCGCTTACGCGCCTAAATAAACTAATTTAAGAATCTAGGAATTTTATGCTCAAATGAGCTGATAGCATCTTCATGTTGCAGGGTTAAACCAATATTATCTAAACCATTTAATAAACAGTGGCGTTTGAAGGCATCAATTTTAAATGAATATTGTTTATCACCAGCAATGACGACTTCATTAACTAAATCAATAGTGAATTCAATTCCCTCATTGGCTTCAACCAATTTAAACAACTCATCAACTTCTTCTTCAGACAAGTTAACTAATAATAGTTGATTATTAAATGAGTTATTATAGAAAATATCAGCAAAGCTCGAGCCAATAATAGTTTTAAATCCATAGTCGGTTAATGCCCATGGTGCATGTTCACGCGATGATCCACAACCAAAGTTTTCACGAGCTAATAAAATACTCGCGCCTGCATATCGAGGTTTATTTAATACAAATTCTGGATTAGGTTGTTTGCCAGCATCATCTAAAAATCGCCATTCATGAAATGCATGTTGCCCAAATCCGGTACGAGTAACTTTCTGTAAAAATTGTTTAGGAATAATAGCATCAGTATCAACGTTCGCCGCATCTAAAGGAACGACCAATCCTGTATGTGTTGTAAATTTTGCCATGACAAGTCTCCTTAAAACGGTTTGCGAATATCAGTAAAATGACCAGTAATGGCCGCTGCTGCTGCCATTGCCGGACTAACTAAATGTGTTCTGGCATCACGACCTTGGCGACCTTCAAAATTACGATTACTGGTAGATGCACAGCGATCACCCGGTGCTAATTTATCATCATTCATCGCTAAACACATTGAGCATCCTGGTAAACGCCACTCAAAACCGGCATCGATAAAAATCTTATCTAGTCCTTCCGCTTCAGCTTGTTCTCGTACAGGATCTGAGCCCGGTACGACAAGGGCTTGAACGCCATCGGCAACTTTACGACCTTTGGCAACTTCAGCAGCGGCACGCAGATCTTCAATACGGGAATTAGTACATGATCCAATAAACACTTTATTGATCTTAATATCAGACATTTTAGTTCCAGCGGTTAACCCCATATAGGCTAATGCTCGTTCAGCTGAATGTTTTTCAATTGGATCGGAAAAATCTTGAGGATTTGGTACTTGAGAATCAATAGCGGTTACTTGACCAGGATTAGTTCCCCAAGTTACTTGCGGAGCAATATCTTTTGCTTCTAAAGTCACAATCGTATCAAAGTGTGCACCTTCATCGGTTTTTAATGTTTTCCAGTAAGCAACAGCTTGCTCAAAATCTTCACCTTTAGGTGAAAATTGACGACCTTTTAAATATTCAAAAGTGGTTTCATCTGGTGCAACTAATCCAGCTTTGGCCCCCATTTCAATGGCCATATTACATAATGTCATTCGGCCTTCCATTGACAAAGAGGTAATTGCTTCGCCACAGAACTCCACGACATGACCTGTACCACCTGCACTGGTGGTTTTACCAATGATTGCTAGAATAATATCTTTGGCGGTAATGCCATCAGCGACTTTACCTTTGACCTCGATTTTCATCGTTTTAGCGCGACCTTGTTTCAATGTTTGGGTAGCTAAAACGTGTTCAACTTCCGATGTCCCAATCCCAAAAGCTAATGCACCAAAAGCGCCATGTGTTGCGGTGTGTGAGTCACCACAAACTATCGTCATACCCGGTAATGTCATCCCTTGCTCAGGACCAACAACATGCACAATACCTCGTAATGGACTTTGTAAACCGTATAAAGAGACGCCAAACTCTTCTGCATTTTTAGCTAATTCGGTTAGCTGAATTCGTGCCATCTCACTACAAGCGCTTAAATCATTACTTTTCGTTGAGGTGTTGTGATCCATGGTGGCGAAGGTTTTATGCGGTTGTCGGACTTTACGATTCATTGCTCGTAAACCATCAAAGGCTTGAGGAGAGGTGACTTCATGAACCAAATGACGGTCGATATACAAAATAGGCGTTTCATTAGGTGCTTCATAGACAACATGTGCATCATATAATTTTTGATACAATGTTTTTGGTTTTGTAGACATTGCTTATATTCCTTTAATATTCTTGCAAAAGGGTCAATACGATCGATTAACCCTTACTTTAAAAATTAAATTAAACGACAAATGGTATCGCCCATTTCATCGGTAGAAACATAACTACCACCACGAGCAAGATCAATAGTGCGAGTACCTTGTTCTAAAGCTTTGTTAACTGCATTTTCAATAGCTTTAGCAATATCATCACGTTTTAAACTATAACGAACTAACAGTGCTAATGATAAAATTTGTGCAGCAGGATTAGCAATATTTTTACCTGCAATGTCAGGCGCACTACCACCAGCAGGTTCGTATAAACCAAAGCCATCTTCATTTAAACTGGCAGAAGGTAACATTCCCATTGAGCCGGTAATCATGGCGCATTCGTCTGATAGGATATCACCAAATAAGTTAGAACAAAGTAATACATCAAATTGCGCAGGATCTTTCACTAATTGCATAGTGGCATTATCAATATACATATGCTCTAATGTGACATCTGGGTACTGTTTAGCTACTTCACTTACAACTTCACGCCACAAAATAGAAGTTTGTAGAACATTTGCTTTATCTACTGACGTTACTTTCTTGCGACGGATTTTCGCTGCTTCAAATCCCATACGGGCAATTCGTTCAATTTCAAAGCGGTGATAAACTTCAGTATCAAAAGCACGCTCTTGAGGGCCAGTTCCTTCACGCCCCTTAGGTAAACCGAAATAGATACCACCAGTTAACTCACGCATACATAAAATATCAAAGCCACGTTTAGCGATATCTTCACGTAACGGACATAACTCTTCTAAACCTTGGTATAAACTAGCAGGGCGCATGTTGGCAAATAATTTAAAATGTTTGCGTAATGGTAATAGAGCACCGCGTTCAGGTTGTTGGTCAGGTGGTAAATTGGTCCATTTTGGACCGCCAACCGAGCCAAATAAGATAGCATCAGCTTTTTCACATCCTTCTAACGTCTCTTTTGGTAATGGGAAACCGTGAATATCAATTGCTGCACCACCCACATCATATTCACTTGTTGTAATGGCTAGGTTATATTTTTGACGAATAACTTCTAACACTTTATAGGCTTGTTTCATCACTTCTGGGCCTATACCGTCACCAGGTAGTACTGCAATATGGTAATTTTGTGACATATCTATTCCTTAACAATCTAATTATATTTTAAATATTTCGTCATTAAGTAACGAAACAATATTTACTTTTTAGTATTGGTGCAATTTTTGTTTTTGTTCTGCAACCTGATTTGATCTATAAACATTATTTAACACATTAATTAATGCTAATGCTGATGAATGAACAATGTCGGTAGCAAGCCCAACTCCATGGAATTTACGTCCTTTATATTCGGCAACGATATCGACTTGACCCAAGGCATTTTCACCCTGTCCTTTAGATGCTAATTGATATTTCACAATTGAAATAGGTTCGCCAGTAATACGATTTATCGCTTGATAAACAGCATCAACAGGGCCATTACCTGTTGCTGCATCTGAATATTTTTGATCGCCAATAATTAAACTAACTGAAGCGGTTGAAACGACAGTAGAGCCAGATTGTACATTAAAATAATCCAATACATAATGCTCTTCATCATCTTTAAGTTGATTAATAAAAATTAATGCTTCTAAATCATAATCAAAAACCTGGCCTTTTTTATCGGCAAGTTCTAAAAAGGCTTGGTAAACTTGATCTAAATTATAATCATTATCCTGATAACCTAATTCAGCTAAACGATGTTTTACTGCAGCTCGGCCTGAACGAGAAGTTAAATTTAATTGGATTTGATTTAAACCGATCGACTCAGGGGTCATGATTTCGTAAGTTTCGCGATTTTTTAACACCCCATCTTGATGGATGCCGGATGAGTGCGCAAAGGCATTACTACCAATAACCGCCTTGTTAGACGGTATTGGTGTATTGGTAATTTGGCTGACGATTTGACTGGTACGATAGATCTCTTGATGATTAATATTGGTGTGAACGTTTAAGATATTTTGGCGGACTTTAATCGCCATAATAACCTCTTCTAAAGCTGTATTACCAGCGCGCTCACCTAAACCATTCATCGCCCCTTCAATCTGCCTAGCACCTTCTTGAATCGCGCTAATCGAGTTAGCCACCGACATGCCCAAGTCATCATGACAATGAACAGAGATAATCGCTTTATCAATGTTCGGGACACGTTCAAATAAGGTATGAATAATGCCACCAAATTGATAAGGGACAGTATAACCGACAGTATCCGGTATATTGATCGTGGTTGCCCCTGCTTGAATTGCTGCTTCAACAATCCGACATAAGTTATCAATTGGGGTACGGCCTGCATCTTCACAAGAAAACTCCACATCATCTGTATAATTACGTGCACGTTTAACACAGTGCACAGCCTGTTCAACGACATCTTCAAATGTCATTTTTAATTTATCTTTAACATGTAACGTTGATGTTGCCATAAAAGTATGAATACGAAATTGATCGGCTACTTTTAACGCTTCGGCGGCAACATCAATGTCTTTATCAATACAACGAGACAACGCACAAACACGACTATTTTTAATGGTTTTAGCAATAGTTTGTACTGATTCAAAATCACCTGGAGATGAGATAGGGAAACCAACTTCCATTACATCTACCTGCATTCTTTCTAATGCTAAAGCTATTTGAAGTTTTTCTTTAACACTTAAACTTGCTTGTAACGCTTGTTCACCATCACGTAATGTTGTGTCAAAAATAATAATTTGATCGCTCATTGTTATTTCCTTTATATTTTAGCGCTATCTCGGTATTTCAAGTTAAGAAAACAAAAAACCCGCACTTTAGCGCGGGTTCTTGTTAATTTGTCGAGTTAATTATTAAATCACTTTTACTCCACACACAAGCTATCCGCGCAAACTGATGCGAGGAGGAGGCTGAGTAGGAGGTTAGTATATTTAATCATTAACTGCTCAATTATTATATGTATGAATAAAATATTGACACTATTTCTATCAAAAAAAGGCTCTAATGTCAATAATAAAAATTGATTAAATCAAATAGTCATCTATAACTAATATAGTTATTTTGTTGAAATAGTTCATTCAAACATTAATCAGAAACGCAAATTACTCTTAAACCTTCAATTTCTTGTGGAAGCTTTTTAATACTACCATCGTTGAAATCAATTGCGTAAAACTGGGTTCCTGTTGGGTATCGATTTACAGGGTCTTCATTGCAATTGTCATCATCATCCCATTCATCCCAGCCGTTAAAATTAATATTGCGTGATTTTATTTTAAATGATCGATTTTTTTTCATTAAATCATTATACTCATCTTGGTCGTTAACCTTTTTCCATGTCCAAAATACATTTGATATCTTATCGCCTTGAGCATTTTTATTAGGATAAACTTTATTAATTGTATTACCCCATTCAGCTAATAAAAAGTTAACTTCACGGATATAATGATTGTTATTATTTTGACCAAATTTGTAATTATCATAAAGAGCATTGGTCAAAATTTCTGGACCTCCAGGATACATAGCTATTCCTTTACAAGAACAATATTGTTCTGCATATTTTTGTGCTTTGACGGTTTCATTAGAGATATAAAACCAATATTCTATTTCAAAAGAATAAATTACCCTATCACCTACTTTTAATGAAAATTCAGTATAATTTGTCAAATCAGCATCATCTTCGCTAACTTCTTTCTCAAAATTTGGACCATTAAATTCAACTCTAAGCTGATTATTTTTACCACTTAATTTTAATTCAATCGGGGAGTCTAATGGTTTTTTTATATAACTGATGTCCTGCCATTTTGCCCCTGATAATATGACATTAAAATATAATTTATCTGCTGCTGTGGTAGGAAACCTCTCCCAAGAATCAATAATCTCGGTAGCTTTAAACCCTTTATTTGGAATCCAAATTTGGGTATCGTCTTTTTCCCATGGATATTTATTAAAAAAATTATCATATTCATGCTGTGTGTAAGCAAATGAGGGGGAACCTTTTTCTAATGAAGGTTGTAGCCAACAGACTTTAGGTAAACCAGTACCAGATGATCTAATATAGTAAGTTTTGCTGACGCTAGGATAGTTATTAATATTAGGTAATCCATAAATGGTTGAAAGTTCTGAATCAGTAGTCTCTAAAGTTAGTGTATAATAGCCTACACAACTGTCTAATTGATCATTCAGTTTGATCTGATTATTTTTATTATCTTTAATTTCTAGTTTTAAAGTTCCAGTTGCTTTAAATCCATCATCACCATCATTATCTTCAAAATATTGTTTATCAGTTAAAATTGTTTCGAGCTCTACTTGTTCATTTTGATAACCTGAAATTAATGTGACAATTTTATCAAAAGTATCAATAGATTCAGGTAGATCAATTATTTCATCAGGAGAAGAGTTAAAATCAGAGTGATAATAGATTAAGTTTGGGTCTTCAACTGACGTTGGTTCACTATTGGATGGTGTTGTTTGAGAATGATCACCATTTTTTTAATAGCTATCCAGAGTAGATCAGAGATATCGGAAGGTGTCCTATCTTGATTTGCTGAAATATAGGGAGGTGTACCATTAATGGCTGAAGCGGTTACTTCAGTTAATGCCGAGACTGAAAAGCTATAAAATAGACTTAATATAACAATAAGAGTATATAATTTTACAGCTACAGTTTTACCCGTAAAAATAACGTATTTTCTATCCATGATGACGTCTTTAAATTAGCACATTTTCCATTGCATTGCTTTTAAGTAAATATTCTTTATAAGTATTTATATTATAATAATATTAATTGTTTTTATTGTAAATCATTTGGCGGTTTATTTTGTTTAAATTATGTTCTTAAAAAAACTAAAAATAGTCTTTTCTTTTAGCATTGATGAATTGTTTAAGTTGACAATATTTCTATATAATAATATTTAATTATAGTAACTAAGTTACTACTAATTAAATTTGATTGATGCTATATTCCTATAAGCATTTAAATCGTAATTTTGGCAAAGATATCTGATTAATCAAATTTAAAATTTCTATTAAGTATTATTTACTCACAATTAATAAGATGGGGTCAAAAGATGAACATTGTCGAAATTTCTCAAAAACGCTATACCACCAAACATTATGATAAAACTAAAAAAATTCCTAAAGAAAAAATAGAACAATTACTTACAGTTTTAAGAAACAGTCCGTCTTCAGTTAATTCACAACCGTGGCATTTTTATATTATTGATAATGATGCTGCTAAAGATAAAATTTTACCGGCCATAGCAGAATTTAATCAGCCACGCGTAACCGATTCATCTCATACTATTTTATTTTGTATTAAATCACCTTTAGAAGATGCGCATTTGGTTAATTTGCTTAACCAAGAAGAGAAAGATGGACGATTACCATCATCCGAACTTAAACAAACTCAGGATGAGTCAAGACGTTTCTTTGTCACTAAAAACAGTAAGACAATTGAGTCCCAACAAAGTTGGGAAGGTAAACAAACTTATTTAGCATTAGGACAATTACTTTTTGCCGCCGCTGCTATTGGTGTTGATTCTACCGCTGTGGAAGGCTTTGATTGTGACAAAATGGATGAAATTTTGGAATTAAAACGAAAAGGCCTAAAAAGCCTAGTTATTGCAACATTAGGTTATCGCTCTGAAAATGATGGTAATGCCCATCGTCCAAAATCGCGGTTACCAAAAGAACAGATTTTTACATTTTTATAAAATGACAAAAAATATTCTCCATATTAAATGAATATGGAGAATATCCACCCAGACTTTATTGCAACATCTTTTCGGCTAGATGAGCCAATATCATTGCACTTGAATTGATAAGTTTTTTTAAACTAATAGGCTAGAAAATTCATCAAATGAAGTAACTAGGGTTGTTTCTTCGAACGTTTCTAAATCTTCCTCTTTTAATAAATCCATACATTTTTTATTGGCCGTCATTAGTGGAAAATCTGAACAAGTAAAAAGCATCGGATATTGGTGAATAAGTGAATAAATAGCTTTTTCTAATTCAATATGATCACAAGGACTTAAAATATCGATTGATGAGACTATACTTTCATCCTCTTCGTCAAAAGAGAAAATTAAGGTACAAGAGTTAGATATAATTTTGTCATCATAAATCTCATCTCCATATTCTAATGAATATTCTTCATCATTTACTTTCGTGCAATACGGACTAAATGCATTTAAAACCATGTTTTGCCGAACAGAGTTATCCATTGCAATAATGCCATATTCAATTCCCATACTATTTTTTCCTTAAATACGTATAATTGAGGTAAAAATCAATAATTATCAGTATAGAACCATAAAGTGAAATAGTAAATAGTGATGCACAAAATTAGAACGGAATTCAAATGGGTTAAAACTGATAGTTTAATTAATCTTTCAAACATTCATTATTAATTAGTGAATTGATATATAATAAATTCATTACATTCTTACAAATAACGCTAGACCAAGCTTTCAGAATCATTACAATATACGCCATCAATCATCTAGTAATATCATTGAGTTGCTAGTTTTAATTAATTAAACGGATAATGTTTTATGGCGCAATATGTCTATACCATGAACCGCGTGGGGAAGATTGTTCCTCCTAAACGCTATATTTTAAAAGATATTTCTTTAAGTTTTTTTCCGGGAGCTAAAATTGGTGTTCTCGGTTTAAATGGAGCAGGTAAGTCTACATTATTACGCATTATGGCTGGCGTAGATACCGAGATTGAAGGTGAAGCTCGTCCGCAACCGGGTATTAAAATCGGTTATTTACCTCAAGAACCTAAACTTGACCCTAAACAAACTGTACGTGAAGCAATTGAACAGGCGGTTGGTGATGCTAAAAACGCATTAGCCCGCTTAGATGAAGTCTATGCCGCTTATGCCGATCCTGATGCCGATTTTGATAAATTAGCGAAAGAACAAGCCGAGCTTGAAGCCATTATTCAATCGCAAGATGCTCACAATCTTGATAACCAATTAGAGCGTGCAGCTGATGCCTTACGCCTACCGGATTGGGATGCGAAAATTGAAAATTTATCAGGTGGTGAGCGTCGTCGTGTTGCTATCTGCCAATTATTGCTTGAAAAACCAGATATGTTATTAATTGACGAACCAACCAACCATTTGGATGCTGAATCGGTTGCTTGGTTAGAGCGTTTTTTACATGATTATGAAGGTACAGTGGTTGCTGTTACCCATGACCGTTACTTCTTAGATAATGTTGCTGGTTGGATTTTAGAACTTGACCGTGGTGAAGGTATTCCATGGGAAGGTAACTACTCATCTTGGCTTGAACAGAAAGATCAGCGATTAGCTCAAGAAGCGGCAATCGAATCGGCGCGTCGTAAATCAATTGAAAAAGAATTAGAGTGGGTACGGCAAAATCCAAAAGGTCGTCAAGCAAAAAGCAAAGCACGGTTAGCGCGTTTTGAAGAATTAAATAGCAATGATTACCAAAAACGTAATGAAACCAACGAGCTCTTCATTCCACCTGGGCAACGTTTAGGTGACAAAGTCATTGAGGTGGCTAATTTAACCAAATCATATGGCGATCGCGTATTGATCGATAACCTCTCATTTAGCATTCCTAAAGGGGCAATCGTTGGTATTATTGGGCCTAATGGTGCCGGTAAATCAACGCTATTTAGAATGTTATCAGGCAAAGAACAACCGGATTCAGGCACTATTACTTTAGGTGATACCGTCCAACTTGCTTCTGTCGATCAGTTCCGCGATAGTATGGATGATAAAAAAACCGTTTGGGATGAAATTTCTAATGGTCAAGATATTATGCGCATTGGTAATTTTGAGATCCCAAGTCGCGCATATGTGGGGCGTTTTAATTTCAAAGGCGTTGATCAGCAAAAACGTGTTGGTGAACTGTCTGGTGGTGAACGAGGGCGTGTACATTTAGCTAAATTATTACAAGTTGGTGGTAATGTACTATTACTTGATGAACCGACCAATGATCTTGATGTCGAAACCTTGCGCGCGCTGGAAAATGCCTTATTAGAGTTTCCGGGCTGTGCTTTAGTGATTTCACATGACCGCTGGTTTTTAGACCGTATCGCCACTCATATTTTAGATTACCAAGACGAAGGACATGTTGAGTTCTTTGAAGGTAACTTTACTGAATATGAAGAGTGGAAAAAACGCACTTTAGGAGCAGAAGCGCTTGAACCTAAACGAGCTAAATATAAACGTATTAGCAAATAGCTTTTAAGCTCCATTCTATCTACCGCCGATGGTTATCGGCGGATTGTCTTATCATCGCCATATAGTCAACTTTTAAAGCAATGATTTTGATGTTTTAACTAACTTAGCGAAGGTATCGGTTAATAATTTAGGAATGGCTGTAATACCACGCGCTTTAGCATCATCACAAACGGCAATCGCTAAATCTGGTTTGGAACTTTTGTGGATCGCTTTTTGAATAATTTTCGGTACTGACATATCAATATGGGCAACAGTATTATAAGCAGCTAACTTATATACGTGACTAAAACCATGTTTAAAGAGAAAATTTTCAATGTCACGGGCTGGCAATACGGTGATATAATCATTTAAATTTTCGCCGGGTGCACATTGTGATTGTACCGTCTCAGCATATTTTTTCCCTGCCATATCACCATCAGTAATCACATACCAGCGGATCCCCATTTTGTTGGCATAGTGAATTAATGGTTTTAAACCACATTGTGCAAATTCTAACAATTGGATCCCCTCTGAACTTAGATGATAGCCACTTTGTTCGGCAAGCTCTCTAAGTAACCATACTTCAGTCTCACCTTCAACCAGCAACCAACAACGGGCAAATAGCGCAGTAGGGCGTCGATAAAGAACATGGAACAAAATGCGTCGACTATCGCCAACACTTAACCCATGAGGAGCAATATACTTACTGACAATTTGATCGGGTTGGCGGATCAATCGGTAAATACTCTCTAATGGAAAGAGAGACACTAAATCACTTGAGTTAGAGGTAATAATTTTTTGGGTAGGTAAATTTTTTAACAATCGGAAGCCAACCGATAAAATAATTGGATGTAACTGGCTTTCAGGTTCTTCTAAAACTAAAATTGGCACTGAACTGTGAGAGAGAGGATTATCTCCTTTAGCATTAACAATCGAACCAAATATACCTAAAAGTGCGGTGCGAAGATAATCATTATCTAAATCATCTAAGACATTATTGATTCGTTCGAGCGAATTCCAATCCTCGGTTTTCGGGCTATTTTTTTGTGCTAATTGTTTATATTTAGATCGTTGTTGAGAATCAACAAAATAGTATTCTAATAACGAACGAGCAGCTTGTAAGCCACGATTAAGCTCATCTTGACTTAATTGTGCCGAGTGTGCTTTTAATTGATCAGATAGTTGTTCAATAAAGTATTGTGATAAAGGTTCATTTGTGACAGGTAAATCCTTAGCATTCACTGAATTTTTAAGCGGCATGACTGGATTTAAGTTAATCAAAATAGCGATTAATAATTTTGGATTATCTAGATTTAACCTTTCACCATATTCATCCAACAAATAATGTTCAGTGATAATAGTATCACCATTTTTTTGGGCATTAATTTGGTAAGTAATTCGATATAGATTGTCTGCTGGTGAGCGATAACTAACTGCTGTCAGAGGCTGATAAGCTTGTTCAGTTAATTGATTTGCATAAGATTCACAATAAACAACATTTATTGAAATGTGATTACCATCATCCTTATCATAATAGAAATCTGAATCTACAAATTGATAAAATTTATTATCTAGAGTTAGCAATTTTAATGCACTGATTAAACTCGATTTACCCCATTGGTTTTCACCAATAAGTACGCTAGATTTAGCATTAAGCTTTAACGAAAGTTGCTTAATCCCCCTAAACCCTTTGATATCAATTTGTTCAATAAACATGCCATTTCCTTATGATTAAAGATGATACTTTTCAGTTCTTTTAGCGATGCGCTCAGCTTTTTGCTTAGCACTAGCAATTAATTTATGTTCATCGCGCAAAATGGTTTTAATTGGTTTATTAAAATAGTTTCTTAAAAAACGCCAAATATCACGTTGGTTAAGTCCAATATTGATTGATGAAAAGTAAAGTCCAATTAAATCTTTATCACGCCAACGGGTAGGAACTTTATTACGTGTTTGTGCACGATGAAGATCAATTACCGAGAGTTTTATTTGCTGATTATTTTCAAATAAAGGTAAATCCAATAAAAAATGACATAAATAACAATCACGATGATTCACGCCTGCTCCATGCATTTTTGCGGTCATATTTGCTAAATAAATAGTTAATGATCGTTTTAAATGGTAGCTAGGTGGGTTAGTTAGCCATGGTTTAGTAAAATCTTCTAAACTGATAGTAGGATTAAGGTCTTTGGTAATAATAAAAGAGTGTCGGGTCAGAGGATTTAATCCTTTGCGTCCAAATGCTCGGCCATCCATCGTATTCACGCCAGCTTGCTCTAAACGATGAATCGCATCCCACTCTTGTTTCGCATCTAAAACCGGTAAGCGTAGCGAAATCAGATTTTTTACAATTTCTTTAACCGTTGTGCCACGATGAATTTTAATAAAATAGGATTGGCCATCTAATTGAAAATTAAGGGTTTTACGTTGTTTGACTGCACGGTAAACTTTACCTGAAATTAATTCCACTTCATTAAATGGATCTTTACCTTGCCATAATTGTTGAAAGGGTGATTTAAGTTTAATCTCATTCATAATGACATCCTAAAATAATGTCTGCTGCTCGTTGGGCTAAATGATATAAATCTTCACTATTACCATAAGCAATGGCATTGTTATGCCAATTAAGCCATTGCTCTTTATCTCTAATTGATTGTTCTAACGCTTGATCTAAAATGTTTTGCTTATAAGGTTCTGGCAACACAACACCGGCATTAGCTTGGCTAATGTGATAAGCATATCCGGAAATACCTGATACGATCACTGGCACGCCTGCCGCTAACGCTTCAATCAAAACCATGCCGGCGGCTTCTTGTCTAGCCGGATGCAACAATAGATCGGCGGAAAATAAAAAATCAGGGATATCATTGCGACCAGAAAAGAATCTCACCTGTTTAGCAATAGCTAACTCATCTGCTAACTTTTGATATGCCTCTGATTTATCTTGGCCAACCACCAAATAAGTAACTTTTTGCTTGAGGTCATTAGGTAAAGCCGCAATTGCTTTCAATGTGCGATCGACGCCTTTACGTTTAAAATCTGAGCCAATTTGCACAATCACAAAATCATCTTGGCCAATTTGATTAGATTGTCGAAATTGTTGACGTTTTTGAGGTGAATCAACGCTATATTTTCGATCTAACGCAATGCCGGGTGGTAATAAAAAGAATCGTTCATCTTGAGTATGATAATGGTTTTTAAAATCTTGAATTTGTTGCTTAGTTAAAGCCATGATTTTGGTGGACGAACTAGGAGCAAATACCGCTTGTTCAAATGCCAAATAGTGTTTACAACGTTTTGATAGTTTATAAAAAAAGCCTTTATGGGCGGCTTTTTCAGCAAAACATGTATCGCCAGCAAAATAGACATCCAAGCCCGGCATTTTGTTAAAACCTACCACACAATCTACAGGATTGCTTTGTAAGTGAGCCTTTACCCAATGGTAATAAGCTTGATTACGGCTATGGTTAGATAATCCTTTTTTCGGAACGATGATGATATCAAAACCAGCTGGTTTATCGCCTTGCCAATCCAATACATAAACACGGATTTGATGTCCTCGAGCTTGGCAAGCAGTAGCAATTTGCAAAAAATCGCGTTGCAAACCGCCAAAAGGGAAAAATTTATAAATACAAAAAGCTAGTTGCATGCAGATTATCTCAAATAATAAAACATCATTATATACTTGTTGTTAACAAAGGTACAAAAATACCCAGATGTTAATAATTATTTCAAACATATTTGTATGTGGCAATATACAATAAACCTATTGTTTTAACAGTAACGAAACGGAAAATTCTAGATTAAATAGCCTATTATTCCTAATACATAGCTATATTTTAATTTATTAAAACGTGTTCAGATGAATTTATAAGTTCTATATCTAACGAGTAAATATGTTGGCTAAAAAATTTGAGGAGAGGGGTTTTTGAAGCGGAAATTTATATAATTTAATTAACAAATTCAGTTTTTATCGCAACTATCAGTATTAAAAATAGGCGTTCCTCAAAATTTTTAAAATATTAATTATAATTTATTGTTTGAAAGAATAGGTATCACCAATAGCACTACCTTGAGCACCAAATTGTCGTAAATTATGATCAACTGCATTCATTGATTGCCAATGGGTTTCACACCAATCAGGTGCCAGTAAGGTTGGTTTTCTGGCATTGGCTGAAATCCTATGGTATAAAATATTGGCTGGTGTTTGTCGAATAATATCACCGGCAATATCGACATAATCTTCAAGAGATAACACATTGATCCGCCCAGCTCGCCATGCTTTGGCCATTATACTGCCTTCAACAATATGTAACGGATGAATTTTTAAACCATCAACGCCACTGTCTAATACTTTGTTTAAAGTGATGAGATTGTCGGTTTTATTTTCTTTGGGTAAGCCAATAATAAGGTGAGTACACACTTTAATACCTAATTGCCGTGCTTTTTGTACCGTTTGGTGATAATCCGCAAAGGTATGACCTCGATTAATATGGTGTAATGTATTGTCATGAGCGGTCTGTAATCCAAGTTCTAACCAAACTTCATAGCCGCTGGATTGGTAATGTGCCAGCAAATTAAGAGCTTCATCGGGAACACAATCAGGGCGAGTACCGACGCAAAGACCAACAATGTCGGCACTGTTCAGCGCTTCTTGATACATATTTTTAAGAATTTCAACTTCAGCATAGGTACTAGTATAAGCCTGAAAATAAGCAAGGTATCGTTTAGATTTTTTCATCTGTTGCGCTTGCGACATAAGCTGCTGCGAAATTGATTTCACCTGTATAGACTCATCAATGATTGACGCTACATTGCAAAAGGTACAGCCACCCTGACCAATGGTACCATCACGATTGGGACAGCTAAAACCACCGTGTAAAGTGAGCTTATAGATTTTTTCGCCATAGCGACGTTGCAAATCCGAACCAAATGTATTAACGACTAAATGAAGTTGCATGCGATACCAAATAAAATTTTTGCTTATTCTACCAATATATTTCAGATACTCAATTGCAATTAAGCTAGCGATTATGATTTATAAAATTATTATTCTAACTATCTATAAATATTATTTATAACTTCAAAAAAAGATTGAAATTAAAGGTCGATTAAGTAAGGATAATAGTTCATGATGTTTTTTTGTGCTAATTAAATACTGAAGTCGTTACGTTGATGTAATTGCTTACAAGGAGCCAATATGTTTAGTAAACAAATGACTATTGCTGAATATGATCAAGAATTGTGGAATGCCATTAAAGGTGAAGAACAACGCCAAGAAGATCACTTAGAACTTATCGCATCGGAAAACTATACCAGCCCAAGAGTGATGCAGGCGCAAGGTACGCAGTTAACTAACAAATATGCGGAAGGTTATCCCGGTAAGCGTTATTACGGTGGTTGTGAATATGTTGATATTGTTGAGCAATTAGCGATTGAACGTGCTAAACAGTTATTTGCAGCAGATTATGCCAATGTGCAACCACACTCAGGCTCACAAGCCAATTTTGCTGTTTATATGGCATTGTTAAAACCCGGTGATACGGTGCTAGGCATGAACTTGTCACAAGGAGGGCATTTAACGCATGGTTCACCGGTCAGTTTTTCTGGTAAGCTGTATAATGTGGTTGCTTACGGCGTCGATGAAACTGGACATATTGATTATGAGCAATTAGCCAAAATAGCCTTAGATTCAAAACCAAAAATGATTATAGGTGGTTTTTCTGCTTATTCAGGGGTAGTTGATTGGCAACGGATGCGCGAAATAGCAGATAGTGTTGGTGCTTTCTTATTTGTCGATATGGCGCATGTGGCTGGTTTAGTGGCGGCCGGTGTTTATCCAAACCCAGTACCATTTGCTCATGTTGTGACGACAACGACGCATAAAACCCTCGGCGGACCGCGTGGTGGTCTTATTTTGGCCAAAGGTGGTAGTGAAGAACTTTACAAAAAATTGAATTCTGCTGTCTTTCCTGGTGCGCAAGGTGGTCCGTTGATGCATGTCATTGCTGCCAAAGCTGTTGCCTTAAAAGAGGCGATGGAGCCAGCTTATAAAGAATATCAACAACAAGTTGTAAAAAATGCCCAAGCGATGGTTGATGTGATCATCAAACGTGGCTACAAAGTCGTGTCTGGCGAAACCCAAAATCATCTATTCCTAATTGATTTAGTTGATAAAAAGATAACTGGTAAAGAGGCGGATGCTGCTTTAGGTAGTGCTAATATTACCGTGAATAAAAATAGTGTGCCAAATGATCCGCAAAGTCCATTTGTAACATCTGGTGTGCGAATTGGTACCCCAGCTGTGACTCGTCGAGGTTTTAAAGAAGAAGAGTCTCGCGAATTAGCTAACTGGATTTGTGATGTGTTAGATAACATTGATGACGAACAAGCTATTCAAGCGGTTAAACAAAAAGTATTGGCGATTTGCCGACGATTACCGGTTTATCAACATTAATAAGAAAATTTCGCCGACATAATGTCGGCGAAAAATATTATAGCCTATTAGTTTTTCTGTTCGTTTTGAGTTTGGTTTTGGGTTAACTGTTGTTGCTGCTGTTTAAAATAATTGGCAATATCATTTTTAAACCAAAAAGCCGTAGCGACGATTACTACGCCTAGTAAAATTGCTGACCAGAATATTATTCGGGCTTTTTTATTACGTTTTTTTAAAGGGTCAGTTAAATTACGTTTTGCATTGGCCGGTAATTCGGCTTTACTGGTAAGCAGACCACCAAGCAGTAAATTGATTTTAACTTGTCCATTTATCGCCCAACCAGAAGCTTCAAGTAATGGCCCAAGTGTTCTCCTGCGTAATTTTAACCAAGCCAATATTACTGATGGTCCAGATATAATCAAGAATAAACCTAAAATCACTAATGGGAATTGCCACCATGTAAGCGAGAAGATAGCTTGAAAAATAGTCGCTAAAGCGGTACCAATGGCGCCAATAGCTAAACCAATAGCTGCAAAGATACCAACACTTTTACCAATATCAAATTTGCTTTCTGGATTTTGCACCGCTTGTGTGCTGGTTTTCTCAATGTTAGCATCTTTATTGCTTGCCCATTTATTTATTTGTTCAGTAATTAAACGGCCAATACGTTGATAAGGTGCCCAAATGGCTTGTTGGATACTAATTGGTTTAGTAATCATCTTAACCACATTGGCATCCCAATCATTGCCTTCATTATCAATAAAGACGCCATTGCGGCCTTCGATTAATAAATCACCTTGTCCAGCGGTAATTGCTGCAGCAATTGTCTGTTTTTGACCGTGTCTTGTGCATTCACAATAAAGTAAACAAAGTTCAGAGTAATTTGCCATGGTTGAATGTTTGGCGATATTATCAACGGCAACGCAAAGTGTAGCACAGCGACCATCAATATAAAGCTTACCTAATTGAAAAGCCGCATAATGGTCAAGTGAGAAGAATTCAGCAAACGAAGCAAAGTTAATCAATAAACGATAGAGATGTTTTTGAAATAAGACTAGTTTTTCTAATACAAAAACATCTGAGGCTGAAATAGGTGTTTGGTTATCCTGTTCGACCATTTTTTCAAATTCGCTTAATAAATTATCATTAGCTAAATTAGCGATCTGATTGCTAGGAATATCCTCAATACTCGCAGTAGGTTTAGTTGCTACGTTTAATTGCTGCATCTCAGGTTTAGAACTAATTAACGTGGCATAGGCATTAAGACCCGTTTGAATATCTTGCCATTCTTGTGCTGTTAATTGGTTAGGATCGGCTAAATGGGATGCCACTAAAGCCCTAAATCGAATGATTTTAGTTTTCCACAGTGGATTAAGGCCATTAACCAGATCTAATGCGTTATTGCTATCAATTCTAGATAAAGGTAGCTCAGATAAAGCTTCATCAGAAAGTAATCCATTTTGGGTTGGGACAATATATTTCTCGTCAACATTTAACGCTGTTTGTGCCTGAGGTGCGTATTGTGCTAATTCAACCCGCAAAAAGTAGTCATCAATTTTTGGCTTTAATTCTTGAACTAATTTCCATATTTCTGAGCGGTTTTCGCCAAAAGGTGTTTCGGTATTACTGATATCAGTTTGCCATTTTTGCCAACTTTTTAAGTTCTTAACAAAAGTTTGCGCAATCTCTAAATTAATTCCATCCTGACCACTCATATCTTTTTCGGCACCAGTTGTTTTTATTGCTGCCTGAATAAAATTTTGCATTTCTGGTGATAATTCGGCTGAAGGTGGAAAAATTAAATCGCCATTGTAGAGTTTGCTGGCATTAATTTTAAGTGATTGTTGCACATCATCTTGCGTTAAATAATCGGCTTGGCTCTTATTTAAATTCGCCAAAATACTATGCGCAGTAACTAATAATTTTTTACCTTGTTCTGTTGAATCATCGATTTGCGATAGTGGCAATGTTTCTGAGGATTGTACTATATTATCGAAAGAGACGATTTTATCTTTTGCCCAACTAATTGCATCTAAAATATCGGGAATACGAATGCGGCCATCGTTATCAGAATCTAACAATTGTAATGTTCTTTGATCAAAATCTAAACCGGTTGTCGGGCAACTAAGTGCAACCCATAATTTAGGATCTAAATTGGCTAAGTTGATAATGTCATCGGCATTTTTTAATACGACTTGATCTAATCCACCAACACGTTGAAATGTCCAAGTATGACTCATAATCACCTCCATACCGAAATATTATTAATATATTCAATTATTAATAATTATAACAGTATTCATTTTTTTAGAAGAGAATTGGAATGCTCACGTTTTAAGAGCCGTTAATTGTATCTTTGATAATTGATTTTGGTTGCCAAGCGCAACTTTATGATAGAATACCGCCTTATTATTTAATATCCAAATAAAAACCACAAATATGTCATTAATTAATCTTACCAATGCCTATTTATCATTTAGTGATGCACCACTTCTTGATCATATTGATATGTCGATAGAAACTAACGAGCGAGTCTGTCTTGTTGGTCGTAACGGCGCCGGTAAATCAACTCTATTAAAAGTGTTAAATAAAGAAGTACCGCTCGATGAAGGACAAATTGTTTATGAAAACAACGTTATTGTCTCTCGATTACAGCAAGATCCCCCTCGAGATATTCAAGGAAATGTTTTTGATTTTGTTGCGGAAGGTTTAAAAGAACAAGCGCAATTATTAAAAGATTACTATGCATTGTCACACTTAGTTGAAACTGATCCAAGTGAGGGTAATCTATCTAAATTAGCTAAAATGCAAGAACAGCTAGATCATCAAAATGGTTGGCAATTGGATAATCGGATTCGTAATGTCATTTCCTCATTATCGTTAGATGGTGAGGCATTATTGTCTTCGTTATCGGGTGGTTGGTTGCGTAAAGCGGCATTAGCAAAGGCACTAGTTTGCCAACCATCAGTACTATTATTGGATGAACCAACTAACCATTTAGACATCGATACCATTAAATGGCTGGAAGAGTTTTTAAAAAGCTTCAATGGCAGCATTGTGTTTATATCGCATGACCGATCCTTTATTCGGCAAATGGCGACGCGGATTATTGATTTAGATCGCGGTAAGGTTGCTTCTTGGGGCGGTGATTATGACAGTTATTTGCTAGGTAAAGAAGAAGCGCTGCGTGTTGAAGAGTTACAAAATGCCGAATTTGATAAGAAGTTAGCACAAGAAGAAGTCTGGATCCGTCAAGGTATTAAAGCTCGTCGAACACGTAACGAGGGGCGAGTAAGAGCATTAAAAGCGATGCGGCAAGAATATTCACAGCGTCGTCAAGTTATGGGCAATGCAAAAATGCAGATCGAAGAAGCACTGCGTTCAGGTAAAATTGTCTTTGAGCTAGATAATGTCAGTTATCAAATCGATGATAAAGTGTTGGTTAAGGACTTCACGGTACAAGTGTTACGTGGTGATAAAATTGCTCTAATTGGCCCCAATGGTATTGGTAAAACCACATTATTAAAACTGATGCTAGGTAGTTTAGCACCGACCTCAGGAAGTGTTCATTGCGGAACCAAACTTGAAGTGGCTTATTTTGATCAGTATCGATTAGAGCTTGATCCTGAAAAAACCGTTATGGATAACCTGGCAGAAGGTAAGCAAGAGGTGATGGTAAATGGTCGCTCAAGACATGTACTTGGTTATTTGCAAGATTTCCTCTTTCCACCAAAACGCGCTCGAACACCGGTCAGAGCACTCTCGGGTGGTGAACGAAATCGCTTATTATTGGCAAAACTCTTTTTAAAACCAAGTAATTTATTGGTGCTTGATGAACCAACTAATGACCTTGATATTGAAACGTTGGAACTATTAGAAGAACTTGTTAACGATTATCAAGGAACGGTTTTACTTGTTAGCCATGATCGGCAATTTGTCGATAACGTAGTTACCCAATGCTGGTTTTTTGAAGAGCAGGGGCGAATTGGTATTTATGCTGGTGGTTATACTGATGCTTTACAGCAACAACAGCAAGCTAAACCAGTGAGTGCTCAAGTCACCAATAGTAAGAGCAATGAATCAGCTAAAAGTGACAGTAACAAAACCAATAGCGCAGACCAAGCGCCAGAGCAAGCGGCTAAAAAGAAGGTTAAATTAAGCTATAACGAACAACGCGAACTCGCCCAGTTACCTAATAAAATCGAGGAATTAGAAACAGCTATTGCGGATCTTCAAGCTCAAATTGGCCATAGTGACTTTTTCAATCAACCTCATGAAGTCACCAGCCAAATACTGCAATCTTTAGCTGATAAAGAAGCTGAGCTTGAAGTGGTATTTGAACGTTGGGAACAATTAGAAGCATTAACCCAATAAGCGCTCAATGTGAGCGCTTATTCATGACTACCAAGTTTTTTTGGATAAAAAGTAAAAAAGTATTAGGGCTATAATCACAAAAATAGCGCCAACAAAACCAATATAATGGGTGGATAAGTAAACCAATACTTGGCTACCGACAAAGGCGCCACCACCTATACCGATATTATAAATACCCGAATAAACCGAGGTCGCAATATCGGCAGCATCAGGTGCAGCATCAATAACTTTACTCTGCATCACCATACCAATAATGGTAATCGCAAGCCCCCAAACCATACCTTGTACTATTGCGGTTATGAGACTAAAAGAACAAACATAAAGCGATAATAAACAGATAATTAATAATATCACCGGCATAACTAAAATGGCGGTTGGATGTGGTTCGGAATATTTGGCAAAAATTAAACTACCTATCATGCCTGAAAAACCGACAGCTAATAATAAGCTCACGACAATTTGTTCGCTAAAGCCACCAACATTAAGCATAAATGGCGTTATATAAGTATAAGCGGTAAAATGGCCGGTAATAATAATAGCAGTTAACAAATAAATATTTAGTAATACAGGTCGTTTAAGTACTTCAGGAATGGCTTTTAGTGAAATTGTGTTCATACTAGGCACAGCCGGTAACAAATAAATTAATGAAGCCATTACACAAAATGCGATAACCCCGATACATAAAAATGTGACTCGCCAGCCAACTAATTGGCCGATCATTGTTCCAATAGGAATCCCTAATACTGTTGCCATTGAGGTGCCAACCACAATAAAGCCCATCGCTTTAGCTTTTTTACCATTGGGTGCTAATCGAACCGCTAAAGGCGTGGTAATGGCCCAAAAAACCGCATGGGCGCAAGCAATGCCGATTCTAGCAACCATTAAACTATAAAAACTCCAAGCAAAGCCAGCCAAGATGTGACTAGCAATAAATAAACAAAATAGAAATATAAGTAGTTTACGGCGTTCCATTTTTGCGGTTAATACCGTTAAAGGTAAAGATAATAACGATACCGCCCAAGCATAAATAGTTAATAATAGCCCGGCATGCGCAACATCCATCGAAAAACTTTCAGCAATATTCGGCAGTAATCCAACTGGTACAAACTCTGTGGTATTGAATATAAACGCAGCAAGGGCAAGGCAGAGAATCGACGACCAGATTCGAGACCGTTTATTAGCATTATTCATGATTAATGTGATAGAAGGGATTGAGATTCAATAAGCTGATTATAGCTGAATATTATTGACTATTAAACAATCATCGCCATAAATTATGCGGTTATCAAAAATGTTAAGCAATCAATAGTAATGTGCTGTTCTTCATAAAAAAATTTTGCTAACTAGTGTTTAATGTTTTATTATCAAACAGTACTGTATTTATAATAATTATTGCTAATCCCATTACATATAAAACTTGCCGTTTCTTTATTGGTTCTATTAAGTTGCTTTCTCATCACTAATTAAAATAGTACTTAGGAGATATCTATGCGTAAAAAGTTTTTATATTCATTAGTAGTATCTATTTTATTTTGTTTTAACGTCCATGCCATTGAGGTTAAAGATGTAACCACAAATCCAAATGATTTTTATCTTACCCAAGAACAAGCACCAGATAGTTTACATTTATTACCGCCACCACCAGCCTTTAATAGCGTTGATTTTTTAAGAGATAAAGCCATGTATGATTGGGGAAAATCCATGCGAAATACTGAGCGAGGTAAACAAGCTTATCTTGATGCTGATTCGAGTAAAGATAATGTTACTAAACAGTTTTCAGCCGCTTTTGGATATGATATTTCAATTGATAGCTCGCCTGAAATTTATAAACTTATTACCACAATGAAAGAAGATGCTGGCGATCTAGCAACTCGATCGGCTAAACAATATTACAACCGCATCAGACCGTTTTCATTTTTTAATGAACCGACATGTCGCCCTGAAGACGAAAAAACGTTATCGACCAATGGTTCATATCCCTCTGGTCATACCACAATGGGATTTGCTATAGCATTGGTCTTAGCTGAAATTAATCCTGCACGGCAAAATGAAATTTTAAAACGAGGTTACGAAGTTGGTGAAAGCCGAGTTATTTGTGGTTATCATTGGCAAAGTGACATTGATGCGGCAAGAGTCATGGCGGCGGCAGTAGTTGCACAGTTACATACTAATTCTGCATTTATTGAACAATTAGCTAAAGCAAAAGCTGAACTGAATCAATTTCAATAGCTATAGGGTGTTTGTAGGTAACTAAATCATTTTCTTATATTGGTTGTTATCCTTTAACAACCAATATTAATTTCCGTTATAGCGCCTTAAATGATATATCCGGCAAAATTGTTTCTCCTTGCCAATACAGTTGACTAGCAACTTGTGCGGCAATATTACAATATAATTGCGTAAATTCACTATCAGGATGACTGACTACTGTTGGTTGTCCAGAATCAAGATCTTGGCGTAATAAACGGTGAAGCGGCATTTGACCAAGTAATTTTGTTTGGTATTTTTCAGCTAGACGCTTAGCACCATCCTCACCAAAAATTGCTTCATGGTGACCACAATTTTCACAGATGTGATAACTCATATTTTCAATAATACCAAGAGTTGGAATATTCACTTTATTAAACATCGTGATGCCTTTTTGCGCATCAATTAATGCAATATCTTGTGGTGTGGTAACAATAACCGCTGCTGTAACAGGAATGTTTTGCGCCAATGTTAATTGGATATCACCAGTGCCTGGTGGCATATCAATAACCAAATAATCAAGTTCAGGCCAGAGTGTATCTTGTAAAATTTGCAAAAGCGCTTTACTTGCCATTGGTCCGCGCCAGACCATCGCACCATCGGCAGCAACTAAATAGCCAATTGAATTACTAGCAAGGCCATAAGCCATAATCGCTGACATATGTTTATTGTCAGGCGTTAATGGTTGTTCTTTTTCAGTGCCAAGCATGGTTGGGATTGACGGGCCATAAATATCAGCATCTAAAATACCCACTTTAGCCCCTTGTTTTTGTAACGCTAAAGCTAAATTAACTGCAGTTGAGGATTTGCCAACCCCCCCTTTACCGGAACTTATCGCAATAATATTTTTGATATTCTTAATAGCATGATGACTATTGGCTCGCTTTAATGTGGCAATATTATATTTAATATTCCAATTCACATTTTCAACACCATCTAATTCAAGTAATAATGGCGTCACTGTTGTTTTCAGATCTTCAAAACCAGTTTGCCAAGCAAAAGGCATGGTCAAGCTAATCATTAGTTCTTGATTAACCCGTTCACATTGGGAAATAGCCCCAAGTTCAATCAGATTTTTCTGTAGAGTAGGGTGACGAAAATTCTCAAGAATTTTTTTTGCTTCCATGTTAATAAACCTTTTATCTAGCTCGTTGGTATATATTTAGTTATTTTACTTTAATTTGTTATCGATATTATCAATAACTTTAATGGACAATAAATTACAAAATTATATTTTTTACATTCCAATAAAAATACAACCAGTCCAAAATTGATTGGCTTTATAAAGAAATTTAGGCAAATTATGGCATAAATCTAGCGATAATCACACGATTGTTGTACTATTTCTGCCATTATGAAATTAAAGGTAATAATTTAACATGACAACTCAACGCAAAATATTGGTGACTTGTGCGCTTCCATACGCAAACGGTTCAATTCACTTAGGTCATATGCTTGAACATATTCAAGCTGATGTATGGGTTCGCTACCAGCGTATGCGTGGCAATGAAATCTATTTTATTTGTGCCGATGATGCGCATGGAACGCCGATTATGTTAAAAGCTCAGCAATTAGGCATTACTCCTGAGCAGATGATCGCGGAAGTAAAAGTCGAACACCAACGTGATTTTGCCGGATTTAACATTAGTTTTGATAACTATCATTCAACCCATAGCCCTGAAAATCGTGAAATATCAGAACAAATATATAAACGTTTAAAAGCGAATGGTTATATTAAAACGAAGGTTATTTCACAACTGTTCGACCCTGAAAAACAGATGTTTTTACCTGATCGTTTTGTAAAAGGTACTTGTCCTCGTTGTAAAGCACCAGATCAATATGGCGACAATTGTGAAGTATGTAGTGCGACTTATAATCCTACTGATTTAATTGATCCTAAATCAGTCGTTTCAGGCGCAACCCCGATTTTAAAACAATCTGAGCATTTCTTCTTTGATTTACCTGAGTTTGCCACAATGTTACAAACTTGGATACGTTCAGGCACATTACAAGAACAAGTTGCTAATAAAATGCAAGAATGGTTTGAAGCAGGTCTACAACCGTGGGATATCAGTCGTGATGCCCCTTATTTTGGTTTTGAAATTCCAGACGCACCGGGTAAATATTTTTATGTTTGGTTAGATGCACCAATTGGCTATATGGGCTCTTTCCTTAACTATTGTAATAAAAATAATAAAGCGATTTTTGATGAGTTCTGGAATAAAGATTCAACGACCGAGCTTTATCATTTTATTGGTAAAGATATTGTTTATTTCCATAGTTTGTTTTGGCCAGCAATGCTAGATGGTAGTGAACATCGCAAACCATCAAATATTTTTGTACACGGTTATGTAACCGTTGATGGCGCTAAAATGTCAAAATCTCGTGGTACTTTTATTCAAGCAAGTACCTATCTAAAACATCTGGATCCAGATTGTTTACGTTACTATTATGCCGCTAAATTGTCGCCACATATTGATGATATCGATCTTAATCTTGAAGATTTTGTTCAACGAGTTAATAGCGATTTGGTAAATAAAGTGGTTAACATCGCATCACGTTCGGCGGGATTTATTAGTAAAAGATTCGACGGCAAATTATCTGATAATATTGCTGCACCAGAACTTTACGCCTTATTTGTCGAAAAATCGCAAGTTATTGCTGATGCTTTTGAAAAACGAGAGTCAGGTAAAGCGGTACGTGAAATTATGGCTTTAGCTGACGAAGCTAACCGCTACATTGATGAAAAAGCGCCATGGGTGGTTGCTAAACAGGAAGGGCAAGATCAGCAATTACAAGATATTTGTTCAATGGGTATTCATCTATTCCGCATTTTAATGACCTATTTAAAACCTATCGTTCCGGCATTAGCTGAACGTAGTGAAGCATTTTTAAATAGTCAATTAGAATGGCATACAATTGATAAAGCCTTAACAGGTCATAAAATTAACAGTTTTAAAGCATTATTTAACCGAATTGATATGGATAAAATTACTGCCATGATTGAAGAAACTAAACAGCAAGCAGCATCAAGCACATCTGTAAAAGAAAAAGTAGCCGAACCAATTGCGGAAACCATAAATTTTGATGATTTTGCTAAAGTTGATATGCGCGTTGCCTTAATCAAAAACGCTAGTTTTGTTGAAGGCTCGGATAAATTATTGCAATTAACGCTAGATATTGGCGATGAAACCCGTAATGTTTTTTCAGGTATCAAACAATACTATCCTGAACCTGAAGTATTAATTGGCCGTTTGACTATTATGATTGCCAACTTGGCACCTCGTAAAATGCGTTTTGGTGTTTCAGAGGGTATGGTACTTTGTGCTAGTGGTAAAGATGATAATGAAGGTGTTTATCTATTATCACCAGATAGTGGTGCTAAACCGGGGATGCGAATCTCGTAAAGATATGTAATCAATTCTTTAATCTGCATCTTAACAAGCTATTAGGCTTGTTAAGATACTTAAGTAATATAATATTACAAATATGAGTTAGTTCTGTTGCTCAATTGATCGTTTGCTAAACCTAATAATTGCAACTATTTTAGTTTTTCATTCTGTTCGAATAAATCCCATTTAATTACTACAGTTAATCAGAATCACGATAATATCTAATAAAACCAATAACCAACTAGTCACTATAGTTTTCATCACATATGGTTAAAATATTGCAGGATTTAAATAAAAAATTTGAGGAACGGGGTTTTTAAAGCCAAAATCCCGCCCAAGTTTCCCCAAAATCGGTTTTAAAACTAAAATTAGCTTGCTATAAACATAAGAGTTTATTTTGGCAAATAAGTTTGGTGTATTTAATTTAGCGACATCCGCAATGTGCTGACAACTGAGTGAGGTTAGCATGGCAAACAGGGATGTTTGCCAAGGCGGTGCTTTGTCAGGAACAAATCACAGCCGGTGCGTTAAGAGCGAACGAAGGCGGAAGGTAGTCACATCGTGACCACTTGCGTGGTCGCCGCGGGAGATTGTAAAGAGGGTTGGCGCCAACCCTCTTAACTCGGACGTATTCACAGTACAGAAACAACCGCAAAACAACAAAACGTCCGAAACTCAAAGAACTAAAAAATAAAGAACTAAAAAATTTTGAGGAACGGGGGTTTTGAAACTTAAATTCCTACTTATTGCTAACCCTTTTTTTTAACTTAAAATAAAATAATTAAAAATCAATATATTAAAAAATCACTTAAAAAAAGGGTTTTTAATAGTAAAATTGCGCTTTTTCTTTTTGCCAACTGCATTTATAGTATATGGGATTCTAGTTCACTACCGTGTAGGTAGTTTAGAAAATCACACGCTATGGTTGAGTATGCAGCTAACCGTTCACTACCGTGTAGGTAGTTTAGAAATTCAAACTGATAGCGGAATCATCATACCCGAAGTTCACTACCGTGTAGGTAGTTTAGAAAATGGGGGTATGTTGCGGCGAGTTTTGGAAAATGTTCACTACCGTGTAGGTAGTTTAGAAAGATTGGCGGGACTATGCAGATTTTGGGAAGTCGTTCACTACCGTGTAGGTAGTTTAGAAAATATGCACTTCTCGTGTCAAGATTAAGTGCAGGTTCACTACCGTGTAGGTAGTTTAGAAATTTTGTAGCAGGATCAATACTAGCAAGTAATTGTTCACTACCGTGTAGGTAGTTTAGAAATACGGCTGCAACAGAAGATGATTGGAATATGCGTTCACTACCGTGTAGGTAGTTTAGAAAATATTTACCAACAGCAGTTGGCATACCAAATTGTTCACTACCGTGTAGGTAGTTTAGAAATGATACAATCTCTTTATTATTTATATCGTATGTTATACCCCAAAATTGAAAAATACATTTTCAAGAATTAAAACTATGTTTTAATAACCTAACTTAATAATAATATTTACAAAATTTAACAAATAAACAATTAAATACTATTGCTTAGATTTTTTTTATGACTATACTTCAAGTGTTTATAATAAACAATATTCGACGGATATTTAGCCGATAAAAATAAAATAAAACCAAAAAAATCATAGAATTACTTGACAGGAACGTCAAAATGCATTATAATTTAAAACACAAAACACAAAACACAAAACCTGCCCAACCTATAATTTAACGTTAGTAAAGTTAAGCACGTACGGTCTATTATCTCACTACAATTTATTTTTCCAACAAATTTGGCAAGGGTTTTCAACATTTCTTAGTTTAGTCTTTTTATCTCGGCCGATGGTTTTGGTATTAACCATGGTTGTTTTACAGTCTATCTCTTTTTCTAATTATGCATTAACCACTAAAACGACCAATATTATTCAAGGTTCAGCTCCTTATTTAACCTTTGATGGTGGTCGTACCCGGGCGACAAATACCAAAGCGCTACTCGGGATATCCCTTTCTGATGGTAGAACATTTACTCCCACAACCAATGATTCAAGAAACCATCCTATCGAGTTACCTGTTGCTGGTCAGAGTTTTAAGGATATTGGTATGTTAGTACCAACGGATACTCATTCTAATTCTATTGAATTAAGTTCACTTATTGGCAAACCGTATAATTATTGGGGGGATGATGATGGTGATGGTCAGGGAGTTTATTATGGTGTCACCGTTACCGGTAATTTAAAATTAACTATTGTTGATAAAGACGATAATCGTGTTGCCCGTAATGAAGTACTGACTATTTGTAAAGCGCCATATAAATTAACCTTATCTAGTGATAGCGGTAGATTAAAAACACTTTATGGTGTGCCTAATGAAAGTCGTTTTAGTGCAAGTAATGCCACTTATTATATTAATCCTAAAGCAGCGCCAGTGATTTGTTTTGCAAGACCTAACTTATATGGGATTGGGAGTAATCTTTCTGATGCCATTTATCAAGGGCGTAATGGTTTTCTACCACAGTCAGTTACGCCATCGTCTTATGGTTTAAACTTCCCGACTACTGGTGCTAATAATTTGTATTTTGATTTAGATATTGGTGGTAGTAATCAGGCCTTATCTTGGGCTACGGTTTCTCATGGTGGTATTACGGCGACGATGACCGATTCAACAAATACCAGCGTTAAAGTCACCCTAACTGGTCCTGCCGTTACAGACCCTAATCAATGGTACTCAGAAAATCCACGTAGAATCGACAGACCCTCTTTACCGCAGGTATTTGAGTTAGTCGGTCGTGATAGCAGTGGTAATGCGGTGGTCAAATATGGATTTGAGTTAAAGCAGTGGTTTGTTAATAGTGGTAATAATGAAAAGAACCATTCTAGTGTGGAATCTTGGTGTAATAATATTGGATACCATCTCCCAAATATCAGGGATTTAACTAATGGGTCTTGTCGGGGACTTAATTCAGAAGACGCTTGTAACGGTGTAGTAGAGGCAACGCCTTCGTCACCTGATCCTTGGTTCCGGCGTCACATTGGTGGAGGATTGTTCTCGGAATGGGGGATGGTGGAGGATTACGTTGGTGCCAACTTTCCCGGCCTCGGCTCCGGCGCCGGCGGCACTTGGACGTTTAAATATTGGACGCAAGATATAGTAATTAGTACACAAAGGTTTTTTTATGTTAACACGCGTTATGGTTCGTTTTCTCCCGATACTTGGAACTACTCCACAAGGGGCGGTGGAGCCTGTGTCTATCCTTAGCTATTATTTCTTAGTTCTTAGGTATTGAAGCTGAGGATAAGAAAAATAACGTTAGGGCGATAAAAGCGATTTTGTGGCGCGACATTGGCAATGTGCTGACAACTGAGTGAGGTTAGCATGACAAACAGGGATGTTTGGCAAGGAGCGTTAAGAGCGAACGAAGGCGGAAGGCAGTCACATCGTGACCACTTGCGTGGTCGCCGCGGGAGATTGTAAAGAGGGTTGGCGCCAACCCTCTTAACTCGGACGTAATCACCGTATAGAAACAACCGCAGAACAACAAACGTCCGAAACTTAAAGAATAAAAAAATTTTGAGGAAAGGGGTTTTTAAAACCCCAAAATCACTTTAATCGCTTATGTTCGATTGTTTATTTCTGATTTTCTGCTGGATTACCAGAATAAGGAAAGATACTATCTTTTAAACTGAATGAAAAATCCTTCGTGCTGATTTCGCCAATGATTTTGTTGCTATCATAAAGGGCTAATAAAAATTCAGCCATTTGATCGGCAGAATGATATTTAGCAAAACTTTTATCATAATCATATTCATCAACATTATTGGCTTTTTTGCCAAATTCCGTTTGTGTTGCTGCCGGAGCAAGTACTTTTGCTTTTAATTGAGCCTTAGCTTGTATCAGTTCTTGAGCAAGCCCTTCAGTGAAAGCATTAACATAAAATTTTGTTGCGCAATAGGTAACAGCATTTGGCACAATGGTATAGCCACCGCGAGATGATATATTAATCAACTGAGTATTTGCTTGATCTTTATATTTACGTACATAAAGCGTTGATAGAATGGTTAATGCTTCAATATTTAAATGCAGCATGGATTCGATTTTTGTTAAATCTTGATCGTTTACACTGCCATAATGACCAAAACCAGCATTATTAATCCAAGTTTCGATAAAATAATTCTCTAATTGATTGAATAAATGATAATTAGACTGTGTGTTGGTTAAATCACAAACTTTTATGATAACTTCAACTTTGGGATTTATTTTTGCTATTTGTTGTTTTAATGATTCTAAATTTTCTTTTCTTCGAGCAATTACTATTAGATTTTTGTTTCTTTTGGCAAATGCGATTGCCGTTGCATAACCTATTCCCGAGCTAGCACCAGTGATAACGGTATATCTTTTGTTTTCCATTTTTAATCCCTTTGTTACTTAGATTGGTACCAAACTTTTAATAAGTTGATATCACTAAAATATTTAACTGACATAAAAATCGTTAGGCAAACTTAATCAGCAAAATTTTGTTTAATGATGATTATATACTGATTAAATTTCCGTATTTAATTAAAGATCTATATTATATTGATTGATAAAATGACAATAAATAATATCAAAATTGATTTATTAACAACTGAGGATTGCTAATGTGGATTTAGTTAAATGTATGGAAGCATTTGTTATAACCGTAAAAACAGGCTCTTTTGCTGCGACGTCTATTTCGTTAAATACCTCCCCACAGATGATTGCTAAATATATTCTTTTTTTAGAAAATTATTTGGGGCTGAAATTGCTTAATCGAACGACAAGATCACAACATTTAACAGAGTTTGGTAAACAGTATTATGAACGATGTTTGTTTATTCTCAGTGAAATTAAAAGTACAAAAACATTAGCCCAGCAATTTAGCCAAGAGCCCAAGGGAAGATTAAGGATTAGTGCCCCAATTAGTTATGGTCAATTTAATTTGATTCCTGTGATAAGTCGCTTTATGAAATGTTATCCGAAAGTGAATATTGATATGCAATTAAGTGATCGTTATGTCGATTTAGTTAAAGATGATTTTGATGTGGTATTTCGAATTGGCTCATTAAATGATTCAAGTTTAATTGCGCGTAAACTAAGTGATTTACAGCTGATTTTTGCTGCTTCACCAAGCTATTTAGCTCAAAATGGCGTACCAGCAATACCTGACGATTTGAAGAAGCATCAATGCTTAATTTATCAATATGTCAATCCGACCAAAAAGGATAATTTGTGGCCATTTACTATCAATGGCAAGTTAACTAATATCGCTATTTCAGGTGCATTTCAAAGTAATAATACCACTGCATTGGCTGCAGCCGCTATTGAGGGATTAGGCATCACAATGTTACCCGAGTCAGTACTGAATGAGTCGATTAAACAGAGTAAATTAATTCCTATTTTGCAAGATTTTTTGCCCCCGCCCAGAGAAGCTCATCTTTTGTATACAGCAGATAAGCAAAGATTACCTAAACTTAATACTTTTATTGAGTTTATGGTTAATGCTATGTCTTGATAAATTTTACAATACACTTGGTAATAGAGTTAAATTAGAAAAATTAATCACCAAAAATAGAAAAAGCGATCTGATGATCGCTTTTTTATGTTTAATCAAACTATATAGTCGATTATTTTATCGTTGCAATGGTACTAACTTCTTTACCTAACATGTTGTTTAAGTAAACTAAATCACTTGCAGTTAAAGTACCAACAGCATATTTCAACTGTAATAAGCTAGTTAAATAGTTGTATTTAGCATCGGATAGATTTCGTTTTGAACTATAAAGTTGTGTGGTAGCATTAAGCACATCAACAATAGTACGTGTTCCTACTTGATAACCAGAAGATGTGGCTTCTAATGAACTTTGTGCAGAAACCACCGCTTGTTGATAAGCTTTAATCGCACTAATTGATGATGAAATATTGTTATAAGATGAGCGAACTTGATTAATTACACTACGATTTGTACTTTCAAGTTTTTCACTAAAACTTACAAAATTATGCTGTGCTTGTTGAACTTGTGATACGGTCGCCCCACCAGAGAAAAGCGGTAAACTTACACTCACACCAACCCTATTATCCCCTGAATATTTTTTGCCAGCGGTATGACGTTGATAATTGGTGTTACCATAGCTATCAGATTTATTTAAGTTAGTGGAGGCATCAAGACTTGCCGTAGGCATAAAACCTGATTGTGCCATTTTTATTTGATCACGAGCAATCTCTTGATTTAACTTCATAGTTAGTAAGTTAAGATTGGCGGTTTCAGATTGTTTTAACAGTGTGTTAATTTGTGTTGGTGCTTGAGTTTTAAAAGTTTTGGTATCAACACTGGCTAGCTTAGAATAAAAGCGGCCACTTACTTGACGCAATGATTCAATCGCGTTATTTAAATCATTTAAGGCATTAACTTGTTGCGCTACCGTTAAATCGTAATTTGCTTGTGCGTTTTGTACATCGGTAATAGCTACTAAACCGACTTGATGTTGTTGACGAGTTTGTTCTAATTGACGACCAATTGCTTTTTTCTGAGCATCGATAAAGCTTAATGCATCAAGGCATTTAAGTACATTGAAGTAAGCAACAGAAGTGTTTAAAATTAATGTTTGGCCTTGGTATTGGTAAGAAATATCTGCAATAGTTGCTTGTTTTTTCGTGATATCTAAAGCTTTCCAATTAGAAAAATTGAAGATACTTTGCGAGACAGCGACTTGATATAAGCTACCGCTTTTAGTCTTAATTCCGCTATTGTCTCGACGTCCATGGGCTACTCCATAAGAAGCACTTAAGCCTACTTGTGGCAATAAGCTTGCACGAGAACCTGAAATTGCTGAATAAGCTTTATCTTTTTCAGCCAATGAACTGCGTAAATCTGGATTGGTTTCTTTTGCTTGTTCATAAACTTGAACTAAGTTTTCAGCAAATACAGATTGACTTAATGCTAAGCCAATTAAAAAGGTTAAAGTTTTTTTCATCAATCTTTCTCTTTAAAAGCAATAAAATAGAATAATATTTTTCAATTGCATAATTTTAACAGATAATTAGCATATAGAAAGTGCCCATATTAGTTATTCGCACTTTTTATTAAAATTTAGCTTAAAATCGAGAACTTAATATGAAATATAAACCTACTCCAGTAATTTTTAACAAAAAAGATGTGTTTAATTTAACTAAACGAATTTTATATAAAGGTTTTTTTTCGTTGTTTGAATATCGTTTTCAATATCGTAAATTTGATGGTTCAGTGAGTGAAATGGTTTCGCGTGAAATTTTAGAACGTGGTCATGCGGTGGTACTTTTAGCTTATGATGATAAACGAGATGAAGTTGTCCTTATTGAACAAATTCGTATTGCAGCGATTGATACCCAAGCTAGTCCATGGATATTAGAGTTGATTGCCGGCATGATGGATCATGAGAATGAGTCGACAGAAGAAGTTGCAAGACGAGAAGCTATGGAAGAAGCGGGTATAGTCATTGGACAATGTAAGCCGATCATAAGTTATTTAGCCTCACCAGGTGGCTTAACTGAGCAGTTGCATCTTCTGGTTGGTCAAGTTGATTCTTCGACCGCAAAAGGTGTACACGGCTTGGCTGAAGAGAACGAAGATATTAAGGTTCATGTGGTGAGTCGTGAACAAGCGTATAAATGGGTTGAAGAAGGGGTAATAAATAATGCCGCCTCAATTATTGCGCTACAGTGGTTACAACTTAATCATCTGACATTAAAGAATGAATGGAAATAAGCAGTTTTTTGTTAAACTAAGCAATTATTACTTTCCTAAAAATAGAATTTATTTTACAATTTAAGTTAACATCATGATTTAAAAATAAAAATTGTGATGTTGATCACAATATCAATTCTATTGCTGACATGATTTCATATAATAAATGATAGAGGTAGATTTTGGAGTCACTTTTAAAGCTTCAAATACGTAATAAGCATTGTGCAAAAATACTGCATATTACCGATACGCATCTGTTTGCTGATGATAATGGCGCATTGCTAGGCGTTAAGTCAAATGCCAGTTTTTTATCAGTTATTGCTGAAATTGAGCGCAGCAATAAGAAGTTTGATTTGATTGTTGCAACAGGTGATTTTGTCCAAGATGGTGCTAAGAAATCTTATGCACGCTTTGCTGAGCAAATTCAAAAATTTGCTACACCATGTGTTTGGTTAGCCGGTAATCATGATAACTATAGTTATATGCAAGAGGTATTTTCGAATTATCAACTTGCTGAAAATAAAAGTATATTACTCGGTGATAACTGGCTAATTGTATTACTAAATAGTCAAGTGGTGGGTAAGGCTTATGGAATGCTGCCTGAATCTGAATTGCAGTTTTTACAAAATACTTTAACTGCTCATGCCGATAAAAATGCCCTTGTATTTTTACATCATCATCCGATTCCTTCGGGTTGTGATTGGCTGGATGAACATATTTTAAAAAATAGTTATAAACTTGAAGAAATTATCAAACGTTTCCCTAATATAAAAGGAGTAGGTTGGGGACATATTCACCAACAACAAGATCATATTTGGCATAATTGCCATGCATTTTCGACGCCTTCTACATGTTTTCAATTTAAACCTAATTGTTATGATTTTCAGTTATCTAATGCAGATGCACCTGGGTGGCGAGAAATTATTCTTAATCAAGATGGAGTGATTGAATCTAACGTTTTTCGTATTGAGGATAATCAATTTTTACCTGATATATCACAAAAAGGTTATTAGGGTATTTTTTGTACGTTAATTTTTTAAAATTAATTAGAGTAAAGGGGCAAAAAAGTAAAATAATCGTTCAATAACTCGTTGCCAGATCGGTCGCTTTTTCCATTTTTGGATATTAATTTCTTCTGACTGTGATAAATATTGTTTTAGTAGCTGTGATAGTGATTTGGCAAATTGAGCGTCATCAATTACAGTAGTAATTTCAAAATTCAACCATAAACTGCGCATATCTAAATTAACCGTTCCAACTAGACTAAGTTGATTATCAATTAGCACACTTTTTGTATGTAATAAATTATCATTAAATTGATAAAGTTTAACGCCACTACTTAATAATTCCGAAAAGAAAGCTCGACTAGCCCATTTTACCATTAATGAGTCGTTCTTTTTCGGCGTAATGATGATGACTTCAACACCACGTTGGGCGGCAGTACATATTGCGTGTAAAATATCATCACTAGGTACTAAATAAGGTGTAGTAAAAATAATTTGTTCTTGAGCAGAATAAATTGCTGTCAATAACACTTGATGGATCATGTTTTCGGTATAACCAGGGCCAGAAGGAATAAGTTGCATAATATGTTTCTTTTCTTCTGGTGGTTCGGCAAAATCAGTGATTTGTGGAAGGGCTAAATATTTACCTGTTTCAAGTTCCCAATCACTAGCGTATATAGCACCCATTAAGGTGGTAACTGGTCCATTCATTCTGATCATGATATCAACCCATTCTCCAACATGCTTATTTTGTTTGAAGAATCTAGGGTCAACAATATTCATACTTCCGGTATAGGAGATATAGTTATCTATTATGGCTACCTTACGGTGTTGACGCAAATCAAGTCGTCTAAACATAAATCTCAACAGATTAACTTGTAACGCCTCTATAATGATAATACCTGCAGCACGCATTCTTTGACAGGCTTTCGATCTAATAAAATGTCTACTTCCTGCTGAATCAATCATTAATCGACAGGTAACGCCTCTTTGTGTGGCTTGTATTAGTGCTTGTTCAACATCATCCGCTTTACCGCCTTCATTCCAGATATAAAATACCATTTCTATGTTGGAGTTAGCATTATTGATATCGTCAATAAGACGATTAAAAATCGTGTCGGTATCACTTAATAATTCAATATGATTACCTTTTATACCATCAAGTCCTGTTTGATGTTTACAAAGTTGAAAAATAGGCTTGCTGACTTGGCTAACTTTAGCGGTAAAAATGTCTGGGAAAGCGCTTAATTGATTAATAAATTTGGTGATAGTTGGGCGCATTTTTTGCGCACGCTTAGCTCGCTGTTGCCCTAAGTGGGTTTCGCCTAAGGCGAAGTAAAGAATAATGCCAATAATAGGTAATATATAAATGACCAACATCCATGCAATCACGTAAGTAGTTGGTCTTCTTTTGAAGACAATACGTAGCGTGGTCGATACAATAAGCAACCAGTAAACGAGAAAAATTAATGTACTTATTAATGCATGGAATGATGTAAATTGCATATTTATCAGCTATAAGTTAAGTTTAATTTGCTAATGGGATCTTTAGTACAATCATAATGTTGAAATATTTCTGGCAAAGGTTTTGGATTATTGTGTTTATCTACAGAAACATAGGTAAAAGTAGCATCAGTGATACGAAAACGCTGCGTAGCAATTTCTGAATCGGTTACTTTTTTAATCCAAACTTCAATTTCGATGGTAATCGAGGTAGTGCCAGTTTTTATACAATGAGCATAACAACATACTACGTCGCCAACCATTGCCGGTTTGTAAAAAGTAATACTACTTGCATTAACTGTCACTACTCTTCTTTTGGCAATTTCTTTAGCTAAAATACCACCAGCTAAGTCCATTTGCGACATGATCCATCCGCCAAAAATATGGCCATGTGGATTAGTGTCTGCCGGCATAGCTAAGGTTCGTAATACTAATTGTCCTTTAGGGTTGTTATCATTTTGTGTCATGTTGTTAATACTCCTACCTGTATCATCTTATCTATTTTCAGTAGTCTTACTCATATTTCGGTAAATATAAATTCCCGATATTAAAGACATTATTAATGATGCTGCCGGTAAAATAAATACTTTAAAAATCCAGAAGAAGTCATCTGTTGCATAATATGTTGCAATTAAACTGAAAGTCCCACAAGCGATAAAAAATACAATCCAGATCAGATTTAACTTATTCCAGACTGTTATATCAAGCTGTATCTCTTTAGCTAATATTTTTTGTATTAGATTTTTCTTGAAAATAAACTGACTAACAGATAAAGCAGTAGCAAATAAAAAGTTAATAATAGTCACTTTCCATTTGATGATATTAGGTTCACGAGTTAACAATGTCACGCCACCAAAAATCATTACCATCAGATAAGATATCAGCTCAACTTTATCAATTTTTTTATACATAACAAGAATAATTAAAAAGGATATTGTTGAGGCAATCATTAATGCTTGGACGCCGACAAAAATATCGTAAATTGTTAAAAATATAAAAAATACGATAAGTGGGATAAAATTTAAAAGCTGCTTCATGTGATTATTAACCTGACAGATAAAAGTATGTATTATTCTTAATAAGTAAAAAAGCCTATAAAATAGGCTTATTTTTTAGTATGAAGTTCCGGATGAGCTTTACAGTTACCAGCCTTACAATGTCCGTAAAGGTATAAGCTATGAAAAGTGAGGGTAACGCCATATTGTTCTGCGATTTCTTTTTGACGTTGATTAATTATTTCGTCTCGAAATTCAAACACTTCGCCACAATCTAAACAAATTAAATGATCGTGGTGTTTTTGTGAGGCAAGTTCAAAAACAGCTCTGCCACCTTCAAAATTATGACGAGTTACAATTCCGGCATCGTCAAATTGATTCAATACTCGATAAACCGTTGCAAGGCCAATTTCTTCGCCCATATCAAGTAGTTTTTTATAAAGATCTTCTACAGTAATATGTTGGCATGAAGGGTCTCGTAATAATTCTAAAATTTTTAATCGTGGTAAGGTAACCTTTAAGCCGGCACTTTTCAGTGCTGCATTATTATCTTTATCATGATTCGTCATATTACATTCCAGTTGAGTTGTTTAATAAAACATATTACAAAAATATGTACGGAAAATAAAATAAATCACTTTGATAGATCAAATATTCATTTCGGTTTTTACTTGTTTCACCCAATTATTAATGCGTTCTTCGGTTAATTCTGGTTGACGATCTTCATCAATGGCTAAACCAACAAAATGATTATCATCAACTAAACTTTTCGATGCTTCAAAGCTGTATCCTTCTGTTGACCAATGACCAACAATTTTTGCCCCTTTAGGTTCGATAATATCGCGAATTGTTCCCATTGCATCACAGAAATATTCAGCGTAATCTTCTTGATCACCACAGCCAAAAATTGCTACAGTTTTACCATTAAAATTAATTTGTTCTAAATTAGGGAAAAAATCGTCCCAATCAGCTTGAGATTCACCGTAATACCAAGTTGGGATACCAAAAAACAAGCAATCATATTTTTCGATATGTTCTTTAGTAGTTTTTGCAATATCGAAAAGATCTGCTTTATCTGTACCTAAAATTTGTTGGATTTGTTTAGCTACATTCTCTGTATTACCGGTGTCACTACCAAAAAAGATTCCAACTTGTGTCATATTTTTACCTTTACTGTTTTTACAATATCAATATATTTTTTGAGTATATCATTGTCGGTAGTTATCAGCAATAATTCTCAATTACTATAAACATAAGTAATTATTTACTACACAATTTTTACATCTTGCATTAAAATTAGCCACTATTTTTGGCAATCAGAGCTTTGGGATTTATTTATGAACCTGCATGAGTATCAATCAAAACACCTATTTAGACAGTATAATTTGCCAGTGCCAGAAGGTTATGTATGTAACTCTATCGATGAAATACAAGATGCATTGGCTGAAATTTCCTTGCAAACACCGACTAGCGCTTGGGTGGCAAAATGCCAAGTACATGCAGGGGGACGAGGCAAATCTGGCGGGGTCATTTGTACTAAGGATTTTAATGAAATAAAACTGTTTGCTGAAAAATGGTTAGGTCAGTATTTAGTCACTTATCAAACAACATCCAAAGGCCAACCTGTTAATCAGATTTTAATTGAGAAGGCTTCAAATATAGCTAAAGAGCTTTATTTAGGTGCAGTAATTGATCGTAGTAGCAAACGTATTGTGGTTATGGCGTCAACTGAAGGTGGCGTTGAGATTGAAAAGGTTGCTGAAACTTCACCACATTTAATTCATAAAATATCGCTAGATCCATTAACTGGGCCATGTGGCTATCAAGGTCGTGAGCTTGCATTCAAACTCGGTCTTACTGGTAAACTCGTCAATCAATTTGCCAAATTATTTGTCAATTTTGCTAATCTTTTTATCAATAATGATGTTTCATTAGCGGAAGTAAATCCTTTAGTTATTACTGATTCCCAGGAATTAATTTGTTTAGATGCTAAAGTGGTTTTAGATGATAATGCCATGTTCAGACATCCTGATCTAGCAATATTAAGAGATTCAACCCAAGAAGATGAACGTGAATCAATTGCAGCTAAACAAGGTATTAGCTATGTTTCACTGGAAGGTAATATTGGTTGTATGGTTAATGGTGCCGGCCTTGCGATGGCAACAATGGATATAATCAAACTTTATGGTGGTGAGCCAGCGAACTTTTTAGATGTAGGTGGTGGTACGACTAAAGAGCGCGTAGCGGAAGCCTTCAAATTGATTCTTTCAGACAAAAATGTCAAAGCTATTTTAGTCAATATTTTTGGTGGTATTGTTCGTTGTGATCTTATTGCTAATGGCATTATTGATGCCATTAAAGAGATTGGTTTGACAGTGCCTGTTGTTGTTCGTCTTGAGGGTAATAATGCTGAGCTAGCAAGAGAGATTTTGGCTAAAAGCGAATTGAATGTTATTACAGCAAAAGGTTTAGTCGATGCAGCCCAACAAATTGTTGCTGTTGCACAATAATAGTATGGGTGGAGAATAATTACTATGTCAATTTTGATTAATAAAGAAACAAAAGTGATTTGTCAGGGCTTTACTGGTAGTCAAGGGACTTTCCATTGTGAGCAAGCAATTGCTTATGGAACAAAAGTCGTCGGAGGTGTAACACCGGGTAAAGGCGGTACCACGCATTTAGGCTTACCTGTATTTAATACGGTTAAAGAAGCTGTAGCAGCAACAGGAGCAACAGCAACAGTAATTTATGTTCCTGCTGCATTTGGTAAAGACTCGATTTTAGAGGCAATTGATGCCGGTATCAAACTGATAGTATGTATTACAGAAGGTATTCCAACTCTGGATATGCTTATCGTTAAACAAAAATTAGTCGAACATGATGTTGTTATGATAGGACCTAATTGTCCTGGAATTATTGTTCCTGATGAGTGTAAAATAGGTATTATGCCTGGACATATTCATTTGGCAGGAAAAGTAGGTATTGTTTCTCGTTCTGGTACTTTGACTTATGAAGCAGTCAAACAGACTACCGATATCGGATTAGGCCAATCAGTGTGTGTTGGAATTGGCGGTGATGCTATTCCGGGTAGTGATTTTATCTCCATTCTAAAATTACTTCAGCAAGATCCTAAGACTGAAGCTATTGTTATGATAGGTGAAATTGGTGGTAGTGCTGAAGAAGAAGCCGCTAATTACATCAAACAAAATGTTACCAAACCTGTTATTGCTTATATTGCTGGTGTTTCGGCACCTGCAGGTAAACGTATGGGCCATGCAGGGGCAATTATTTCTGGAAACAAAGGAACTGCTGCCGATAAAACCAAAGCACTACAGGCAGCTGGAATCATTGTTGTGAATAGTTTAGCGGAAATCGGTGAAACGGTAAAAATGCACCTTTAATTTTATTTAATTTCATTTTTTTGACATTCATCAATTTTTATTCTTAAAATAATATTGTAAAATACAATAAATAACGACAAAAAATTTGTGGGTATTTAAGGATAAAGGGAGCACGTTATGTTTGATATTGTAGAATTATCAAGACTTCAGTTTGCACTCACCGCAATGTATCATTTTATTTTTGTTCCATTAACGCTAGGTATGGCGTTTATGCTTGCAATTATGGAAACAGTATATGTGGTTAGTGGCAAGCAAGTTTGGAAAGATATGACTAAATTCTGGGGTAAACTATTCGGTATTAATTTCGCCGTTGGTGTTGCTACCGGTTTAACCATGGAGTTCCAATTTGGTACTAACTGGTCTTATTACTCGCATTATGTAGGTGATATATTTGGTGCACCTCTTGCGATTGAAGGACTAATGGCATTTTTCTTGGAATCAACTATGGTTGGTTTATTCTTTTTTGGCTGGGATAGACTAAGTCGTGGTAAACATCTAATGGTTACTTGGTGTGTAGCCTTTGGTTCCAATTTCTCTGCACTTTGGATTTTAGTTGCCAATGGTTGGATGCAATTTCCTATCGGTTCTGACTTTAACCCGATTACCTCTCGCATGGAAATGGCCAGTTTCTTTGAATTAATTACTAATACTGTAGCTCAATACAAGTTTGTTCACACTGTTGCTGCAGGGTATTTGACTGGTTCAATCTTTGTTTTAAGTATTAGTTCCTATTATCTATTAAAAAAACGAGATTTGCCTTTTGCTAAACGTTCTTTTGCTGTAGCAGCTGTGTTTGGTTTTATTATGTCAATTGTTGTTGCAATTATGGGCGATGAAGCCGGTCATGAGTTGACAACTGTACAACCAGTAAAACTAGCGGCAATTGAAGGTGAATGGGAAACTCAACCAGCGCCAGCATCATTTAATGTTATAGCGTTCCCGTCGCAAGATAAGAAAGAAAATGTATTCGCTTTGGAAATCCCTTACATAATGGGAATCATGACAACTCGTTCATTCGATACTCAAGTTACTGGTTTACGAGATATTTTAACTAACAATGAATCTCGAATTCGTAATGGTATTTTAGCTTATACTAATTTGGAAAAAATTCAGAAAGGTGATCAGGACCCAGCTGTTTTAAAAGCCTTTGAAGACAATAAAGTGGACTTAGGTTACGGTTATTTAGTTAAACGCTATACCGATCGTGATAACTTAACAATTCCTGAAGCGACTGAACAACATATTAAAGCGGCAACTGAAGATTCAATCCCTACTGTATGGCCACTGTTCTGGGCATTTAGAGGTATGGTTGGTTTGGGCTTATTAATGATTTTAGGCACTGGGCTTGCTTTATGGACAACCTATAAAGGTCGAATTGGTGAAAAACGATGGTTATATCGTTTACTACTGTTATCTTTACCATTCCCATGGCTTGCATGTGAATGCGGTTGGTTTGTTGCCGAATATGGTCGTCAACCTTGGGCAATTCAAGATATTTTACCAACAGGTGTAGCTAATTCATCATTAACTCCAGGTGAAGTATTATTTACCATGGTTCTTATTTGTGGACTTTATACTTTGTTCTTGGTTGCTGAATTGTTCTTAATGTTTAAATTTGCACGATTAGGGCCAAGTTCATTAGGTACTGGCAGCTACCATTATGAAAAAACACAATCAATATCGGAATAAGGCATAGGGAGTAAATACAATGATTGATTACGAAATTGTACGCGTCATCTGGTGGGTGTTGATTAGTGTTGTTTTAATCGCTTTTGTTATCACAGATGGCTTCGATATGGGTGTCGGAATTTTATTACCTTTTATTGGTAAAACCGATACTGAACGCCGAATCATGATAAATGCAATCGCACCACACTGGGATGGTAACCAAGTTTGGTTAATTACTGGTGGTGCAGGTATTTTTGCTGCATGGCCTACGGCTTATGCGGTATCTTTTTCCGGTTTTTATATTGCGATGGTTTTAGTGCTCTGTGCGCTATTTTTTAGACCAATTGGTTTTGATTACCGTAGTAAACTGGAAAATACTAAATGGCGTAATATGTGGGACCTCGCGATCTTTTTTGGTAGTTTTGTGCCTGCTCTTGTTTTCGGTGTTGCTTTTGGAAACTTATTAGAAGGTGTGCCATTTAGATTTGATATTAGTAAACGTGCTTTTTATGATGGTTCATTCTTTGAATTACTAAACCCATTTGCGATATTAGCCGGTATTGTGAGTTTGATGTTAATCGTTGCTCATGGTGGCGCTTGGTTGCAAATGAAAACTTCTGGTGAACTTTATTTAAGAGCAAGAAAAGCTACACAAATAGCAAGCTTGGTAATGCTAATTGCTTTTGTTTTAGCTGGAGTTTGGATTGCATTTGGCATTCATGGTTATGAAATCACAAGTGCTATAGATCATAATGGAGTATCGAATCCATTAGCTAAAACTGTATCAACAGATTCTACATGGTTAAATAATTACATGAATTATCCTATTTTATGGGCGGTTCCAGCATTAGGCGTATTATTACCATTATTAACTATTTTCTTTTCTAGTGTGAATAAAAATGGATTGGTGTTTTTATCTTCTTCACTAACTATTGCTTGTGTATTACTTACCTATGGAATTGCAACATTCCCATTCATTATGCCGTCAAGCATTATGCCAAACGCTAGTTTGACTATTTGGGATGCAACTTCTAGTCAGTTAACACTTAATATTATGTTTGGTGTTGTGGTAATCTTTTTACCAATTGTTCTTTTCTACACTATCTGGTCTTACATTAAAATGTTTGGACGTTTAGACAAAAACCATATAGAAAATAATAAACATTCACTTTATTAAGGATTAATTATGTATTACGTTTTATGGTTCATTGGATTAATTGCTGCATGTATGTTAGCTGTTGTTACTGGACTTTGGGTTGAAAACTCTAGTAATGAAAAAGAAACTAATAATAAATAAAATATTAAAAAACTAATATAAAGGTGGCAAATAGTCACCTTTTTACTTATTTATAAGTCTGAACAAATTTATAAGTCTGAATAAAATATAAATAATTCACAAATGATAATTGTTTTCATTTAACTATTTTTATATCATAGTGCAGCGAATTTCATATTCAGATATAATGTGGTTAATTTTTTAGTCTAAATTAGATCTAACAATATGAAACAATTCAATTGGAATGCAAGAGTCTATTATGAAGACACAGATGCTGGTGGGGTAGTTTATCACGCTCGGTATCTTGCTTTTTTTGAACGAGCTAGAACAGAAATGCTAAGGCAACTTGATATTAGTCAACAAAAGTTACTGCAAGAAGGTATTGCTTTTGTTGTTAAAAAGATGGATATTAGCTACGACTTCCCAGCACGTTTAGATGATATGTTAACTATCAGCACTAAGATTGAGCAAATTCGTAAGGCGTCTATTATTTTTAAACAGACAATTTTAAACCAGAATAAGCAAATTATCAGCAGCGCTGATGTGGTGATTGCTTGTGTCAATATGACTAAAATGAAGCCTTGTGCGCTTCCAAAGTCATTATTTTTGGAGTTAATTTAAGTGAATATTATTGATCTATTTTTACAAGCAGGACTTTTGGTACAAGGCGTTATGCTATTGTTACTTATATTTTCTGTTATGTCTTGGGCTTTTATTTTTCAACGTAGTAGCATTTTAGGCAAAGCTAAAAAACAAGTTGAACAATTTGACAATAGTTTTTGGGCCGCTGATGACTTAAATGTGCTCTTTGATAAAGCAAAATTCAATAAAGAAGAGATCTGTGGTACAGAACATATTTTCTATTCGGGATTTAAAGAGTTTTCTCGTTTATATCAAATTAATCCAAATATGCCAGAAGCAGCGTTAGATGGTGCGTCTCGTTCAATGCGTTTAGCGATGAATCGTGAATTAGATAATTTAGAATTGCATATTCCTTTTTTAGGTACTGTAGGGTCAATTAGTCCGTATATTGGTTTATTTGGTACAGTTTGGGGAATTATGCATGCCTTTATTTCACTTGGAGAGGTTAAGCAAGCAACATTGCAAATGGTTGCTCCGGGTATTGCTGAAGCGTTAATTGCGACCGCTATTGGTTTATTTGCCGCGATTCCTGCTGTTTTAGCTTATAACCGATTATCATTGCGTGTAAGTCGAATGGAACAAAGTTATTTGAACTTTATTGATGAGTTTTCATCAATTTTACAACGTCAAGCAGTAGCTGTTAGGAAATAATTATGAGCAGACGTTCACGTTATTCAACCAAATCAGAGATCAATATTGTACCTTTGTTAGATGTATTATTGGTATTAGTATTGATTTTTATGGCTACAGCCCCAATAATAAGCCAAAGTGTTGAAGTTGATCTTCCAGAAGCGACAGAATCAAAAACTGTATCTCCTTCTGATAATAAACCTATAATTATCGAAGTATCTGGAATAGGGGAGTATGCAATTATTATAGATCAGAATCGACAATCGAATATTCCTCAAGAGCAAATTGTTGCAGAAGTTAAGCAGCAAATGTCACTTAATGATAAAGCTGTTTTTTTAGTTGGTGGTGCGAAACAGGTTCCTTATGAAGAGATTATAAAGGCTTTAAATTTACTTCAATCAGCAGGTGTCAAATCTGTTGGTCTGATGACTCAACCAATTTAACTTAACAATTATTAAAAATAAAAATGTCAGCAATGTCTAATAAGTTAAACTCAAAATTAAGTTTACCGGTTATCATTTCCATTCTTTTACATGGCATATTAATTATTGCCTTGGGATATAAGTTTGTCAGTGATACTGGTGAAAACTACGGTAGTATCAATGGTAATTCGATTGATGCTATCATGATTGATCCATCGGTTATGACCGAACAATATCAAAGACAATTGCAGACACAAGTTAATCAACAAAAAGCAGATCAAAAGACCCAAGAACTGCTAGATAAGCAAATAAAAGAACTCGCTGAAAAAGCAGAAGCAGAAAAAGCCGCGGCTGAGAAAGCTGCAGCAGAAAAAGCCGCAGCAGAAAAAGCTGCTGCCGAGAAAGCGGAAGCAGAAAAAGCCGCTGCCGAGAAAGCTGCTGCTGAAAAAGCCGCTGCTGAGAAAGCTGCAGCAGAAAAAGCTGCTGCCGAGAAAGCTGCAGCAGAAAAAGCCGCCGCTGAGAAAGCTGCTGCTGAGAAAGCTGCAGCAGAAAAAGCTGCTGCTGAGAAAGCTGCAGCAGAAAAAGCCGCCGCTGAAAAGGCTGCCGCAGAAAAAGCCGCTGCTGAAAAGGCAGCAGTAGAAAAAGCTGCCGCTGAAAAGGCAGCAGCAGAAAAAGCCGCTGCTGAAAAGGCAGCAGCAGAAAAAGCCGCTGCTGAGAAAGCTGCAGCAGAAAAAGCCGCAGCAGAAAAAAAAGCTAAACAGAAGGCAGAGCAAGCTAAAAAAGATAAAGCACTCAACGATCTTTTGGGTGGGCTTACCTCAGGAACACCAAGTTCTGGAGGAGTTGCCAGTCGTAAAGGTGTATCTGATGGTGAGCTAGATAAATATAAATCGTTAGTACAAAATGCAATAAGTAATAAATTTATTAACCCACCAAATGTTTATCGTGGCAAAACTTGTGAACTACAAATTCAGATAGCACCAGATGGACTATTACTTAATGTTACCTCAAAAGGTGGTGATGCTGATCTATGTAGAGAAGCGCTTGCTGCAACTAAATTAGCGGTTATACCAAAACCAGCAAGTAGTTTGTATAATGAAGTAAAAACCATGAATATTGAATTCCAACCAAAGTAAATAATTTGATAGTTCTTTGATTTTTAAAATTTATTTATGTTATGTCATTTGTTAATGAATAAATATTCCGCATCTTGATAATCTGATATTGAAAATTTACTAATCACCCCAATATATTTCCTATTCATTCCGAATTAAGTTTTTATGTAAAAGAAGGAGCAGAATATGACAACAATTGTCAGTGTCCGTCGTGAAGGTCAAGTTGTTATTGGTGGCGATGGGCAAGTCACATTAGGTGAACGCATTATTATGAAAGGTAATGCGCGAAAAGTTCGCCGATTATATAACAATAAGGTGATAGCTGGATTTGCTGGCGGTACAGCAGATGCTTTCACACTATTTGAATTATTTGAACGAAAATTAGAAATGCACCAAGGGCATTTAACTAAAGCAGCGGTTGAATTAGCCAAAGATTGGCGAACCGATAGAATGTTGCGTAAATTAGAAGCATTACTTGCCGTTGCTGATGAAAGCGCATCATTGATTATCACCGGTACTGGTGACGTAATTCAACCAGAAGATGATTTGATAGCGATTGGATCCGGTGGGCCTTATGCTCAAGCAGCTGCAAGAGCTTTATTAGATAATACCTCATTATCTGCACACGATATTGTGCAAAAATCGCTATCAATAGCGGGTGATATTTGTGTTTACACGAATAACTTCCAAACTATTGAAGAGCTTAATTACTAATTAATCTGATTTAAGAGAAAAACTACTATGTCTGAAATGACTCCTCGCGAAATTGTAAGCGAATTAAACCAACATATCATTGGACAAGATAAAGCAAAACGTTCTGTTGCTATTGCTTTACGTAATCGCTGGCGTCGTATGCAACTTGATGAAGCATTACGTCATGAAGTTACGCCAAAAAATATTCTTATGATTGGCCCTACAGGGGTGGGTAAAACTGAAATTGCTAGACGATTAGCTAAATTAGCTCATGCACCTTTTATTAAAGTAGAAGCGACCAAATTTACTGAAGTTGGTTACGTTGGTAAAGAAGTTGACTCGATTATTCGAGACCTTACTGACTCTGCTGTGAAAATGATTCGCCAAGAAGCTATCGAAAAAAATCGTAATCGAGCTGAAGAATTGGCAGAAGATCGTATTTTAGATGTGCTTGTTCCACCAGCTAAAGATGGTTGGGGACAAGTTGAAAATAATAATGATTCAACAGCTAGACAAGCATTTAGAAAAAAATTGCGTGAAGGTGCGCTTGATGATAAAGAAATTGAAATTGAAGTAGCTGGCGTCAATATTGGTGTTGAAATTATGGCTCCTCCAGGTATGGAAGAGATGACTAACCAACTACAGTCGATGTTCCAAAATTTAGGTGGTCAAAAAACTAAAGCACGTAAAATGAAGATCAAAGATGCCTTCAAACAGCTAATAGAAGAAGAGGCTGCGAAATTGGTTAATCCTGATGATCTTAAACACGAAGCCATTGAAGCTGTTGAGCAAAATGGGATTGTATTTATCGATGAGATCGATAAAGTGTGTAAACGAGGTAATTCATCTGGACCTGATGTTTCTCGCGAAGGTGTGCAACGTGATTTACTACCACTTGTTGAAGGTTGTACCGTTTCAACTAAACATGGTTCAGTAAAAACCGATCATATTTTATTTATTGCATCGGGTGCGTTCCAAACTGCTAATCCGTCAGATTTAATTCCTGAGTTGCAAGGACGTTTACCAATTCGAGTTGAATTACAAGCGTTAACAAGCGAAGATTTTGAACGGATTTTAACTGAACCGAATGCATCATTGACAGTCCAATATAAAGCATTAATGGCAACCGAAGGCGTTGATATTGACTTTACACCAGATGGTATTCGTAAAATTGCTGAATCTGCTTGGCAAGTTAATGAACAAAATGAAAATATTGGTGCTCGCCGTTTGCATACAGTGCTTGAACGTTTAATGGAAGATGTCTCTTTCGAAGCCAGCGAATTGGGCGGACAAACTATCACAATTGATGCTAAGTATGTTAGCGATCATCTAGATAAGCTTGTTGCCGATGAAGATCTAAGCAAGTTCATTTTATAATAAAAGATATTGTTAAATTAAAAGGTGAGTTAAACAACTCACCTTTTTTATATCTATTATTTAGTTAATGATAAGTTTATTTTTTTAGCAATCCGCCTAATATATCGGTTGCTTTAGACTTTAATTTATCTTTGTCTTTGTCTTTGTGATTTTCCAATTTATCACGGAGTTTATCTAAACGTTGTTGTAATTTATCACTCAACACATCAGACAGTATTTGAGCGATATCTAATTGATAGCGTAAATTAGAAAACTGACCATATATACGTAGTGGTATAGTAACTTTCTGTAATTTGGCAATGGTTTCACTTTTACTATTCCAGCCACCAAGTAATTTGATGTTTAAATTAACATCCAAATCATGATTAAGCATTCCTACTTTGCCAGAACCATCTAGTACATCTAAGGTTTCAGAATTGGCGTTGAGCGAATTAAGTTGTATATTACCTTGGCTTAAATTAGCATTGGTTTTGATGGTATGAAACTCTGTATATTTCTTTTGATTTCCAGATTTATCATTACCGTTGCCATATTTTGCAGCTGCATTTTCAATAATATTTTGGATATTAATATTATTTAATTTAGCATTAGTAATGACGATATTCGCATTACCTTTTAGATTTTCTAATAATTTAGCCGTTGATAATGAATTAGTTTCTAATAACCCAGAAGCATTAAATATACCATCTAGATCATACGCCATATCCATTTGTGTAAAAAATGAATTTAAATTGATATTGCTAATTTTGGTATTGAGTTTAATCTGCGGTGTTTTCTGTTTGCCGTTAGCTGTACCAGTTGCAGTTATATGACCATTAGCAAAATCAAAATTTAAATCTTTGAATGTCGCTATTCCATCCTGATTATCAACGTCTAGTTTAAAATTGTTAATTACAATTTTATTTGCTTTAACTTCTTTGATGTTTATTGTTGTTTTGCCATCAAATGTATTAAGAGCACTTAATTGATTATTATCTTTGACAACACTAGAAACAACAGGTGAAGTTTGTTGCATCGGAGTGTCTTTGGTTGATTTTGTATCTTGTTGTAAAAAAGGCGTTAAATCTAATTTTTCTGAATTCAATTGCAAATCGACATATGGTTTTTTATCAAAACGCGCATTGATTTTACTGGTGAAATTATTGTCGTTAATAGAAAAAGCTAAGTTTTGACTATTTAATTGCATAGGACTTTGCTGATAATTAAATATACCGGTTGCACTTCCTTTGAGTGCTTTTTCGGAACTCTCTATGCCGTTATAAGTGTAATCTAACTTTTTAAGATCGATAATGGTTTTTTCAGGAAATTGAGTTAAATCGACATTGGCATTCATTGAATAAAATAGGTCTTGCTGATTTTTATCAATATTTCCTTTTAATTCGATTAAAAGATTCTTATCGTTATTTTGTTCTAATAACAAATTGATATTTCGGAAATTGATCAGATCATCATGATATTGCAACGCTACTGTGCTATCAGCTATTTCAAATTTATTTAAGCTAAATTTCCAATTAGATGTATTCTTTTTATTTTCAGATATATTTGTGTTTTGCTCTGCTGAAGGTGCTAGAGTTTGGGTATATTTTTTAGCATTATCACCTTTACTTTCGTCAGTAATATTGATTAATGCTGATTTGATAAACACATTTTTAATCGCTAAATTTTTTGAAAAAAGCGGTAGAAGTTCAACATCAAGTCGCATATTGTCAGCAGTTAATAGCGGTTTTGTCGCACCGGTATCAGATAATTTAACTGCATCAGTTAATATGCTGACCTGAGGCCAGACATGCCAGCGTAAATCACCTTCGATAGTTAATTCATAACCAGTTTTATCTTTTACTGTTTGAGATATATATCCGCGAAAATGATTAGGATCAACAAATACAATAAGAGAAACAATGCCGATAACAATAACCAAAATTAAGATAAATAGAATAACCAGTATTTTTTTTATCATATGAATGTTCCTTTATTAAGGTTATAAACGTTATTAGTCTTTATCTATACGACTGGCAACAGCGCCATGTTGGTTTTTATACTTAGCATCTTGCCTTCGATTATATGGTCTTGCAGCTGGACCACTAAGCGTTTCAAAACTTAGTGCACCAATGGTCATACCAGGTCTTAGTGCTACTGGAATTTTTCCGGAATTGTAAAATTCTAAAACAATTTGACCATGCCAGCCAGGATCAATGCGATGGGCGGTAACGTGTACCATAAGTCCTAGGCGCGCTAACGATGAACGCCCATCTAACCAGCCAACTAAATCATCAGGAATGGTTACTGATTCAAGCGTGACAGCTAAAGCAAGTTCTCCTGGATGTAAATAGAAAGCATCACCTTCAGATAATATCATTTCTTCGCTCATGACTCGTTCTAAAGCAGCAGAAACTTCTTCTTTGGGACCACTTAAATCAATATAGGGAGTAGTATGTTCTTTAAAAGTACGAAATTGATTACCAAGTCGAACGTCAACAGTTGCCCCATTAATACAACTTAATTCAGGTTGTGGCGTGATTTTTAATTTACCACTATCTAAATATGCTTCTATATCACGATCACATAATCTCATAAGTTATCCTTAATTCTGCTTTTTAACTTATTCTAGCAGGTTCTTTGGTTGGCGTCGATGTTGGTAAATTAAGGTTTTATAACCCAAGCTCGGCCAAAATGATTGTAGTAACCAGCTTGCTTACCTGCTTTATCGCCAATGCCTAAATAAAGATCAAAATGATGGCCTTTAATTGCACCACCAACATCAAGTGCCACCATCAACCGTACTTCTCGTCTACCTCGATACTGACCATCATCATCAAGGAGTGGTACATCGACTAATACAACAGAACCTGTTGGTATTAATGATTTATCTGATGCCACTGAAGCATTTGCAATTAAAGGTACTGCGGCAGAACCTTTCACTTCAGCATTATATTGTGGTTTGAAAAAGACAAATGATCGGTTTTGAATTAATAGTGCTTTAAGTTGTTTTTCGCTTTTATTTTTAGCCCAATTTTTAATTGCTTGAATGGACATATCTTCCTTAGCAATTTCACCTTGTTCAACTAATAAACGCCCGATACTTGAGTAACCGTGACCATTTTTACCACCATAACAGAAGAAAACTAATGGTGTACCATCTTCAAAATCAATATAGGCGCTCCCTTGCACTTCCATTATAAAGTTATCCATTAATGAATTACTGTAAGCAATTTCGAGCCCTTTACCGGATAATGCTCCATTATATATTTGTTCACGACTAGGTAGACGACCTTTGGATTTAGCCGGCATTCTATAAATTGGATATTTAAATTCACCAGTTGGTTGGTGTCTAGCTTTGATTACCGGAGTATAATAACCAGTTAAATGAACATTGCCATATCCGTCCTTACCTGCCATTTCATAGCTTTTTAACCCTACTTTATGGAATTCTGCCGAACCTAATGAACGATTAATCCAAGCGTCAACCGCTTTATAAATATGTTCATTTTTCTGATACAGTGAAGGTGATGTTGTTCTTAATTTTTCAATTTGGATAGTATAGTCAGAAATATTGACCGGTACGGCTAATTGAGGATGGCTAACATTAAGAGCATTTGGTAGTTTCCCATCTCTAAATTGTTTACTTTCTGCATTTGAATCACTTTGACACCCAGTCAATAATGATAGAATCAATAAAATAGATAACAGGAAGATAGTAGATTTGTGTTTGTTTTCTTTCATTTTAAATAATTTTTTGTAATTAGTTATATGGTATAGGTAGCTATGCTACACAATTATATTATAAGAAACTATCAATAATTATTATAATGCCATAAAAAGTTTTGATAACGATTCAGCTTGCGATTTAAAGCCATTAACTTTATAGTCTTTCATTCCTCATAAAAAAACAGAAAATTGTAAAAACGACAGGTAATCAACAAGATGAACAGTACGTCTTCAAATCATGATCTTAAGCGAAATCTCTCCAGCCGACACATTCAATTGATAGCAATTAGTGGTGCAATTGGTACGGGTTTATTTATGGGCTCAGGAAAGACGATTAGTCTTGCGGGACCATCTATTATTTTTGTCTATATGATTATTGGGTTTATTTTATTTTTTGTTATGCGAGCGATGGGCGAAATTTTATTGTCCAACTTGAATTATAAATCCTTCAGTGATTTTGCTAACGATTTATTAGGTCCTTGGGCAGGCTTTTTTACTGGTTGGACCTATTGGTTTTGTTGGGTTATTACAGGAATTGCTGATGTTGTGGCTATCGCCGGATATGCCCAGCACTGGTTTCCTGAATTACAAGCGTGGATCCCGATGTTGCTTACGGTTATCGTTCTATTAACCTTGAATTTGTTGACGGTAAAAATGTTTGGTGAAACCGAGTTTTGGTTCTCAATGATTAAAATTGTCGCTATTTTAGCTTTAATTGCTATTGGCCTTGTTTTAGTCTTTACTGCCTATCATTCAGAACAAACCAATACTACGGCTGCATTTTCTAATCTTTGGCAATATGGCGGTTTCTTTCCGCATGGTACTATGGGCTTTTTTGCTGGTTTCCAAATTGCAATTTTTGCTTTTGTCGGGATTGAATTAGTTGGAACAACAGCTGCTGAAACCCTCGATCCGAATAAAAATTTACCTCGAGCGATCAATTCAGTGCCAGCGCGTATTATTTTCTTCTACGTTTTTGCGTTGATTATCATTATGAGCGTAACGCCTTGGCAGTTTATTTCACCAAATAAAAGCCCATTTGTTGAGTTGTTTACGTTAATTGGTTTACCTGCTGCAGCCAGTATTATTAACTTTGTGGTACTTACATCAGCAGCATCTTCTGCCAATAGTGGTATTTATTCAACCAGTCGAATGTTATTTGGCCTTGCTAAAAAACAAGATGCTCCTGAACCATTTGGTAAATTATCAAGACGTTCTGTGCCTGCTAATGGTTTGCTATTTTCATGTACTTGCTTGTTTGGTGGGGTAGTACTGATTTATTTAGTGCCTAATGTTATGGAAGCATTTACCATTGTAACGACTATTTCTGCAATATTATTTATGTTTATTTGGTCGATGATTTTAATTTCTTACATTGCCTATCGCCGTAAAAAAGCTAAATTACATCAAGAGTCACAATTTAAGATGCCGGGTGGCGTTTTTATGTGTTTTGTTTGTCTTGCTTTTTTTGCTTTTGTAATTGTGTTATTAACTTTTGAAACAGACACTTGCCAAGCACTTATTGCAACACCTATTTGGTTCATTATTTTAGGTATTAGTTACTATATTCGATCATTAAAACGGGTATAACTTTTTATTCTTAATCGGCAGGTTGCCTGCCGATTATCTTCTCATATCTTATTTTTTCGTTTGGTTAGGCCAAATAACACTCGCAATAATACCTAACAATAAAATACCTAATACCACATAAAGACTGATGGTTGGGCTAATAATAATTCCATAACCAAATAGATGGTCAGTTGCATTTAAAGCAAGTTTTGCAGCAATAAAAAATAATAGGCAAATTACTGCTTTACCTAAATGAACAAGATATTGTTGCATTGCCTCTAAAACAAAATACATGGTTCGTAAGCCTAAAATAGCGAATATCATTGCACTATATACAATTAATGGCTCTTGGCTAACAGCAATTACAGCAGGGACCGAATCAAAAGCAAACATAACATCACTTAACTCAATCACAACAATACATAAGAAGAGTGGTGTTGCATATAATGCACTTTTGGGCATTTTGTTGATTAGTTCACTATTCTCTGGTTTGGCTAGTTCGTTATTGAGTTGCTTTTGCGTTAATAAGAAATGGTGCCCGACTATTTTAGGATAGGAAGGAAAAATACGTTTAGCAATGCGATAAGCAAAATGTTCTGAATAATCTTTTATCTCATCATCATTGCCTTGGTTTTTTAGCATCATCAATCCAGTTAAGGCAACCACGACAGAGAAAACCAGCTCCATCCAAGGCCCTAAGGATAATAGACCAGTACCAATAATGACAAAAACAGCTCTGAAGATGATTGCACCAATCACTCCCCAATAAAGTAACCGATGTCGATAATTGTTAGGGATAGCAAACCAAGAAAACAGTGCCATAATAACAAATAAATTATCAACAGAGAGTGCTTTTTCAAGTACATAACCAGTGATAAACAAGCTAGCTATTTCACTACCGTGATGTATATACAGATAAAGCGCAAATCCTAAGGCCACGAAAATCCAAAAGAAAGACCACATAACTGCACTTGTTAAGCTAATGGGCTTATCATTATGATGAGCGTATAAATCAATTATAATCGCAGCTAAAGCCAAAACGATAAACATCAGCACGGTTTCAATGGGAAAGCCTAATGAATGTTGAATCATAGCTATGTTACCTATATTAAGTTATTTTTTTGAAATAAATAGAAAAATATTATGAGTATTGATATTTGGAACATATTTTTAAAAGTGATTGAGTATATATTGATAGGCTCAGCAAAAAAAGATATATTTGTTATCTTTATTTAACTAGTTTTATTCAAAACTCATGTGAGCATACGTTCATGACTAATATAAAGGTATCTTTTTTCTTCATTGTTACTTTTTTTTCATGTTTATTATCAGCACAACCAGTGGAACCATATATCTCATCCTTACCTAAAGGAAGTGATTTATCTATTTTAGTGCAAACTGTTGATGGTAATCCTAAAACCTTAGCAAAATATAAAAGTGATCAATTTAAACAACCTGCTAGTACGCAAAAAGTTATAACGGCATTAGCTGCACAACTTGAACTTGGCGATAATTTTCGGTTTATTACCGGCATGTATACCAATGGTTCTCTAAATAATAAACAGCTTAGTGGTGATCTTATTATCAAGTTGAGTGGAGATCCAACTTTTAGTCGTGCAAGATTAAAGAATATGATTACTGCCTTACGTCAGAAAGGTGTAGAAAAGATCTCTGGTAATGTTATTTTAGATACTTCTATTTTTGCTAGTCATGATAAAGCAGAAGGGTGGTCATGGAATAATTTAACTGCTTGTTACAATGCACCAGCATCGGCTGCAACAATTGATGATAACTGCTTTTATGCAACCATTACCCCTGGTAAAGCTGGTTCTAAAGCTTCGATTTCAGTATCATCCAATATACCGGTTATGGTATCAGGTGATGTCAGAACAATTGCTGCCAATAGTAAAGATTTAAATGATAAATATTGTGAACTTGATGTTAGTGCTGATAAAAATCGCTACCACTTATCTGGTTGTATCGCGTCGAATGCTGATAAAACACCATTAAAGTTTGCGGTAATGGATCCGACCGAATACTTTTCAACAATTTTAAAAAATGAACTAAAACAACAAAATATTACTTATAATGGTCGAGTTGTTGAAAGAAAACAAAAAACATCAGGTGGATTAACATTACTGACTTCAAGTCAATCAGCTCCACTTTCTGAGTTATTAACCGTCATGCTCAAAAAATCAAATAATTTATATGCTGATACTATTTTTAGAACTTTAGGTGCGCATTATTATAATGTGTCAGGAACTTGGCGTAATGGTGGTGATGCGGTAAAACAAATTTTACGCAAGAAAGCCGGAATTGATTTAGAAAATTTAGTTATTGCCGATGGTTCTGGTTTATCACGTCTAAACTTGGTTAGTGCGAATAAATTAATGGAGATTTTGCAATATATTTCTTTACATAATAATCAATTAGCTTTTATTGAAAAATTACCGATTGCTGGGGTGGATGGAACGCTACAAAATCGTAAAAGTTTTAATCAAGCTCCATTTAAAGAAGCAGTTATGGCTAAAACTGGTTATATTCAAGGTAGCTATAATTTAGCTGGATTTATTCAAAAATCAGATGGTCGTTATATCGCCTTTGTTCAGTTGTTATCAGGTTATCGAGCCGATAGTCAAGGTGAGCCTAAAAATGGTGCAATTATGCGATTTGAATCTGAATTTTATAAAAACTTTATCAATTAATATATAGAATTAATATAAGGGCGATGTTTATATCGCCCTTATATTTTTAGTTAGAAATTATCCGCCAAGAAGCCACCACTTTGATGTTTCCAAAGTTGCGCATAAAGACCATTTTTACTGAGTAACTCTTGATGTGTTCCTTGTTCAATAATTTTACCTTGGTCTAACACGATTAATCGATCCATTGCCGCAATAGTTGATAAGCGATGGGCAATAGCAATAACCGTTTTACCTTCCATTAAGGTATATAAACTTTCTTGGATGGCTTGTTCAATTTCAGAATCCAGTGCACTTGTAGCTTCGTCTAATAACAATATTGGCGCATTTTTTAAAATAACACGAGCAATAGCAATCCGCTGACGTTGTCCGCCTGATAATTTAATTCCTCGTTCACCAACAAAAGCATCATAGCCAGTTCTACCATTAGCATCAACTAAACCTTCAATAAAACTGTCTGCATGGGCTTTTTTGGCAGCGATTATCATCTCTTGTTCAGTAGCATGATTGTTACCGTATAATAAATTATCTCTTACTGAACGATGTAACAGCGATGTGTCTTGGGTTACCATGCCAATTTGTGCGCGTAAACTTTCTTGATTTACTTTAGTGATATCTTGACCATCGATAGTGATCTCACCATGTTGTAAATCATAAAATCGCAATAATAAATTGATTAACGTTGATTTGCCCGCGCCAGATCTGCCAACTAAACCAATTTTTTCACCTGATTTGATGGTTAAATTTAAATTATCAATAATGGCATTATTTAACTTTTCATCGTAACTGAAATCTATCTGTTTAAATTCGATTTTACCTTCAGTAACTTTAAGTGTTGGTGCATTTGGTTGATCAACAACAGTTTTCGCTGCAGAAAATGTATTAATACCATCTTTAACCACGCCAATATTTTCAAATAATGAAGCCATTTCCCACATAATCCAATGTGAAAACCCATTTAATCTTAACGCTACTGCGGTTGTGGTTGCAATTGCACCGACGCCAACTAAATCATTGCTCCATAACCATAATGACAAGCCGGTGGTGCCCAATACTAGGAAAATAGACAATAAATGATTAACAATTTCAAAACTACTGACTAAACGCATTTGCTTATTCACTGTAACCATAAATTCATCCATCGATTCCTGTGCATATTTTGCTTCATTACCAGCATGAGAAAACAGTTTTACCGTCATGATATTTGTATAAGCATCTGTTACACGACCGGTCATGGTTGAACGGGCATCTGCTTGCATACTTGCTACTTTACTTAATCGTGGAATAAAGTAATACATCGCAATACCATAAAAAAAACACCAGACCATAAACGGAACTAATAACCAAAGATCTAACTGACCTATGATGGTAGCCATGGTGATAAAGGAAATCAGAACATAAATAAAGATATCAGCAACTAAAAAGCAAGTATCCCTTACGGCAAGCGCGGTTTGCATGACTTTTGCTGATATTCTGCCAGCAAATTCATCTTGAAAAAAACGCATGCTTTGGTTTAGTACTAATCTGTGCAAATTCCAACGCAAACGCATAGGAAAATTTCCAGCTAGGCATTGATGCTTAATTATGGTTTGTAAGGCAATAATAATCGTGCTAGCTAAAATAATAATGGTAAATGCGATTAAGGTTGTTTTTTCTTGTTGCCAAAATTGATTTGGTGATACAGCAGCGAGCCAATCAACAACTTTACCAAGTGCGGCATATAAAAAAGCCTCAAATGCACCTGCTAGCGCACTCAATATTATTAATAGTAATAAGAAGCAGCGAGTTCCTTTAGTGGATTGCCAAATAAAGCTAAAAAAGTCTTTAGCCATTGGTTGTGGTTCATCTTTGGGATAAGGTGATACCAATTTTTCAAAAAATCGATACATAGTTGACCTAATTAGTTAAAAGGTTATTCATTAATAATTTATCAATGATATAAAAAAGCGAGGTTTGTTTTGCTATACACTTATTGCTGTAGTTGCAAATATAAATCTGAAATTAGTAAATTAAAATCACTTGAATATATACCTATTAAACTGATGTTATGAAAAGAGTAACATTTTGAGGAAAGGGGTTTTTTATACTTTCCTCATGTAATAAATTATATATTGAAAAACTTTAGATTACTAATAAATGTCTTAAAAGACATCTTTGATAACTTGCACAACTCGACCGACAATATTGTATTTTTCAAAGTGAGCTTTAGGTACTTCAATTGTCGGATATTGGTCATTATTACAGATTAATATCCAGTTACCGAGTGTTAAGCGTATTTTTCTTAATAATGTAAAATTTTCATATTCTATTAAATAAATAGCGCCATCAATAATTTCGTTTATATCTGTGTTAATAATTAAGCCATTATTATTTTCGATATCAGGTGCCATCAAATCACCTTTAGCCCAGTAAAGAATTAATTTTTTAATGTCTAAACCGCGGTGAGATGCCCAGCCTTCAATTACAGGATAATTCATGACGGGTGGTATTTCACGAACATAACGTTGATTTTGTGCTTCTTCTTTGGTTGGTAGCTGTTTTTTATAAACCGGAATACGATAGATATTTTCATTATAGACTTCATCATCATCTTGCGGATTTAAAATTTCTAGCTTATAACCTGTAGCTAACCAGTTAAATGATACGTTACATTTCTCGGCAATAACTTCTAAACGGGTCAATGATGGATAAGTTTTTCCTGACAAATAATCACGAATAACAGTTTCCGACATATCACATTTTTTTGCAAAAGCAGATACAGATAAACCTTGCATTGAAGTATGGAGTCTGTCTTTAAAAGTTTTGACATTTTTATTTTTAATCATATTTATTTTTGTCTCGTTTTTATTTATTCATCCAGTTTTTGATTATATTGTATTTTTTATGAGTTTTATATAAGTGATTAAATGAATATTCTCAATATTGTAGTTTTTAAATATGAATATTCTTTAAAATTCGTTTTATATTTTGTTATTTTATTGAATTTTCATATAAAAACCAACATTTATTGTTTTTTTTAATAAAATTATTTCATTGCTTTTTTGTTGAGTTTCTTTGTTTTTCTGCGAGGTTGTTTTTGGGTTTATGAACTGAAAATGGCTTTTTTTAGTGGTTAAGTACTGAATAAATATGCTTAAATTACATTTTTGTCATTTTTTATCTGTTATGTTAATATTTTATTAATGCTCTTTATTTTTCGTGTAAATTTAGTTATTTTTGCTGAAATCCAAATAAAAACGTTGACTAGAGCGAAAAAAAATGGATAATAAGCAGCGTAAGGATTTTTCATTGTTTTCTTTCCTTATATTCCTTATATTTCATGTTGGCCTGCATAATTTTTATGCAGGTCTTTTTTTTATTTAAAATTAACTTGTCATGAAATCCTAGTTTAAAAAGAGTATAATTAATTCCATTATTTAAAATCTATTTGCGCAGTAATAGAATCAAAATAGAGATATATTTTTAAAAGAGGTTTTAATTATGTCATTTAGCATTCCACATCTTTTGGTCTTTCTAGCTGTAGTTGTGTTAATTTTTGGAACCAAAAAATTACGCAATTTAGGTTCTGATCTTGGCTCAGCATTAAAAGGTTTCAAAAAAGCAATGAATGATGATGAAGTTGAAACCAAAAATGATAATAAGCTTGATAAGTAATAACAAAATATTGATATGAAAACGCAATTCGATGTTGCCATTGTTGGTGGTGGGTTAGTTGGTTTAGCTACTGCCTGTGCACTAAGCAGATACGATTTAACGGTAGCCATTATTGATACTAAAGTTGATGAATGGCAAGATTTTAAATTTGATGACATAGGTATAAGAGCGTCGGCGATAAATGGTGCCAGCCAGAGATATTTATCTCAAATTGGTATTTGGCATGATCTTTGTGCTAGCAATCGAGTTCATTCTTTTAGTGAAATTGGTGTCTGGGAAAAGAATGGTTTAGCTCATTTATCGGCTCATGCTAAAGATTATGGTTATGAAAATCTTGGCTATATTATTGAAAATAATCTCATCACTTACTATTTGTATCAACTTGCTCTAGCCACAGATAATATTGCTATATTCAATCAGCTGGCTATAGATAATAATTATACTGATGATTATGCTTTTTTGACTTTAGCGGATAATACGACTTTACAAGCTAAATTGATTATTGGTGCTGATGGTGCTCATTCATGGTTACGCAGACATGAGAAAATATCAGTATTTGAGCGTAATTATCTTCACCATGCAGTGATTACTAATGTTGAAACACAATATCCTCATCAAGCATGCGCCAGACAGATTTTTTACCCGAATGGTATTGTTGCCTTTTTACCACTTTGGCAAGCTAATAAAAGCTGTTTGGTATGGTCAACTAAACCTGCCCAAGCAGAAATTTTAACATCGTTGACTGAATCTGACTTTTGCCACGAACTGTTTAAATTAACCGGCGATAAAGTAGGGCAATGTCAGTTGGTTAATCCACGAATGGTCTTTCCATTAAAAGCTCGCTTTGCCAAACAGTTTATTAAGCACCGATTAGCTCTAATTGGTGATGCTGCTCATACTATTCACCCATTAGCTGGGCAAGGCGTTAATTTAGGTTTTCAAGATTCGGCATTGTTGGTGGCTACTATCAAAAAGCGTATTGATGAGCAAAAAGATATTGGTTTAATGGAAAACTTAAAATCATTCCAATTTACTCGTCGTAAAGATGCATTAGTTATGCTAACAGCCATGCGAACGATTCAAGATATGTTTAATGGCGATAATACCTTTAAAAAGATGGTTAGGACGGTTGGTATGAATGCTATTGACAACTTTTCACCAATAAAGAAACAGTTGATCAAATACGCCATGCAGATTTAATCTGTTTATTAATCCTGTAGCTGTCGCTACAGGAGGATAATCATTAAATCAACTTATTTAAAAGCGATTTGATAAAATGTTGGTATAAATGGTGATGTTGGAATTCGCAACGGCCAATAAGGATCCTTTAATAAACCCCGACCAATCGCAACTAAATCAGCATCCCCAGTGCTTAGCACATAATCGGCAACATAAGGATCTTCAAGCATACCAACAGTGATAATCGGTAAATCGGTTACCTGTCTAATTGCTCGGGCTAGATAAACTTGGTAACCAGCATGGAAATCAGGGGTATGTTTAGGATCTAGTTTTCCATCGCCACCACCACTAACATCTAAAACATCGGCACCAGCTTGGGCTAATCGTTTGGCAATTTGGCAGCCATAATCAATATCATAACCGTTAGCACCGTATTCTTTAGCCGAAAAGCGCACAATTAGTGGCATATCTTTTGGCATAACTGATTTTGCAGCTTTAATAACTTGTTCAGCGAATAATAATTTATCTTGACCATATTCATCGGTTCTTAAATTGGTTTTTGGCGAACTAAATTGATGGATTAAATAACCATGTGCGCCATGGATTTCAATGGCATCAAAACCTGCTTCCACGGCTCGTTTAGTTGATTGTTTAAATTTTTCGATGATATCGATAATTTCATCTTTGGTTAATTCTCTTGGCATTTGGTATTGCCATTCCGGATTAGCTTCGACGTTGCCATCATATAGGGTTGCTGAACATGAAACCACATCAGACTCACCTAACGCTTTTCGACCAGCATGGGCAATTTGAATAGCAATTTTGCCATTTTGTGCATGAACAGCATCGACAATACGTTTCAGCTGATCGCGTTGTTTATCATTCCATAATCCCAAACAGTTAGGTGTAATTCGCCCATTAGGGGCTACATTGGTCATTTCTAAAATAATTAAGCCTACACCACCAATCGCCCTAGAAACATAATGAACAAAGTGCCAATCATTAGCTAAGCCATCTTTTGCTTGATATTGACACATTGGTGGCATAACGATGCGATTTTTGAGTGATAAATTTTTTACTTTAAATGGAGTATTAAGATAAGATATTTTTGCCATAAGTAATTCCTGTTTTAATAATGGTTCAAATATTAACTATTTATATTAGCAGATAAATAATATATGGTGTTTAATACCTAAAATTTAAATGAAATAATCGCTAAAAAACCCCGTTCCTCAAAATTTTTAGTTTAATCTAGCCTTATGTTTAGGATGGTGAACGGTTCTAAGATAATAGATCCAACAGAGTATACCCAAAAATCCTAAAACGGTTCCGGAAATAATTATCGCTATCCAACCATAATTGCTATACAAGTAAGTAGAAGCAATAGAGCCTAACATACCACCGATAAAATAACTGACCATGTAACCAGTATTCATACGGCTACGTGCTTCTGGACGAATTTGATAAATAGCGTTCATATTGGATACATGGGTAACTTGCACCGCAAAATCTAATAAGATTACACCAAAAATTAGGGCCACGAGTGAATACTCGGCAATAGATAGCGGTAGCCAAGCAGCAAGTAATAATGTCAAGCCAATGGATGTGGCTAACCAGCCTTTTCCTTGATCTGATAATTTGCCAACGATGGGGGAACCTAATGCGCCAGCTGCGCCAGCCAAGCCGAACAAACCGATAATAAAATCAGAATAATGATAAGGTGTATCAGTTAATAAAAAGGCCAGTGGTGTCCATAATAATGAAAATAAAGCAAAGGAAATAATCGCTAACAATGACCTGATGCGTAAAACTGCTTCTTGTTTGTACAATGAACCAATTGACAATAACAGTTGGAAATAGTTAATGTCGATGCTGTTTTTATAGGTTGGTAATGATAACCAAAGTAAGAAAGTGACTAAGGTCATAATTGATGAGGCAATCCAATAAACATAATGCCAATCTGCTATTGATGAAACAAAACCGGCAAATGTTCTACCTAGTAGAATACCTAGCAACATACCGCTCATTAGTGTGCCGACAATTTTACCTCGATGTTCAGGACGTGATAGCGTTGCAGCAAAAGGAATGAGAACTTGGGCAACAGTCGAAAATAGGCCTGTCATTGCAGTACCTAATACCAACATCCATAAATTCTTTGATATTGCACTAATTATTAGTCCACAGATTGATAATATCATTAATGTAAGTATTAGCTGTTTACGTTCAATTTTATCGCCGAGTGGGGTAATAAATAGTAAACCGACCGCATAACTAAATTGCGCTGCCATAATGATTAAACCGGCATGTTTAACTGCAATATGTAAATCATCAGTTATTGAGTGCAATAGTGGTTGAGCATAATAATTACTTGCGACGGTTATTCCAATGGCAAAAGCCATCAGGAATACTAACCATGCCGATAGACCTTGCGCTTGTTTGCTATTCATAATAAAAAGTTAACTAATAAATGATGGTTAATTATATATCAAAAGTTTATTAGATACTGTTAAATAGTAGTGTTTAAGCTAATTGATTCAATAAATTATAAACAGGCGTAGCTAAGCCAATTTTCGCATTCTCTGAATTGAGCTTATACCAATAACCGTTTGACTCATCCAAACACTTAGTGTTGTTTGTTATCTCACAGTAGATGGGCACAATATCTAAATGAAAATGGCTAAAGGTATGTCGAAATGCAACTAATTGTCTGGGTTTGCTGGTTTTAATACCATGGTTATCTAGCCAGTCAGTTAATGCTTGCTTGCTGGTAAATTGCGGTAAGCAGTATAATCCACCCCAAATACCGGCTGGCGGTCTTTTCTCTAGCCAAATCATATTATCTTGTTCAAGCATTAGAAAATAGGCGGTTTTTTCAGGAATGGTCTTTTTCGGTTTTTTGGTTGGATACTGTTGCCAACTGTCACGCTGATAAGCAAGGCATGAGTAGTTTAATGGGCATAAATTGCATTTTGGTTTCGAACGTGTACAGACCATTGCGCCAATATCCATCATGGCTTGATTAAATTTTGCAACGTTATGTTTAGGTGTCACTTGTTCACTTAATTGCCAAAGTTGATTCTCAACAATTTTATTCCCTGGCCAACCGTCAATTGCAAAAGATCGGGTTAAAACTCGCTTTACATTGCCATCAAGTATCGGGTAATGTTGATTTTGTGATAGAGATAAAATGGCACCAGCGGTTGAACGACCAACTCCTGGTAAAGCGATAACATCGTCAAATTTGGTGGGAAATTTACCATCAAATTTGTCGGCGATAACCTGTGCTGCTTTATGTAAATTGCGTGCCCTAGCATAATAACCCAGCCCCGTCCAAAGATGTAAGATATCGTCAATTGGCGCTTTAGCTAAATCAGTAATTTTAGGGAATTGTGCAATAAAGCGCTTAAAGTATGGAATAACCGTTGCTACCTGTGTCTGCTGTAACATGACTTCGGATAACCAAACATGATAGGGGCTTTTTTCAATTTGCCATGGTAGTGATTTTCTGCCGTACTGTTCATACCAATCAAGTACGGCATTTGCAAAATTTTTTGTCATGCTAGTCATTACATAATAGCGGTAATTGAATCACTAGGATAACAGCCAAGTACTTTGGTATATAAAGTGATTGCAGCTAATTCTTTAAGCGCGACTTGCATTTCATAATCATGAACATTACCTTGAAGATCAATATAAAACATCTCTTCCCATGGTGTACCATGGATAGGTCGTGATTCAAGTTTTGTCATAACAATATTATGATTACGTAAAACGGATAGGGCATCAACTAAAGCACCAGCTTGTTGGCCAGTTTTCATTAAGATCGTGGTTTTAGCTGGAATTTGCTCGGAAACTTCAATTGGCTCACGCGCTAAAACAATAAAACGAGTAATATTCTCTTTTTGATTAGCAAAATTGTGCTCAAGAACTTGTAGGCCGTATAATTCCCCACCATCTTTGTTACCCATAGCCGCAATATTTGGTTGATTTAATTTCGCGACAGTTTCCATTGCTGATGAAGTGCTATCACAATAAACGATTTTCCAATGTGGATAATTTTCTAGGAAGTTACTGCATTGTTGAAAAGGTTGCGGGTGGCTATAAATGGTATCTATTTGTTCAAGTTTAGCGCTAGGAATGGCTAAAACGCAGTGATCAATCGGTAATGATAGTTCACCAATAATATGTAAATTGGTTTTTTGTAACAAATCATAAACTTCATTGATAGAGCCGGAACTAGAATTTTCTATCGGTAAAATTCCATAATCAACAACTTTTGATTCGACTTTTTCAAACACATCTTTAAAGGTACTGCAGCTTGATTCTGTTAACTGATCAAAGTGAGTACTCGCATAACGGCGGGTTGCCGAATGTGAATATGATCCTTTAGGTCCTAAAAAAGCAATATTTGCTGAGGAAATAGTCCCTTGATTCAGTTTTTCTTGTAAAAGTTTCTGTTGTAATAGCACTGAATCTTCAATAATGATTTGATATAAGCGCTTAATTAAAAGATCATCAAGATTATATTGTTTACCTTGTTCGATTAATGCCTTAATGAGTGAGCGTTCACGAGCTAAATCACGCAAAGGAATGTTAGCCGCTATTTTGGCGTGAATAACTTCGGTCGAAACTTGACGTCTTTCAGCAAGGATTTCAATTAATTTTTGATCGAGTTGGTTAATTTTTTCGCGTAAAGGCAATAAAGGATTGGCAGTCATGTTCATTAATACAATAAAAATAGATGGACAATATTATAGCAAGCAAAAAAATAAAGGCACTATTAAAGTGCCTTTTTATTACTTTTGGACTATTAATTAATATTATTCTTCAACTACTGCATTTTTAATACTGTCAAATGCGCGACGAGATTCACCTTTATGTTGGATTTTATTCAGTTGTTTTTCTAGTTTAGCAACTAAATCATTAATTGCAGCATACATATCTAAGTGTTTAGCGGAAGCAACTAGTGGTGAACCTTTGGTTGCAATTGTTGCATCAATAATAAATCCATCAGGTTCTTTAGATAAAATAAAGTGAGGGTTAATTAACAGTGCTCTCCATTTATCTAATTTCGAAAATTTATCTTCGAGATAGCTACGAATTGCAGGGGTAATATCCATTTGTTTACTGGTAATGCTTAAAGTCATAATTGACCTCCACTATGTTTACTTACAAATTGAGCTAATACAATTATTCTATTGATTACATTGACAAATTTTTTACATTTCGTCAATAGGTTATTTCAATTTGATTAAACTTTTTGTGAACTTTGTCTAAAATAGTGAATTTCTAGTTATGATTAACCTTTGTGAAACTGCTTTTAAACTATTTTTTATTATATACTGTGGTTTATTTGTGTTAATTTTAAGTATAAGTTGTGTTATTTAATGAGGAATATGTGAATTATTTAAATAATGTTAAGATTGTTTTAGTTGAAACTTCCCATACAGGTAATATGGGTTCTGCCGCTCGTGCAATGAAAACCATGGGATTAACTAATTTATGTTTGGTTAATCCGATAATAAAGCCAGACTCTCAATCTATTTCACTGGCAGCTGGTGCCAGTGATATTATCAAACAGGCACAAATTTTTTCCTCTTTAGAAGAAGCTGTTGCTGATTGTTCTTTAGTTATTGGTACCAGTGCTCGGCCACGAAGTCTACAATGGCCAAATTTAACACCAAAAGAGTGCGGGGATAAAATAATTGCTGAAGCATCTCATCATGCTCAAGTAGCTTTAGTTTTTGGTCGTGAAAGGGTTGGGTTAACTAACGATGAATTACAAAAGTGCCACTTCCATGTTGGTATTCCTGCTAATCCTGACTATAGCTCTTTAAATTTAGCAATGTCAGTACAAGTTCTTTGTTACGAAATTAGAATGTCGATGTTGTCTGCTCAAGACTCACCGTCACAGTTAGCTGATCAGAATATAAATGACACACAATATCCTAAAGATGAAGATATTGAACGATTTTATCAGCATTTAGAGCAGACCTTATTACAAACAGGTTTTATTAATCCTAACCATCCGGGGCAAATTATGGGGCGTTTACGAAGATTATTTACTCGTGCCCGTATTGAACAACAAGAGCTGAATATATTAAGGGGAATTTTAACCTCAATAGATAAAAAATAGTTAGTTTATCCCCTAGTAATTTTTCATTAAATCTAGGGGATTTTAGGTTTATTGCATTAACTTTTTTTACGCCAAGTTGTGCCGTTAGCACCGTCTTCTAAAATAATATTCATTTGATTGAGTTTATCTCGTGCCTCATCAGCTAAAGCCCAATTTTTACTAGCACGAGCATCATTACGTTGTTTAATTAATGCTTCAATTAGTTGTGTTTCACTATCATCCTGATTACTACCTTGTAAAAACTTAACCGGATCTTGTTCAAGTAAACCAAGTACAGAAGATAAATAACGTAACTCAGCAGCAAGTTCATTGGCTAGTTGCATATCACTTTCTGCTTTAGCTTTATTTATCTCTCGAGCTAAGTCAAACAAGGTTGAATAGGCTTCTGGAGTATTGAAATCATCATTCATTGCCTGACAAAATTGTCGATAATAATCACTATCAGGTGTGTTATGTGGATAATTAGCATCGGTATCTCGTAAAGCCGTATAAAGTCTTTCTAAAGCAGTTCTAGCTTGCTTTAAATTTTCCTCGCTATAGTTAAGTTGGCTACGATAATGACCTGATAATAAAAAGTAACGCACGGTCTCGGCATCATAATGCTCTAATACATCACGAATGGTGAAAAAATTATTAAGTGATTTAGACATCTTCTCTTGGTCAATCATCACCATACCTGAGTGCATCCAGTAATTTACATATTGACCATTATGGGCACAGGTTGATTGGGCTATTTCATTTTCATGATGTGGGAACATTAAGTCAGAACCGCCACCATGGATATCAAAATGATTGCCTAATTGATGACTATTCATGGCCGAGCATTCAATATGCCAACCTGGACGGCCTTTACCCCATGGCGAATCCCAACTCGGTTCGTTAGGTTTTGACATTTTCCAAAGCACAAAATCCATTGGATTGCGTTTTACATCAACGACATCAACTCGAGCGCCTGCTTGTAACTGTTCTAAATTTTGCCGTGATAAAATACCGTAGTTAGGATCACTATCGACAGAAAACATGACATCACCATTATCAGCGATATAAGCATGCTCTTTTTTGATTAACTCTTCTACAAGCTCGATAATTTGCGACATATGACGAGTAGCACGAGGTTCTACATCAGGTCGTTTTATATTTAGTGCGTCAAAATCGGCATACATCTCTTTTAACATGCGATCCGTTAATTCATCACAGGTTTCGCCATTTTCAAGCGCACGTTTAATGATTTTGTCATCAACATCGGTAATATTACGCACATAAGTTAGATCGTAACCTAAAAAACGTAAATAGCGAGTAACGACATCAAATGCGACAAAAGTACGACCATGGCCAATGTGGCAAAGATCATAAATGGTAACGCCACAGACATATAGTCCAACTTTATTAGCTGTAATAGGCTGAAATATCTCTTTTTCTCGAGTTAGTGTATTAAAGATTTTTAACATTATTGATTACTGCTCATGTCAGATTATGATTAATTGTTAATATAACAAAAATCAGAGTATGGCGGAATGACTTTTGCTAATCTTAAAGATTAAAAACAGTACAAATAGTGATTGTATTAAGATTGTTTATGGTTTAATCAGTGCAGATTAAAATTGTCAGGAGAAGATTTGATTTAATTTGATATAAAATGACGAGTAAGTCTACTCGTCATTTTATGAAGCAATTTTATTTTATTAATCGATAAATATAAATCAATAAAATAGCGCCAAGAACAGAAATAAATAAACTCGGGAAGTTAAAACCAGTTACACTTCCCCAACCGAAGAATGTACTAATGTAACCACCAACTAATGCACCTGCCACGCCAAGTAGAATGGTTTTAAGCACACCAACTTGTCCTAATGGCATAAAAAACTTAGCAATCCATCCAGCAATTAATCCTAGAATAATCCAGCTTAAAATACCCATGATAGTTTCCTTTGTCTAATTAAGTTAAAAGTTACTTTTTGTATAGCTTAAAACATATTGCAGATGAAAATAATCGTTGTGAAAGATATAACTAATTAATAAAACGTAAAATTTACAGCTTTAAAAAAATTGTTATCAAAGAAAGAAGAAAAATGATTAATACTTAGAACTGTGTGTAGCCATAGATGTATGTCTAAGTCATTACCAACAACCTTTCATACAAATATTAAGTGTAGTTTACAATTATTTTTTCAAATATTCTAGAAATTTTTAGTACTGCTTAAGTGAAGATTTATATCATCATTTGCTAGGAGCGATAATATAATCGCTCCCGTTAAGTCGTTATTCAAAAATAGTTTTGTGTAAAACTTTGATCACATCTTCTGCATCATTACTTCTTGCTAGTAAGCAAAGATTATGCGTGCTAGCGCCATAACAACATAGACGAATAATGAAATCATCTAAAGCTCCGAAAACTTCTTTCGCAATACCTTTAGTTGTGGTCAGATTATTACCAATTATAGCAATCAGCGCTAAATCTTCTTCAACTTCGACATGACAAACCGTTGATAACTCATCAAATAACGCTTTAGTTAATAAGCTATTGCCATTGGTATTTGTGCCTGTGGTATCAATGGTTAATGCAATGCTGACTTCAGAGGTTGTTACCAAATCGACCGAGATATTGTGTTTAGCCAATATAGTAAATACATTTGCTAAAAAACCTTGTGCATGTAGCATATTTAAACTGGTTAAGGTTAATAATGTCTGTTGACGACGAAGTGCTAATGCTCTGAACGAAGGTAATGATGATTTAATACTATGAGTATTATAGACAATAGTTCCTCCGTCTTGTGGTGCTTTGCTTGAGCCGACAAATACCGGAATATTGCTACGCACAGCTGGTACTAATGTTGCTGGGTGTAAAACTTTAGCTCCAAAAGTGGCCATTTCAGCGGCTTCGGCAAATGATATTTCATCAATACGTTTTGCACCAGAGGTAATTCGAGGATCGGTGGTATAAATACCAGCAACATCGGTCCAGATATCAATTTGGGTAGCATTTAACGCTTCGCCAAGCAGGGCTGCGGTATAATCGCTTCCACCACGACCCAAAGTGGTGGTTTTACCTGAACTTTCACTACCAATAAAGCCTTGAGTAACCACGATAGTTTCTGGATTTAATGATTTTAAATGGGCGCAACAAAGTTGTTTAATTTCGTCTATTTTCGGTACAGCTTTACCAAATTTATCATCGGTGCGCATTACTTTACGGACATCAAACCAAATGGCATTTTTTTGTTGATGTTTTAATATCTCAACAAATAGTTTTGATGACATTATTTCACCATGGCTAACTAATTCATCGGTTAATGCCGGTGAAGTTGCTAAACTTGCGGCTTCAGATAATGAAGCAATATTGGCAATAATTTGGTCAATTTCAGTGCGTAGAGCTTGATTTTCAGGTAGATTTTCTAAGATATTATATTGAATTGATTGAATTTTAGCGATATGTTTTGCTCTGACATTGGCATCACGACCTTCAGCTAATGCTACCAGTAAATTGGTTATACCTGCTGAGGCAGATAATACGACTACTTTGACATTAGGATTAGCTAGAACAATATTGGCACTGTTGACCATTGCTGGGTAATCTGCAACGCTAGTACCACCGAATTTAGCAATTATAAATGATGTTTCCATGGATTCCTCATATTAAAAATTCTTATTTTTAACAGAGATAGAGCGGGCATGTCCTATTATAGCAAAAAATACATACCGTGAAGCGCTCCACCTGTTAGGGTGACAACCCAAGGGATTCAGCCCTTGTAGCCGATTCAATTGCTTTCTGGAATGACAATCAAACCTCGGCATTACACCCCATTAATCATCTCTTTACGGCTCCAGTTCCTAAAATGATCTACCTGAGTAATGCGCCTCTTCTTTTGTTTGTAATTTTGGTTACAAAATCAGTGTCATATAGGATTAACGATTTAACCAAGTGTGTCAATAGTTTAAATATTAAAAAAAATTATCGGTCTGGCTTAAAATAAATTGTTTTTTATAAGCTTCGCTCAAATAATTCAATAATAGTTTGATACAGTTTCTTAACCGAACAATCTTTAGTCGGAGTGCTAAAAATTGTATCATCGCCGGCAATGGAGCCTAAAATCCCTTCTGATTTACCAATTGAATCTAAAAGTCTAGCAATCAGTTGCGCAGCTCCGGGACTAGTACGGATAACCACCATTGAACTATTGTAATCAATATCCAAAACTAAATTCTTTAGTGGACTACTAGTGGTTGGTACGCTCATTTCGGCTGGTAAGCAGTAGACCATTTCAGATTTTGCATTGCGAGTTCTTACTGCACCAAATTTGGTTAACATTCGAGATACTTTGGACTGATTTATATTATCAAATCCTTGTTCCTGTAAGGCCTGTACGATACCTATCTGAGAACTAAACTTTTCTTGTAATAACATTTCTTTAAAAGTTTTAGTGAGATCATTTTGTTTCATACTGTTCCTTTAAATTAAATTTATGACCAATTACGCCAATAGCGTTTATTAATCATATTAACTAGTTATCTAAAATTATCTAATTATAATCTTAAATAATGTCATTATTGGCCATTAAGGTAATATTGCTATTATCAATCTTACCTGCACGGTTAAAACATTTATTTACATAATTATGCATGATGTTTGCATAAAATTAAAGGTTAGATTTGCTAGCATTTTTCGGTCGAAAAGCTTGAACAACATGATTATGAGTTTCGATATAAGGGCCATCTAATAAATCAATACAGTATGGAACACTGGCGAAGATACCTGTAACAATAGTATTTCCTTGATCATCTTTCACGCCTTCAAGGGTTTCTTTAATTGATTTAGGCCTGCCAGGTAAGTTTAAAATTAAACATTTTTTTCTAATGACACCGACTTGTCTAGATAAAATTGCTGTAGGAACAAAATGCAAACTAATTTGCCGCATTTGTTCACCAAAACCTGGCATTAATCGGTCAGCAATTGCTAAGGTTGCATTTGGTGTAACATCTCTAATTGCTGGCCCAGTACCGCCTGTGGTTAATATAAGGTGGCATTGCAACTTATCTACCAATTCGCATAAAGTTTCTTCAATGATTAGTTGTTCATCAGGAATAATACGTTGTTCAGTAATAAATGGTGTTTTTAAGGCTGTTTGTAACCATGATAACAATGCTGGAATACCCTCATCTTGATAAATACCTTGTGATGCTCTATCTGATACTGAAACCAAACCAATTTTGACCATAACCTCTAATCCTTAATCTTATATTTATCTAATAATTATATTGTTAGCCTTGAAAATTGAATTATTCTAAAAATCATAACAATATTGTCGATCGGCTAAACATGATATCATATTATATAAATAACAAATTAAGGATTTAGGATTCATTTTATGTCATCAACGCCCGCACTAGAGCTCATAGCGCTCAAGAAAAAATATAAAAATGGTGTAGAAGCATTAAAAGGAATTAATTTAACCGTACAAGCAGGGGATTTTTATGCTTTGCTCGGCCCTAATGGTGCCGGTAAATCAACCACCATTGGTATAATTAGTTCATTAGTTACCAAAACCTCTGGGCAGGTTAAAATCTTTGGATATGATTTAGACAACGATGTTGTTAATGCCAAAAGGCAATTAGGTCTGGTCCCGCAGGAGTTCAACTTTAACCAATTTGAAGAAGTCTTACAAATTGTTACCAATCAGGGTGGTTACTATGGATTGCCACGCAAATTAGCTTTGCAACGAGCTGAAAAGTATCTGCGTATTTTAGATTTGTGGGATAAAAGACATAGTCGAGCAAATATGTTATCAGGCGGAATGAAAAGACGGCTAATGATCGCTAGAGCCTTGGTTCATGAACCAAAATTATTAATTCTAGATGAGCCTACCGCCGGAGTTGACATAGAATTACGTCGTTCTATGTGGGAATTTCTCCGCGAGATTAATCAACAAGGTATTACTATTATATTAACCACCCACTATTTGGAAGAAGCAGAAATGCTCTGCCGTCATATTGGTATTATTCAGCATGGAGAATTAATCGCTAACTCATCAATGCGTGATCTGCTAGCAAAAAGTCAATCCGAAACAATCATCATTGATTATGTACCAACAGCTATACCAATCTCTCTTCAAGGCTATCATTATACCGAGGTCGAATCGGGCATGTTAGAAGTCAGTGTAGATAAACAACATGGACTAAATCAGTTGTTTGAACAACTCAATCAACAAAACATAAAAGTAATTAGTGTTCGTAATAAAGCTAATCGATTAGAAGAATTATTTGTAGATTTGGTGCGCAATGATACTAAAGGAGCTATTGATGAATAATTTATATTGGATTGCCTTAAAAAGTATTTGGCGTAAAGAAGTTAACCGATTTTTAAGAATTTGGCTGCAAACATTGATTCCTCCTGTTATTACCATGTCACTCTATTTTATTATTTTTGGTAATCTAATCGGCTCACGTGTTGGTGACATGGGCGGTTTTAGCTATATGGCGTTTATCGTGCCCGGTCTAATTATGATGTCAGTGATTACCAATTCATATACTAATGTCTGCTCTTCATTTTTTAGTGCAAAATTCCAACGTAATATTGAAGAAATACTTGTTGCTCCGGTTCCTACTCATATTATTATTTGGGGATATGTAGGTGGCGGTGTCATGCGCGGTATATTGACAGGTATATTGGTCACAATTGTGTCGTTATTCTTTGTTCGATACCAAGTTTATTCATGGTCATTTGTTATTTTTACCTTATTATTAACCTCAATTTTATTTTCCTTAGCCGGCTTGCTAAATGCAGTATTTGCAAAATCCTTTGATGATATAAGTATTATTCCCACCTTTGTGCTAACTCCGTTAACTTATTTAGGTGGCGTTTTTTATTCAATCACCATGTTACCCACTTTTTGGCAATGGGTTTCTAAAGTCAATCCAATTGTTTATATGATTAATGGATTTCGATATGGTTTTTTAGGCACTAGTGATGTCTCTTTAGTGATCACTTTTGCAATGCTGTTACTTTTTGTGGCTACTTTATATTTTATCGCGTGGCGAGTTATTGAAAGTGGAAGAGGACTCAGGAGTTAGATTAATCTGGATAAAGCTAAACCGCCGACCAATGTCGGCGGTAAAGTAGAACCTATTTTGCACCAGCAACGGCTTCTTTGGCCATTTCAGTAATTTTAGCAAAATCACCTTTAGCAATCGCATCGGTAGGGATAAACCAAGTTCCACCTACACAAAGGACATTATCAAGTGCTAAATAGTCACGATAGTTTTTCGGATTCACACCGCCAGTTGGGCAGAACTTCATATAACCACAAGGACCAGCAAACGCTTTTAACGCAGCAACCCCGCCATTGATTTCTGCTGGAAAGAATTTTAATGCCGTTAAGCCATATTCTTGGGCAGTTAATAATTCAGAAATAGTTGCAATTCCAGGAATAACCGGCACAGTACCTTCAACTGCTGCTTTTAAAATAGAATCAGTAATACCCGGAGTGATGATAAATTCCACGCCTGCTTCAGTTGCTTGTTTAAGTTGTTCAACAGTGGTTACTGTTCCTGCACCAACTACAGCTTCAGGTACTTCCTTGATAATTTTTTTAATGGCATCAAGTGCACATTCAGTTCTTAGTGTAACTTCTAGAACTTTAACTCCTCCAGCAATTAATGCTTTTGCTAATGGAACAGCATCTTCTAGACGTTCAATAACAATAACTGGTACAACAGGGCCTAATGTTAAAATTTCTTCAGCAGTTTTTTTCCAACTCTTCATATGCGTTACCTATACTTTATTTACTTCTATACAGCAATAAGCCCTCAAAGTGGTGAGGGCTTATTTTTACTCATAAATACCTAATTTCTTTTCTAAATAATGAATGTTTGTGCCACCTTTCATGAAGCCTTCATCATTCATAATTTCTATATGAAGTTCGATATTGGTTTTTATTCCATCGATAACCAGTTCTGCTAATGCATTTTTCATGCGGGCGATGGCGACTTCTCGGGTCTCTCCATAAGCGATTAACTTACCAATCATTGAATCATAATAAGGCGGAACCGCATAACCAGCATAAATATGAGATTCCCAACGAATACCAAACCCACCCGGTGCATGGAAGCGAGTGATTTTACCCGGAGATGGCATAAACGTTTTTGGATCTTCAGCATTTATTCGACATTCAATGGCATGACCTTTAATTTTAATATCGTCTTGCTTGATAGATAAAGGTTGTCCTGCAGCAATAAGAATCTGCTCACGAATTAGATCAACGCCTGTCACCATTTCAGTAACTGGATGTTCTACTTGAATACGGGTATTCATTTCAATGAAATAGAATTCACCATTTTCAAATAAAAATTCAAAAGTACCTGCACCACGATAACCAATCTCAATACATGCATTTACACAACGTTCGCCGATAAATTTACGCATTTCTGGTGTGATGCCAACAGCTGGTGCTTCTTCAACTACTTTTTGATGGCGTCGTTGCATTGAACAGTCACGCTCACCTAAGTAAACGGCATGACCTTGACCATCAGATAGCACTTGAATTTCAATATGACGAGGGTTTTCAAGGAATTTTTCCATATAAACCATGTCATTATTAAAAGCTGTTTTTGCTTCAAGTTTAGTCATTTTGATTGATTGTTCGAGGTCTTTTTCTTCTCGAACAATACGCATTCCGCGGCCACCACCGCCGCCAGATGCTTTAATAATCACTGGATAACCAATTTTCTTTGCAATCTGTTTGTTGGTATCCATATTGCTACCAAGTGGACCATCAGAACCAGGAACACATGGTACACCGGCTTTTTTCATTGCTTCAATTGCCGATACTTTATCGCCCATTAAGCGGATAGTATCTGGTTTTGGACCAATAAATATAAAGCCAGAACGTTCGACTTGTTCAGCAAAGTCAGCATTTTCAGATAAAAAACCATATCCTGGATGAATAGCGGCTGCGCCAGTTACTTCGGCAGCAGAAATTAAGGCTGGGATATTAAGATAACTTTTTGCAGAAGCTGCTGGACCAATGCAAACCGTTTCGTCTGCAAGTAAAACATGTTTTAAATCTTTATCTGCCGAAGAGTGAACAGCGACAGTTTTAATTCCAAGTTCTTTACATGCTCGTAAGATGCGAAGAGCAATTTCTCCGCGGTTAGCAATAAGAATTTTATCAAGCATATTCAATCTCTTAATCGTCTAAGTTAATAAATAATTTCTGATTATTCAATAATGAATAGCGGTTGATCGAATTCAACTGGTTGACCATTTTCAACTAAAATAGCTTTAATAGTCCCTGCTTTTTCTGATTCAATTTGGTTCATCATTTTCATCGCTTCAACAATGCAAAGTACATCACCAACATTTACCGATTGGCCGACTTCAACAAATGCTTTCGATTCCGGACTAGGGGTACGATAAAATGTACCAACCATTGGTGATTTTATTGTGGTACCATTAATTGTATTGGTATCTGCGATGACTTCTGCTTCAACAGTTGGAGCAACCACAACAGGAGCTGGTTGAGGAATTTGAATATTTTGCACTGGCGCAGAATAGTTTGCCGCAGGCATAGATCGACTAATTCGAACTGATTCTTCACCTTCAGAAATTTCAAGTTCAGAAATACCTGACTCTTCTACTAATTCAATTAACTTTTTAATTTTGCGTATATCCATGAATTACACCGTGTTTATTTGATATAAATAACAATTATTTTAATGCATACTCAATACCTTAAAAGTTACCTTTTAATACGATACTAAGTTTGTAACTCAACATTAACGCGGAAGGATACACTGTAAATCGTAATTTGTCATTATATATCTCCTTTACAAACACTTGTTATACTATTTTCTAGGTATTATTTTAGAATTGAGATACAATAGTAACCCTTAATTATTATTGAAGCTAGCTGTGGTTTTTATCTGCTAAAAAATCTCTTATTTATCGGATAAAATATAGAAATATATATATTTTGTAGATGCCTTAGTTTGCTTCTGAATACTCAAATATATTCAAACAAGATTAATTCTAGGAAGAGTTTTTATTATGTTCAAAAAAGTTCGTGGCTTGTTTTCAAATGATTTATCGATTGATTTAGGTACAGCCAATACGCTTATTTATGTTAAAGGGCAAGGCATTGTGCTTAACGAACCTTCCGTTGTTGCCATTCGTCAAGATCGCTCTGGAACACCTAAAAGTGTTGCTGCAGTTGGCCATGCTGCGAAACAGATGCTAGGACGAACACCTGGTAATATTGCAGCGATTAGACCAATGAAAGATGGTGTAATTGCAGACTTTTCCGTAACTGAAAAAATGTTACAGTACTTTATTCGCCAAGTTCATAGCCATAGTTTTTTAAGACCAAGTCCACGTGTACTAGTTTGTGTGCCTGTAGGTGCTACACAAGTTGAACGCCGGGCTATTCGTGAATCAGCATTAGGTGCTGGCGCACGTGAAGTTTACTTAATTGAAGAACCAATGGCTGCAGCTATTGGCGCTGATTTACCTGTTTCAGCACCGACTGGCTCAATGGTGGTTGATATCGGTGGTGGTACAACTGAAGTAGCCGTTATTTCGTTAAATGGTGTGGTTTATTCCGCGTCGGCACGTATTGGTGGTGACCGCTTTGATGAAGCAATTATCAATTATGTTCGTCGTAATTATGGTGCATTAATTGGTGAAGCAACCGCTGAAAAAATTAAGCACTTTATTGGTAGTGCTTATCCAGGTGATGAAGTGCTTGAAATTGAAGTGCGTGGCCGTAATTTAGCCGAAGGTGTACCACGTAGCTTTACCTTAAATTCAAATGAAATATTAGAAGCGTTGCAAGAACCATTAAGTGGTATTGTTAGCGCGGTTAAAGTAGCACTTGAACAATGTCCTCCAGAACTTGCTTCAGATATTTCTGAGCATGGTATGGTATTAACCGGTGGCGGTGCATTATTGCGTAATATTGATAAATTGTTATCGGCTGAAACTGGTATCCATGTTGTTGTCGCTGAAGATCCTCTAACTTGCGTAGCGCGTGGTGGTGGTAAAGCACTTGATATGGTTGATATGCATGGTGGTGATCTCTTTAGTGAAGAATAACGTTAAATAATTACTAATAAGTAACCAACTATTTCATTTTATCCGCCGACATTGTCGGCGGAGTCATATATTAGAATAGTTAACTACTTAGTATATAACAGGTAAATACTGAACAATGAAATTACTTTTTTCTAAACGTTCGCCTCTGAGTGTACAACTATTTATTGCGCTAACACTTGCTCTGACGCTAATGGTATTAGATATTAATTATCGTCCTTTTAAAGAGATTCGTTATTACTTAGATACCATAATTTCACCACTTTATAATGTTTCAAACGCACCAAAATCATCATTTGACTCTCTTTATGAAATGTCAAAAACACAAGAAGCATTAGTTAATGAAAATACCAAATTGCAAGAAACGTTAATGCAACAGAAAAGTGATCTACTACTACTTGAACATTTGAAACATGAAAATGATCGCCTAAGAGGATTATTAGGTTCACCATTAAGACATGATGAACACAAAATGGCTGCTCAAGTTTTATTAGCTGATACTGATCCTTATGTTTACCAAGTTGTGATCAATAAAGGAAAAAATAATGGTGTTTATGTTGGTCAACCAGTCGTAGATGAGAAAGGAATTGTTGGACAAATTTATCAAACGGCGCAATCAACCAGCCGTGCGATATTAGTCTGTGATTATCAACATGCAATTCCCGTGCAAGTACTAAGAAATGATATTTCTATGGTAGCAGTTGGTAATGGATGTAGTAATGATTTAACCCTTGATTTTTTACCTAATAATGTTGATATCAAAGTTGGTGATGTTTTAGTTACTTCTGGACTTGATGGTCGCTTTCCTGAAGGCTATCCAGTAGCTGTGGTAAGTTCAGTGAAACTTGATATTAGTGATTCAACCCCAATTATTTCTGCTACACCTACAGCGGATTTAAAACGTTTACGCTATTTATTATTACTATGGGGCGAGCAAGGAGTAAAACATGAGGGGGAATAGTCGATTTAGTATTTTGATTATTTGGTTAACACTGTTGATAGGCTTATGTTTACAGATTGTTCCATGGTCAGCTGATTATAATATGCTTAAACCGCATTTATTAATGTTAATCATGGCGTATTGGTTAATAGCGCTTCCTCATCGTATTGGAATGGGGATGGCCTTTATATTAGGCATAGTCTTGGATCTATTTTCCGGATCTATTCTTGGTATTCATGCGTTTATTTTTTCCTGTATAGCTTACTTGCTGCTGTTTAAATTTCAGTTGATTCGTAATTTAGCGCTTTGGCAGCAAGCAATTGTTATCTTTGTTGTATCGCTTTGTTACAATTTTTTAATATTTTTATTTCAGGTTACTATTTATCACACCATAACGATTTCGCCTTTAATTTTAATATCTAGTTGTGTTGATGGGGTATTATGGATAGTGATTTATCTATTTTTACGAATAATAAGACGGAACTTTGCTATCAATTAAAAAGGAATCATTATGTCTGTTGAATTATTAATGAATGTGACGCCTTCAGAGACTCGTGTTGCTTATATTGAAGACGGTATTTTACAAGAGATCCATGTTGATCGTGAATCGCGCCGAGGAATTGTTGGCAATATTTATAAAGGAAAAGTGATTCGTATCTTACCTGGTATGCAGGCCGCTTTTGTAGATATTGGTCTTGAAAAAGCTGCTTTTTTGCATGCTTCAGATATTATGCCACATACTGAATGTGTCTCTGATAGTGATCAAGAACAATTTCAAGTTAAAGATATTTCTGAACTGGTTCGCCAAGGTCAAGACTTAATGGTTCAGGTGGTTAAAGATCCTTTAGGAACTAAAGGAGCTAGGTTGACTACTGACATTACATTACCTTCACGGTATTTAGTTTTAATGCCGGGGTCAAATTCGACCCATGTTGCTACATCACAACGAATTGAATCTGAAGAAGAGCGAGAAAGACTGAAAAAAATCGTTGAGCAGTATGTCTCTGATGAAGGCGGTTTTATTGTAAGAACAGCTGCAGAAGGGGCAAATGCCCATGAGCTTGAACAAGATGCTAATTTTTTAAAACGACTATGGACAAAAATTCAAGAAAGAATGGCTCGTCCGGTTAGTAAAAATTTAGTATATGGAGAGCTAGCTTTATCGCAACGAGTATTACGAGATTTTGTTGGTGATCCAATCGAACGTATATTAGTTGACTCAAAATTAACTTATGACTTGTTAGTTGAGTTTACTCAGGAATTTATGCCTGAAGTAACTAGCAAACTAACCCATTATCGTGGCAATATTCCAATTTTCGATCTGTATGATATTGAAAATGAAATTCAAAGAGCGCTAGATAGAAAAGTTAAATTAAAATCAGGTGGTTATTTGATTATTGATCAAACCGAAGCCATGACTACCATTGATATTAATACCGGTGCATTTGTTGGCCATCGTAATTTAGAAGAAACCATTTTCAACACCAATATTGAAGCAACGATTGCCATTGCCCGCCAATTAAGATTACGTAATTTAGGTGGCATTATTATTATCGATTTTATCGATATGCAAGAAGATATTCATCGTGAACGGGTATTACAATCTTTACAAGATTTTTTAGCTAAAGATCGAGCACGAACATCTGTTAATACTTTCTCCGGTTTAGGATTAGTCGAAATGACCCGTAAACGTACGCGTGAAAGTATTGGCCATATTCTTTGTGAAGAATGTCCATCTTGTAAAGGTCGTGGTATTGTTAAATCTGTCGAAACAGTATGTAATGAAATATTGCGTGAGATTGTTCGTGTTTATAAAGCTCATCGCTCTGAGTACTTCTTAGTTTATGCATCTGCCGCAGTAGCCAATGCACTGACCAATGACGAGTCTCATGCTTTAGCCGAAGTTGAAGTCTTTGTAGGCAAACGAGTTGAAGTAAAAGTTGAACCACTGTATATACAAGAACAGTATGATGTTGTACTTATGTAATTAGTTTAACTGTATTAACAATAAAACTGAGTAAAATCTAATTGATAAGTGATAGTCAGAAACAAATTTTTTTATTTTTATAATCAGTAGATTAAGGAATTTATGAAAGTAACTCAAGTGAGTGAAAGGTTACTCCACCCAAATAACTTAAATCAACAAGATATATCGAATTTACTTGATATGTTAAGTTCAAGAAAAATTGATTTTGGTGATTTATATTTTCTATCCGGTTATTATGAAAGTTGGTCACTTGAAGATAGTATAATCAAAAATGCTTCTTTCCATCGTGATCAAGGTGTTGGTGTGCGAGCAATTATTGGTGAAAAAACTGGATTTGCTTATACCGATCAACTGTCATTAGCTCGCTTGGAACAGAGTGTATTGGCTGCTAATTCAATTACTAAACAGCAAACACCTATAGCAGTTACACCTTTTAAAACGGCGCAAGATATCACGCTCTATCCTTCGATAAATCCAATAAACAGTTTTGCTCAGGAACAAAAGATTGCCATATTACAGCAAGTGGATAAATTAGCCCGATCGATCGATTCAAGAGTAATTGAAGTATCGGCAAGCTTAATTGGTAGTTATGAAGATATCTTAATCGCAGCTACTGATGGTACCTTAAGTGCTGATGTTCGCCCATTAGTACGCTTATCGGTATCTGTTCTAGTGGAACAAGATGGTAAACGTGAACGAGGTAGCAGTGGTGGTGGTGGCCGATTTGGTTATGACTATTTTTTAACAACTGACGTTAAAACTGGTGAAAGCCATATCGATAGTTATACTCGCGAAGCGGTGCGACAGGCTTTAGTATTACTTTCAGCTAAGCCAGCACCGGCTGGCACAATGCCGGTGGTGTTAGGCGCAGGTTGGCCCGGTGTATTACTACATGAAGCAGTTGGTCATGGATTAGAAGGTGACTTTAATCGTAAAACTAGTTCGGTATTTTCCGGTAAAATTGGTCAGCAAGTTACCTCAGAACTTTGTACTATAGTTGATGATGGTACTATTGCTAATCGTCGTGGTTCGCTTTCTATTGATGATGAAGGCACACCTAGCCAAAAAACGGTATTAATTGAAAATGGCATTTTAAAAGGTTATATGTTTGATAAGCTCAATGCAAAATTAATGAATTGTTCTTCGACTGGTAATGGCCGTCGTGAAGGTTACGCATATTTACCAATGCCTAGAATGACAAATACCTATATGCTTGCCGGAACATCGAGTTTTGATGATATTATTCAAAGTGTTGATTATGGTTTATATGCCCCTAACTTTGCTGGTGGTCAAGTTGATATAACTTCAGGTAAATTTGTTTTTTCAACTTCAGAAGCCTATTTAATTGAAAAAGGTAAAATTACTACGCCAGTTAAAGGTGCAACACTTATTGGTTCAGGTATTGAAACTATGCAACAGATTTCAATGGTAGGGAATGATCTAGAATTAGATTCAGGTGTTGGCGTTTGTGGTAAAGCAGGGCAAAGTGTACCGGTTGGTGTTGGACAACCGACTTTAAAAGTGAATAATTTAACGGTAGGTGGTACTATTAACCACTAACAATAATACATTAATGAGATATTAAGCTAAATGGATACAATCATTACACTCTATCAAGCATTTGTTCATATGGATCTTGCAACACTCTCAAATCCGAATGTGTTATGGATATTATATGGCATGCTTTTTGTTATCATTTTATTAGAAAATGGTGTGTTACCAGCAGCCTTTTTACCGGGTGATAGTTTATTGTTTCTAACTGGCGTATTAATTAGTCAAAATGTTTTTCATTTTGGTTTAATAAACTTAATTCTAATTGCGGGTGCCGCATTTGGTACATGGCTTGGTTATGCGCAGGGGCGCTGGCTTGGCAATACCAAAATTGTACAAAATTGGATGGCGCATTTACCCGAAAAATATCATCATAAATCAGAAGTTTTATTTCATAAATACGGATTACAAGCCTTATTTATCGGACGATTTATTGCATTTGTGCGTACTTTATTACCGATGATGGCGGGATTATCCGGTTTACATAGTCGCAAATTTCATATTTATAACTGGATCAGTGCGACATTATGGATTTTCTTAATTGTTACATTAGGTTATCTATTCGGCTTATCACCGATTTTCAAAACCTATGAAAAGCAAATCATGTCATTACTTATGTTAATACCGGTAATTTTATTGCTATTAGGTTTGCTTTTTACACTTTGGCTAGCATTTAAACGTTGGTTGAATAATAAAAAGCAAGTGAAACAAGATACAACAGAAAAGTAAAAGAGCGAAATTAACCGATAAGCCGGGTTCTGTCGTGGACAATCATTCCTCTAGGCTAATACTCACGCATTAGCTCAAGCAGTCTACCCGGATTCAACGCGGGCCGCGCCAATGAATCCCTATTTGACCTTGCTCCGAGTGGAGTTTACCGTGCCACAACTGTTACCAGTTGCGCGGTGCGCTCTTACCGCACCCTTTCACCCTTACCTGATCTTATTGCTAAGCCATCGGCGGTATACTCTCTGTTGCACTAGTCGTGAATCTCAGCTCGCGCCAAAATCCCCCAGGCGTTACCTGGCACTCTGCCCTATGGAGCCCGGACTTTCCTCCCCTCTGTTTGTCTCCCTTTTGCAAAGGACTACAACAAAGCAGCGATTGTCTGGTTAATTTCGGCAAAGAGTATAACCTAATGGTTATTTTTGTCCAGAACAGAATAGGGATTATGGTTGCAATCTGTGCAAAAGCATTAATTTGAGTATAAGAAAATTGACGTTTGATGAATAAGTAAGTTTAACTATTCTATGTGGTTTAGAGAAAATAAACTAAAAAGCACATCAATTTGATGTGCCTTACTTAATCAGTAATGAGAATTACCATTTTTTCTGTTTATTATTTTGATCGTAATTAAACCAAGTAACTACACCTTGATTAACAATGACTTCTAAAGTACCTTCGACAATATCATATTGCGTTTCACCTAATAAAACATTATTCGTTGAACTCTTTTTAAGATATTTATAAGTCCATTTACTCTCATTGCTATTAATAACGGTTTTAGCTGTTGGTTCACCAAAAATATGTAAAAGCTGTGTTTCAGTGGTCGAACCTTCTACTATTTTATTCACTTTTTCGTGACTTAGAGGGGCTCCTTGTTCTAAATAATTTTTTTGTGAACATGCTGCTAATGCCAATATTGAAAAAAGAACGACCAAAATTTTACTAAGATTTTTCATGGATTCTTGCCTATTAATTTATGATTTATAACAAAAGATAGCTAATCATAGCATAGCTTTACTGTTGTAGAAAATGACCGAATCATAAATTTCAATAATAATAATTAACCTTAATAATTGATATAAAACGATAAAATGAATATATGGAAACATTTTTGTTTCTTTATGTTTCCATTTTTTAAAAGTGGATAAGATGTTAATCTCTAGTTATTGTTTTATGCTTTATCGTCTCGTTTTTTTCTTAAAACTCGCTTAATTGGTTGTTTTGTCATGGAATTCATATAACGACTTGGCCAAATTTGTGAAGGTTTCAAATTAAGTGCCTTGGCTATAATAGTTTCTCCTTTGGTTCAAGGTCTCACTAATGCGTTGCTTAATGTTGATGAGCTCAAACCTGATTTACGAGATAATTCAGCCAGTGTAGTCCCTTTCTTTTTTAATGCGGCAATTATATCTGCTTTGTGCCAGTCGTTAGATTTTATTTCCATTTTTTCTTCCTTCGTAGTTTATAACATTAAATATCTATGTTATGCTTTCATGTTATTAAAACCAGTAAGTTTATAATTTAACTTTTAACATCATTAATAAGTTGTTTCTTATTATTGTAACAAAGTTTCTTTAATTTCTGTAATTTTTTTCTTGTTTCTTAAAAATAGGGTAATTAAAATGAAAGAGTGGTTCTCTCCCAAAGAACTATTAAGCGTTGCTGGAATGCCTTCAACAACGCAAGGGATTAACCGTAAAGCAAGAGCTGAAAAGTGGACTTCTCGAAAACGATCTGGTGTTCGTGGTAAAGCACTTGAATATCATATAAGTAGTTTATCGATAGATGTGAAAAAAGCTTTATGTCTTGAAGAAGAAAGTGCGACTTATGTAGTTTCGCCAATAGATCCACTACAACTTTGGATGACTGCATTTGAACAGCTATCTACTGAAGAACAAATAATTGTTAGTTCATGGCTAATGCGTAATGGTATTAAAGATTTTATTACCTTTATTAATAAACATAAAAAAGATAGTTAGTGTTATTGTATAAGCTGATATATACTCTAACGTCAGAAAATTTTAGTTGCTACAATGGAATAACCAATGGAAAATAAGTTTCAATTAACGAATAGTAAAGAGATTATTATTTATTTAGCTCAACAGTTTCCGAATTGTTTTACAATTGAAGGGGAAGCCAAACCTTTAAAAATTGGCATCTTTCAAGATATCCTTTCGCATCTTGAAAATAGTGAAATACTTAGTAAAACCAAACTCCGTGTTGCATTAAGAGCTTATACAATGGGTTGGCGTTACCTATATAGTATAAAAGAAGGTGCTCATCGCGTTGATTTAAATGGTAATCCAACTGAAGTTATCACCAAAGAACAAATGGAACATGCACAACAGCAATTGAAAGAAAGCAAAAAACAAGCTAAAGAACGTGCAAAACAAAAACGTAAAGCGACCCCAAAACCAGCTAGAAAACCTCGTACTTTGAAATTAGGTGATTTTGTTAAAGTTAATGTTGGTAATAAACCAATAAAAGGACAAATCATTACAATTGAAAAAGAACATATCAAAGTTAAAGTAGGTGCTGGAATGGAGTTAATGGTTAAACCTGAGCATATTATTAATAGATAGAGAATTTATATGAATAAGCTACTGAAAAGTTTTGTTAAATTCGGTCTCATTTTATGTATTATTAGTACAACTGCTCAGGCCAAAACGCCGGCGACTGAACAAATTCCTGTTTTAAAGCAAGACGAAGTACATCAAGTGGTTGCTAAACGTGTGACCAACTTTTTTACGCAATCACATTACCGTGACTTTTCGTTAGACGGAGCCTTTTCTGCTAAAATTTTCGATCGTTATTTCAAATTATTAGATGGTAATAAAACCCTCTTTCTGCAAGATGATGTAAATAAATTCCGTGATCGCCAAGAGCAATTGGGACAAGAACTGATTGATGGCGATTTAAAAACCGCTTACGATATTTACAACCTATTCTTGCAAAAACGCTACAATCGTTATCAATATGCGCTTGAGGTCTTACAACGTCCTATGGACTTTAATACTAAAGACCAAATAAATTTCAAACGTGAAGATATGGCGTGGCCAACTTCTGAAAAAGAGCTCGATGAATATTGGGATAAACGAGTTAAATATGATGAGTTAAATTTATCTTTAACTGGTAAAAATGAAAGCCAAATTCGTGAAGTTCTAACTAAACGTTATCAACGAGTATTAAAAACGATTGTTCAATCTAATAATGAAGATTGTTTCCAAGTATTTATGAATGCTTTTGCGCGAGAAATCGATCCTCATACCAGTTATTTAGCACCACGTAAAAAACGTGATTTTGATTCAGAAATGAGTCTGTCTTTTGAAGGTATTGGTGCAACGCTTAGTCAACAAGATGATTATACTGTTATTATGTCTTTTGTTACTGGCGGCCCTGCTGAAAAAAGTAAATTATTATCAGTCGGTGACCGAATTATTGGTGTAGGGCAAAGTAATTCTGCTATTGAAGATGTCATCGGTTGGCGTTTAGATGATATTGTTGACAAAATCCGTGGACCTAAAAATACCGTAGTAAAATTAGAAATTTTACCAGCGGGTAATAATAGTAAACCGAAAGTGATCGAAATCACTCGTGATAAAATTCATTTTGAAGATCGTGAAGCTAAATTAAAAACTATCAATAATAGCCGTGGAAAAATCGGTGTGATTGAAATACCAAGTTTTTATATTGGCTTGACCAAAAAAGTTGAATCATTAATCCTAGAAGCCAATAGTGAAAAACTACAAGGTCTAGTTATTGATTTACGAGATAACGGTGGTGGTTCATTAGCTGAAGTTATCGAATTAACTGGATTATTTATTGACAGTGGTCCAGTTGTACAAGTACGGGATAATTTACAAAAGATCACCACTTATGATGACAAAAATAAAGGTATTGAATACACAGGCCCAGTTGTTGTCATGATCAATCGTTATAGTGCATCAGCATCAGAAATCTTCTCAGCAGCGATGCAAGATTATGGCCGAGCAGTTATTGTTGGTGAAACGACTTATGGAAAAGGTACCGTACAAACTTCTCGTAACATTTCATATCCTGTAGATGCACGATTACACCCTAAATGGCCAGAACTTGGCGGTGCACAATACACGGTACAAAAATTTTACCGTATTAATGGTGGCAGTACTCAGTTAAAAGGTGTTGTACCTGATATCGAAATGACGAAAAGCCAATATGTCGATGAAATGGGAGAACGATTCTTAGATAATGCCATGCCGTGGGATAAAATTCCATCAGCTGATTATCTCACTGTTGCTAACATTAAACCTTTATTAGCTAACTTAAAATCACAGCACCAAGCTCGAATTGCTAATAATCCTGAATTTAATTATATAGAAGAGGATATTAAGCGGTTTAATGATAAAAAAGATGATCAATATGTGGTTTCTTTAAATAAAAATGAGCGAGAAACTGAACAAAAAACTAACGATGATCGTGATTTAAAAAGAATGAATGAACGTTTAAACCGTGCTGGTTTAGCGCCAATTACTAAATTAAAAGATCTACCTAAAGGTTATAAACAGCCTGATGCATTTCTAGATGAGGCAGTCGAAATCTTACTTGATTTAATACCAAATTATCCTAATCTTGAAGCTAGTAAGGTTAGAGGTGGATTTCTTTCTTTAGATAAACCAATTGAGTAGTTATAAACAAAAAGTAAGGAATAAGTAATATGAGTATCAATTTAAAATATGCTTTAGTTGCAACGGTTCTTATTTTAGCTGTTTTATTAGTATTCGGAACCATCGTTTACATGAATTAACACTTGATTAATTGTTTGCAGATAATTATAGTATGCACCCTGCTTTCAAAAAGCAGGGCTAAATTAAGGTGAGGTGTCCGAGTGGTTGAAGGAGCACGCCTGGAAAGTGTGTATACGGCAACGTATCAAGGGTTCGAATCCCTTCCTCACCGCCATGAATATTTATTCAGTCATCGAAGGAAAGAGCCATTAGGTTCTTTAGCATTGCCAACAAAATCTATTAATATGGTCTTGGCATTTACCTCAGCTTTAATGACCTGACGTGACGATTAATCTCTTCCTCTCCACGATCTTTCGGAGTTACTATGGAAAACTTACGCACTGTTCAGGATTATATACGCTGGACCACTTCACAACTTAGTCAATCAGACATCTTTTTAGGCCATGGCACCGATAACCCTATCGATGAAGCCAAACAACTTATCTTAGCTACGCTCGGCTTATCACTATTTATTCCTCCAGAATTTTATGCTGCAAATCTGACTAATGATGAAAAACAACAACTAAATGAGATCATCAACAAACGTATTAATGATCGCTTACCTACACCTTACCTCACTAATCAAGCGTGGTTTTGTGGTCATAGTTTTTACGTTGATGAACGAGTCTTAATCCCACGTTCTCCTATTGGTGAACTGATTAATAATCAGTTTAAAGATATAATCAGTAGTGAACCAAAAAATATTTTAGATCTCTGTACTGGTAGTGGGTGTATTGGTATTGCTTGTGCTTATGCATTTCCTGATGCTCAAGTTGATATTACCGATATTTCATTAGAAGCATTAGATGTCGCGCAAACTAATATTGAATTGCATGATATGCAATATCAAGTTACGCCAATTTTATCCGATCTATTTAATCAATTAGAGAATAAAAAATATGACCTAATTGTGACTAATCCTCCTTATGTCGATGATGAAGATATGAATGATCTTCCCGACGAGTTTTTATATGAGCCAAAATTAGCACTCGAAGCAGGATTTGATGGATTAGACTTAGCAAAAAGAATTATACACGATGCTTGTGACTATCTAACACCTGATGGTGTATTAGTCTGTGAAGTTGGTAATAGCTGGGTGTCTTTACAACAACAATATCCAGATGTACCCTTTAACTGGATCAGTTTTGAGCATGGTGGATTTGGCGTATTTGCAATTACGCAGGCTGACTTGAAGACTTATCAGCACTATTTTAAATAAATTAACTATAAAATAAAAAAATTGGAATAAGAACTATGGCAGGAAATTCGATTGGTAAATTATTTAAAGTCACTACCTTTGGTGAATCACATGGTACTGCACTAGGTTGTATTGTTGATGGTGTGCCACCAGGAATGAATTTAACCGAATCCGACATGCAACACGATCTTGATCGCCGTCGTCCTGGTTCATCTCGTTACACTACGCAACGTCGAGAAGCTGATCAAGTAAAAATCCTATCCGGGGTATTTGAAGGTGTGACTACTGGTACTAGTATTGGATTATTAATTGAAAACACCGACCAACGTTCACAAGATTACAGCAAAATAAAAGATATTTTTAGACCGAGTCACGCCGATTATACCTACCAAAAAAAATATGGTATTCGGGATTATCGTGGTGGTGGTCGATCATCGGCACGCGAAACTGCCATGCGTGTAGCGGCCGGTGCTATTGCTAAAAAATATTTACATGAAAAGTTAGGTATTACCATTCGTGGTTATTTAGCGCAAATGGGTGATATCCAGTGCCAATTAAATGATTGGCAACAAGTTGATCAAAATCCTTTTTTCTGTCCAGATGAAAGTAAACTAGAGGCTCTTGATCAACTATTAAGACAGCTCAAAAAAGAGGGCGATTCAGTTGGCGCTAAAGTCTGCATTGTGGCTGAAAATGTTCCAGTAGGTTTAGGAGAGCCCGTTTTTGATAAGTTAGATGCTGATCTTGCCCATGCATTAATGAGCATTAATGCAGTAAAAGGGGTTGAAATTGGTGATGGTTTTGCTGCGGTTAATAAACGTGGTAGTGAAAATCGTGACGAAATAACCCCACAAGGATTTTTATCAAATCATGCTGGTGGTATTTTGGGGGGAATTAGCTCGGGTCAAACTATTATTAGTAGCATAGCATTAAAACCAACCCCAAGTATTGAAATTGCTGGACAATCAATTAATATTAATGGCGAAAGTGTCGAAGTTTCAACCCATGGTAGACATGATCCTTGTGTCGGTATTCGAGCAGTGCCTATTGCTGAAGCAATGGTCGCTATCGTATTAATGGATCATTATCTTCGCTATCGGGCCCAATGTAGTGATGTAAAATAATCATGAGTTACGAATTACTGGCTTTACTTTTTTTAATTGCGACGTTAGCAGGCTTTATTGATTCAATTGCTGGTGGCGGTGGACTATTAACGGTACCGGCACTACTGGCTGTAGGATTACCACCAGCTAGTGCGTTAGCCACTAATAAATTACAAAGTTGTGGCGGTTCTTTTTCTGCTAGTTTCTATTTTATTCGCCAACGTATGGTTGATTTAAAACAGCAAAAATGGGCGATTGCTTGTGCATTCATTGGTTCCGCTCTTGGCACATTATCAGTCATGCATATACAAGCGGATTTTTTAAAATTATTATTACCAATATTAACCATTAGCGTAGGACTTTATTTTCTACTATCACCAACAATCGGAGATAGTGATCGTAATAGTCGGCTTTCAATTTTACAATTTGCTTTGATTCCTGCGTTGATTATTGGCTTTTATGATGGATTTTTTGGGCCCGGCGCCGGATCATTCTATGCACTCGCATATATTACTCTGGCTGGATTCAATTTAACTAAAGCAACCGCCCATACCAAAGTACTCAATTTTACCTCTAATTTAGCAGGATTAATCTTCTTTATTGCTGGCGGTGAAGTAGTATGGTCAATTGGTTTAGTTATGTTAGTTGGCCAATTTATCGGTGCAAGATTAGGGGCAAAAATGGTTATAGCTAAAGGACGAAAATTAATAAGACCAATGTTAATTACCGTTTCAACCATCATGAGCATCAAATTAATCTATGAAAACTTCTTTTAATCATCGCTAATAAAATTTAGAACCAGTTTTAGTACCATCAATAAGCTAACAACCAAGAATACATTAGCCAATTAAAAACCCCGTTCCTCAAAATTTTGCGGAACGGGGTTTTTAAAGCCTAAAAATCCATCCAATAAATCGCTAACGCTAGTTATAACATCAGCTAGTTCCAATAATAAACGTTTATTTTGGCAAATAAGTTTAGTGCTTCCTATTTAGCGACATTGGCAATGTGCTGACAACTGAGTGAAGTTAGCATGGCAAACAGGGATGTTTGCCAAGGCGGTGCTTTGGCAGGAACAAATCACAGCCGGTGCGTTAAGAGCGAACGAAGACGGAAGGCAGTCACGCAGTGACCACTTGCGTGGTCGCCGCGGGAGATGGTAAAGAGGGTTCGCGCCAACCCTCTTAACTCGGACGTAATCGCCGTATAGAACTAGCCACCAAACTAGCTATCAAACAACAAAACGTCCGAAACTCAAACAACTAAAAAATTTTGAGGAACGGGGTTTTTAAAGCCTAAATCCATCCAATAAATCGCTAACGTTAGTTATAACATCAGCTAGTTCCAATAATAAGAGTTTATTTTGGCAAATAAGTTTGGTGTATTTAATTTAGCGACATTCGCAACGTGCTGACAACTGAGTGAGGTTAGCATGGCAAACAGGGATGTTTGCCAAGGCGGTGCTTTGTCAGGAACAAATCACAGCCGGTGCGTTAAGAGCGAACGAAGGCGGAAGGCAGTCACATCGTGACCACTTGCGTGGTCGCCGCGGGAGATTGTAAAGAGGGTTGGCGCCAACCCTCTTAACTCGGACGTAATCACCGTATAGAAATAACCACTAAACAACAAACGTCCGAAACTCAAACAATCCAAAAAATAAAGAACTAAAAAATTTTGAGGAAAGGGGTTTTTGAAAATTAAATTCCTACTTATTGCTAACCCTTTTTTTTGACTTAAAATAAAATTTTTAAAAATCAATATGTTGAAAAACCGCTTAAAAAAAGGGTTTTTAATAGTAAAATTGCGCTTTGCCTTTTTGCCAACTGCATTTATAGTATATTGGATTCTAGTTCACTGCCGTATAGGTAGTTTAGAAATGAACAAAAGCGAGAGTATGAGCGTTATATGTGTTCACTGCCGTATAGGTAGTTTAGAAAGCGTGACGAAATTCGGGGTATGATTGCTCGGAGTTCACTGCCGTATAGGTAGTTTAGAAATTATCCTCCAACGGTTAATCATTATTGGGGAAGTTCACTGCCGTATAGGTAGTTTAGAAAAGTTTGAGATGTTATCTTGAATATGTTCCCATGTTCACTGCCGTATAGGTAGTTTAGAAAAGTGAAAACTAGGCAAGCTCGACAAGAACAGATGTTCACTGCCGTATAGGTAGTTTAGAAATTTTCACGTCGAATTACTAATCCGTTTAAAACGTTCACTGCCGTATAGGTAGTTTAGAAAAACAAAACACGGATTACCTGTATAGTGTTCAGGTTCACTGCCGTATAGGTAGTTTAGAAAACCAGCGGCACAAAATCTTGGCGCTTCGATTAGTTCACTGCCGTATAGGTAGTTTAGAAAATGGTGTACCACCGATTTGCATCATTCCGTTCGTTCACTGCCGTATAGGTAGTTTAGAAAAGCCACGTTGACCCAGCTGTCAGATCGATTATGTTCACTGCCGTATAGGTAGTTTAGAAAGCCTCGGCGGTTTTTTGTATCAACAAATTTATGTTCACTGCCGTATAGGTAGTTTAGAAAGTTTGGCGCGGTAATCGGTGAAGTTTTTCGATGTTCACTGCCGTATAGGTAGTTTAGAAAAAATCCCCCCGTATTTTTGGGTGTTATGCCCAGTTCACTGCCGTATAGGTAGTTTAGAAATCCGTGGTGTAGTGGTCTTGCCCTGATTGGTCGTTCACTGCCGTATAGGTAGTTTAGAAATGCAGCAGATGATAGCCTGTGCCTGAGTGTTTGTTCACTGCCGTATAGGTAGTTTAGAAAGATTTAGTCGAAAAGGATTTAACCCAAGTTATGTTCACTGCCGTATAGGTAGTTTAGAAATGATGCTGATACCGTTGGCGCATTACCTGCAAGTTCACTGCCGTATAGGTAGTTTAGAAACTACTCATTTCACGTTGATATGAGGTTGAGTCGTTCACTGCCGTATAGGTAGTTTAGAAATAGGCGATATCTCAACTGATTTTAGGCCAAAAGTTCACTGCCGTATAGGTAGTTTAGAAACGATCAAGTTAGAAGAAGAAGAAATTGAAAAAGTTCACTGCCGTATAGGTAGTTTAGAAATATGAAGTAATTAATGACCTTTGTTCAGTATTGTTCACTGCCGTATAGGTAGTTTAGAAATAACTTGAAATGGTGTAAGCAAAATGAAATATGTTCACTGCCGTATAGGTAGTTTAGAAAATGTGAAAAGGATGGGGGATGGCATTTAGTTGGTTCACTGCCGTATAGGTAGTTTAGAAAGCTAGTTAGAAATTCACTGGATACTTTTGTACGTTCACTGCCGTATAGGTAGTTTAGAAAATTATCGATTACTGTATCAATTTGGGTTTCTGGTTCACTGCCGTATAGGCAGTAAAATCATTTATTAAATCTCTTAGATAATTATTTAAAAGACTCGTTTTATACATAAAACAATGTTAATTTATTGCTATCTAGAATTTGAGTTTATTTACTTATTATCATGGATTTGATTCATTCGTCTGATCTTAAAACGATTCTACATTCCAAGCGTGCTAATATCTATTATTTGGAGCATTGTCGAGTTTTAGTCAATGGTGGTCGAGTTGAATATGTGACTGATCAAGGGCAGCAGTCATTATATTGGAATATTCCAATAGCCAATACTAGCTGTATTTTACTTGGTACAGGCACTTCATTAACTCAAGCTGCTGTGCGTGAGCTTTCTCGTGCAGGAGTCATGATTGGTTTTTGTGGCGGTGGTGGAACGCCTCTATTTTCCTCGACAGAATCGGAATTTGCCTGCCAATTTTTTTCACCGCAAAGTGAATATCGTGCAACCGAATATCTGCAAAGTTGGTGTCAATTCTGGTTTGACGATAATCTCCGCCTACAAGCTGCTAAAACCCTTCAACAACAGCGACTCAAAATTATTCAACAATGTTGGCCGAAATTTGATTGGCAAGTTGACGATAAGCAACTCACTACGTTGTTAAACGATGCTGAAAAACAATTTCAAGATGCGGCAACGAGTCAAGCATTGTTAGCTGCTGAAGGGCGCATCAGCAAACGCCTTTATGGCATGGCAAATCAACTGACTTTACAAGATGATAATTTTAAACGGCAGCAAGGTACACGTGGCAAGCATTATGATCCTGCTAACCAATTTCTAGATCATGGTAATTATTTAGCTTATGGATTAGGTGCAACAGCTTGTTGGGTATTAGGCTTACCACATGGTTTGGCTATATTACATGGCAAAACCAGACGTGGAGGGCTAGTATTTGATGCTGCTGATATTATTAAAGATGGCATAGTGTTACCACAAGCTTTTATATCAGCTAAACAAGGTGATAGTGAAAAAGAATTTCGACAAGCATGTATTTCACAGTTTGCACAATTAGGTGCACTGGATATGATTATTGATACATTGAAACAGATAGCAGATAAAACATGAATATTTTGCTAGTTAGCCAATGCAAGAAAAATGCATTAACTCAGACTCGTCGTATTATCGATCAGTTTGCTGAACGTTGTGGTGAACGAACTTGGCAAACGCCGATGACTGCCGATGGTTTACAGACACTGTATAAATTATTACGTAAAACAGCACGAAAAAATACTGCCGTTGCTTGTTACTGGACGCATGGAAAAAATCTAACCGATCTACTCTGGATTGTTGGTGATAAAAGCCAATTTAATCAACAAGGCCGAGTGCCAACTAATCGTACTAAGCGCAATATATTACGCAATGATAGTGAAAATAGTTGGCAATATGCCACATCTATCCAACTTATCGCAACCATTGCTGCGCTATTGCATGATTTGGGCAAAGCGACAGTCGGTTTTCAAGATAAATTACGTAAAAGTCGACTGGCAGGTGATCCGTTTCGTCATGAGTGGATTTCATTACAGTTATTCTTATTGATGATTCGTGATTGTAATACTAATCAAGAGGTTTTAACCCGTTTAGCTAATTTTGCTGATCATCAACAAATTACACCTGATTGGTATAAAGAGCTAGCAAAGACAGAAAAAAACGATCTCTCTCAATTGCCATTATTGGCCCAATGGATTGGCTGGTTAATTGTGTCACACCATCGCATGCCTTTTTTAATGCCAGTTAGATATAAAGATTGTCAAAATAAACAAAAAGATGATTTCGATATTTCGGGTCTCACAATAAAAAGCTTTTTTAAAACATTTAAAGCAGTTGAACAATGGGTTAGAAATTTTAATATTGAAGACAGTGCCGATTTTTGGCAACTTAAAAGTGATATAACCTTAAGCCAATCTTGGCTTAAAAAATTAAGTCGCTATGCAAGCAAGGCAATTAATCACCCACCTTTAATGCAATTAACCAATATTGATTCATTATTATTACATCTATCACGATTAAGTCTTATGGTTGCTGACCATAACTATTCCAGCATATCAATCAATGATGAAAAAGCAGAAGAAGTTAAAGATATTCTTATCGCCAATACCAATAAAAACCAGCAAGCCAATCAACGATTAGATGATCATCTATTAGGTGTTGCTAATTTTAGCGCTCGTTTTGCTCGCTTGCTACCTAAAATGAACACTGAATTACCAGCAATTAATCAGCATAAACCATTTACGCAACGTACAACGATTAAACGCTTTCAATGGCAAAACCATGCTTTTGATCTAGCTAAAAGTTATCAACAATTAAGTGAGGATAATGGCTTTTTTGGCGTCAATATGGCATCGACTGGCTGTGGTAAAACCTTAGCTAATGGGCGAATTATGTATGCATTATCAAATCCACAGCGAGGGGTACGATTTACGATTGCTTTAGGATTACGAGTATTAACCTTACAAACTGGTAAAGCGTTACGAGAAAGATTGCATTTAACTGATGAACATTTGGCTATTTTGGTTGGGGGTCGAGCAACAAAGACCCTATTTGAGTTAGAAAATCAGCCGCAAATTACTAAAAATGAAAATGAGATAAATCCCGAAACGTTTGGTTGTGAATCGACAGAATCATTAGTCGATGAATATATTGATGTGGCAGAGAGTGGTATTGCTGACTGTGAGCTTGGTACCATTATCGAAAATAGTAAGGCTCGTCAGTTGATCTATGCGCCGATTGTGACATGTACTGTTGATCACTTAATGCAAGCTAGCGAATGTCTCAGAGGCGGCAAATATATTGCCCCTACCTTAAGGTTGCTTACCGCTGATTTAATTTTAGATGAACCGGATGATTTTGATCAGCGAGATTTACCTGCTTTGGCAAGGTTAGTTTATTTAGCCGGGCTTTATGGCAGTAAAGTGTTACTCTCATCAGCCACCTTAACGCCAGATCTGATTGCTGGTTTATTTGATGCTTATCAAGCCGGTCGCAAAATTTGGAATCAGAATACAGGAAGGTCTAATCAGGGGATTATTTGTGGATGGTTTGATGAATATCAGCAGTCAGTCGAACAAATCGTTGATACGGTTAATTTTAAACATCATCATATGCAGTTTATCGAAACAAGAATAGCGAAGTTGCAACAAGGGGTAATTCGCCGTCGAGGGCAAATTTTAGAATTATTAAATTACCCATTACAAAAAAAAGAAAATTCAGATCTAGGCTATGCTTTATTGGCGCAACAGTTATTAGATCAAGCTTATCATTTTCATTTACAGCACCATCAACAAGATCCGCAAACCAACAAAAAAATTAGTCTCGGTTTAATGCGCTTTGCGCACATTGATGAGGTGATGTCGCTCACTAAGCAAATCTACCAGCAAACTGAGTTACCGGCAAATGTTCAATTTCATCTGGTGGTTTATCATGCCAGACAACTGCTACTATTGCGCAGTCAATTAGAAGAAAAATTGGATAGAATTTTAAACCGTAGTGATGTTAATAAATTATTTCAACAACCTGAAATCCGTGCAGCAATAAAAGACAGTGATAAACAACATCACATATTTATTGTCATCGGCACACCGGTTACTGAAGTTGGGCGTGACCATGATTATGATTGGGCAATTGTTGAGCCATCTTCAATGCGTTCAATTATTCAGTTAGTAGGACGAGTTTGGCGTCATAGACCGGAAAAAATAGCCGAAAGTGCTAATGTGGCGATTCTAGGCAGTAATTTAGAAGCGATGAAAAACGGCAACAATTTAGGGGTTAATAGCGCTTGCTTTACTAAACCGGGGTTTGAGCAAAAACCATTATTTTTATTAAAAACCCATAAGACTGAGCAACTGATAACAGCAGAACAATTAGCTAATATTAATGCGATTCCTCGTATTATAACTGATTCGCAAGCAGGCCTAACACTAGCAGAATTAGAACATAAGGTTATGGCAAATTTGTTTCCAATCAATGCGCGCAAAAGTAATTATGTTACCAGTTATTGGCAAACTGATTTGGCACATCACCATTGTGTCCATCTACAGTTAATCTCGCCTTTCAGGCTGCAAGAGCAACCACAAGAGGAGTATATCTGCCAACTTGATGACAATGGCGAATACCGATTTAGTTATGCCGAAATCGCTTGGCAAAAACCAAACGAACAGTGTGAGGATACACAAAATTACAATTTTAAATATGATAATTGGCAATTTACCAATCCACTGATACAGCCATGGCTTACTAATACCGTTGAGCAAGCGATTACTCAAATAGCAGCATATTTTCCAGATAAAAATCATTATCGGCTAGCTAATGAATTTTGTACTATTAATGTGAATAGCGAAACACGTTGGTGCTTTCATCCCTATTTTGGTTTTTATAAAGATAGAGATTAAAAGAAGAAGTTATTTATTATTTTTTATAAAAATTTTATATTTAAAAAAGGTGTTTCCTCAATTATTTTTATAGAAAATAATCAGCTGAGTAGTGCATGCTAGTAATGCTCGAATAATTACTCTATACTTAACTGCACTGCCGTATAGGTAGTTTAGAAACATAAAATTTTATTTTGTTTTTGTTACGTTACCGCCGTATAGGCGGTTTTCCACTCCCATAATATTTTATATTAATTTTAATAATTGATTCCCATAATATTTTATATTTGTTTTTGTTAAAAATAATCATTGACGTTGAGGATTTACTGGTGTTATATTTTATTTGTGATTAATTCACAAGATTTGAAATAAAGTAGGATTTCCCCAGATGCTCTACCATCTGGGGAGGTCGTTTAATCTTAAATAAAGGAACTAAACGATGATTAATAATACATTTTTGATAATACAGAGTCAATTTTCTGATAAAAAGAATGAGTTAATTAAATTAAAACAATTTGTAATAACTGATTCTTCTGCGAATGATGAAATATGTTTTGACATTTCACAGAGATGCAATTTCTATTCTATAAAAGATATAATGAAAATATTAAATATATCGACAAGTAAAGAGGTTAAAAGTTTAATTAAGAAATTAGAGTTGAATCAAACTACATACAGTCGTATGAAGAATAATGAATTGTTTTATAATATGGATGCAATCAATAGATTAAATTCATATTTGAAATTTAGAGTAGCATAATAATGAAACAAAAGGCTTATACTTAATTGCGTAAGCCTTTTTTGTATTGTAATCATAAATATAAGGAGGGCCAATGAATAATATTTCTTGGCAAGATATAAGAAAGGTCATTGTCGACTTTCTTCAGCAACGGCTTGCTAATAACAGCAGTTATAAAAGTGAACAGGCCAAGTTAGAAAAAGCCAAACAAATAGGTGATCAAAAAGCAGTTAATGAATCTCAACAGAAGATGTTAGAACTGAGTAAAAGATTTGATTTTAAAACTTGGATGGAAGATGCCGCTACACGTCGTTATTCTTGGATAATTATTACGACGCACTTGTCAAAAGGTATTCACCCAAGCTCTAAAGGGAGTAATGCGAATTACAATACTCAAATAAAACCTGATGTTTACAATAATTTTGTCTCATCTGCAACAATTGATAAGTTACCTTTTGATGCAACAGGTGGTGCATCGGCATTAGATATTTTTGGTCTACTGAAACAGGTTGTTAAAGATGATATAACTATTCTACAGTTAATTATTAACCGTCATCCAGAAGTTAAAAAAGCCTTATCAGATGATGAAAATAAAGCAACCATTTATTTAGAAAATTTCAGTAAATTTCTTAATGATAATTGGAGTAAACCGCAAGCTTCTGAGCTTAATAAACAATTATATTGGCCAAATAGTGAAGAGAGTTATTTATCACAAAAAGAGGACAATTATCGCTTATTGATTCCATTGCATCCATCATCTTTATGTCATCTTGTTTACCAAAAAGTACAGGCTAGATTTTCGGAAGAAAATAAACAAGCACGCGAACAAAGACGAATAAAGAATATTGAACACAAATCTTATATATCTTTTCATGATCTTGCTGTCGTTAAATTGGGTGGAAGTAATGCGCAAAATGCTAGCCAACTTATAGGTAGCCAAATGGGACGTAATTTCTTATTAGCTTCAATGCCGCCTCAATTTAGTAAAACTTCTTATCCATCACTTTCAAATGAACAAGAAACTATTTTTAACAGATCTTTACAATATTATTGTCGATTTGGCTTTAAATTATTATTTGAAACCATTAATGCTGAAAAAAATGATTTTTCTCGAAGAAACAACAGAAGAGAATCTTTTTTTCTGATTTTAACGATGATTTTTAAGTATGTTAAACATCTTCAAACGTCTAAATATGCAGGTTGGAGTCGTGAATCTTCATTAAAATTAGAACAGCAACTTTGGCTTGATCCGAGTAGAGCAAATCTAGATGGAGAAGAAAAATTTAAACAAGAATATGATCGAGCTGATTGGCAAGTTAATTTAGAAAAAGATTTTGCTTTCTGGATACAAACAATTCTAAAAGACAAGTTCGGTCAAATTTCAGAACAATTTTCAGACCCAGAATTTGAAAAATGGCGCAGAGAGTTTCGGTTTGTATTAAAATCCAATAAACCACGAGGTAGGAGGATAAATTAATGGCATCTTTAAAATACTATCTTCTATTTGACCATGTCAAAATTCATAATGCCAATGCCATCTCCAGTCCATTAACTTATGGTTTTCCGGCTATCTCTGGCTTTTTAGGGGCGATTCATGCTTTAAATCGAAAAATTGAGTCGGATGATCCTATCTATCTGGATGGTGTATTAATCGCTTGTCATGATTGTGATGTACAAGTTTATCGACCTAATAATTATGCGGATTATACATTTCGACTCACTCGCAATCCGTTAGCTAAAAATGGTGATACCCGCTCGATAATCGAAGAAGGACGGGTTCATCTAGATGTGTCTTTAATTGTTGAGGTGAAAATTGAGGATCGTGAAACCCTCGATGATGTTAATGATCAAGAAAAATTTATTAACCAGATAAGACAAAAGCTCTATCAGCAACGTATTGCTGGTGGTCAAGTTATTGAGATTGAATCAGTAGGATTATATTCAGCTTCAGAATCTCTTGATGATTTAACTCAAGCTTTATTACCTGCTTTTGTCTTAGTTGAAGCGCAGCAAGATTTACAGGAAATCACCGCCGAGCTACAACAAAAAGATCCGAATGCCACTGCACTTGACGCGTTAGTTGAAACTGCCATGTTGCATCATCATCCGCAAGAAAAAGATCAGTGGCAAACCACATCGGTCAAGCAGGGACGAGGTTGGTTAGTGCCGATACCACTTGGTTATCAAGCTATTTCACCACTGTTTGACGCAGGAATGGTTGAACATGCCCGTAGTAATCAACATTCAACACAATTTGTCGAATGTATTTATGGATTAGGTAAGTGGATATTTCCACTAAGGTTACAAGAAAATTTATCACAAGCATTTTGGCGTTATAAATGCAGTGAACTGCAATCGAATGACGCAGATATTTATATTATTAATCAAGATTAATTAAACAAGTTTAGCATTGAAAAAAGGAATAAATTATGAGTAAAGATAAAATCACCACCGCATCAGTATTAGCCTTTGAACGTAGTTTTGATATTTCTGATGCCATTTTTGCCCAGCAAAAGAGCCATGATGACCAAAAATTAACGCCAGTTTTATTATCTGAAAAATCTGTTCGCGGTACCATTTCAAATCGGCTTAAAAATGCTTTAGCAAATGATCCGGCTAAATTAGATGCTGAAATTCAAAAAGCTAATTTACAAACAGTCGATGTGGCAGCGCTTGATGCCGATAAAGATACCTTAGTGGTTAAATGGAGCTGTAAAGTACTACCTTTCTTAGGTTCGCCATCAGTCTGTAATGATATTGATTACCAAGAAGAGTTAACCAAAACGACTCAAAGCTATATCAAAGCAGAAGGGATGCAAGCACTAGCTAAACGTTATGCAATTAATATATTAAATGGCCGTTGGTTATGGCGTAATCGTATGGTTGCCGAACAAATCAGTATTAGCATTACTCGTAAAAAAGATGACAAAATAGCAACGATTGAAGTGAGTGATGTTAAGCAATATCAATTAAATTCATTTGATTATGATGACAAATCGGTAAATGACCTCGCTGCTCTGATTGAGGCAGGCTTATTAGGCAAAGAGTTTGTTATTTTCGATATTCAAGCCAAATTAAAAATGGGATTGGGGCAAGAGGTCTATCCATCACAAGAATTGATTTTGGATACTGGTAAAGAAAAAAGTAAAGTCCTGTATGAAAAAAATGGTCAGGCAGCAATGCACTCGCAAAAAATCAGCAATGCCATTCGAACTATTGATACTTGGTATGCTGAAAACGCCGAGTTCCCAATTGCTATTGAACCTTATGGTGCAGTTACCACTATGGGACATGCTTTTAGACAACCTAAACAAAAACAGGATTTTTATACCTTATTTGATAATTGGGTGCTCAAAGGTGAAAAACCAACGCTTGAACAACAACATTATGTTATCGCAGTTCTGATTCGTGGTGGTGTATTTGGTGCTAGTGGTAAGGAGTAATATTATGCTTACTCACTATTTTGAACTACGGGCAATTCCGCAACTTGAGATAACTGAAACTGAAGTGATTAATCAAGTTATGCAATCACTGCATCAAGTATTAGTTAACCATCAAGGCAATATTGCAGTTAGCTTTCCTTGTTATAATGTACAGCGAACATTAGGTGGAATTATCCGGCTATTTGGCGATGAAGCGCAGTTACAACAATTTAGAACTGCCTTACTACAGCAAACTGTAATTAATGATTACACCTTAGCCCTGCCAATAGCATCTGTACCGACAAGTGTTAAAGGTTATTTACGGTTAATTCGTGTTAATCCTAAAGGACAAAGTGCTTTAAGACGAGCCGAAAAACGTTTAACCGCACAAGGTAAATGGTCAGCCGAAGTAAAAAGTAAAATGGTTGAAAAATGGGGCAGCGTTCATTTGAACTATCCACACCTCCATTTTGCTAGCAAAAGCACAGGGCAACATTTTATTATGTGGCTGAAACAACAAAAATGTGCAACGGCTGTTGAAGGAACATTTAATAGTTACGGACTCAGCAAAACTGCTACTGTTCCTGATTTTTAACTAAATAATAAGGGCATTATTATAATGCCCTTAACTGCCAATATCTAACCATATTAACAGCATAAATTTTGAGGAGCGTACTTTTTAAAGCTAAAAAATTTGAGGAACGGGGTTTTTTGAGTTTAAAATCCTTAATAACTGAAATGATCAGAATAGGTAAAAATATCTAAAACTAGGTAGGCAAGAATTATGAAATAAGGTTTTTGTGTATTGATGTTGTTGAGATTAAACTTTACAAAAGTTAACAATTTAGATTTTAAAATCAGTTGCATAGATTATTTTCAGTCACTATACTTTTAGATGATTTTTAGCGCAATAATAGGCTGTTATTTAGTCAAATTA